>CAIJRN010000026.1 GCA_903823115.1 uncultured cyanobacterium
ATGGCTGCGTTGAGCTTGGCCAGCAGCTCGGGGTTGTTCATGGTGGAGTCGTTGATCGGCGTCGCCACGGCGCCGGGGCCGACGTTGACGATCGTGATGCCGTGGGGGGCCAGCTCCAGGGCCGCGGTGCGGGTGAGCATGCGCACGCCGCCCTTGGCGCAGCAGTAGGGGGTGTTGTCGGGCATGGGCCAGTCCTCGTGCACCGAGGAGATGTTAATGATGCGGCCACCGCCGCCCTGGGCGATCATCTGCTTGGCGGCGAACTGGGTGGCGAAGAAGACGCCGCGCAGATTGACGTCGAGCACCTTGTCAAAGTTGTCCGGGGTGGTGGTGAGAATCGAGGTGCGCGTCTCGATGCCGGCGTTGTTGACCATCACATCGAGGCGGCCGTATTTCGCCACGGCGGCGTCCACCAGGCGCTGAAGGTCATCGAGCTTGCCGACATCGGCCTGCACGCCGTAGCTGCTGCCGCCATAGGCACCGATCTCCCGCTCCAGATCCTCGGTGGCCTCGGGGTGAGAGCGGTAGTCGATCACCACCTTGGCGCCGAGTTCCGCCAGATACTCGACGATGGATTTACCGATACCGCTGTTGCCACCGGTGACGATGGCGACCTTGCCTTGCAGCAGGTTGGAGAGGGTCTTGCCGGCCAGGGGATTGGAGCTGGTCATCGGGGTTGGGGCGACGGGGCGTCGCAGGTCCGTTGGAGAGCCCCGACCTTAGGCACGATCCCCGCGGACGGCAGATCAGATCCCGGCGGACAGATCGCCAAGACTGACTACGGTGTTGCCAGATTCTTTGCCCTTCCCCCCACATGTCGCCAGAACTCGCGCCGTTCAGCACGACTCCGCGTCGAGGTCTCCACAGTGACCGCTTTCCGAAGCCGGTGGCCTCCTACAGCCAGGGTTTCCAGGTGGGCCAGATGGTCTTCATCACGGGTCAGCTGCCCGTCGACCCCAGCAGCGGCAACAAGGTGGGCGATGGCGACATCACCCTTGAAGCCCGCCAGACCCTGCGTAATTTCGTCGCCGTGCTCGAGGAGGCCGGTTGCAGCAGCCGCGATGTGGTCAGCGCCGTCATCTATCTCACCGACATCAACACGCTCGACACGGTCGATGCGGTGTGGCAGGAGTTCTTCACCGATCCGTTGAACTACCCCTCCCGTGCCGTGGTCGAGGTCTCCGCCCTGGTGCTCGGGATCCAGCTGGAAATCTCCGGCATCGCCGTCAAGGATCAGCCCTGAAGCCCTTCCCCCCCTACTCGATGTGACGGATCCAACCACCAACCCTCCAGCGCCAGCCCCCCTGGGCTACTGGCATCTTTGGACCGATGAGGCAGGCGTCAGCCGCCAGACCTGGTGCCAGCTCCCCGACTTTCTAATGGGGGTGCTGGGGCCCGGGGATTCACCCCAGTGGAGTCTCGATCTGTTCAAGGACGGCAATGCCTTCCTCACCGAGCTGCCGCCGGGCTGGAGTGCCAGCTGGCATATGAATCACGTGCCGAAGTGGATCGTGGTGTTGCGCGGCAGTTGGTACGTTGAAAGCATGGATGGCCAGCGCCAGGTGTTCGGCCCAGGCGATTTTTCCTTTGGTGGTGACCAGAACTGCGTGGCGGATCAGCAGGGCCGGATCGGCCATCTTTCCGGTCAAGTGGGCGAGGTGCCCTGTCTGCAGTTAATCCTGCAGCGCAACGACGACGACTGGCGGGCTGCCCTGCCCGGCAGCTTTTCCTGAATCCCCAGACCTGGCCCCTGCTGAGGGGCCTCATCGCATGGCAACTCCTGTGCACGCTCCCTCTCCCTGCACTGAAAGTTACGACTCGCGCTTTGACGGTCTGATTCTGTTCAACGCCGAACTGGAGCTTCTCGCTGACGGCTTTCGCTGGCTGGAGGGGCCGGTGTGGTTCGGGGATCACCAGTGCCTGCTGTTCAGTGATATTCCCAACAACCGCACGATGCGCTGGAGCGAGCGTCATGGCGTCACGGTCTTCCGGGAATCCTCCGATTACGGCAATGGTCAGACTCGTGACCGGCAGGGGCGCCTGATCACCTGCCATCACCGCAGCCGCTGCCTTACACGTGTGGAGCACGACGGCACCACCTCGACCCTGGTGAGCCATGCCGATGGCAAACGGCTGAACTCCCCCAATGACGTGGTGGTGAAGAGCGATGGCAGTATCTGGTTCAGCGATCCGCTCTACGGATTAATGAACGACTATGAGGGCGGGCGCCAGCTTTCCGAGCAGCCTGTAGCTCTCTATCGCTTGGACCCTGCCAGTGGCGAGTTGCGGCGCATGGCTTCCGATTTCGATGGTCCTAATGGTCTGGCTTTTTCGCCGGATGAGAGCAAGCTCTACGTGGCCGAATCCGGGTCGCCGGGTGCGGCCGATCCCCGTCAGTACATCCGCGTCTTCGATGTCAGCGAGGACGGCCTGACGATTTCCGGTGGCGAGATGTTCCACAAGATCACCCCTGGCTGGGCCGATGGTTTCCGGGTGGATGAACACGGCAATCTTTGGTGCGGTGCCGCCGATGGCGTGCACTGTGTCGGCCCCGATGGCACCCTGCTGGGCAAGGTGCTGGTGCCGAAGCGCGTCTCTAATCTCTGTTTCGGCGATCGCTTCCACAGCCGTCTGTTCCTCTGCGCCTCGACCAGTCTCTATGCCCTGTTCACCAACACCCGCGGGGTCCAGCGTCCCTGAGGCCTCGACCCCGCCGACGTGTCGATAGTCATCTCTGTTCTGCTTCGCAGGCGCCGGTTCGACGTCAGCTGTGTTCACGGCTCCGCTACAACCTGATCCTTCCCCTTCATCCCCTCCACTCCATGGCCAACCCCCAGCTCGAATCCTTCCTGGCCCAGGCGAAAGCCGACCCAGCCCTGCTGCTGCGTTTGCAGGCCTGCCCCAACCTCGATGCGATCGCAGCGCTTGGGCTTGAGCTCGGCCACAGCTTCACCGGTATCGATCTGGTGCGCCATCAGGCAGAGGCCACGCTGCGTTTGGGCGAGGAGGAATTGGCTGCCGCGGCCGCTGGGGTGGAGCTGCAGGGACATCTCTGGTTAATGCGCATCATCTGGGCCTGAGCCAGGATTGGTCCGACGACGAAGCACTCCATGCGACTGATTTCTCTGCTTGAACTCGACGACTGCCGGGCGATTGTCAACGCCGCCCAGGTCGAAGCCGATCGCCGCGGCGCCGTGGTGAGCCTGGCGGTCGTTGATTCCGGTGGCCATCCGCTGCTAGTGGAGCGACGCGATGGGGCCAGTCCGGCCAGCGTCGAGGTTGCCCTGGCCAAGGCCCGCATGGCCGCCCTCAACGGCAAACCCACCGAGGCGATGGAGGCGGCGATCAATGGCGAGCGGCCCGCCCTGATGCAGCTCTCCGGTGCCATGGGGCAGCCGGCCCTGGCCATGGCCGGCGGTCTGCCGCTTTTGCATCAGGGTGTCTGCCTCGGCGCTGTCGGTGTTTCGGGCATGACTCCCGAAGTGGACGGTGCCATTGCCGCCGCTGGCGCTGCGGCGCTGCCGTGAAGGTCGCCCTACCCGTCCCCTGATCTCTTGACCTGCCATGACCCATCCCCACACCGACAGCATCGGCTTCACGACGGCTGACGCCGAAGCCACAGCCGGCTTCTTTGCGGAGTGCCTGGGATTCCACCGCTCTGGTGAGCCGTTGCTGGTGCACGGCGGGCCGTATGCGGAGCTGGTGGGCTTGCCGGGGGCTCGCTTCCGGTTGTTGCGGCTGACGATCGGCGCCGAAGTGCTGGAGCTCACCGAAGTGCTCGATCCCGGTACCGGCGCCCGTGCGGGCCGGCCGATACCGGTCGATTCGCGCAGCAATGACCGCTGGTTTCAGCACAGTTGCCTGGTGGTGAACTCCATGGAGGCGGCCCTGGCGGGCCTGCAGCCGGCCTTCGCGTCCGGCCGAATCCAGCCGATCTCCTCGGCGCCCCAGCGGCTGCCTGATTGGAACACCGCCGCCGCCGGCATCGTCGCCTACAAGTTCCATGACCCGGAGGGCCATCCGCTGGAGCTGCTGCAGTTCCCGCCGGATAAGGGGGAGGCCCGCTGGCACGTCGAAGCGCCTGGGCCCTTGCTGGGCATCGATCACAGCGCCATCGGCATCGCCGACACCGCCGCCAGCTGCCGTTTCTATCGCGAGCTGCTGGGCCTGAGTGCCGGTGGCGACGGCGTCAACAGCGGGCTGGAACAGGACGGGCTCGACGGACTGGACGGGACGCGGGTGCACATCACCGGCCATCGCTGCCCCACAGGCGCCGGTGTCGAATGCCTCGACTACCGCGAACCCACGGGCGGCCGCCCCATGACCGCCGACCAGGGCATCCAGGATCTGGCCCACTGGCAGCTGCGGCTGCGGGTGGCGGATCTGGAGGCGATCGCGGCTCAGATCGAGGCCTTCGGCGGTCGCTTGATTTCGCCGGGAATCGTGGAGCTGGGGGATCAGGCCGGGCTGATCGGGGCTACGCGGGCCCTGCAGCTGGCCGATCCGGATGGCCATCAGCTGCAGTTGCTTCAGGCTTGAGCCCGACGATCAGCGCCACGATCGAGCGGGGCCCAACCGTGTAGGTGTCCTCCGCCAGGGCCGGGGTATCCACCCAGGGCACGATGTCGTCGGGACTGGCGAGGGATGTGACGATCCAGCGATGCCATGACGCCTGGCCGCCATCGGCGGCGGGTAGATGAAAGGTCAGCGGCTGTCACCAGGGCTTGACCATGGCGTGCCAGCGGAACTGATGGTCGATGCTGGTGATCGTCACGGCGAAGGAGCCGGAGGATTCGCTCCAGTCGGACTGGTTCGGCTCAACGCCATGCCAGCTGACCTGATGGTGCTGCACCAGATTGCAGAGGCTGAGGCGGCGTTCGTTGATCACCACATCGCGGCGGCGGCGGTAGGCAATCAGCTCCCGCACGAAGCGATGCAGGTAGGCGTTGCGCTGCAGCAGCGTCCAGTCAAGCCAGCTGATCGGATTGTCCTGGGCATAGGCGTTGTTGTTGCCCTGCTGGCTGCGGCCGATCTCATCGCCCATCGCCAGCATCGGCGTGCCGATCAAGCGCTGACTGGCTGACGCTGAATGCAAGGCCGGCATCGCCTTTGAGGAAGTGGCGCACGTTAGCCCGGAAGCGGCCGTTCCATTCATGCCAGTGTTGAGGCTTGAAGTCCGAAGCCCAGAAGGCGAACGTCTTGCTGAGCAGAATCTTGAACTGGAGCTTTATTGCAGCGTCAGGGATCTGAATCTCACCCTGGGCTGGTGCGACGATCGCCCGCTGCTTTGGCACGGCGTACTGAAAAAAACCAGATAAGGTGGTAGAGTACTTATTATTGGCCCAGTGATTATGGCTGAGACTAACGTCTTCATTGGCTCTTACACCACAGACCTTGGCTGGGTGCAGGGCAAAGGGCAAGGCATTACAGCCTACAAATTGGATTTACTTAGCGGTGTCCTGAGTCAGGCATCGTCGGTCAAGACCGACAACCCTTCTTTCCTGGCTCTGCATCCATCCGGTCATGTCCTTTACGCCAACAATGAGGCGAGTCACGAGCCGAATGCCAGCGACGACAGCGTCAGTGCTTTTGAAATCAAGGGCGGTGGATCACTAACGCTGCTGAATCAACGGCCTTCTCATGGAGCTTCACCTTGCTTTGTCAGTGTTGACCCCCAAGCTGGATTTGCTTTTCTAGCTAATTTCAATGGCGGAAATTTTGTCGTTTACCCGCTGGGAAAAGATGGCAGTCTCGAAAGCTGCAGCGACAAAGCAAGCCACCAGTCTTCTCTGGCCAATCAGCTCACGCCACATGCTCATTCGATCACGCCTTCGCCATCGGGTCGCTACTTGCTGGCTTGTGATCTTGGCTTGGATAAGCTCTTCATTTACCGGCTCGATCGCCAGCAGGGCAAGCTGGTTAGCCATGGCGAGTTCGCCGTAGCCAAGGGATCCGGGCCGCGGCACGTTTCCTTTCACCCAACTGCTCGGTTTGTCTATTTGATCAATCAGGATGCCGGTCAGATTTTGGTTATTGAATGGGATGATGTGCTGGGTACGTTGACTGAGCGGCAAATCGTTGCCACGGTACCAGATGATTTCAGTGGTGACCCTGCAGCTTCCGAGATCCAGGTTCATCCCAATGGCGCGTTTCTCTACGCCTCGAATCGCGGCCATAACAATATTGTGATTTTCCGCATTGATCAATCCAGTGGTTTGTTGCATCAGGTCGGCGATCAGCCCAGTCTTGGCTTGACGCCGCGGAATTTTGCGCTTACACCCTGTGGCACCCTGCTGCTGGTTGGCAATCAGGACTCGGACCAGGTGGTGGTGTTCAGGATTGATCCTGTCTCGGGCCTGCTCCATGAACTCCACAGCCAGGCTATCCCGACGCCGGTCTGTATCGTCTGCGGCGGTTGAACGACCATCCTTTGTGCGCTGATCCGGCCGGATTGTCAAACCGTTGTTGCCTAATCCTGTCGCCATAGCTCATTCAATTCTGATCGGTCACTGCTCAGAGGCTGCTAATGACCAGGCGCCTATGTCTCATGGTACAATGAAACATATAGACTACCAAAAGAACGCCATGAAGATTGCTGATAATTTACGTGCTCGGTATCGGACCGCGAGGCAAATCCGCTCAGAAGGTGCCATCGCTAATTTATTCGATGGTCCGACCATTACCGCTCACGGTCTGGAAACAAGGCTTATAGCTTGGCCAGGGACGGGCTACCAGACCGAATCAGTCCATGTTACCAATGTTCAGCCAGGCCAACAAAGCGATCCCTATACCTATGATCTAGCCGAAGAGGCCATACTGTGCAGGCATGGCGTTGTCGAGGTGTGGCTTAAAGACAGGTGGGTGACTTTGAGACCCGGTGACATCGCTTATTTTCCGGCTGGCGTAAAGCATCAGATCCGAAATCCCGCTAGCAATGGCGAACCGGCGATCCTGGTGAATCAGATCTGTCCTCCCCAGATTGACCTTTATTCCGACAAAGGGTTTTACAATAATCAATTGGGTGTGATGAATTTTGATTCCATCGAAAAAGCTTGCACCAATGCAATTCCTGTTACTCCTCCCAGGCTTGAGGAGATGAGCTTCCGCGAAGACCAGTCGGAGGTGAGGGCCCAAAATCTTGCTCTCGATGCAATTAGGCTGAAAGGGGGTTTATTTAATGTTCTCGAAGGCGCCCCCTTTACCGGTATCGGCCTTCCTATGAGGTTGGTCCTTTGGCCGGGGGCGGGGACAAGATTGACCGGTTTCAATTATGCGTATACAGGGATTGGTGTCGCAGATGTTATCCACAGGCACCCCGTTTCTGATGAGTTTTTGGTGATGTGGAGTGGTTCAGGTCAATTTTTTGGTGGCGGATTTGGCTGGGTCGATGCTGAGGAAAACGATGTGATGTTGGCGCCATGCGGAGTTGTGCACGGTCATCGCAGTATTGATGGGCGGGGTCCATCCATGATGGGCGGATTTGCATCGCCACCCCAGCTGGATCTAATGATTCCTAGCCAATTTTACGCGAATGGTATATTCGAGCATCCCGCAGATTCTAGGCTCACTCGGGAAGAAATGGCAAATTCAGATTTGATATAAGGCCATCGTTTTTCATCGGTACGAACCTGCCTGATGATGTGGTTGAGGCCCTCGGTGGGCGCCTGATCTCCCCGGGCAGCGTCGATCTGGGGGATCAGGCGCGGCTGATCGGCGCTACGCGGGCCCTCCAGCTGGCGGACCCGGATGGCCATCAGCTGCAACTGCTTCAGGGCTGAGACCTACGATCAGTGCCACGATCGAGCGTGGCCCCACGGTGCAGATGTCCCCCTCCAGGGCCGGGGCGTCCACCCAGGGCACGATGTCCTCGGGGCTGGCTCTGGAGGTGTCGATCCAGCGATGCCAGGACTGCTGGCCGCCATCGGCGGCTGGCAGTCGGAAGGTGAGAGGCTCCCACCAGGCGTTGACCATGGCGTGCCAGCGGAACTGGTGGTCGATGCTGGTGATCGTCACGGCGAAGGAGCGGGAGGACTCGCTCCAGTCGGGCTGGTTCGGCTCAACGCCATGCCAGCTCAGCTGATGGCGCTGCACCAGGTCGCAGAGGCTGAGGCTGCGTGCGTTGATCACCACATCGCGACGGCGGCGGTAGGCGATCAGCTCGCGCACGAAGCGATGCAGGTCGGCGTTGCGCTCCAGCAGCGACCAGTCGAGCCAGCTGAGGGCGGTGTCCTGGGCATAGGCGTTGTTGTTGCCCTGCTGGCTGCGGCCGATTTCATCTCCCATCGCCAGCATCGGTGTGCCGATCGCCAGCAACAGGAAGGCCAGCAAATTGCGGCTCTGGCGGGCCCGCAGGGCCAGCACTTCTGGATCGTCCGTGGCGCCTTCGCTGCCGCAGTTCCAGCTGGCGTTGTCGTCGCTGCCGTCGCGATTGTCCTCGCCATTGGCCTCGTTGTGCTTGCTGTCGTAGCTGACCAGATCGGCCAGGGTGAAGCCGTCGTGGCAGGTGATGAAGTTGACGCTCGCCTCGGCCTCCCGTTGCTTGTGGCCGTAGATGTCGGGGCTGCCGATCAGCCGCTGGCTGACGCTGCGGGCCAGGCCGGCATCGCCCTTGATGAAGCGGCGCACGTCGTCGCGGAAGCGGCCGTTCCACTCCTGCCAGTTGTCACCGACGAAGCTGCCCACCTGATAGAGGCCGGCGGCATCCCAGGCCTCGGCGATCAGCTTGGTGCCGGCCAGCACCGGATCGGTGTCGATGTCCCAGAGGATCGGCGAGAGGGGCGTGGGCTTGCCGTCCTGATCCCGGTCCAGCACCGAGGCCAGATCGAAGCGGAAGCCATCGACATGCAGATGCCGCACCCAGTGGCGCAGGCTCTGGCGGATCAGGCGCCGCACCACCGGATGGTTGGCGTTGAAGGTGTTGCCGCAGCCGGTGTCGTCGATGTAGGTGCCGTCGTCGTTGTGCAGGTAGTAATCGCCATCCGCCAGGCCGCGGAAGCAGAAAGCCGGCCCCTCGGCGTCGCCTTCGGCGGTGTGGTTGAACACCACATCCAGGATCACCTCGATACCGGCGCGGTGCAGGGCCTTGACCAGATCGCGGAACTCATCGATCACTTCCAGCGGATCGTCGCTGCAGGAGTAGCCGGGGTGGGGTGCGAAGAACGACACCGGCTGATAGCCCCAGTAGTTGCGCTGGCCGCTGGGGGCCGCCAGGGGGTCGAAGGCGAACACCGGCAACAGCTCCACCGCCGTGATGCCCAGATCCTGCAGGTAGGGAATCTTGCTGATCAGGCCCCGATAGGTGCCGGCCTGCTCCGCTGGCAGGCCGGCACTGGGGTGGGCCGTGAAGCCGCGCACATGCAGTTCGTAGATCACCGTTTCGCGGGCGGGCCGGCGCAGGGGGCGATCGCCTTCCCAGTCGTAGGCGAACGGATCGGCCACCACACTTTTCATCGCCGTGCCCCAGTCGCCGGCGCTGCTGCGGCCCGGGGCTCGCCCATAGCCCGGCGGCATCGCCAGGGCCAGTCCATGGGGATCGAGCAGCAGGTTCCCCGGATCGAAGCGCAGGCCCAGCTGGGGCTGCTGGGGGCCTTCCAGCCGCCAGCCGTAGTGCTGGCCCGGACCGATGCCTTCCACCCGGCAATGCCAGTAGTCGCCCGTGCGGTGCTGGGCCGGGTCGAGGCGGACGCGCCGGTTGGGTATGGCGTCGCCGACACCGTTGAACAGGCAGAGCTCCACCGCCGTGGCCCGGCGGGCATAGAGGCTGAAGTTGACACCTCCCTCGCAGACCGCGGCCCCCAGGGGGGCACTGCTTCCCGGGGACAGCAGGCTGGCCGTGCTTGAGGTCATGGTGTTGGCTCTGGGGAGGGGGGCGGATGCCCCCTGCAGAAATGATGACCTCCAGCCGGGGTTTCGCCCGCCTGCCGGCCACTGCGGGTGGTCGCGGTTCGTCTGGTGGCAACCGGTCGGCGTGTCCGCTGCCCAGGGTGTACCGGGGTTTGATCCGTCTGGATGATCCAGAACGTTCCGCCGACCCCGGATCAGCTGCCGGTAGGGCTCGGAGCAGATGGCGAGCGCACGGCAGCAACACACCATGGGCGAGTGTCCTGGCGAGCGCTGCTGCCGGTTGATCGGCGGTCGCTCTCCTCTCAGGGGCGATGCCGTGTGGTCGGGAGGGTCAGTGCGGCTATCTCCGGGCTTGCGAACAAGTTGGCGGCGCCGACCGGAAACCCCGTCTACGTTGAGCCGCAATCCCCCTGCCGTTCGGCTCACCGATGGATCTCGAGATCGTCACCCTGCTTGTGCCCACGGGCCCCTCCCTGGCGGCGGGCGTTGGCCTGCTGGTGCTGCGGCTGTTCGTGGGGTTGGCCTTCATCCGCCACGGCTGGCCGAAGCTGCGCAACCTCAAGACCTGGTCGACGGCGATGAAGACGCCGGAGTGGCTCTGCTTCCTCTCGGCCGCCTCGATGTGGGGTGCCGGGATTGCGCTGATTCCGGGCCTGCTCACCCCCCTGGCGGCCCTGGCGATCCTGGTGTCGATGGCCTACGCCATGGTGCTGGAGATCAGTTCCGGAACTCCGTTCATCGCTCCTGATCCGTATCAGATCCCTGAGGGGGACTACGCCGGTCCGATGGGTGTGGGTGAACCGCCCAGCTGGGAGAAGGCGGCCATGTATGTGGTGATGTGCCTGGTGCTGATCACCTCTGGTGGCGGCCTCTTCTCCCTCGACAACCTGGTGATCGCCGATCTGCTCAACACCCTGCTCTGAGTCCCGTTCCGGCTGGCCTCTGACCCCTTGGCTTCAGAGCTGGGGCTGGCGATGGAAGCGTCCCAGCACCAGGGCAATCAGCACCGCCACATAGAGCTGGCCTATGATCGTAATGACCAGCACGCCGTAGTGGCTCAGCAGATGGCCCGGGCTGGCCACCGTGTTGCTCACCGTTGTCAGGGCTTCAAAGGAGGCGCTCACCATTGCGGGAAATACCCGCAGCGGATTGCTGACCGGATTCAGTCCGGCCGGAAGATAGGTCAATTCGAATGCGTCCGGTTGCCAGATCAACAGGGTGTGCAGCAGGAACCCGCCGGCGTAGCCGATCAGCAGGTAGCCGCTGGCGGCCCCCATCAGCACCTGCAGGGTCACGTAGGGCTCAATGATCAGGGTGCGCACCTTGCGCAGCAGGAAGTAGCCGATGAACAGGCCCCAGATCAGTAGATGGGGAAGCGTCAGATGCTTGGCCAGGCTGGGCGATTCCGCCAGGGTGATCAGCCAGACCACCTCAAAGACGATGGCGCTGACACCCAGGCCATAGAGCCAGCGTTTGCTCTTTTGCAGGGGTGAGTAGCGGGTCAGGAAGACCATCATCACGACGGCCAGGGCGACCGAACCCAGGGAGGTGAGCAGGGGCCAATCCGTCGCCAACGGCAGCATCAGCAGCACCAGCGTGATCACGGTCAGCAGGTAGCCGTAGCCCCGATGGCGCTTGCGGATGCGGCGCAATTGGTCTGGTGTGAAGCAATGGAGCATGGTGCTGGGGCGATTCGGTCGGGTGATCAGGCCAGGGTCGGCAGCCGCGGGCAGGCCTCCACCAGGGTGCGGGTGATGGCGGCGCGGGGATGGTCGAGCAGGTCGGCACCGGGGCCCTCCTCGACGATCCGGCCACCTTCGAGCACCAGCACCCGATGGCAGAAGCCGCTGGCGACGCTGAGGTCGTGGGTGACGAACAGCAGGCCCAGCCCCAGCTGGCCCTGCAGATGCCGCAGCAGGGCCAGCACCTCCGCCTGCACCTCGGCATCGAGCATGCTGACGCTCTCGTCGCAGAGCAGCACCCGGGGCCGCAGGATCAGGGCGCGGGCGATCGCCACCCGTTGCTGCTGGCCGCCCGAGAGCTGGCGGGGCAGCCGGTTCTCGAAGCTCTCCGGCGGTTCCAGTCCCACGGCCGCCAGCTGGGCGCGGGCCTGCTCGCGCGCCTGGCTGCGGTTGGCCAGGCCGTGGATCAGCAGCGGGTCAGCCACCGCTTCCCCCACGTTCATCTGGGGATTGAGGCAGGCCAGCGGATCCTGAAACACCATCTGGATGCGGCGGCGGGCCCGCGCCAACTGCTGGCCCCGCAGCTGGCGCAGATCCTGGCCCTCGAGCCGCACGGCGCCCCCCCGTACCGGCGCCAGGCCCATCAGGGCTCGGCAGAGGCTGCTCTTGCCGCAGCCGGAGGCCCCCACCAGGCCGACGGTTTCGCCCTCGTGCAACTGCAGGCTGATGCCATCCACGGCCTTGAGCCAGCGTTGCCGCCAGGGGGGCGACGGCAGGGAATGCCAGCTGCGCAGGTTGTCGATGTCCAGCAGCAGCGGCGAGCAGGGGGAGGGCTGGCTGCGGCTGCCTTCCCGTTCGCGGGCGGCCTGCACCAGCCGCCGGCCCACGGCGGAGTGGGGGGTGGTGAGCACCTGGTTGGCCGGGCCCTCCTCCACTAGGCGGCCGGCATCGAGCACGCCGATGCGCTCGCACCAGCGGCCGGCCATCGCCAGGTCGTGGCTGATCAACAGCAGGGCGCTGCCGGCTTCGTCGCAGAGTTCCCGCAGTTCCGCCATCACCTGGACGGTGACGGCCACATCGAGGCTGGTGGTGGGTTCGTCGGCGATCACCAGGGCCGGGTTGAGCGCCATGGCCAGGGCGATGGCGAGGCGCTGGCGCATGCCGCCGCTGAACTCGTGGGGGTAGCTGCCATAGCGGGCTGGATCGATGCCGACCCGAGCCAGCAGCTCCTCGGCCCGCTGGTGCACCTGACGGCGCTTCCAGGCCGGCCTGTGGGCGGCCAGGGTGTCGCCGAGATGCTCGCCGATCGTCATCAGCGGGTTGAGCCGCGTCATCGGGTCCTGGAAGACCAGGCCCACTGCCTCGCCGCGCAGCCGGCGCAGGGCACCGCGATCGAGGCGGCGGGGATCCTGGCCCGCCAGCTCCAGGCCGCCACTGCAGGCACTGCCGGGGGGCAGCAGCTGCAGGACCGCTCGGGCCACGGTGCTTTTGCCGCAGCCGGATGGGCCCACCAGGGCGAGGCGATCGCCGGCAGCCAGCTGGAGGTCGAGGCCATCGAGGGTGGGCCGCTCGGCCCCCGGATAACGCACCATCAGGCCATCGATCCGCAGCACCGGAATGCCAGGGCCAGAAAGCGAAGCTGCGGCGGCCATGGTCGGTGGCAAGATTCAGCCCAGCTTGGATGCCCAGACCCGCACATCCAACGGTTTGTGACGGCGCCTGAATACCATGGGAATCAATTCGGGGGCAGGGATGCTGAAGGCCGTACCCGATCCGAGCGCCACCCTGGCCAGCAGCCCCGTGGGCCGCAAGCCGGTCGAGGCATCATCCTCCAGGCCTTCTCCCGTCCTTTCAACCAGCCTTTCGGAGGCAGTCCCCACCGGACGGCGTCGACCGATTCACGATCCAGCTGACTACGGCGTACCGCTGCCTGCCTGGCTGCAGGACTGTGTGCGTCATGTGCCCCCAGGCGCCGGTGAGAGCTGCCCCACCGACACGGAGTCCCTGCTGGCTTCGGCCTTTGATTTCGCCTATCAGCTGCACGAGGGCCAGTTCCGGGCCAGCGGCGAGCCCTACATCATCCATCCGGTGGCGGTGGCTGATCTGTTGCGCGACATCGGTGCCAGTGCTGCCGTGATCGCCGCCGGTTTCCTGCACGATGTCGTCGAGGACACCCAGGTCACGCCTGAAGAGATCGCCTTGCATTTCGGCCCCGAGGTGCGAACGCTGGTGGAGGGGGTCACCAAGCTGGGTGGCATCCATTTCACCAATCAGACCGAAGCCCAGGCTGAGAACCTGCGGCGCATGTTCCTGGCCATGGCCAGTGACATCCGGGTGGTGCTGGTGAAGCTGGCCGATCGGCTGCACAACATGCGCACCCTCAGGGCTCTCAAGCCCGAAAAGCAGCAGCGCATCGCCCGCGAAACCCGCGACATCTACGCCCCGCTGGCCAATCGGCTCGGCATCGGCCGTTTCAAGTGGGAACTGGAGGATCTTGCCTTCAAGATTCTCGAGCCGGAAGCCTTCCGCGAAATCCAGCAGCAGGTGGCCAGCAAGCGCAGCGACCGGGAGGACCGGCTGGGTGTGACGGTGCAGCTGTTGCGTGACCGCCTGGCGGCGGTGGGGCTGCAGAGCTGTGAGGTGACCGGTCGGCCCAAGCATCTCTATGGCATCTGGAGCAAGATGCAGCGCCAGCAGAAGGCCTTTCACGAGATCTATGACGTGGCGGCGGTGCGCATTCTCTGCCCCTCACTGGAGGGCTGTTATCGGGCCCTGGCGGTGGTGCATGACACCTTTCGCCCGATTCCGGGTCGCTTCAAGGACTACATCGGCCTGCCCAAACCCAATGGCTATCAGTCGTTGCATACGGCGGTGATCGGCCGCCACCGACCGATTGAGGTTCAGATTCGCACCGGTGAGATGCACCAGGTGGCGGAATATGGCATTGCCGCTCACTGGAAATACAAGGAGGGTGGCTCCCCCGCCGATAACGACACCGAGCGCTTCAACTGGTTGCGTCAGCTGGTGGACTGGCAGAAGGATGACGGCGGCACCGACAGCAGCGACTTCCTGGCTTCGATCAAGGAAGATCTCTTCGATGAAGAGGTGTTCGTGTTCACTCCCAAAGGTGATGTGCTGGGTTTGCGTAAAGGTTCCACGGCGGTGGATTTTGCTTATCGCATCCACTCTGAAGTGGGTAATCACTGTCAGGGAGTACGCATCAATGATCGCCTCTGTCCCTTGGCCACGCCTCTACAGAATGGCGATTTTGTTCAGGTGGTCACCGGTAAAAATGCGCACCCGAGTCTTGACTGGCTGAATTTCGTCGCCACGCCAACGGCCCGCAATCGCATTCGGGCCTGGTATAAGCGCAGCCACCGGGATGAGAATATTCAACGCGGCACCGATCTGCTGGAGCGGGAGCTCGGACGTGATGGATTCGATGCCCTGCTTAATGGTGAGGCCATCGCCCGGGTGGCGCGCCGCTGCAATCTGATCGGCACGGAGGATCTGCTGGCCAGCCTCGGCTTTGGTGGCGTGACGCTGCAGCAGGTGGTGAATCGGCTGCGGGAGGAGATCCGTCTGGCCAGTGAGGCCACGACAGCGGCCCCCACCAATGAGCAGGTGGCTGCCGCTGTCGTGGCCTCCCATCCGGCACCATCGACGCCCCTGCACCAGGGCGCCGGCAGTCCGATCCTGGGGGTGGAGGGGCTGGAATACAGGCTGGGCGGCTGCTGCAGTCCGTTGCCGGGGGAGGCGATCGTGGGCGCGGTGGCTCTCGGCAACCATGGCATCACCATTCACCGCCAGGATTGCGCCAATGTCGGCCAGACGCCTTCGGAGCGGCGCTTGCCGGTGCGCTGGAATCCAGCCGGTGCTGGTCAGCAGCGCCGCTACCCGGTGCGACTGCGCATTGAGGTGCTGGACCGGGTGGGAGTGCTCAAGGACATCCTCACCCGCCTCTCCGATCACCGCATCAACGTCAGTGATGCCCGGGTGCGCACCGGTGCCGGCAAGCCGGCCCGCATCGATCTGCGGGTGGAGCTGGTGAGTGCCGAACAGCTGCGCGACACGATGGATCAGATCCGTTCAATGGCCGATGTGCTCGATATCTGTCGTACCGGGATCGGTTGAGTCCGCTTGAGTGGGAATCGATTCAGGCTTTCCTGGGCCGACCGCGGTGACCTTGATCAGGCCGCTCGTCGGTTCCTGGCGGAGCTGGAATGCTGGGGTTGTTCCAGGTGGATGTCCGGCCTGAGGCTCCGCTGTTTCTGCGGTTCACGGCCACCGGAGAGCGGTACGGCCAGGAACTGCAGAATCAGCTGCAGCGACTGGGACAGCAGGTTCCAGACCGTGCTCAGTCGCGGCAGGGTGTGGGATCCGATCCTGACGGCGCCGCTGAAAATCGCCAGCACGGCGGCAATGGACAGGGAGGCCAGGGCTGCAAAACCGAGCATCTGGGCGAGGCCGAGCAGCATCTGGCCGATGCCCGTGCCGATGCCACGCACACCGGAGATGACGTTGTAGATCGACTTGCTGGCGACCAGCAGGGTGTCGAAGCGCAGGGATTCGGCAGCCTCGAACAGCCCGGTCAGCAATCCGCAGCCCAGCAGCACCAACAGGATGCCCACCCCCATGTCCCGGACACCAAAGCCACCCTCGGCTGGGCGCGATCGCTTGCTGGACGGGGCAGTGGATTTCCGAGACGGGCCGGGGCTGGTGCGCAAGGTCATCGGAGGTTGGTTGGCAAATGCATCACACCCACTGCATTTTGATGTGAAGCGTAGATTGAGGAAACCTGTCCGTTGCCTTGCCTGCCACGGCTACTGGACGGTTTGAACATTGGGAGGGCTTCGGAAGCTCTGGCGGCTCTGGCTTGCGCCGGCTGTGGCCCAGTGCAGGCGCCGATCTCTCAGCATGGGCGCCTTGCTTCCGGCTGGATGCTCAATCCCTTGCTTGCCCTGCCCTTCGAGGCCGCCATCGAGGCCCTGGGGCCTGACTACTGGGATGTGGTGGAGGCCGCCAGCTTTCCGAGCACCACCCTGCGCTTCCGCAACGACCCGCTGCTGCATCAGCTCGGGCTCGATCCGGCCAGCGTTGCCGATCAGCATCTCGAAGCGGCCTATGGGCGCTTTGAAAGCCGCAGTCCCCTGTTGGCGCTGCGATACCACGGCTACCAGTTCGGCACCTACAACCCTTTCCTGGGCGACGGCCGCGGCTTTCTCTACGGCCAGCTGCGCGATCGCCATGGCCAGCTCCAGGACCTGGGCACGAAGGGGAGCGGCACCACCCCCTGGAGCCGCGGCGGCGATGGCCGTCTCACCCTCAAGGGAGGCGTGCGCGAGGTGATCGCCAGTGAGGCGCTGCATCGCCTCGGCGTCGGCACCAGCCGCACCCTGGCCCTGGTGGAAACCGGCGAAGACCTCTGGCGCGGCGATGAACCCTCCCCCACCCGCAGTTCGGTGATGGTGCGCCTGGCCCGCACTCACCTGCGCTTCGGCAGCTGTGAGCGCTTGCTGCATCTGCGCCAGCCCCAGCAGCTGGATCGGCTGCTGCGCCATGTGGTGGCGATTCACTACCCCCATCTGCTCAAGGTCGAAGCAGGGAAGGCCCAGCTGCTGGCGTTGTATGGCGAGCTGGTGGAACGGCTGGCGCGCCTGGCGGCCGAATGGATGGTGGCGGGCTTCACCCACGGCGTGCTCAACACCGACAACATGAGCCTGGCCGGCGAGAGCTTCGACTACGGCCCCTTTGCCTTTCTGGATCGCTGGGATCCTGGCTTCACCGCCGCCTACTTCGACCACAGCGGCCTCTATGCCTATGGGCAGCAGCCCTTGGTGTGCCATCACAATCTGCGCCTGCTGCAGGAGCCCCTGGCGATGCTGTTGCCGCGCCAGGAGCTGGAGGCCCGGCTGCAGGGCTTTGCCCCGGTTTACGACGACCATTACCGGGCCCGGTTGTTGCGGCGTCTGGGCTTTGCCGATGGCGGTGCCGGGGCGGCCGAGGCGGCTGAGGCGGCGGGCTTGCCGGATCTGGTGCCGACGACCTTGCAGCTGCTCGCCGACTGGGATGTGGGCTACGGCGCCTTCTTCGCCGGCCTGGCGGAGCGGGTGCGGCTGGGAGGACTGCCCGACACGGCCGAGGCGCTCGAGCCCTTTGTGGCTTCTGCGCCGCCGCCGGCGCGTGCCAGCTGGCTGGCCTGGCGGGACACCTGGTGGCTGTGGAGCCAGCACCAGGTCGCCAGGGATGGGACGCAGGCGCTGGCGATCGGGGCGGCTCTGCAGCGCTGGAACCTGGTGCAGACCCCCGTGCGGCCGCTGATCGAAGGGATCTGGGCAGCGATTGATCAACACGACGACTGGCAGCCCCTGGCTGACTGGCTGGCCCTCACCCGGGAGCCGGAGCCGGCTGGTTGAGCACAGGCTGCCCGCGCCGGTTGCGGCGCTTCGGTGCGAGCCAGCTGACAGGGTCTGGGGCCGGTGTGCGGCGCTACAGCTCCCCGGGGCCGTCGCCGTTACAACCCCTCCAACCGCCCCCTGGTGCCATGACCTCTGAACAGGCCGCCCAGTTGATCGACAACACCCTGGATCTGGTTCATCAGCGCCTGCAGGATCTGGAATCCCAGTCGCTCAGCCAGGAACATCGGGCCCTGGCGGCGGAATTCCGTGAATGGCGCCACCCCTCCGGGGGGCACATCGATCTGATGGTGTTTCCGGGGTTGACCAACTCCTGACTCCGGCGGATCGCCTGGGCTGCAACCGGTTTGCCGCCCCGCGTCCGGGCCGTTTCAGCCTGGCCCTGACCGTGCCAATCGGCCCCCAGAGCCACAGCAGAGGGCAGGTGGCCGAGAGTGTCGTCTGACCAGATGCCTTCAAGTCAGTGCCAGCCGAAGGGTCGCAGGCGGAGCCCCAGCCCCGGGGCGCCGGCCCCCATCCGGGGCCTGCTGGAGTCGGGGAGACCGGCGGCGGCACGATTGCTGCCGTTGCCACGGCGGTGGCGGCAGGGGCCGGCAGCGTGGCGATTGTGCGGCTCTCGGGTCCCGAGGCTGAGGCCATCGGCCGTCAGCTGTTTGTGGCGCCGGGGCAGCAGCTGTGGGAGAGCCATCGGGTGCTCTACGGGCATGTGGTCGATCCGGCCAGTGGCGAGCGGCTGGATGAGGCGCTGCTGCTGTTGATGCGAGCACCCCGCAGCTTCACCCGCGAGGACGTGGTGGAGCTCCATTGCCATGGCGGCCTTGAGGCGGTGCGACGGGTGCTGGAGCTGGTGCTGGCGGCGGGGGCGCGGCGGGCCGCTCCCGGTGAGTTCAGCCAGCGGGCTTTTCTGAATGGGCGCCTCGATCTGACCCGGGCCGAGGCGGTGGTGGCGATGATCACGGCCCGGGGCCGCAGGGCGGCCCAGCTGGCGATGGCCGGCATCGATGGCGGCATTCAACGCCGCATCACCGCCCTGCGCGAGCGGTTGCTGGATCAGCTGGCGGAACTGGAGGCGCGGGTGGACTTCGAGGAGGATCTGCCGCCTTTGGATGGGGCGGCGGTGGTGGCCGAGCTGGCGGCGGTGCGGGCCGAGCTGGAAGCCCTGGTGGCTGAGGCTCATCAGGGTGAACGGCTCAGTGAGGGGCTGCGGGTGGCGATCGTGGGCCGGCCGAATGTGGGCAAGAGCAGCCTGCTCAACCTGCTGAGTCGCCGCGATCGGGCGATCGTGACCGATTGGCCGGGCACCACCCGCGACCTGCTGGAGAGCGACCTGGTGCTGGATGGGGTGCCGCTCACCCTGGTGGACACCGCCGGCATCCGCGTCACGGAGGATCCGCTCGAACGGCTGGGAATCGAACGCAGCCATGGGGCCCTGGCCGCTGCCGATGGGGTGTTGCTGCTCTATGACCTGAGCTCTGGCTGGAGCGGCGACGATGAGGCGCTGCGCCGCCTGGTGCCCGACGGCGTGCCCTTGCTGGTGGTGGGCAACAAGGCGGATCTGCTGGAACCCGATCAGTCCTCACTCGGCGCCGGCCCTGTGGGGCCAGCGGATGTGGTGATCAGCGCCCGCAGCGGTGAGGGGCGGGAGGCGCTGGCAACCTTGCTGCTGCAGCGTTGTGGCCTGGGTGATGTCACCGGTCTGCAGGTGGCGCTCAATGCCCGCCAGCGGGATCTGGCCGCTGGGGCTGCCGCCGCCCTGGCGGCCAGCCTGGAGGCGGCCCAGCAGCAGCTGCCCTGGGATTTCTGGACGATCGATCTGCGGGCGGCTGTGCGTCAGCTGGGGGAAATCACTGGCGAGGAGGTGAGTGAGGCGGTGCTGGATCGGGTGTTCGCGCGATTCTGCATCGGCAAGTGAGCGGGGGGCGTCGGCGGGAATCTATTCACTGCTTTCCTGATCGGCAACAAAGATCTGCAGCCCATGAATGCTTCAGAGTGCAGAGGAGGAGATGTCTGGCTGCGTCTTGTTCATATGTGCGAATACGGGGTCGATTTGAGATGTTGAGGGATGCTGAGTTGACTCTGCGGCGCTTTGTTTCTGACCAGGACTGCTTGGGCCGTTCATCGATCCGACGCTCAAACTTAAGTTCCCTCAAGTGGTGCCGGGGGACTGGCTCCGGCTCGCCTTGCAAGGGGTGGGCAGGCCCGTTTCCCTGGTGCTCGGTGCGGATCGCCATGCACGCAGCGAGGAGCGGCTGGGCTACCGCAATAGCTGCCGATCCCACACCAATCGTCAACTGAACCTGGTGGGCCCTTCAGCTCATGGCCCCGCCCGCCCACAGGCTGATTCCTGAAACCGTTCGGATTTTGATCTGAACAGCCTTGGTGCCTTGATCAGGCAGTTCACAGGGCTAGGCCGATCTTACCGTATACTTCGCACCCGCTCATCAAGCTCAAGACAATTCCAAGGCGCTTGGGGGCCTGCTCTCAGCTCATCTTGCGCCATGATGATGTTCGCCTGGACACATTGAGATTTCTCCCAGTGCCATGAAAGCAAAACTTCTGCTCACCCTCCTCAGCACCAAATCCCTCCGGCGCAGGCGGCAAGCAGGATATTCCATGGTGATGGCCATGATCGTGGTGCTCACGGTGGTGCTGGGGTCGCTTGCCATGGCGAACAGGGCCACGGGAGGAAATCTGGCGTCGGCATTCCAAGGCCAGAGCCGCGAGGCGCGCGAGGTGGCGGAGGCGGGCCTGACGGCAGTGATCAGCGAGCTGAACAAACCGGCGAACCGGCAGATGTTGGTCGCTCCGGTGGCGATCAATAGCTGGAATACCTCTAATCTTGAATTGCGGAACCCCTGTCAGAATGCGAATTCAGCCTCCCCGGTGACTCCCACAGGTACGGCAGTCGGATTCCGCAATGGGGCGATCAACAATATCGATTCTAGCCGAAGTTTCATCGTCACTAATGTCACGATCAAAAATGGTGACCGCTCAAAAGCATTCACTAGCGGAAGCTTGGCCAATCAGTCTGGTGTTAATTCCGGCTACGATACTGGCTTAATCAACTTGGCTAGGGGTCGAATGTGGGCTATATTGCCGTTACTGTCCAAGGGACTTACAAAGGCGCCACTGCAGCGGTGACCCGTGAATTTCAAGTTGTTCCAAAGTGCTGCGGCCTGTCTTTTGGGAGTGGACAAGCACAACATGGAAACGACACTAGAAGTTGTGATGCCAACCTTCCGCGCATCGCAGTCGGTTTAAACGGTGGCGGCTTGTTGGCTAATGGGGCAACAAGTGGGGAGATTCGCAACATCAGTTCCGATGGCCTGACATCGCTGACTACAAATCCATCGTCTATCTTGTGTGTCAGCAGTAATGCTTACTGTGGGGCTCCTGGTAGTCCGCAGGCTGTGGGCACTACCAGTGCATCTAATCTTGCTGTTCCAATTAACACAATTAAACTCACCGTGCCTCCTCTTCCAGTTTATCCCACCTGTCCTACTGGCCAGACTTGCACTGGGTCCACTGGCGGCTTTAACATTCGTACGACGTCAGCATCGGATACTGCTCAAACGGGCTCCAGCGCGGCTTCGGCCACGCAATCGGCGATTAATCAAGACTATGTTCGTATCAATGCAGGCGGTCAAGTTGAGATGTGCAACGTCACAAGCAATAATCCCGTCGTAGCCTCGAATGGCGGGATTCCCGTGCCACCGGCTAATTTTGTCGGCACCTGTAGTACTCAAATCAACAACTTTTGTGCAAAGTTGGGATCAGGTACTGCCGCTAATCCGTTCACCTACCACTGTCGGATAACGTCCGTCCTTGTGCAGGATGACACCTTGAATAACACTAGAAATACCAGCAATACTGATCGGATTCAAAACAACAGCCTTTGGATTGACTCAACCGTGGCGCCAATATACTTATATTTAAATAGCGAATGGAACGCTACTGGTATTGATACGGTGACAAGCACTAACGGGCAGGCCGATGGGCAAATCATTCATTTAAAGTGTGCGACTGCAGTCTATACAGTGCCTTGTGGCGTCACGGCGACGCAGAGCAACTTCGGCAGAGTGGCATTTTATAGCAACACGAATATTGTCACGTCAATTGGCGATGATGGCTACATTCGAAATGTTTTTCTCTATACGCCTAAGGGGGACTTGTGGCTTAACAACATAAGTGGCAATCCTGACTCCTACGGCGATCCCGCTTTCAGTGGCACGATGTGGGTCAATAATATTGCCATGAATTGTGGCAATGGCTCTACATGCGGAACGGGGGGAGGAATAACTCGCTTATCGGTGGCAGCGGCTTCCGTTTCCGTATCAAATGGAGGCGGCGGAACACTGGGGAATTTATTTTATGAACCTATTGTCCGAAGTACCGCCTCTACATCTTTATTTTGATCGCATCTCCCATGCTTCCCGTGCAGTTGCGATCTCCTCATTCGGTCGTTGACGGTTTGCAAAATACGCGTGATGTCCACAATACTTCCGAAGCGGCTCGCGGATCCACGATCCTCGAGGTTTTGCTCGCTGTTGTGATCATTGGCGTCGCTTTAGCGGGCGCTGCCACTCTGATGACATCGCAGAATCGATCCATCACCAGTAGCGTCCAACTCAACCAGGCACAAAATCAGATTGATGCGGATGTGGCAGCCGTTCGTAATCTGGCGGAAACCTACACCTGGTGTTCCGGCGCGGGTGGCTTCAATGGATCAGCGACCAACTGCGCCGGTGCGGCCGCACGCAATGAGAATTATTACTTTCCTGTCCCCACGGCAACAGCTGCGATTGCCGCCTTTGAAACAGCTTGCAAAAACACAACGAGCGATACGCTGAATACTACTCTCGTTACAGCCATATCATCTCCAGCCCTTCCCAATCCATCACTCGTGACCCGGGCGGTCACCCAGGACCGTAATAACGCGTTCCCCAATGGCGACTTCGCATCTCACCGGCTCCGCATCACCTACACCAGTACAACGGGTGCCAGCCGGGTGGTGCTTCTTGTTCCTACCGTAGCCGCCTGGTGTCCGTGATGATGCAGAGGAAGCCGTGGTTTGATCCTCAACGCTGTGCGTTGGTACGGGGCTTCACGCTGTGGGAGTTGATGATTACAGCCAGTCTGATTGGCTTGATTTCGGCCATTGGCCTCAACCAGATGTGGGGCTCGGAATACCGGAGTGAGCGGGTCAAAAGCGTGGCCATCGAGTTGGCTGGCTGGTTGGAAGCTGTTCGCTCCGCTTCCCAGCGTCAGCCCGGCAGCAACCCCTGTGTGGTGACGTTTACTGCCACGACCCCCGTTTCTGCTGGTGCCACCCTGGCGTCGGTTTCTCCCAAGAGCTGTGCGATTGAGCCTGTATTCACGATCCGTGGCTTTCGAAATGGTTCTGACACGTATGCCATTGCCCTCAATCCAAGTACCCCTACCACCGTCACGTTCACGCCCCGTGGTTCCATCTCGGCGACGTCGGACACTGACATGCGGATTCAGCTGACTGGTACATCGGAGATGCGTTGTGTCCGACTGACTGGCACCGTGGGTCTCATCCGTATCGGTAGTGGTTCCATTGCTACGAGCCCTTGCACCTCCTATGTGGCATTTTAAGTCATGCCGATTCCCCATCTGCCGCGACGATTTCTCAATGTCAATTCCAGTGTCTTGACTGGTTTCACCTTGGTGGAGTTGATGATATCTGTTGTGATTGGTGCCTTGCTCATCGGCGGTGTGGCTACAGCGCTGATTGCCCATATCCGCAGCACTCTCAACCTCGAATTCAGCCAGCAAATTCAGAATGATCTGTCCCGCCTCACTTTTTTTCTGGAAACTGAGGTGAGGGAGGGATCGGCCATCAGCACCACCGCGACCACACCCGTGGCCAATTGTGGGGCGGCCAGTGGCACCACGTCGTTGTTCACGATCATTGTGCCCCAACTGAATGCCCAGGGGTTCAGCCTGCCCACCTCCACCATCGACTACTACGCCAGTGGCACGGGCAACACAGCTTCCCTGGTGCGCTGCGGTCCGCCGATCAATAACAACGGCACTCTCAACTTCGCTGGCACCAGCACCGCGACAACGATCAGCACCAATACCACTCTCACCGTTACTTCCTCTAACAGCACCTCGGTCACCTACAGCCTGACCCTGCGGGACCCGGGGGGCAGCCGATCTGTGACGCGCACTGGCATCACCAACCGTGTGGAAGCCACGCTGATCAACTGAGCTGTTGGCCGCCTGACGGATGGGCTGGGTTCACGGCTACCACAGCCGCACCACTGACACCGGCCAAGCCTGGCGCGAACGGGCACCATGCCTTGACGTGGTGGTCCAAGGCCGAGACCTCACCTGGACGTTGCGGGCCATGCCGGCTCCGCAGTGGGTGGTGCTGAACTGGCCGGGCAGCGCCACAATCATCGCGATGCGCTGCCAGGGCATCGGCGAGGACAAGCCCGTTGACGAGTCCGTTACGACGTCACCAGTCTGTGCACCAGCGCCAAAGCTCTGCTCCAGCACGTGCCTGACCGCTGTCGATCGAATGGGGCAACGACCTTGCGTGGGCGATGCTCTGGAGTTGCCGAACCTCGTCGTCGCCAAGAACCAGCGGCGGCATCAAGCGATCAACCGTGATCAAACGACTGAACTCTCCCACAGGAGACACTCCTTGTTCTGGCTGTCATTTCTGGGACGTGATACGGGCCGGAACTTGTCTTGCCATGGCTGGAGATCATTGGTGGCTCTGCAGATCCCGATCTCCTTTGTTCCTCGGGCCTGTCCATTGTCTTTGGCCCCAGGTCTGCTGCCTATGCGTTGGAGTGCGAGAATTGCCCTGTTGAATTGTGGCAAATCTTGGCGCTCGCCGGAATAGCAGGTCTGGACTGCTTTTGTTTGTAAGTTAACAACTTTGTCTCCACCCCGCTCACCACCCACCCCCAGCAAAGGTTCTCGGTGGCCTTGTAGTATGGATTTGCCGCGGAATGGCTGTATTATGGCGGCGATGTGTTGTTGGTTGCCTTGATTTCGTTTTGGTTTTGGCGATGATCGGTTTTGCTTCTTGCAGATTCCTGGAATGTTGACCAATGCACCATAAGATTCGGCTTCTTGTCTCGATCGTCGTTCTGGTCTTTCTTGCCGGGGCTCTGGTGCGCTTGGTCTCCACCTCTGGTCACGATCAGCCGACGGCGAAGCTGCTTCGCTCCAAGGTGGTTCACACTGCTCAATCCAACTATGTCTCCGCCCTGGGCTATCTGGAGCCCGCCGGCGATGTGAGGGTCTTGGCGGCACCGATCCAGGGCGTGGATGGATCGCCCCGCCTCAAGACGTTGAATGTTGAGGAGGGGCAGGTCGTCAGGCAATCCCAGCTGTTGGCAACATTCGATACGATTGATCGGATTATTTCTCAGCAAAATACTGTAGCCGCCAAAATTGCTTCGATTAAGACCCAGCTCGCGGTTTTGGAAAGTGAGACCAACCGCTACCGCGTCCTTTCCCGTGAAGGTGTTGTTGCTGAAGCTGATTTGGAGTCGCGGGAATTAAGGCTCCTGCAGTTGAAGGCTGATCTCAAGCAGGCTACGGCGGAGTTGAGTCAACTCCATACAGAAGAAAGCTATAGTAATCTTTATGCCCCAATGAGCGGGACAGTCCTCAAGATTAATGCTCGCGTTGGCGAGCGACCCGGCCAGAAGGGGGTGATGGAAATTGGTGCTAATCAGCACATGGAGGCTATCGCACAAGTGAACGAAGATGATATAGGTTTTATTCGCCTGGGTCAAAAGGTTTCCATCACCAGCGAAAATGGCAGTTTCCCCCAGAAACTCGTTGGCACTGTTGTGCGAATTGCGCAGAAGGTCAGCGAGCGAAAGCGGCTTACGGTTAATCCTGCGGCTGATTCTGACACCGAAGCTCGCACGATTGATGTCCGTATTGCAATTGGGCCTGGTGATATGAATGCGGTGCGCAATCTCACCGGCGTTAAGATCATGGCAACGTTCTCTAAGTAGTTTGCTGGCACTGACCTGACGCTTATGCTGCATCCGTTTCACCGTAGTCTGCCACTGGCTTGGTTGTTGCTAACGCGGCAGCCAGCTCGTTTAATTACAGCTTTCGTTGGAGTCGCGGCGGCTGGTATTCTGATTTTGATGCAGTTTGGCTTTCAGGAAGCACTGTTTAATTCAAGTATTTCTATCGTCAGCAAGTTTGACGCTGACTTGGTTTTGCTCAGCACCCAGTCTGCGAGTCTTACCGGGATGGCCGGTTTTCCTGAGGAGCGTCTATCCAGCGTTGTGCGCAGTTCGGAGGTTGAGTCTGTGATGCCTGTGCGTTGGCGCTACGTCAAATGGCGTCTGCCTGGTGAGGTTCAGTCACGCCTTGCCATTGCGATTGGCATTAATCCTTTCCAGCAAGTCTTTAGGGATTCGGAGATAGTAAGTCAGCAAAAACTGCTTGGCGACAGAGGCCGAATTTTATACGACAGCCTTTCGCGCCCAGAGTTTGGCCCAGTACAGAAGCAGTTTGAGGCAGGTAAAAATGTTGTTGCTTATGTTGGTGAGCATCGACTCTTCGTTGCTGGACTCGTGCGCTTTGGCCCATCCTTTGGTTATGATTCTTCTTTTCTAACCAGTATAGCTTCGCTCAATGAGATCTTTGCTGATTCTGCTGGGTCCATCGAGTTGGGTGTTGTCAAGTTGGCGCCGGGTTCTGACCCTGAACGGGTGGTTCGTGAGATTTCGCCTCAACTTCCTGATGATGTGAGGCTGATGACGAAATCTGCTTTTGAGAGCTATGAAAAGCGATACTGGGCTAATAGCAAGCCTATTGGCTTTGTTTTCTCATTTTGCTCATTGATGGGTCTCGCGGTTGGCGCGATGATGGTTTATCAGCTCTTGCACATGGACGTGACTTTTCACTTGCCGGCCTACGCGCTTCTGATGTCGATTGGTTATCGCAGACAGAGGCTGGAGACGATCGTCTTTGTCGAGGGTCTCATTCTTTCCGGACTCGGTTTTCCACTCGCCTGGATGGTCAGTGCATTTCTTTGTTACCTTGTCGCAACGTATACATCTCTTCCCATGGTCTTGTCGATGCAAATGGTGGCGACGACGTTCCTGATGATCTTGTTTATGTGTAGCACCTCGGCATTGTTGGCCATGGGGAAGATCCGAGACGCCGACCCTGCTGATTTATTCCAGTAATCTTGGTATATTATGAACTCCTTGGATGATGACAGTCGGCCTGCTATTCACGCTGCAGGGCTCAATCATTTTTATGGTAATGGATCCGAGAGGATGCACGTTTTGAAGGATATCTGTCTGGATGTGCAGCGGGGAGAGTTTGTTGCTCTGGCTGGTCCATCGGGCTGTGGAAAGTCCACCCTGCTGACCTTGGTCGGTGGATTGAAAAGTGTTCAGGATGGTGTGCTCGATGTGCTTGGCTACCGATTGAATGGCTGTTCGCCAGTCTTGTTGAACCGGCTTCGTTCAAAAATTGGCATGGTTTTTCAGTCTCATCATCTCATGGAGTTTTTGACGGCTATGCAGAATGTGCAGGTGGCCACCGAGGCTGTGATTGATCGCTCCTATCGAGCCAGGGAGCAGCGCTGTCTGGAGCTGCTTGCTTCGGTTGGCCTCAGGGATAAAGCCAATCAATATCCTTCGATGCTTTCTGGTGGTCAGAAGCAGCGGGTCGCTTTTGCCCGGGCTCTGGCCTGTGATCCCGAGTTGATCGTGGCCGACGAGCCAACCGCAGCCCTTGATGGCAAGACTGGCCGTGAGGTGGTGATGACCTTGCAATCAGTCGCCAAGGAACGATCGATATCGATCGTGATGGCCACCCATGACCCTCGTGTGATGGAGATGGCGGATCGGGTCATTGCCATCGATGATGGCCGCCTGGTTCCCCATTCATCAGCAGGATTCCGCTGAAACTAGCCATCCTCGCCCCTGATCTGACGCAGTAGGGCAGCGCTGTCGAGCTTGGCGATCTGCTCGGCCTGCTCACTCCAGGCGTTCATGATGGCCGCAGGTTCGTCCTCCTGGACTTGCTCCCCTGGGTTGCTGTTTGTTGCTTCAAGTTCTCCTGGAATGTCTTGCACTCCTGTTTCCACCTGTGCCGCCTGGGCCGATCCAGTTCCCGTCGCCATCGGGAATAACTCGGCCAGAAAATAGCGGCTCAGTTCTTCGATGGTGGGATAGTCGAAGACCAGAGATTCGGTGAGGGTGATGCCGAGATTCTTCTCCAGCAGCACCATCAGCTCCAGGGCCATCAAGGAATCGAGGCCGATGTTGAACAGGGGCTCGCCGGGATCGATCTGGGCAGGATCGTCGATCCCCATCACCTTGGCCAACTGGCGCTGAACGAATTCCTGCAGACGCCCGGGACGTTCTGCCGGGGGAATCCCCGCCAGTTCCTGCACGTAGGCCGGCAGGCCGTTGTCGCTGGTCGGTGTTGGTGCCGCGCTCCATGTTGCCAGCTGTTGCAGGGCGGCACCCTGGCGGGCTCCGGCCTGTCGGGCCAGGCGCTGCCAATCCACATCGAGGGCAGCGATCGCCCCGGCTTCGCCGCGTGCGATCAGGTTCCCCAGCAGCTCCAGGGCCTGGTCGGGCTCAAGCAGCCTCACCCCAAGCGTTTCCAGGCGCTGGCGCTGCTGCTGTTCGAGGCCACCGGCCATGCCTGCCCCGGACCAGGGGCCCCACTGAATCGAGATCCAGCCTGGCCGTTGCGCCTTTTCGGCCAGAGCATCCAGGGCGCCGTTGGCGGCGCAGTAGCCGGCCTGTCCGGGCGATCCCAGCAGGGAGGCCATCGAGGAGAAGTGCACCACCAGGTCCGGATCCAGTCCCGTCAGGGCCAGGGCCGCTTCAAGCCTCTGCCAGCCCCCCAGCTTGGGGGCCAGCACCGCCGCCAGCCTGGCTGGTGTCTGTTGGCCGATCAGACCATCGTCGAGGATTCCGGCGGCGTGAACGATGCCCCGCAAGGGCCGTTGTGCCGGCAGTGCGGCCAGAGCCGCCGCGAGTCGGCCTGTCTCGGGATCACCGGCCTGGAGCGGGGCTGCCAGATCGATGCCAAGGGTGATGCACGCGACGCCCTTGGCCCTCAGGTCATCCACCAGTGCCTGGCCTGGGCTGTTCGGCTCGGGCGGCGTGCGGCCCAGCAGCAGCAGGGACCTGGCCCCCTGTTCGGCCAGCCAGCGGGCCAGTTGGCCGCCGAGGCTGCCAAAGGCACCCGTGATCAGATACGTGCCCTGGGGGTCCAGGCCTGAAGCCCCTCGCCGTTCGGGCTGGCGAATCACCACCTTGCCCACATGGCGGGCCTGGGCCAGCAGACGGAAGGCCTCCACGGTCTGCTCGATCGGGTACACCTGCAGCGGCAGGGGCTGGTACACCCCGGTGGCGATCTCCTCCAGGACCTGTTGCAGCTGGCCCTGCAGGCTTGCGGCATCGGCAGCGGCCACCTCCAGCAGATCAAACGGCAGATAGGCGGCATCCGGCCGCCGGGTGTTGGCTTCGGCCCGGCTCCAGATGTCGATCTTGCCCAGTTCCACAAATCGCCCCCCCTGGGCCAGAGCCCGGAAGCTGGCGTCCACCCAGTCGCCCTTGAGACTGTTGAGCACCACATCGACGCCGCGGCCATCGGTGGCAGCGAGCACCTGGTCCGCGAATTCGAGGCTGCGGGAGTCGAAGACCGCCTCCACGCCCTGATTGAGCAGGGCCGCCTGTTTGGTCGCACTGGCGGTGGCCAGCACCCGAGCGCCCCGTCGCCTGGCCACCTGGATGGCGGCCTGGCCGACGCCACCGGCAGCGGCATGGATCAACACCGTTTCCCCGGGTTGGAGGTGGGCGAGCGTCTCCAACCCATGGATCGCCGTCAGGAATGCCGTGCTGAGGCTGGCGCCCACCTCCGGGGAGATCGCCTCCGGCAAGGGCAGGCAGAGTTCGGAGCGGCAGAGCACATGACTGGCCAGGCTGCCGACGGCAAGGGCGGCCAGCACCCGTTGGCCGAGCCGTTCCGGCGGCACTCCAGCCCCGACCGCCACCACCCGGCCGACGCATTCGCCGCCGAAGGGCACCTGGGCCGCCGCATCGAGTCCGAGCTGGCGGCTGTAACTGCGCAGCAGCCCCAGGGCATTGAGCACATCGCGGAAGTTGAGGCCCGTGGCTTCCACGGCGATCTCCACTTCCCCCGGTGCCGGCTCCTGTGGCGGCAAGGGCGAGTGCTGCAGGCTTTCGAGCAGGCCGAAGCTGGCGGTGGTGATCCGAAACCGGGCGGCAGCCAGGGGGATCAGTCGTTGTTGGAACAGCTGTTCACCGTCGAAGCGGATCGCCGGTTCGCTGGCGGCCAGGGCCGCGATCCGGGTCCAGGGGATCGCCAGCCCCTTGGCCTTGGCGCCCGCCGGCAGCCGCAGGGTGAACCAGGTCACGGTGGCTCGCTCCAGCGCCGCAGCGCGGACGAAGGCTTCCAGCGCTCCCTGGGCGGCTCCGTCCCCTTCCAGCACCAGCCAGATGACCTCGGAGGGGGCTGCCTGCTGGGCCGTCGCCAGCAGGTCGGCCAGGGTCGTCTCCAGGTCAGCGGCGGGCAGATCGGGCCAGAGGATCCGGGGCCCCAGCGGCGGTGACTCCGCTGCCGCTGGGGCGCTCTGCAGCGTGGGGGCGAGGCCCGGGAGTGGCTCGGCTGGGGGGACGGGCAGCCAACGGGCCCGCACCAGTCGTTGCTCCTGGGCCGGTGCAGCGGCATCCGCCTCCAGCGGGAACAGCCAGTCGAGGGCCTGGCGAGGCAGGCGCCGCAGCCGGAAGCCCTTCACCCAGCCGATCGGCCCTGCGCTGCTGGCTTCATCGCCCAGCAGCAGCAGGTCGGCGAGCACGAAGGCCGGTTCCTCGCTGTGGCGCAACTGCACCTGGCAGTGGAAGCGATCGGGGAGGGGCAGGTGCTGCAGCCGCAATTCAGCGAAGCCCACGGGCAGGAAGAGTTGACCGGCCGCTGCCTCGGGATCCAGGGTTGCCGCCACTGCCTGAAAACAGGCGTCGATCAGGGCCCAGTCCCGGGCGCCGGCGGGGCGCTGCACGGTTGCCCAGGCCCGGGTTTCGGCGTCGCCGCTGCTCTCCAGGCGCCGCACGCTTGTCAGGGCGCGGAAGTGGGGCCCGTAGCTGAGGCCGAAACGGGCCAGGGCGCCATAGAAGCCCTCCAGCGCCAGTTCCCCGGCGCCGGCAGGACAGGCCGCTGGCACCAGGGGCGGCGGCCCTTGCACCTGAGTGCCTTGCACCTGACCATGGCAGCGCCAGCGCTCCGATCCGGGGGCGCTGCTGTGGAACTCGAGCCGCTCCCCCACCACCAGCTGCAGCTGGCTGGGCCCCTGCTCCAGGCGCAGGGGTTGATCCAGTTCGAGCTCTGCCAGCACGAGGGGCCGCCCCTGCTGCTGCAGCACCTGCAGGGCCAGCTCGATGAAGCCCGCCGCCGGAAACACCACATGGGTGCGGATGCGATGGTCGCTGAGGTCGGCCGGCTCCTGGGCCGAGAGCCAGGTGGTGTAACGCTGCTCACTGCCGCCTGGCAGGGCCAGGAGCTGGAGGGATCCGGCGCTGCCCCTGGCGCCTGCTGCGGCGACTGCCGCTGCTGTCGGGGCCGGCGAGGGCAAGGGGTCCGTATCCGTGGCGATGGCGCCCGTGAGGTACGTGCGCCAGAGGCTGCTGGGGGTCTCTCCCTCGCCACGCCTGCTCCACCAGTAGCGCTGACGCTGGAACGGATAGGCGGGCAGGGGCACCCGGCCGTGGGGGAAGGGCCTGTGGAAGCCGCGCCAGTCGACCGGATGGCCGCTGCGATGCAATTCCGCCAGGGAGGTGAGGATGACGGCCAGGTCGTCCTGGCCGGGCCGCAGGCTGGGCCACCAGGCCAGGTTTGGATCCTTGAGGCACTGGCGGCCCATGCCGATCAGGGTGGGCCGGGCCCCCAGCTCCACGAAGGTGCCCACCCCCTGGCTGGCCGCCGCCGCCATGCCCTCGGCGAACCGCACCGGGCTGATCACGTGCTCGCACCAGTAGTGGGAGGTGGCGATCTCCGGCCCTGCCAGGCGCCCGCTCAGATTGCTGATCAGGGGCCTGGTGGGCGCGGTGAAGCGGATTCCGGCCAGTTCCTGCTCGAAGGCCGCCAGCATCGGCGCCATCGCCGGCGAGTGGAAGGCATGGGAGACGGTCAGCCGGTGGGCCTTGACCCCGGCAACGCCGGCCTGCCGTTCCAGAGCCTCCACCGCTGCCAGGGAGCCCGAGACCACCAGGTTGGTCGGGCCGTTGAGGGCTGCCAGTTCCAGTTCTTCATGGCCCGCCGTTGCCACCTGGGCCAGCAGCGCTTCCACCTGGCTCCGGTCGGCCAGCAGGGCCACCATGCCGCCGCCGGCAGGCAGGGCCTGCATCAGGCGGCCGCGGGCGGCGATCAGCCGCAGGGCCTCCTCAAGGCTGAAAACACCGGCGAGATGGGCGGCCACCACCTCGCCGACGCTGTGCCCCAGCAACAGATCCGGTTTCACACCCCAGCTCAGCCACAGCTGGCTGAGGGCGTAGCCCACCACGAACAGGGCCGGCTGGGTGAAGCCGGTCTGGTTCAGCCGCTGGGCCGCTTCCTGCTCGTCGCCCGCGGCCGGGAACAGCACCTCGGCCAGGGGGCGCTCCAGCAGGGGGTCGAGGATCGCCGTGCACTGCTCGAAGGCCTGGCGGAACACCGGGTGCTGCTGGTGGAGCCCCCGGGCCATGCCGATGGCCTGGGATCCCTGGCCGGTGAACAGGAAGGCCAGCTTCCCTGGCCGCCGTGAGGCCTGGCCCAGCACCACACCGTCGCTCTGGCCGCCGGCGGCGACGGCCGTGAGTTGCTCCAGCAGCCTGGCCCGATCAGGTGCCAGGCAGATCAGGCGACGCACGAGCTGGCTGCGGCACTGGTTGGCGGTGCCACAGACATCGGTCCATCCCGTGCGGGGATGGCTGCGCAGGTAGGCCGCCATCTGGGCCGCCTGCTGCTGCAGGCCCGTTTCGCTGCGGGCCGAGAGGGTGAGCAGCTGCAGGGGCAGCTGCTGGCCATAGCGGGACACGGGCGGCCTGGGCGGTGCATCCGCCAGCACCACATGGGCATTGGTGCCGCCGAAGCCGAAGGAACTCACCCCGACCACCGCCGGCGCCTCCGCCTGGGGGAAGGCCTCCAGCTGGGTCTGGACCTGCATCTTCAGGCCCTGGAAGTCGATCGAGGGATTGGGGCTGCGGAAGTGGAGGCTGGGTGGAATCTGGCGATGGTGGACGCAGAGGGCCGCCTTGATCAGGCCGGTGATGCCGGCTGCCGTTTCGGAATGGCCCAGGTTGGTTTTCACCGAGCCAACGCGGCAGGGCCGGCTTTCATCGCGCCCTTCCCCCAGCACGGTGCCGAGGGCTCGCAGCTCGATCGGATCCCCCTGGCGGGTGCCGGTGCCGTGGGCTTCCACGTACTGGGTGGCGGCCGGGGCGATGCCGGCGCGCTCGAAGGCGGCGCGGACGCAGGCGATCTGGGCCCGCATGTTCGGCGCCACCATGCCGTTGCTGCGGCCATCCGAGTTCACCGCCGTGCCGTGGATCAGGGCATAGATGGTGTCGCCATCGGCCTGGGCGGCCGCCAGGGGCTTGAGCAGCACCACGCCCGCCCCTTCGGAGCGCACGTAGCCATCGGCCGCGGCATCGAAGCTCTTGCAACGGCCATCGGGAGCGAGCAGACCGGCCTTGCAGAAGCTGGACTGGATGCCTGGGTGGATCAGGGCCTGGACGCCACCGGCCAGGGCGGCGCTGGCCTCGCCGCGCCAGATGCTTTCACAGGCCAGATGCACGGCCACCAGGGAGGAGGAACAGGCCGTGTCGACGCTGAGGCTCGGACCTTTGAAGTCGAAGAAGTAGGAGAGGCGGTTGGCGGCGATGCAGCCGGTGTTGCCGGGCAGGACGAAGGGCTCGTTGTCGGGGATGGCGTAGTCCTCCTCCGAGAGCCAGAGCAGGGAGCTGTAGTCGGCGCTGGAGATCCCGATGAAGACGGCGACGTTCTGGCCCCGGATCGTCTCCAGGGGTTGGCCGGCGTCCTCGATCGCCTGCCAGGCCACCTCCAGCAGCAAGCGCTGCTGGGGATCCATGCAGACGGCCTCCCGGGGGGAGATGCCGAAGAAGGCGGGATCAAACTGATCGATCCCGTCGATGAAGCCACCGCGGCGCACGTGCTGATGCAGGGGTTTCTGGGCATCGGCATCGAAATGGAGCGACAGATCCCAGCGATCAGCGGGGATGTCGCCAATGGCGTCCTGGCCATCGCGCAGGAGCTCCCAGAAGGACTGGGCACTGTTGGCTCCGCCGGGCAGCCGGCAGCCGATGCCGCAGATCGCAATGGGCTCAGGGCGACAAGTATCGGAATCAATCACCATTGTCTCGGTACTCAGCGCCATGGTGGATATCAATACTCGAGGAATGCTGGGTCTTGAGTATCTTTGTGGCAATCTTGATTGAGTTGTGGTGCGTTGGCTTCGGATCGGCTCATGATCTTCATGGGCAAGGTAATGGGGCTAAAGGCCGGGGATTCAGGCAGAGCAGATCAGATCCGTCAGAAACGTGCGGGTGTAGGGATCGATCAGGCTCGCGAAGCCGGGGCAGCTCACCCCGTGGGGCTCCAGCAGGGCCAGGGTGCGCTCACAAGTTGGACGGGCCTTGACTCCCGGGGCATTGAGTTCCGGATAGGTGAGCTGCTCCGCTCCCCAGCGGTGGGTGAAGAAGGGCTGCAGCGGATAGAGGGGGTTGCTGGGCTGCTGCGCCAGGGCCTGCAGCCAGGCCTGCAGGGGCACCGGCTCCAGCGGGGCACCTCGCTCGATCAGGGCGCTCAGCAGGTCGAGCCAGAGCACGGGCTGGGGATGGTGCAGATGGAACGTGGGCGGCGGCAGGCCGGGGTCGTTGCTGTGGCGGCCCCAGGCCAGGGCCCCCACGGCCGACACCACATAGTCGACGGGCACCAGATCGAGGGCCATGGCCAGGTCCGGTGCCTGCCGCAGCGCCAGACAACCGCGCACCAGCCTGTGCAGGAAATCCTGCTCGTGCCAGGCGCCGGTGATCGAGTGTCCGCCGATCAGGGGGGGCCTGTAGATGCGCACGGGTAAGCCCAGCTGGGCCGCCTGCCAGACCAGCCGCTCGCTGACCCATTTGGTCTGGGAGTAGCCGAGGTGGATGCCCTGCCATTCGACCAGGTCGGCCTCTTCGTTGAGGAGCTGGTCGCGGTAGGCCGACGCCTCGTACACCGAGGTGCTGGAGATGAACTCCAGGGGGATGGCCTGGCCGCCGCCGCTCAGCGGGGCCGTGGCCAGCCGCAGCACCTCCAGGGTCCCCGCCACGTTGGCCGCCCGCAGCTGGCCGTAGGGAGCCACATAGCTGAGCTGGGCACCGTTGTGGAGGATGCCGCTGATCCTTGCGCTCAGGCCATTCCAGGCGGTGTCGTCCAGACCCAGATTCGGGGCCGCCAGATCCCCGGGCACCCCGACCAGTCGCTGGCCATAGGCCTCGCGCCAGAGGCCGTAATGCTCGAGGTTGGCCCTCACCCGGCCCTTGGCGGCTCCGGGGCCATCGGCGCGCACGAGGCAGTAGATCGTCAGGTCTCGATGGCGCTCCAGCTGATCGGCCAGCAGGAAGGCACCCAGAAAACCCGTGGCGCCGGTGAGCAGGATCGCGGCTCCGGGCCCTTCGCGCTGAATCGGGTCGCTGGCAATCCTGGCGAGCTGGTCGATCAGATCGCGGGGCAGCTCGGTTTCCAGGCCGAGATCCAGCACCTGCCGCTCGCCTGCCGCTCCGAGCGGATCCCGCAGCAGATCCAGGACATGGGCGGCGAGGCTGCCCAGGGTGGGGTCGCCATTGAGGGCGCCGAGGCCGAGGTTGATGCCCAGACCGGCCTGCATGGCGGTGGCCAGTTCGACCGCCATCAGCGAATCCAGGCCCATGGCATCCAGGCGGCTGCCGGCCTCCAGCGTGGCGGCATCGAAGCCTCCCAGCTCCGCCAGCAGCTCCGCCAGGCAGCGCTCGACGATGGTCAGGGCCGCGGCGCCGTGGGGGTCCGGGCAGGCGGCCAGGGCCTCGGTCATGGCCGCCAGTCGGGGCGCCATCGGATGGGCGGCGCTGGGTCGCTCCAGCCGGGCCAGCACCACCGTGGCCACCTGCTCCTGCTGGCTGCGCCCGATCCAGCGCCCCAGGGCCGTCAGGGCGGCTTCGGGGTCGATCCGCTCCAGGCTGACCGGACTGTGGGCGGCCATGCCGGCGCCAGCCCAGGGACCCCAGGCGATGGCCAGGCCCGGCAGTCCCTGGGCGCGACGCTGGCGCATCAGCCCATCGAGGAAGCCATTGGCCGCGGCGTAGGCGGCCTGGCCCGGCGAGCCGAGTACGGCCGCCACCGAGGAGTAGGCCACAAAGAATTGATGGGGCAGCTGGCGGCTGCAGCGCTCCAGGTTGAGCGCCCCCTGAACTTTCGGTCGGGCCACCGCCGTGCAGCGCTCGGCGCTCTGGTTGCTGAGCAGGCCGTCATCGAGGATGCCGGCGGCATGGATCACGCCGGCCAGCGGCCGAGCCGAGGCCTTCAGGCGTGCGAACAGGTCCTGCACCTGGTCCGCATCCGCCACATCGAGCTGGGCTAGATCCACGGTGGCGCCCGCCTGTTCCAGGGCTGTGATCGCCTGCCTCTGCTGCGCGTCGGGGGGGCGCCGGGACAGCAGGGTGAAGTGATCGGCGCCGCAGCTCTGCAGCCAGCGGGCCGTGGCCAGGCCGAGGGCACCGAGCCCGCCGCTGATCACGGTGGTGGCCTGCGCCGGCACCACAAAGGCTGGTTCTCCTGCCCCTGGGGGCTGGCGCGGCCGGGTCACGGCCACGAGCTCGGCGCTCTCGGCGCCGTTCGGGGTCCAGCGCCATTCCTCCCCGCCCCGAGGTGGGGGAACCAGCTGCAGCAGCTGCTCCAGGCCCTCGCCCTGGGGGCCGCACCAGAGCAGGCCACCGGCCTGGGGGCCTGCCTCCCGGGCCCAGCAGCGACCCAGGGCGGCGAGGGCTTCGGTTTCAGGGCTATCGGCCCTGCACAGGGCCCAGTGCACCGATCCGAGGCGGCTGGCCCGTGCCGACAGCCCTTGCAGCAGCGGCAGCCAGTGCTGCCAGAAGGGCTCGCCCAGGACGGCCCCTGAGGCGGTGGGCTGTTGTGAGGTGGGCTGGGGTGGCAGCAACCCATCCAGCAGCAGCAGCTGGGCCGGGGCTGGCCCCTCGGCTCGTTGCAACCAGGTGTCAAGGGCGGCCAGATCCGGGCAGGCCACCACCTGTCCATAGCGGCCGCGAGGCAGCGACTGAACGCGGGCGGCCAGGTCGGCCGAGCCCCCCAGCAGCACGAGGCTGTCGTTGCCGGTGTCAGCAGTGGCTGTGGCCAGCGGCCGCGGCTGGGATCGCCAGCTGCGCTGATGGGCCAGCGGCTCGGTGTCGTTGGCGATGCCGCCGCGTTCCGGGCGTTCTTCCGGCCAGCAGCGCAGCCGCTCGAAGGGGGTGGTGGGGATCACCTGGCGAGGCCAGAGGACCTGGGGCTGGAGCGGGCTCCAGTCGATGGTCTGGCCGGCCAGCCACAGGCGCACCAGGGCTTCCGGGCTTGGCTCCTCGAGGGGTTCGCTGCCGTTGTAGCCGTTGGCGGCGAGTTCGGCAGCGGCTGAGCTGCCGGCCTGCACCAGCCGCAGCTGGGGGGGAGTGCCGGCCAGCTGGCCGGCCAGGGCCGCCTGCTCGGGGCCGTGAACCAGGGCCGTCGCCGTGAGGCCGTGACGGATCCAGGCCTGCCAGTGCTCAGGGCGGCTGTTGGCCGACAGGGCGAAGGCCAGGCGCGGCGGCTGCAGCGGCGCCTCGGCCAGCCGCAGGGCTTCGGCGCCAGGGATGCCGGCCAGCCACCGGGCCAGGAGGGTCGTCGCCTCGGCTGCCGAGCCCGCCTGCAGCGCCAGTCGCCAGCGGTGGGATGTGCGGCCATGGCGGGCCGTGGCGCAGATGGCCGGCCAGGCGGCTGCGGGCTGGGTCGGCAACCAGGCCAGCATCGTCTCGGCCAGCTGGCGCAGGGAGATTTCCCCCTGGGCGCTGAGCAGCAGCCAGTCGCCGCAGGCCAGGGAGGCTGGGGTCGCCGGCAACGGCAGGGCCGCTTCCACAGGGGTCTGTTCCACCAGCACGTGGGCATTGGTGCCGCTGAACCCGAAGGAGCTCACCGCCACCCGGCGGGGCGCCCCGGTGTCGGGCCAGGATTCCGCCTCGGTGGGGATCCGCAGGGACCAGTCGTTCCAGTTGAGGTAGGGGGTGGGCTGCCGCAGGTGCAGGTGGGGCGGCATCCGGCCGTGCTGCACCATCAGCACGGCTTTGATCAGGCCAGCGATGCCGGCGGCCCCTTCAAGATGGCCCAGGTTGGTCTTCACCGAACCCAGCCGCAGCGGATGACGGCGCTGCGGTCGGCCGTAGATCGGGGCCAGGGCCTTGAGCTCGATCGGATCCCCCAGGGGGGTGCCCGTGCCATGGGCTTCCAGCACGTCGATCTGGTCGCCGCTGAGTCGGGCCTGCCTGAGGGTGTTACGGATCAGGGCGGCCTGGGCCTCGCCATTGGGCACCGTCAGACCGGCGCTGGCGCCGTCCTGGTTCACACCGCTGCCGCGCAGCACCGCCAGGATCGGATCGCCGGCGCTCAGGGCATCGGCCAGTCGCTTGAGCACCACCACACCACAGCCCTCGCCGCGCACATAGCCATCAGCGGCGGCGTCGAAGGTCTTGCAATGACCGTCACTGGCCATCATGCCGCTGCGGGCGAAGCAGAGGCTGTTGACGGGCGTGAGCAGCAGGCTGACCCCGCCGGCCAGGGCCAGGTCGGTGCTGCGATCGCGCAGGCTGCGGCAGGCGAGATCCACCGCCACCAGCGACGAGGAGCAGGCGGTGTCCACGGCCAGGGCCGGGCCGTGCAGGCCCAGCACATAGGCCAGCCGGCCGGGCGCCATCGCGAAGCTGGTGCCGGTGGCGAAGTAGATGTCGAAGTCAGCGTCCGGGGCCTCACCGCGCAGGCGGCGCCAGGCGTAGTCGGTGCTGCACAGACCGAAGTAGACACCGCCGGCCTGGCCGCGCAGATCGCTGCCGGCCAGCCCGGCGCGCTCCAGGGCTTCATGGGCGACTTCCAGCAGCAGCCGGTGCTGAGGATCGATCGCCCGGGCCTCCTTGGGTGAGATGCCGAAGCGAGCGGGGTCAAATTGATCGGGGGCCGCCAGAAAGGAGCCATGGCGGCAGTGCATTTTTCCGGGTGTACCCGGCCTGGCGTCGTAGTACTCCTCAAGGTTCCAGCGGCTGGCAGGAACTTCCGTCACCGCCTCCCTGGCTGCGAGCAGAAAATCCCAGAACGCCTCAGGTGATTCAAGGTCAGGCTGGCCCTGGCCGCCTGGAAAGCGACAGCCGATGCCTATCACCGCGATCGGTTCGGCCGCCAGCAGGCTCCTTTGCTCATCGGCCTGCCTGGCGATCAGAGCTAGCTGCAGGGCGGAAAAGGTGTCACTCATGAATCACGCGCTGATATCGATAATTAAATAGACATTAAGGCCGGCATTGTGGGCCTGGCGTTCAAGGGGGATATATTGACGGCTTGGCAGCATCTTTGTTTCGAGAATGTCAGCGCTAAGTAAATTAAGACTATAGCCTAGCATGGAAATGCCAAGAGCATTCCCTCTCACGACCTATTTGTCGGGCGGCTTGCTAAGTCACTATGTGCCAAGTGGCATAATCTTTCATCAATTGGAAATCAATTGAAGTTCGATTTGTCGGCAATTCTTCATCCTTCTTGGATGGCTGAAATCATTTGCAACGCTCCTGGGCCTTTTGCTTCCAGGGTCCATTCATTGTTGAGCATGCTGGCTTGAAATAGCTTGTTCCGGCGTCGATGACTTGTCTCCTCAGTTCGGACACTTTACCTGCTATCGGTTATTCTTGAATCCAACTTTGATGGTAACTATTTTCCCTGCAGCCTCTATTTTGTTCTGGGCTTTTCCTCTAGGGATGTGCTCCTTCGCCTGAGTGCTTCACCGCTATCCGAGCTGATGATAATCATTCATGCTTCAAGGGCATGAGGTGATTCAATCATGTATTTCCATTTTTGAGCTATTTCTTAAAGATTTGATCCAAGACTTTGCTCCGGTCATTCAGGTGCGGTGGCCGCTTGTGTATGCTTTATTGTAGCTGTTTCTGTCAAGAATGAGGCCTAGGGTTGAGGGCAAATCTCGAAGCTTTAATGGATGCGATAAGATTCATTTACATTCTGCATCATTGGGCTAATTTTATATGGCCAAATCATCTTTGCCTTCGGCCTTTTGGGCAATCTGGGCGGGGCAGTTGGTTTCCAATTTTGCCACCCAGGTTTGCCTCTATTCTTTGGGTCTGCATTTTCTTCAGCAAAATGGAAGACTGTCAAGCTTGGCCAGCATAGCTATCACCATTCAGCTCGCCAAAGTGTTGACGCTTCCTCTTTTGGGTCGATACCTTGAGGCGTTGACGCCAAAGATGGTGATGATAATTGCCAATATTGTTCGTTCCATGGCGATGCTTGGAATTCTCATTTTGATGAGTAATAAAGTAGTGACATTCGCTCAATTGATGCCACTTGTTATTCTGGCGGCAGCAGCTGAGGTCACGTTGGTCATCACTTTTACTGCTTTGCTTGATCAGCTTGTACCCAGTGAGAGTTTGCCGAAAGCCGTAGGGATTGCCATCTCGTCTGATGGGCTTGCGACGCAGTCAGCCCCTTTCCTCGGTGCAATCACGATCAGTGTCGCAGGTCTCCTGGGAATTGGCGTGATCAATGCAATCAGTTTCGTGCTGGCATTCGCTTTGCTGGCATTGACGGCTTTCCCTGTGACCGTTCCATCGCTTGCTCATGCCGGGCAAGCAGGTCAACGTGGTGCGAGAAAAAGTCTGAGGCTAATTTGGGAAGTGGGTAGCACCAGAGTATTGCTGCTCCATAGCATGGCAACGGCAGCGCTGCTGGCTTCAATCGAAATATTATTTCCAGCCTGGGTTCTTGCCCATATGGGATTTGTCCGGCTTAACTTTGCCCTGATCATGGTCTTGCTGGGCTATGTGATTGGCTTATATCTTTGGTCGGCGCTTAATCTTTCTCGGCGGCCTTTGCTTGTTTTGGGAGCTGAGTGCGCGCAGAGTATTGTTCTTATAGGCGCCGGATTGCGGGTCTTTCAGGATTTTTATTTTGTTTGGCTGGCCGGCGTGTTGGCGTACTCTATTGCGATCCCAATTGTTTGCTCAGCTCAGCAGTTTCAGTGGCAGCTCAACCTCCCCCAGCAGTCGCGAGCAAAATATCTTGCTGCGCTGAACAGCGTCGTTTGGATTTCACGGATTGCGGCATTTGTTCTTGTCGGATTTGTTGTCGATCGCTTGCTGATCTATGCTTCGGTCTGGCTTTCGTCGCCAGGTTGGCTCCAGATCGCTATTGGCGCCGATCCTGGTCGGCCAATAGCGATGGCGCTTTGCGGCCTTGGATTGCTGCAGGCCGTTGAGATTGTGTTGATGGGCAGAAGGCTGAGAGTGGACAGCTGACATGTTCACATCTTGGCCCTGTACTTCGGTCTATCAATAAATTGGCGAGAAACTCATTTGGTTGATCGCATCATGAGTGTTGTAGTATGGCATCCTTGCAGCCCATGGCGTGTAGCCTCGATTGGATATGACTTCTTTCGCTCAGTTAGTCATAAAGCAAAGCCCATGGTTTTTTCAAGGATTGCTGTTGTTGGGCATCTTTCTTCCCTTCATCATAGCGGGTGCTCTGACGGGCCTGGTCCTGCTTGGTCTGGCCGTCGGACAATGGAGTTTCTTGGGATGGATTGCATTTCTGCCTTTGATTTATCTGCTTTGGCTTGTCATTTTGATGGGTGTCTTTATTCTGCTCTCTGGGATTGCTAGGACTTTTTATCGAAAACCGCGACGGGAGGAGTTTGCCTATGGCGCTATGTCGATATCGATGATCCTTTGCGTTTACCACTATCGAATTTGTGCCACTCTTGATGCCATGCCCATGGTCTCATGGCTGCTATCGGATTCCTCTTTTTTCCGTTGGTTGTTTTTCCGTTCTTATTCTACGCATTGCCGTATCCCTTTGACGGGAAATTCAGTTAACGGCGCTATTCAGGACCCTGACATCACGACAATCGGTCCCAATGTGATGATTGGCGGTGCTTCTCGTCTGATTGCACATTCATTTACGGCTTCCAGTCACGGGCGTGTCATCTACCAGTCAGCTCCGATCACCATCGCTCGTGGTGTCACGATTGCCGGCAATACATTGATTGAATTGGGTGTCACGATCGAGGCCGATGCCCTGGTTGAGCCCTTCAGTCGCGTGGTTGCCTTCACGAGGATTCCCGCCGGTGAAGTCTGGGGAGGAGTGCCGGCCGTGTTCCTGAGACGGCGGGATGGACTGCAGCGCCTTGACGAGGTTCCCGCTCCTCCGGCGCTCAATCGGCCTGAGCTGCTGGACCTGGTGGCCACGGCCCTGGGGCTGCCCCGCCAACGCATCAACGCAGCCAGTGGCAGTCACAACTGTGACGACTGGGACTCCCTGGGGCGGATGGCGATCGCTGCCGCCCTGGAGGCGCGCCACGGTATCCGTCTCAACTCGAGCCAGATCTTCAGCCTTGACAGTGTTGCGGCGCTGGCGCGGCATGTCGATGCGGCCGCTGAGGGTTCACCGGCCCCGCCAAAGCCATCGCCGTTGCCCCGCGATCCGGAGCTGCTGCCCTTGTTGGATGGTCTCCAGGTCACACGCCAGCTGCTTGACCGTGCCGAGGGGTTCGAGCAGCCATCTGGCCCCGAGCTGCGCGTGGTTGTGGCTGCCAGTTTTGTGGCGGAGCCGCTGGCCCAGAGCCTGCGCTTGTGGAGCCAGGCCTTCGGTATGGCGATCGAGTCTGATTTCGCCGGTTTCAATCAGATTGTGGCCACTCTGCTTGATCGCCAGGGCCTTTTCCACCGCAACCGCGCCGGACTGAATCTGGTGTTGTGTCGCCCAGAAGATCTCTGCACCCCCCGGGATCCCGATGGCCGTATCGCCGCTGATCTGATCCTGGATGCCGCCGCCAGCTTCGCCTCCTCAGGTGGCTCGTTGCTGATCGCCGATCTGCCGCCCGTGGTCTCTGCTTATTTCCAGGGAGATCGGGCTGCCGTACCCGCGCTTCAGGCCCACTGGGCCCAGCGTCTGCAGGCCATTCCCGGAATTCGTGGTTTCGATTTTTCCGGCCTGATCGGCCGCTTCGGCAGCGATCAGGCCGGCGATGCTGAGATGGAGCAGATTGCCTCCACTCCCTACTGCAACGCCATCTATGGGTTGTTGGGTCGGGACCTGGCCCGGGAGGTGCGGCGCCGCAGACTGCCGGCCAAGAAGGTGATTGCCCTTGATGGTGATGGCACGCTCTGGGGTGGCGTCTTGGGAGAGGATGGGCCGGAGGGAGTGCAGCCAGGCGGAGTTTTTGCCCTGTTCCAGAAGAGGTTGCGCCAGCTGCGTGAGCAGGGAATCTTGCTGGCCTTGGTCAGCAAGAATGAGCCGGAAGATGTCTGGAATCTGTTGCGACACCATCCCGAATGTGAACTGCGTCCCGATGATTTTGTGTCTAGTCGCATTGGTTGGGGTGACAAATCTGAGAGCCTGCGCCAGCTCGCTGCCGAGCTCAATCTTGGTCTCGACTCTTTTGTCTTTGTTGATGATAATCCTGTTGAACGAGCTGCGGTGGAGGCCCGTTGTCCTGGGGTCACTGTGCTGCCCTTGCCTTCGAACCCAGCTGACTATCTGCCCCAATTGAATCGCCTGTGGTGCTTTGACGGTGCAGGTAGCAGCAACGAAGATCTGCAGCGCATGTCGATGTTGGAGCACGAACGGGTGCGGCGGGCTGGACTTGAGCAGAGTGATGATCTGGCCAGCTATCTTCAGTCGTTGGAGCTGGAAGTGTGCTTTCGGCCTGCCGAAGCGGCTGATGTCCCCAGGCTGGCCCAACTCACGCAGAAGACCAACCAGTTCAATCTCTCCTTGCTGCGGCGCAGTGAGGAAGAAATCCGCCATCTTGCTGCCACGGAGGCCAGCCTCTGGGTGGCGTCTGTCGAGGATCGTTTTGGTAGCTATGGCCTCGTGGGTGCCGTGATTCTCTGTCCCTATTCGCTCGACGGCTCAGCCGCCGCCAGACTGGACACCTTCCTGCTCAGTTGCCGTGCCCTCGGTCGGGGTGTTGAGGAGGCGATTGTGCATGGGATCGCCTCTGCCGCCCAGGACCAGGGCTTGAAGTATCTCTGTGCACCCTATGTGGAGGCTCCGCGCAATCGCCCTGCCCTGGATTTCTTTCGGCGCCAGGGTTGGTCGGAACAGAGCGGGGAATTCCAGCTGGCGCTCACGACTCTCCCGCCCCTGCCCAAGCACGTGAGCCTGCGGCTCGGGGCCACCCACCGCCCCCTGTTCAGTCAGGGCTGATCGTCAACGCTGACGCCTGATCCTTGCTGTCGCAATGGGCATCCCTGCGCCCGGCCGCTGGTTGGATGGAGCCCCTCTCCGTTCGGAGCCGATGGCGCCTTCGCTCTCCTTTACCCCTGCGCTCAGGCTCCAGTTGGCCAGCTGGTTGGAGGAGGACCTGGGCCGTGGCGATCTCAGTGCCCCTGCCCTGATGGGTCAGTGGGGCCGGGCCGGTTGGATCGCTCGCCGCGATGGGGTGTTCTGCGGTGGGGTGCTGGTGGAGCCCCTGCTGCTGCAGCTGGATTCGCGTTGCCAGGTGGCGCCGCTGGTGGACGAGGGCGAGCCGGTGCGGGCGGGGCAGCGCCTGCTGGAGCTGGAAGGCCCGGCGACGGCCCTGGTGGCGGCGGAGCGCACGGCTCTGAATCTGGCCATGCGGCTTTCGGGGATCGCCACCGCCACCGCCGAGCTGGTGGCGCTGCTGGCAGGCAGTGGTGTGCGCCTGGCCGACACCCGCAAGACCACACCGGGCCTGCGGGTGCTGGAGAAGTACGCCGTGCGCTGCGGCGGTGGCCTCAACCATCGCCTCGGGCTGGACGATGCGGCCATGCTCAAGGAGAACCACCTGGCCTGGGGCGGTGGCGTGGCGGCGGCCGTGGCGGCGGTGCGGGCCAATGCCCCCTGGCCGGCGCGCTTGATCGTCGAGGCCGAAACGGAGGCCGAGGCCCGGGCGGCCCTGGCGGCCGGTGCTGATGCGGTGTTGCTGGATGGCTTCGGGCCGGCGGCCCTCGGGGCGCTCGTGCCTGTGCTGCGGGTGCTGGCGGTTGAGCGGGGACAGCCGGTGCTGCTGGAGGCCTCGGGGGTGGAGCCCAGCCAGCTGGCCGCCTATGCCAGCAGTGGTATTGACCTGATTTCCAGCAGTGCCCCGGTCACGCGCAGCCCCTGGCTGGACATCAGCATGCGCTTTGAGCCGATGGATGGGCGTGGTGATGGGTTGAGCGCCTGAAGCAGACCTGAATCAGGATTCTGTGACGAATCGCTCTGACTGCCGCTGAGGTTTGGAAAGCCACTGCGCTCCTTGCCAAGATGAAAGCTCTATCTGCCGCGAGCTGATTTTCCGTGCCGCGAAACCCCGTGTCCCGCCTTCTCCCGGCCACCCTCAGCCTGCTGGCTGCCCTGGCGCCGATGGCCCAGGCCCGCGCTGAGAGCGTGGTCGATCGGGTGGCCCGCACTGGTGAACTGGTGCTCGTGGGCATCCCTGGAGACGCCCCCCTGTTGAGCCTCAACGCCAAAGGGGAACCCCAGGGTTATGCCGTGACGGTCGCCGAGCAGATCCGGGCCGAGCTGAGTGTCGCTGTGGGGCGACCGGTGAAGCTGCGCTTTGAGGCCGTCCAGGATCCTCTCGCCTTGGGGCAGAGCATGCTGACGGGCAAGGCCGATCTGGCCTGTGGCATTCCCTTCACCTGGGAACGGGACGCCCAGCTGGATTACTCCCTGCCGATCGCCCTCTCAGGGCTGCGGCTCCTGGCTCCGACAGGTCGCTTTGATGGCTCACCGGCCGGCTTGAGCGGTCATCGCATCGGCGTGCTGGCCGACTCCCTGGCGGCCACCGAGCTCCAGGGCATGCAGCCGGCCGCCATCGCCGTGCCCTTCCCCAGCCTGGCAGCGGCTTTGGCGGCCCTGTCGGCCGGCAAGGTGGAGGGTGTGATCGGCGACAGTCTGCTGTTGATCAGCCAGGCCCGCGCCAAGGGAGTCACCGGTCTGACCCTGACCCCGGAGGAGCCCTATGAGCGCTATTCGGTGGCCTGCCTGGTGCCTGAGAACGACTCTGCCTTCCGAAACCTGGTGAATCTGGCCATTGCCCGCCTGCTGCAGGGCTATCTCGATGGCCAGCCGCAGTCCGTGGCGGCGATTGATCGCTGGGTCGGGCCCGGCAGCACCGTGAATCTCCCGCCCGACCGGATCCGCACCTACTTCCAGACGGTGCTGCTCGGGGTGGAGGCGATCCGTCCCCTGCCGTCAGCCCCCGCCCAGGCCGGTAACACCCGTCAGGGAACCTGAATCCCCCGCTGACGTTCGTTCTTTCCTGCTTTCTTCCCACCGTTCCCGCCCTGCTCCAATGGCGTTCCTCTCCCGTTCCCGCCTGTTCGGCATCCTGCTGATCGTGGCCTCCCTGCCGATGGATCCCGGCATGGCCCTAGCCACCGGCATGGTCCGTGTCGATGGACCGAGCGGCGAGCCCGCTGCGGGCAGCGTTGAAGCCCGGCTGCGCCGGATTGCCGAGGCCGTTCGTGAACAGGAAGGGGCCGACGAATCTGCTGCCGCTAGTGCCTTGGGTTCTGATGCCCTGGCGGCTGTGTTCATCGGCCCGGGTGGTGTGGGCTGGGGTAATGGCGGCTTCCGCAATGGCGGCTTCGCCAATGGTGGTTTCTATAACGGCGGCTTCCGCAACGGCGGCTTCTACAACGGTGGCTTCCGCAACGGCGGCTTTGGTAACGGCGGTTTCCGCAATGGCGGCTTCCGCAACGCCTGGTAAATCCCTTGCCCTCCCAGCCCTACGGGCCCGTGCGGCTGCTGGTGGTGCAGCCCACCCCCTTCTGCAACCTCGACTGCGACTACTGCTATCTGCCCAACCGGGACGATCGCAGCCGCTTGTCGCTGGAGATTCTGGAGGCAGCGGTGGAGCGGGTGCTGGAGAGCCCCTATCTGGACGGGCCGTTCACGTTGCTGTGGCACGCCGGTGAACCGCTTACCGTGCCGATCGCCTTCTATGACGCCGCGACGGACTGCATCCGCCGGTTGCTGGCGCGTCATGGGCTCCCCCCCGAAACGATCGTGCAATCGCTGCAGACCAACGCCACCGTCATCGATGCGGCCTGGTGCGACTGCTTCATCCGCAACGACATCCACGTCGGGGTGTCGATGGATGGCCCCGCCTTTCTGCACGACGCCCACCGGCGCACCCGCACGGGCCTGGGCAGCCACGCCGCCAGCATGCGCGGCATCGACTGGCTGAACCGCCGCGGCATCCCGTTCCAGGTGATCTGTGTGCTCACCGCCGATGCACTCGATCACGCCGATACCCTGTTCGACTTCTTCAGTGGCCACGGCATCAACACCGTCGGCTTCAACATGGAGGAGACCGAGGGGGAGAACGCCCAATCCACCCTCGAGCGCCCCGACGGTGAACGCCGCTACAAGGTGTTCCTGGAGCGCTTCTGGCAGCGCATGGCGGAGCGACCCGACCTGCTACGGCTGCGGGAGTTCGATGGCATCACCAGCCTGGCCTGCAGCGACGAGCGCCTGCAGCAGACCGACATGAACGCTCCGTTCGCGATCGTCAACGTCGACGCCCGTGGCAACGTCTCCACCTTCGATCCCGAGTTGCTGTCGGTGCAGACCGAGGCGTACGGCGACTTCAGTTTCGGCAACGTGCGCCACGACAGCCTGGAAGCCCTGGCCCGGAGCGAAAAGTTTCAGCGCGTGCTGGCGGAGATCAGCGCCGGTGTGGAGCGCTGCCGGCAGAGCTGCGCCTACTTCGGCCTCTGCGGCGGCGGTGCCGGCAGCAACAAATACTGGGAGCACGGCACGTTTGACTGCAGCGTCACCCAGGCCTGCCGCTACCGCATCCAACTGGTGGCCGACGTGGTGCTCGACGGCATGGAGAAGCAGCTGGGGCTGGCGGTCTGAGCGGCTGCTGGCGGCCGTTGCCGTTGCCGACGCTCTCTCGTACAGCCGCGAGGCCACCGTCCCGGCGTTCCGGCGCTGGCGTTCGCGTGGGGGAACCCGGATGGCTGACGCGGCGCGAGGGGGGATGATCAGCACGGCGCCGGCCGATGCGGGCGCCGCGCCGGTTTGTTCCTGCCGCCCATGCTTCGCTTCGCCCACGCCCTCGACACCCAGCTGCGCGCGGCCATGGAGCGGGCCTTCCCCGAGGCCGCTGCCGAGGCGATCGCCGCCGGCCGGCCGCTGGATCCCCAGCTGGCGCCGGCGAGCAAGCCCGAATTCGGCGACTTTCAGGCCAATGGCGCCCTCGCCCTGGCCAAGCCCCTCAAGCAGGCCCCCCGCCAGATCGCCGCGGCGCTGCTGGCCGAGCTGGAGACCGATGCGGCCTTTGGCGCTCTCTGCCTGCCGCCCCAGATCGCCGGCCCCGGCTTCCTCAACCTCACCCTGCGGCCCGAGGTGCTGGCGGCCGAGCTGCGCAGGCGGCTGACGGATCCCCGGCTGGGGGTGCCCCTGGCGAGCGAGAGCGGTGCAGGCTCAGCAGTGGCGCCGGTGATCGTCGATTTCTCCAGCCCCAACATCGCCAAGGAGATGCACGTCGGCCATCTGCGCTCGACGATCATCGGCGATGCGTTGGCGCGGGTGCTGGAGTTCCGCGGCCATCCGGTGTTGCGGCTCAATCACGTCGGCGACTGGGGCACCCAGTTCGGCATGCTGATCACCCACCTCAAGCAGGTGGCCCCTGCGGCCCTCACCACGGCTGACGCGGTGGATCTGGGGGATCTGGTGGCCTTCTATCGCCAGGCCAAGCAGCGCTTCGATGCGGACGAGGCCTTCCAGACCACCTCTCGGGAGGAGGTGGTGAAGCTGCAGAGCGGTGATCCGGTGAGCCTCCGGGCCTGGGGGCTGCTCTGCGAGCAGTCGCGGCGGGAGTTCGAGCAGATTTATGGGCGCCTCGACATCCGTTTGCAGGAACGGGGCGAATCCTTCTACAACCCCTATCTCGAAGCGGTCGTCGCCGATCTCGAAGCCGCTGGCCTGCTGGTGGTGGATGCGGGAGCGAAGTGTGTGTTCCTTGAGGGGATGCAGGGCAAGGACGGCAATCCCCTGCCGCTGATCGTGCAGAAGAGCGACGGTGGCTTCAACTACGCCACCACCGATCTGGCGGCGATTCGCTATCGCTTCGCCCCGCCCCCCGCCGGCGATGGCGCCCGCTGGGTGGTCTACGTCACCGATGCCGGCCAGGCCAATCACTTCGCCGGGGTGTTCCAGGTGGCCCGTCGCGCCGGCTGGATTCCCGAGGGCGCCCGGTTGGAGCATGTGCCCTTCGGTCTGGTGCAGGGGGACGACGGCAAGAAGCTGAAGACCCGCTCCGGAGACACGGTGCGGCTCAAGGATCTGCTCGATGAGGCGGTGGAGCGCTGCGAGGCCGATCTGCGCCGGCGCCTGGCGGAGGAGGGGCGCCAGGAGGACGAGGACTTCATCACTCAGGTGGCCACCACGGTGGGGCTGGCGGCGGTGAAGTACGCCGATCTCAGCACCAATCGCATCACCAATTATCAGTTCAGCTTTGATCGCATGCTGGCGTTGCAGGGCAACACGGCCCCCTATCTGCTGTATGCAGTGGTGCGCATCGCCGGCATCGCCCGCAAGGGTGGTGATCTGGGGGGCGGCGCAGCAGCGGCCTTCCCCGATCTCCTGCAGTTCAGTGAGCCCCAGGAGTGGGCCCTGGTGCGCGAGTTGCTGAAGCTGGACACGCTGATCGCCGAGGTGGAGCAGGAATTGCTGCCCAATCGGCTCTGCGGTTATCTCTTTGAGCTCAGCCAGGTCTTCAACCGCTTCTACGACCAGGTGCCGGTGCTCAAGGCCGAACCGGCCGCCCGCGCCTCGCGCCTCGCCCTCTGCCGCCTCAGCGCTGACACCCTCAAACTGGGATTGGGCCTGCTGGGGATTGCCACGCTGGAGCGGATGTGAGGGCCGTCCCGACGCCCTGGGCGCGGCTCAGCCGGCGGTCAGTGGGGCGCGGGGCCTTGTCTAGCCTGAGCCGATCCGTTGTTCCGGGCCGGCCGTGACCGCCTCGCTCCACGACCACGACACCGGCCTGGCCGACCAGGGCGACCTCACGCCGCCGGCCCGCCTGGAGGTGGAACACCTCCAGGCCTACAGCGCCCCGTTGGAGGGGCGGCGCGGCCTGCTGCGGCTGGATTTCAACGAGAACACGGTGGGGCCGAGTCCCAAGGTGGTGGAGGCGATCCGGGCCATCCCGGCCGATCACTACGCCATCTATCCCGAATACGACGGCCTCCGGCAGGCGGTGGTGGCTTCCCTGGAGGCCTGCGCTGGCGCTCTGGCGGCGAGTCAGGGCAGCGCGGTAGTGGGCGCCGTGTCAGACGGCGGCGCGACGGTGGCTTTTCCCGGCCTCACGGCGGCCCACGTCGGCCTGTTCAACGGCGTCGATGCCGCCATTCATGCGGTGTTTCACGCCTATGGCGACCGCGGTGATCAGCTGCTCACCACCAGCCCCAGCTTCGGCTACTACACCCCCTGCGCCCTGATGCAGGGCATGACGATCGAGGCGATCCCCTATCGCCTGCCCGATTTCGGCTTCCCGCTGCAGGAGATCCGCGCCGCCCTGGCCGCGCCGCAGCCGCCGAAGCTGCTGCTGCTCTGCAATCCCAACAACCCCACCGGCACCCGCCTGGCGGCCGAGGAGGTGCTGGCTCTGGCTGCGGCGGCTCCCGGGACGCTGGTGGTGGTGGATGAGCTCTATGAAGCCTTCACCGGCGACAGCGTGCTGCCGGTGCTGGCTGAGCGCGCCATGGCTGCTGCCGCTCAGGCCCCAGCCGTTGGCGCTGCCATCGGTGAGATCAATCCATCCAAAGCGGCCGATCCCTTCGCCGCTGTCCCCAATCTGCTGGTGCTGCGTTCCCTGGCCAAGACGGCCGGTCTGGCGGGGCTGCGCATCGGCTTCGCGATCGGATCGCCGGCGGTGGTGGATCGGGTCAGCCGGGTCACCGGCCCCTATGACATCAACAGCTTCGCCGTCACCGCCGCCTTCGCCGCCCTCGCCGACCAGGCCTATGTGGAGGCCTATGTGGCCGAGGTGGCCCTGGCCCGCGACTGGCTGGTGGCGCAGTTGCAGGCTGCCGGCGTGCGCCATCACGTCGCCGGCGGCAACTACCTGCTGCTCTGGCCCCAGGCCGATCCGGCAGGGGTGGAGGCGCGTCTGCGCCAGGCCGGCATTCTGGTGCGCTCGATGGCCGGCAAGCCGCTGATCGATGGCAGCCTGCGGGTGAGCCTTGGCACCCGGGAGCAGATGGAGCGGTTCTGGCAGGCCTACGCCGTCATCGAGGCCTGCGGCGCTGCCCCGGCCTGAGCTCCCGGACCCCGGCAACCAGAGTCCAGGAGCCCGGGTCCGGGGACGGGAGTCCGGGGACGGGAGCCGCAGCTGGTCCTGCGATCAGCGCAGCACCTCAATCACCGTCTCCTCAGCCAGGGGCGGACTCAGGCTGATGGAGTTGCCGCTGCGCACCACCCTGGCGGGGGCCATGGCCTTGAGGAAAGGTTCGATCGAACCCACATCGCAGCTGGCGGAGGGGGCGGCGTTGCGATATTGCACCGGAATCACCCGCCGCGGCTGCAGCTCGCGCACCACGGCGGCGGCCTCCTGGCCGGTGTAGACCTTGGCGCCACCACCGACGCCGATGATCAGCACGTCGGGGCGGCCCAGCAGCACCCGGTCCTCCGGTTTGAGCGTGGCGGTGGTGCCCCCCAGATGGGCGAACTCAAGTCCCCCCTGGCTCCAGCGCCAGAGGGTGGAGAGGCCGAAGCGTTTGCCTCCCACCCGGTCGTGGGGTGCGGCGATGCCCTCGATCTTCAGGCCCGCCACCCGATAGGAGCCCGGTTTCACCAGCAGCCGGCCGCTGGCGACGGCGGCGCCCTCATCCTTGAGACGGCTGCTGGCCAGAATCACATCAGCGGCGAGGCGAGGCTCCGCCAGGCCGGCGGCGCAGCCCACCGCCTGGAAGGGATTGAGCAGCACGGTGGCGCCACCGCCACGCACGACGATGGCGCTGTGGCCGTAGCTGCTGATCGTGACTCCACCCCCACCGGCCCAGGCGGCCGGGGCTGCAGACAGGGCCAGGCCTCCGCAGAGCAGGGAGCCGCAGATCAGGCTGCTGGAGGCGAGGGTGCGGGGTCGCAGGGCGCTGCTGCCGGTCAGCCGGTGGACTGGGCTGCTGGTGGTTGGATGCGCTTGGCCATTGGCTTGTTGGTCAGCTGCGCGGCTGGTGAGTTGGTCAGCTGCGCTGCTTGCTAGTTGGTCAGCTGCGCTGCTTGCTGGTTGGTCAGCTGCGCTGCTGGTGAGTTGGTCAGCTTCGCTGACGCAGGCGGAGGGGGTGGCCATGGCGTCAGCGTCGATACGGGGACTTGAGGTTGGCGCGAAGTTAGCAGTGGCGGCCCAATCCCGAGCGGCTCCGGCCGGATGGTCAGGGCTGGGGTGCGGCAGCGGCTGCTCCTGATCGCGGTGCCGCGGCCTCGCGCAGGAAATTGGCCAGCAGGGCGTGGCCGCTCTGGGTGAGCACGCTTTCGGGGTGAAACTGCACCCCCTGCAGATGGGGATAGTCCCGGTGGCGCAGGCCCATGATCGTGCCGTCCTCCAGCCAGGCCGTGATCTCCAGGCAGTCGGGCAGGCTCTCGCGCTCGGCGATCAGGCTGTGGTAACGGGTGGCGGTGAGCGGCTCCGGCAAGCCGGCGAACACCCCCTGGCCGCCGTGATGCACCGGCGATGTCTTGCCGTGCATCAGCTGCCGGGCCCTCACCACCTTGCCGCCGAACACCTGGGCCAGGCACTGGTGCCCGAGGCACACCCCCAGGATCGGCACCGAGGGACCCAGTTGGCGCAGCACCTCCAGGCACACTCCCGCCTGGCTGGGATCGCCGGGACCCGGGGAGATCAGGATGGCCGCCGGCTGGAGGGCGCGGATCTGCTCGACGCCCAGGGCATCGTTGCGCTCCACCCGCAGGTCTGCGGCCAGGGGATGCTGGGCCGCCAGTTCGCCCAGATACTGCACCAGATTGAAGGTGAAGCTGTCGTAGTTGTCGAGAACCAGAAGCATCGGCGAAGGGGGCGAGGCCGGCGGGCCCGTCGGGGCTCGGAGCCTAGAGGCCCAGGCGCTGCAGCAGCGGTGGGATCAGCAGCAACAGGGCGATCATCATCGACGAGAGGGCGGCCACCAGCACCGCTGCCGCCGCGCAGTCCTTGGCGATGCGCGCCAAGGGGTGGAACTGGCGGCCGATCGCCAGGTCCACAACGGCTTCGGTGGCGGTGTTGAGCAGTTCCAGCACCAGCACCGCCGCCACGGTCAGCACCAGCACCGCCAGACGATCGGGGCTGAGCTCCAGCCATACACCCAGGCCGAAGACCACCAGGCCGGTGAACACGTGGATGCGGAAGTTGCGCTGACTGGCGAAGCCGTAAGCCAAGCCCTGGGCGGCGTAGCGAAAGCTGGCGGGCAGGTCACCGGACATCTTCCAGGCCCCCACCCGCATCCGCCGGCCGCGGCGGTGGACATCCTGGCTGATGTCCCGCACGGGGGGGAGTTGGTTTTCGGATGCGAGCATCGGCACTCCGCGGCAGCGCCTGAGAAAGTCACCCTACCGCCGGTTCCCGGATCGGAAACCCCCCACCGAACTTTTTCAGGCCAGCAGGCGCTCCTGGCGTTCCAGCATCCGCTCGAGGCTGGCCTGATCGGGATGGTCCCAGCCCAGCAGATGCAGCAGGCCGTGGCTGGCCAGGAACAGCAGTTCGCGTTCCAGCGGCTGGCCCTGGTCGCGGGCCTGGCGGGCCGCGGTTTCCAGTGAGATCACGATGTCACCGAGCTCCAGGGGTTCAGCTCCATCGCCATCCCTGACTCCGGCAGGCATCGGTGGTGCGTCGTCCTGGGCGGCAAAGGCGAGCACGTCCGTGGCACCAGGCTTGTGGCGCCAGACCTGGTTGAGCTCGGCGATGGCGGCATCGCCGCTGATCTCCAATCCCAGGCTGTAGGCGGGGGCACGCAGGGCCGTTGGCAGTTCGGCCTCCAGTTGGCCCAGCCAGCTCTGCAGCCGCTCCTGCCAGTGCTGTTCAGCCAGGAACGGATCGGCCCAGGCCCCCGCCTGTTGCACCAGTGCCGGATCGAGATCGTCCTCCAGGCCGAAGGCCAGGTCCAGTTCCGGGGTGGTGTCCGCCTGGACATTGGCTTGGGTCATGGATGCAGGCTGGGGCGCCCCAGCCAGGCGATCAGCACCAGGAAGCCCGTGAGCCCCAGGGCGGTGAGGCCGAAATGGAACAGGCTCTGACGCCCTTTGCGCACCATGTTGCGCATGGCGAGCTTGATGAAACTGGCCGGAGCGGCTGGGGCCCCGCCGCCGGAGGCCCCGCCGGCAAGGGCTGACGGCGGGCCGGAGGGCTCGCTGGGACTGGTGGAAGACGGGCTCATCGTTGGCAGGCTGCCCTGGCGGTGCTCGGCTGGGACGTGGCCACGATGCTGGCATCCGGCCCGGCGGATCGCGGGGCGTGGGTCGCGGCCGCAGCCGACTTCAGCCGTCGCTCTCCGCCCCCACCTCCACTCCCTGATGCAGCAGGGACTGGATGAAGGGATCGAGATCGCCGTCCATGACGCCCTGCACGTCGGTGGTTTCCTGCTGGGTGCGCAGGTCCTTGACCATCTGGTAGGGATGGAAGACGTAGTTGCGGATCTGGTTGCCCCAGGCCGCCTCGACGATGTCGCCGCGGATGTCGGCGATCTCGGCGGCCCGTTGCTCCTGGGCGATCACCAGCAGCTTGGCCATCAGCAGCGCCATCGCCTTTTCCTTGTTCTGCAGCTGGGAGCGCTCCTGGGTGCAGCGCACCGCCAGGCCGGTGGGGATGTGCAGGATGCGCACGGCCGTTTCCACCTTGTTGACGTTCTGGCCGCCGGCGCCGCCGGAGCGGGATGTCGTCACCTCCAGATCTTTCTCGGGGATGTCGAGCTTGACCTCTTCCTCCAGCTTGGGCATCACCTCCACGCCGGCAAAGCTGGTCTGGCGCTTGTCATTGGCGTTGAACGGCGAGATCCGCACCAGCCGGTGGGTGCCCTTTTCGTTGCGCAGATAGCCGTAGGCATAGCGGCCGTCGATTTCAATCGTGCAGCTCTTGATGCCCGCCTCCTCCCCTTCGGAGAGCTCATCGACGCTCACCTTCATGCCGTGATCTTCGGCCCAGCGGGTGTACATCCGCATCAGCATCAGGGCCCAGTCCTGGGCATCGGTGCCGCCGGCGCCGGCGTTGATCGAGATCACCGCCCCCTCCTTGTCATACGGGCCACTGAGCAGACGCTCCAGCTCCCAGCGGTCCAGTTCCGTCTTCAGGGTCTGCAGGCCGGTGTTGGCCTCGGCGAGCAGGTCGTCGTCGGCTTCCAGCTCGTAGAGCTCCAGGGTGGCGCGGCCGTCGTCGGTCCAGCCCTGCCAGCGCCGCAGCTGTTCGAGCTGGGCCTTCACCTCGTCCAGCTGGCGCATCCTGGCCTGGGCCTGCTTCTGGTCGTCCCAGAAGTCCGGTTGGGAGGCGAGTTGCTCCAGATCCTGTTGCCGGGCGTTGAGGGCCGGTACGTCAAAGGCAGTCCTGGGCATGGCCCAGGCGGTCGGTGAGCTCGGAGAGGTCGCGCTTGAAGTCGGTGAGGTCGAGCACGTTGGATGACGGTGTGATGACGGAGCCTATCGCCGCAAGCTCTGCGCCTGGAGCCTGCCACTTAGGATCGAGCGTCAACATCGATGTCGTAGGGCAAGGCCACGTCGAGCATTGTTCACTCTCAAGACATGAAAGATTCCCAGAAGGCCAAGGTCGACGTCTATACATCTCGGTTCTCTCCCGAGTGCATGAAGGTCAAGGCCCTGCTGGATCGCAAGGAAGTCACCTATAACGAGTTTTTTGTTGATCGCGATGAGCAGAGCCGTACGGTGATGCTCAAGCGCTCCAACGGGCGCAGCAATGTTCCTCAGATCTTTATCAATGGTCGTCCGGTCGGCGGCTTTGATGAGTTGCTTTCCCTCGAGGACGGGGGGCAGCTGGATCTGTTGCTGTCCCAGTCGCCGCCTCGCGTCAGGGATCAACGGGCATCCGCCGGTGGGCCCAGTGAGCTGCCCCGTCCCCGCATCAAGGAGTGATCGCTGCTTCGGGCTGATCGGGCCCATCCGTTGAATCTGGTCTCAATCCTCCCGCTGCTTGCCTGTGCCCGCCTCCCAGCTGTTCGTGATCGATCCGATCGCGCGCCTCAACCCCGCCAAGGATTCGAGCGTGGCGTTGATGCAGGCGGTTCAGCGGGCTGGCCAGGCGGTGTGGGTGTGCACCCCCGCCGATCTCTCGGCCGTGGCGCCCCTGGCCAGCCAGGGGGGCGGCGGCCACGGCACCTGGGCCCTGGCCCAGCCCCTGCACCTCGGCGCCATCGAGCTCGCGGCTGGCAGCTGGCGGGTGCCCAGCCCCTGGTTCGAGCTGGGCGAGGTCACGCCGCTGCCGCTGGAGCAGTTCCAGGTGGTCTGGATGCGCAAGGATCCGCCGGTGGATGAGGCCTACCTTTACGCCACCCATTTGCTGGACATCGCCGAGCGACGCGGGGTGCGGGTGCTCAACCGGCCCTCCTCGCTGCGGGCCTGGAACGAGAAGCTCAGCTCCCTGCGCTTCAGCCATCTGATGGCCCCCTCGATGGTGAGCAGCCGGGTGGAGCAGCTGGCCGGCTTCGCCAGGGAGCACGGCGAGGTGGTGCTCAAGCCCCTCGGTGGTCGGGCAGGACAGGGGGTGGTGTTTGCCTCGACCGCCACGCCGGGCCTGCGGGCCCTGCTGGAGCTGGTCACCGCCCAGCAGCAGCTGCCGGTGATGGTGCAGGCCTTCCTGCCCGGGGTCAGCGCCGGCGACAAGCGCATCCTGCTGGTGGATGGCGAGCCGCTGGGCGCCGTCAACCGGGTGCCCAGCGGTGAGGAGTTCCGCAGCAATCTGGCGGTGGGGGGCTCGCCGGAAGCTACCGATCTCAGTGAGCAAGAGCGCCGCATCTGCGCCGAACTGGCGCCGGCGCTGCGGGCGGAGGGCCTGTTCTTCGTCGGCATCGACGTGATCGATGGTCGTCTCAGTGAGATCAACGTCACCAGCCCCACAGGCGTGCGCGAGGTGGAGCGACTGGGCGGCATCCCCCTGGCGGACCTGACGATCGAGCGGCTGGCGCTCTGAAGGCCGGCGGGCCCCGGCGCTGAATCCCGAACAGATCCCGGCCGCTGTCCGCCTCGGCAGCTTCGGAGCCGATCCCGACGGGGCTCCGCCGCCAGCCGCCGCGACCGGCCTCAGCTCAGTCGCACGGACGCCGGCAGGTTGAGCTGCTGCTGCAGGACCCCAAGTTTCAGGGCCACTTCCTGCAGTTCCCGCTCCGGCCTTGAGCCCCGCACCAGGCCGGCGCCGGCGGTGAGTTCGAGCTGCTGGCCGCGCAGGATGCCACTGCGGATCGCCACCCTCAGATCGATGTCACCTTCGCTGTCGATCCAGCCGATCGGCGCGGCGTAGTAGCCCCGTTCGAACGGTTCAAGGCTGCGCAGCCAGGCCATCGCCTCGCGCCGCGGCAGACCGGCCACCGCCGGGGTGGGATGGAGCGCCTCGGCCAGGGCCAGGGGCTGGTGTTCCGCCAGCGAGGCGGTGATCGGCGTGTGCAGATGCACCAGCGAGCCATGGCGCGCCAGCCGTGGATGGCGGGGCCGCCGCGGCTCCAGGCCCAGCCGCTGCAGCACGGCGGTGATCGTTTCGACCACCAGCTCGTGTTCGTGGCGGTCCTTCTGGGAGTGCAGCAGCTCGGCCGCCGCCTCGCCCAGGGGCGCCGTGCCGGCCAGGGCATCACAGCGCAGCTGCCCCTGGCGCACCGTGAGCAGCCGTTCCGGGGAGGCCCCCAGCAGGGCTTCGGCGGCGGATTGCTGCCACAGGAAGCGACAGCTGCCGCTCTGGCTGCGGCGCAGATGGCGCAACAGGCTGAGGGGCTCCAGGGGGCGATCGAGTTGGAGCTGTTGGCGTACCGCCAGCACCAGCTTGCTCAGTTCGCCGCTCTCCACCAGTTCCAGGGCCTTCTCCAGGGCGGCCCGATAGCCCTGATGCCAGCTGGAGCCATGGGCGATGCGGGCGCCCTCCGCCGGGCTCGCCATCGGCTCGCCACTGGCGGCGGCCCGTTCCAGCTGCTGGGCCCTCTCCCACAGCTCCTCGGCCAGGCTGCGGGCGGTGATGCCACCGCCGAGGTTGCGCTGCAATCGCAACCAGCAATGGCGCCCCTGGCGGCTGAGCTGCCAGCGGGGCAGCACCGCCTGGACGCCGGCGGCGCCGGTGCCCTGCTGCAGGGGGCTGTCGAAGAAGGCGAAGGCCAGCAGCACCCGCGGCCTGGCCAGGGGCGGGCAGTGGTGGGGGGCGGCGGCCAGGCGGCTGAGGCTGAGGCTGCTGAAGCGCTGGGCCAGCTCAAAGCGCCGTGGACCGCTCAGTTCCAGGCTGTTGCAGCGGCCCTGGGCGGCCAGGCAGAGCCCGGGAGCTCCATCCCAGAGGAAGCGGAAGCCATCGCTGTCGCCGTCACCGACCAGGTGGGGCAGCAGCTCGAGCGGATCGAGAGCGGCCAGGGGCAGCGCCAGGCTGAGCACCCCCTCCTCCTCACCACGGCGGCCGGCGGCCTCCTCCAGCCGGTGGGCGGTGTCGCTGGCGATCGCCAGCAGCTCGGAGAAGGACGAAGGGGCCTGCACCGGATGGGTCTGGGGGCCAGGGCCGAAGGCTGCTCAAATGTATGGGTCTTTGTCGGCCAGAAGCCAGCAAGCGCCATGTCCGAGCCCGAGGTCGTCGCAAGCCGTTACGCCCAGCGCCGGCAGCTCTGGAAGGCTGCGATCAAATGGCCCATGTATGCGGTGGCGGTGATGCCGGTGCTGCTGGCGGCCGGCTGGAGCCTGTCCAAGGGATTGCCGCTGCGCCTGGATCAGTTGCTGTTGTTCCTGTTGGCAGCGGTGCTGTTGCTGGCCTGGGAGAACCTGGCCAACGATGTCTTTGATGCCGACACCGGCGTCGACACCCAGGGCAAGCCCCATTCGGTGGTGAACCTCACCGGTCGTCGCGATCGGGTGGCCTGGCTCGCCAATGGCGCCCTGCTGCTGGGCCTGGCCCTGATGGCCCTGGTGGCCCTGCGCAGCACGCCGTTGGTGCTGACCCTGGTGCTGGCCTGCTGCGGGCTCGGCTACCTCTACCAGGGGCCCCCGTTCCGGCTGGGTTACCGGGGGCTGGGCGAACCGCTGTGCTGGCTGGCCTTCGGGCCCTGCGCCACGGCGGCGGCCCTGCTGGCCCTGGCCCCTGCAGGGGGCACTCCTGTGGTCATCCCCTGGCTGCCGGCCCTGGCCCTCGGCAGTGGGCCGGCCCTGGCTACCACCCTGGTGCTGTTCTGCTCCCATTTCCATCAGGTGCAGGAGGACGCCGCCCACGGCAAGCGTTCACCGGTGGTGCATCTCGGTACGGATCGGGCCGCGGCCCTGGTGCCCTGGTTCGTGGCGGGCAGCCTGGCCCTGCAGTGGGCGCCGGTGCTGCTGGGCCAGTGGCCGCTGACGGCGCTGCTGGGGGTGATCGGCCTGCCGCCGGCACGCCAGCTGATCGCCCTGCTGGGTGCCCATCACGACCAGCCGGAGCGGATCATCGGCAGCAAGTTCCTGGCCCTGCGCTTCCAGGCCCTCAATGGCCTCGGTCTGGCGGCCGGGCTGGCCATCGCCCCCTGGGCCGTGGCCCTGGCCGGCCGGTGAGCGCCCCCGGCAACGATCGCCTGCGGCTGGAGTGGCGGCCCTTCCGGTTCCCGTTGCCCACGGCCCTGGTCACGGCCCATGGCGCCCTGGTGGAGCGGCGGGGCTGGCTGCTGCGCCTGAGCCGGGACGATGGCGCCGTGGGTTGGGGTGAGGCGGCTCCCTGGCCGCAGCCGGCAGATCAGCCGCTGACAGGTCGGCGCCTGGCTGGGCAGCGGCAGAGCTCTGCAGGTGAGATGTCGCCGCAGCTCCAGCTGGCGGCCGTGGAGATCGCGATCGCCCAGCTGGGGCCTTCGCTGGGGCGCTGGGAGCTGGAGGCGGAGTTGCCGGCGCTGGCCCCCTGTCTGGGCTTTGCCCTGGGGCTGGCGCTGGCTGAGCTGGATGGTCTCGGTATTTCCGGTGATGCCGAGCAAGGCCGTGTTGCGGGCAGCAGCGATCCCACCGGATGCCGCGCCCCCTGGGGTTGCCCCTGGCGCGCTGCTCCTCCCTCCGCCTGGTTGCTGCCGGCGGGGGAGGCGGCGCTGGCGGCACTGGAGACGGTGCTGGAGCGGGCGGAGCAGCTTCAGGGCGCTGAGCCGGCGGAGGCCTCCCCCGGGCGCCCCGGGGTCGCTGGCGCCATGGCCTCGGGGGCTATGGGCGACGTGGTCCTGGGTGCTGCTGCTGCCGTGGCTCCAGACGTTGGGGGCGGTGCCGCAGATGCTGTTGCTCTGGTGGCCGCCGCTGCTCCGCCAGCTGCCGCTTGGCGGGGAGCACCGCAGGCTTCAGGGGCCCTCACGTTCAAATGGAAGGTGGCGGCAGGGCTTGATCCCGAAGAGAGGGCCGTGCTGGAGCAACTGTTGGCGCGGTTGCCCCACGGCTCCCGATTGCGACTCGATGCCAATGGCGGCTGGGATCGAGCGACCGCCCAGGCCTGGGCGGAGCGGCTGGCGTCCGACCCTCGCCTGGAATGGCTGGAGCAGCCCCTGGCTCCGGCGGATCTGGAGGGATTGACGGCCCTGGCGGCCCTGGTGCCGGTGGCTCTGGATGAATCCCTGCGGCTTGATCCCGGCCTGCGCGAGCTCTGGCCCGGCTGGCAGGTGCGGCGCCCCAGCCTGGAGGGGGATCCCAGGCCGCTGCTGCAGGCGCTCACCACCGGCACCCCCCGGTTGATGCTCAGCACCGCCTTCGAGACCGGCATCGGCCGGCGCTTCCTGGCCCATCTGGCGGCGCTGCAGCAGGACGGTCCGACCCCCACAGCCCCCGGTCTGGCCCCGGGCTGGCGGCCGGCCGGGGCCCTGTTTGACAACGATCCAGAGCTGGTCTGGGCCGCGGCAGGGGGCCGATGACGGCATCCGAGCCGCTGTTGCTGACGCTGGACGGTGAGCCGCAGCGGATGGCCCAGGCGCTGGAGGCGGCCTGGAGCCAGGGGCGCGTCGTGGCGCTGGCGGGGCCGGGGGAGCAGGGGCGGCTGGCTGAGGCGCTGCGGCAGGACGGGGTGGCCGCGGCCCTCGGCCGGGCTCTGGAACCGGGCTTGGCGGCGGTGCTGCTCGGCAGTGGCGGCACTGCCGGGGCGCGGCGCTGGTGCCTGCAGCCCCTGACCCATCTGCAGGCTTCGGCGGCGGCCAGCGCCCGCTGGCTGGCGGGGCTGGGGCTGGAGCCGGCGGCCTGCATGCATCTCAATCCCCTGCCGCTGCATCACGTCAGCGGTCTGCTGCCGCTGCTGCGCGCGCGCCACAGCGGCGCCCAGCTGCGTTGGCTGGCGCCGGACCTGCTGCGCGAGCCTGCAGCTCTGGCGCAGGCGTTGCCCCTGCCCCCCGGCAGGCCGGCCGTGCTCTCCCTGGTGCCGACCCAGCTGGCCCGATTGCTGGAGGAACCGGCGGCGGTGGCCTGGTTGCGGGGTTGCGCGGTGATCTGGGTGGGCGGGGCAACCCTGCCGCCGGCGCTGGCGGCACGGGCGCGGGCCGAGGCTCTGCCCCTGGCGCCTTGCTACGGCGCCACCGAGACGGCGGCGATGGTCTGTGCCTTGCCGCCGCAGGAGTTTCTGGCCGGGGAGCCGGGTTGCGGGCCGCCGTTGGATGACGTTGAGCTGCGCCTGGATGCAGACGGCGGCGCGGTGGCGGTGCGCAGCGCCCGCCTGGCCTTGGGTTGGCTGGAGCCTGGCGGCCTGAAGCCCTTGCCGCTCACGGCTGATGGCTGGTGGCGCAGCGGCGATGCCGGCCGGTTCGGGGCCGCCGGCCTGGAGCTGCTGGGCCGCCTCGATGGCGCCATCAACAGTGGCGGCGAAACCGTCTTCCCGGAGCAGCTGGAGGCCCGGCTGCAGGCCGAGGCTGCCGCCGAGGGCTTGCCGCTGGCGGCGGTGCTGCTGCTTGGCGTGGAGGATCCCCTCTGGGGGCAGCGCCTGGTGGCCCTGGTGCGGGCCGAGGCTGAAGCCGACAGCGCGGCTCTGCTGACGGCCCTGCCGCGATTGGTGGCCGGCTGGCCGCCCGCCGAACGCCCCCGGACCTGGTGGCCCTGCCCGGAGCTGGCCGTCAACGCCGCCGGCAAGTGGCAGCGGGGGCAGTGGCGGGAGTGGTTGGGGGGCGCTAAAAGCGGACCACCGGAAATCTTCAGCTGAGGCCGCTCACGGACAGCGAGTTGGTCCGGCTCAAGCGGCGGGCCGGGACCCTGGCGCTGCTGCTCGGTGGTTTCGGCCTGCACAAGTTCCTGCTGGGCTACCGGCGGGCCGGCTGGATCATGCTGCTGGTGGCCCTCCCCGGCAGTCTGATCAGCTTCGGTGTCGCCAGCCTGGTGATGAGCGCCATCGCCCTGGTCGAAGGGCTGCGCTATCTGGCCCTCAGCCCTGAGGAGTTTCGCCGCCTGTATGTCGATGGTCGGCGGGAGTGGTTCTGAAGGGTGGCGAGTGTCCGCCGCCGGCTCACAAGGGCCGAATGCCCCCCTGGGCCACCGAGGCCGCCTCCAGCCACCGCCCGATCGCTTCGGGCAAGGCACAGCGCTGGCGGCTGGCCGGCTCGATCGCCAGATGGCGGGTGAGGCCCCGGGCCGCCTCCTGGGGCTCTTCGCCGGCCCGAACGCGCCGGAAGCTGTAGCGCACCTCAAAGCTGCCAGGATCGAGCCGCACAGGCTCCAGCTCAATCAGCAACGGGTCGCCGCAGACGAGGGGCCGGCGGAAATTGGCGCTGCAGTGCACGATCGGCAGGGCCGCGGCAGCGGGCTCCAGGCTGGCGGGCCGCTCGGCCGAAGGCACCGGAAACACGCAGGCCGGCGCGATGCCAAAGCCTTCCAGGCTCTCCTCATAGGCCTCATGGCACCAGCGCAGCAGCTGCAGAAAGTGCATCACGCCAGCGGCGTCGGTGTCGCCGAAGCGCACGGTGCGGCGGAGGTTCAGCCAGGTGGAGGGAGCGGGGAGCGGCATCGGGGGGAAAGGGGCGGGCCCCTGGAGCGGGGCCGGTCGCCGGGATCGGATCAGAACAGCCCCTTCAGTAGGCCGAATCCCGACTGGGGGGCCGGCTGGGGAGGCGCTTCGCCGCCACCAGTCTTGTCACTTCCCTCCAGCTGCGGCATCCCCACCAGCTCCATGCCCGTTGTGGAACGCTCGAGGCGGACCACCTGGCCCGGGGCCGGATTGAGGCGAATCGCACCGGCATAGCCCTCGAGCGTCACCGCCGCCGTGCCCATGGCTCGGCTGGCTTCGGCGCTGATGGTGCACTGGTTGCGCTCGGCGCTCAGCAGGCCGCCACTGCCCACCAGAGCCTGGAGCTTGGTGCTGCTGTCGGCATGGGAGGCCTCTTCCCCCCCAAGGCTGGAGACCCAGAGCACCATGGGGGCGGACGGATCCTGTTGCCCCATGGCCGTGGCCCTGTACCCGACCACCCCGGCCACCCGGTTCCAGCTCAGGTCCGTGGCTCCCCCGCTAGCGGTGGAGCTGAGGTTGAGGGGGGCCAGGAAGTCCTGCGGTTGCGCGAGGGGGAAGCGGATCACCGGGGCGTAGTTGGAGCGCACCAGGTGCTCGCCCACCAGGGAGGCCTGGGCTGGGATCAAACGTCCCTCTCCCGTAGTGGGCCAGGAGGTCAATGTTGTGGATGGGGCAGTTGGTTCGCCCTTGTCCTGGCGCAGCACCTCCTCCATGCCGATGAGCAAAGGATTTTTGCTGGCCTCGAGGGTCTGGGGCTGGCCGGCGCCGGCCTTGGCTTCACAGCCCCAGTAGAGGAGCACCCGCCGCGAGCGCATCTGCTCCACGGCCTGGCGGATCTCCTGCGACCCGCACTCGCCCTTCGTGCAGCCCCCGCTGGCTTCCAGGGAGAGGGCTGCTCCCATGGCCATGGCTGCCGGGATGGCATGGCTGGCCTCCGGCTTGGCGGGGGGTGCGACCGGAGCGGTGAGCGAGAGTTCCAGGTTGCGCTGGATCTGGCGCTTGCTGCCCATGGCCGCGCTCCCCATCAGCATCTGGCCCAGGCTGGGCGCCGTGGGCATCAGGGAGCTGCTCGTACTGGCCTGGATGCGATAGGTGGCGGTCGGTTGGGCGGCCAGGGCCGCGGTGGCCTGAAGGGGCAGCAGGCCCAGCAGGAAGGCTGTGTTCCGAGCCAGGCGGGTAGGGCGAGAAAAGCGGCGGCCCATGCGATTCATGGAGGGTTACTCCGAATTATGAACGCTTTTGCTTCTTGGACCGCGAAATACAACCAAGGGACTGGGCGATGATCGCGGCCGGCCTCTCATCGAGGCTGGCCGGTGCGGTCATGCGGTCCGCAGCGATCCACCGAACTCATGATCACATCGATCAAGCAGGGGAACACCCAGATCGATGCAGATTTTGCGAGCAAGGAGTTCCTTGATTTCGCTATGTCTGGGAATAGCACTGCGACGGTTCAGCTCTGGTTGATGCCACCAGGAATGGTTGCTGCCTTCACGCAGCAGCATGCAGCCGTGTCTCCTGAGATGGTTGAGAAGATCTCAGCGCTTCACAGGGCCAGCGCGAATTCCTCAAAGGAGCTCCCGGCTGCTGCACGGGCCTCGGCCCGATTCATCTCCAGGGCTTCCTGCAGCACCAGCGTCAGGGAAGCCAGGAGCTCGTCGCGGCTGGCTTCCTGGGCGTTGACCCCAGGCACCTCTGCCACCCAGCCGAACCAGTCATCGCCGTCCTGCTTGACGACGGCGGTGTAGCGGTTCATGGCACCAGAGCTGCTGCTGCATCCACGTTAAGGGGCCAAATCAGACATCACCCGTCCAGACCTCTATGGGCGCTGTGCCTTGTTTCAACCTTCTGGAAAGGCCAGGGCGGCCCAAGGCGCCAGCCCGGAGCCCCGGGACCAGAGCCGCAGCAGCCAGTAGAGCAGCAGCGTTGCAGCCACGCCCATGCTGGCAAGGAGTGGCCATCGGGCCTGGCTTGACCAGGGCCACATGGTGCCGGCCCGCCAGCTGCTGAGGCTCCAAACCAGCAGCCCCGCAGCCAGCAGCGGCCCGAAGGCATGCAGGCGGATCGATTGCTCCAGGTGGCCCACCAGGGCCTGGCTGGTGGCGCGGGTCAGATAGCAGGTGGGGCAAGGGATGCCGGTGAGGGCTTGCAGCGGGCAAGGCCAGCCGGGTAGATCCGGATGCAGGCCCTTGATCGCCAGATAGCCGGTGAGGGCTGCGGGCAGCAGGTGACCCATGCCACGCAGCTGGCGCAGCCAGGGCTTCAGGCGAGGCCTGATCGGCTGCCGCCACGAACTGCGGCGCAGGCGCTGGGCCTGGTGTGAATCGCGGCCGGGAAGCATGGGGAAACCCCGGAGCTGTTCAGCGATCCACCGAGCCCAGGATCACATCGATCGAGCCCAGGATCGGCATGATGTCGGCCACCTTGGCTCCCTTGAGGATGTGGGGCAGGATCTGGAGGTTGTTGAAATCGGCGGCGCGGATCTTGAAGCGCCAGGGGGTGACGTCATCGTTGCCCTGGATGAGTACGCCGATTTCTCCCTTGCCCGATTCAAGCCGGGTGTAGAGCTCGCCCGAGGGAATCTTGAAGGTGGGAGCCACCTTTTTGGCCACATACTGGTAATCAAAACCGAACCACTCGCTGCCCTTGCCTTCGGCCAGGCGATGGGCCTCCAGGTTTTCGGTGGGGCCGCCGGGAATCATCGTGATCGCCTGGCGCAGGATTTTCAACGATTCGCGCATTTCCTGCAGGCGCACCCGATAGCGGGCATAGCAGTCGCCTTCCTTCTCCCACGCCACATCCCACTCGAAGTCGTCGTAGCACTCGTAGTGATCCACCTTGCGCAGATCCCAGGGCACGCCGGAGGCGCGCAGCATCGGCCCGGAAAGGCTCCAGTTGATCGCCTGCTCGCGGCTGACCACCCCCAGGCCTTCAACGCGCTTGCGGAAGATGGGGTTGTTGGTGATCAGTTTCTCGTATTCATCGATCTTGGGGCCAAACCAATTGAGGAAGTCTTCGCACTTCTCCAGCCAGCCGTAGGGCAGATCCACCGCTACCCCGCCGATGCGGAAATAGTTGTTGTTGATCAACCGTTGGCCGGTGGCGGCTTCCCAGAGGTCGTAGATCATCTCCCGTTCGCGGAAGATGTAGAAGAAGGGGGTCTGGGCGCCCACATCGGCGAGGAAGGGGCCGAGCCAGAGCAAGTGATTGGCGATGCGGTTCAGTTCCAGCATCAGCACCCGGATGTAGCTGGCCCGCTTCGGCACCGGCACGTTGGCCAGCCGCTCGGGGGCATTGACCACGATCGCCTCGTAGAACATGCCGGCGGCATAGTCCATGCGGCTGACGTACGGCACGTACATCACGCTGGTGCGGTTCTCGGCGATCTTCTCCATGCCGCGGTGCAGGTAGCCGATCACCGGCTCGCAGTCCACCACGTCCTCGCCGTCGAGGGTGACCACCAGCCGCAACACCCCGTGCATCGAGGGGTGGTGCGGACCGAAGTTGATCACCATCGGCTCCGTGCGCGTCTCCAGCTGCGTCATGGGGCCGTGGGCTGCTCGTGGTTGCCGGGATCTTAGGAAGGTCCGGATGCCGGAATGGTTTGTGTCGCACTCCGAGCTGCCCTCTGAGCCCAGCAGCGCCTTTGAGCATCAGCCGGTGCTCGCCGACCAGGTGCTGGCCGCCTGCGCCGAATTGCCCCTCCCACCAGGCGGCGCTTCCGCCCTGCTGCTCGACTGCACCCTCGGCGGCGGCGGCCACAGCGCCCTGCTGCTGGCGGCCCATCCGCAGCTGCGGCTGATCGGCCTGGATCGCGATCCCACCGCCCGCGCCGCCGCCGCCGAGCGCCTGGCGCCCTTTGGTGATCGTTTCACGATCGTGGCCACCAGTTTCGGTGATTACACCCCGACGCAACCGGTTGTGGCGGTGCTGGCTGACCTGGGGGTCAGCAGTCCCCAGCTCGATGTGGCGGCCCGGGGCTTCAGTTTCCGCGCCGATGGGCCGATCGACATGCGCATGAATCCGGAGGCCGGTGAGACGGCGGCGGAGCTGATCGACCGGCTGGAGGAAAAGGAACTGGCGGACCTGATCTATGCCTTCGGCGAGGAGCGCCTGTCGCGTCGCATCGCCCGGCGCCTGGTGGCGGAGCGCCCCTGGAGCGGCAGCGACCGCAGCAGCGCTGATCTGGCCTATGTGATCGGCGGCTGTTTCCCGCCCCCGGCCCGGCGCGGCCGCATCCACCCCGCCACCCGCACCTTCCAGGCCCTGCGGATTGCGGTCAACGATGAACTCGGCCAGCTCGATCGCCTGCTGCAGCGGGCCCCCGACTGGTTGGTACCGGGCGGCATCCTGGCGATCATCAGTTTCCATTCGCTCGAGGATCGGCGCGTCAAGCAGGCCTTCCTGGCCGATGAGCGGCTGGAGCGGATCACCAGGCGGCCCCTGGTGGCTGAGGCGGCTGAGGCTGAGGCCAACCCCCGCAGCCGCTCCGCCAAGCTGCGGCTGGCCCGGCGCCGTGGCTGACGCTGGGTCGGCTGCCATTTCCGCTGCCGCTGTTCCTCTCGCCTGTCCTGCCTGTCATGACTGATCTGGCCCGCAGTGATCTGCTCTGGTGGGCAGCCCTGCTCGTGCAGTTGATGGCGATCCCCGGCACCCTGCTGCCGGTGCTTCCCGGTCTGGCCCTGCTGCCGCTCGGCGCGTTGATCTGGGTGCTGGCGGTGGGCTGGGCGACGGCCTGGCCCACGCTGCTGCTCGGCAGCGTGCTTCTGCTGCTGGGCTGGGGGGCGGAGGCCCTGGGATTGCTGCTCGGAGCGGCCCGGCTGCAGGCCAGCCGCTGGGCTTACATCGGCGCGGCCATCGGTCTGGCGGTCGGACTTCTCGGTCTGCTGCCGGCCCTGCCGATCGGTGGTCCCCTGGTCGGAGCCCTGCTGGGGCCACTGCTCGGCGCCAGCCTGGGGGAACTGCTGAGCGCCCCCACCTCCCTGGGTCCGTTCGGTCTGCGGCGCTTGCAGCGCTCCCTGCAGGTGGGCCTGGCGGTGCTGGCCGGCATGTTGGTCAGCCGCCTGGCCCAGGTGCTGCTGGCCCTGGTGGGAGTGCTGGGTTTTGTGCTGTTGAGCGTTCGCTGGGGTTAGGCGGTGGGGTTGGCCTGGGGTGAGGGCCGCTCCGGGGCCTCCAGCGCCAGCAGCTGCCGGTAGGCGGCTGTGGAGATGCACACCACCACGGGCCAGGCGACGAAGAAGCCCGCAAAGCAGGCCAGAACGCCGAGCACGCTGAGCAGGGATTCGATGATCAGCAGCAGCAGCAGCAGCGGCCAGTGGGGATCCGCCAGGTCGCGGCCTCGCCCCAGCGTCGCCCAGGGCCCCAGCTGTTGGGTCAGGGAGATCTGGGCCTGGAACTGCTGGTTGACCAGCAGGTAGATCGCCGCCACCAGCCAGAGGCCGATCAGCGCCACCAGCAACAGCACCAGCAGGAGGATCACCAGATCCGGAACTGGCGCCCCAGCCCTGGCCCGGCCCATGGAGGCCAGCACGAACAGCGGTCCCCCCACCCCAAGCGTGATCACCAGGGCCGCCCCCACCAGCAAGGTCCCCAGCAGCAGGGAGGCCCAGCAGAGGCGCAGGATCGGGCCGTCATCCCAGCGGCACAGTTCGCCGAAGCTGGGACGATGGCCCTCGAGGCTGCGCAGGGCTCCGCGGACGAGGTTGATCCGGCCCCATAAGAGGCTGGCGAAGGCCCCCACCAGGCCCACCAGGGCCAGAACCCAATCAGACGCCTGGCTGGAGAGGGCTTCGCCGTGACTGATGCGGGTCTGCATCAGCTGGAACAACACCTGCAGGCCCCAGAGCAGCAGCGCGTACAGCACGAAGGTGCGAGGGCTGCGGCAGAAGGCCTGCCAGCCATCGTGCAGGGCATCGCCGATGTTGAGGCGTGGGGCCACTGGACCGGGAAGGGGGGCGGTCATCAGGGGGCCTTCAGATGGCTGAAAGCTAGGTGGGATGCCGGAGTTCGGCCACAGCTGCGATCACGGTCGCCAGGGCTCGATCGATGTCGGCGGCCGTGGTTTCGCGGCCCAGGCCGAAACGGATCGAGGCGGCGGCCTGGCGGCGGTTGCGGCCCAGGGCCGCCAGCACATGGGAGGGGCTGCCCTGGCTGCAGGCCGAGCCGCTGCTCACCGCCAGGCTGCTGCGCAGCAGCCGGTGCAGCCGCTGGCCGTCGACGCCGTCCAGGCAGACATTGAGGTTGTGACCCAGGCGCCGCTGGCGATGGCCGTTGAGCTGCACTCCCCCCAATCCCTCCAGGCCCTGCCACAGCCGGTCCCGCAGGCCGCTGAGGCGGGCGTTGCGCTCGCTCTGATCCGCCAGGGCCAGCTCCACGGCCGCCCCCAGGCCCACCAGCAGTGGTACGGCCAGGGTGCCGGCCCGCAGGCCCCCTTCCTGGCTGCCGCCATGTTGCTGGGGGGCCAGGGTCACGCCAGTGCGGCGCAACAGGGCGCCGCAGCCCTTGGGGCCGTAGAGCTTGTGGCCGCTGAGGCTGAGCAGGTCGATGCCCAGCTCACTCATCGCCAGGGGGATGTGTCCCACGGCCTGGGCCGCGTCGCAGTGGAACAGGGCGCCGTGCCGGCGGCAGAGGGCGCCGATCGCGGCCAGATCCTGGAGCACGCCGATCTCGTTGTTGGCGGCCATCACCGACACCAGCAGGGTGTCCGGGCCGATGGCATCAGCCAGGTGCTGCAGGTCCAGCAGACCATCGGCCTGCACGGGCAGCACGGTTAGCGGGAAGCCATGGCGGCCCAGCCAGGCCAGCGGATCGAGCACGGCCCGGTGTTCGCTGGCCACGGTGATCAGGCCGCGGCGTGGCTCGCCGCGCTCCAGGGCCGCTTCGGCGACCCCCTTGAGGGCCAGGTTGTTGGCCTCGGTGGCGCCGCTGGTGAAGATCACCGCCTCCGCCGGCATGGTCAGGGCGGCGGCCACCTGGCCGCGGGCGATCTCCACGGCGGCGGCGGCCTCGAGGGCCGGCCGGTACAGGCGGCTGGCGGGATTGGCGAACTGCAGGCGCCACCAGGGTTCCATCGCCTCAAGGACCCGGCTGTCACAGGGGGTGGTGGCGTGGTGGTCGAGGTAGGCGAGCATGGGGCCATGCTGACGTTCCTCCGTATGCGCTGCTCGGGGCTGCTGGCCTCGTCGCAGCCTGCTGCCGCGGCCGCCCCCGCCTGGTCCCCCCTCTGGTCCCCATGGCGGGCTGCAACGGGGGCGCTGGCGCTGATGGCCCTGGCGCTGCTGCCCGCAGTCCTGGCCCCCGCCACGGCCGCTGAGAATCCAGCGCCCCCGGATGCCAAGGCCCCCCGGCCGGCGGGTCTGGTGATCCTGCAGGAGAAGCTCACCCGCGAGGGCCCCGTGGCGGTCGGTGTCTTCGGCGCCAAGGCTGATCCGCTGATGCCCGGCACCTGGAGTGTGCAGATCTGGGAGGAGAAGCTGGATCGGGTCACGATCGCCACCGACAAGATCCGTTGCGGTCCGCAGGAGCCGATGCGGGTCACCGGCACCGCCAGCCGCCTGATCGTGCGGGAGCTCAATCCCGGCGGCCCGATCACGTCCAGCAATCGCCTCGACCATCTGATCTGGTGGGCGGTGTGCGTGCCGGCCCAGGCGGGCAAGGATCCCGCCACGCTCGGGGCCCTGGCCCGCTCTCTGGGCTACAGCGGCCAGCTGGTCGAACGGGAGGAGGTGCTGGTGGTGCCGCGTCGCTGAGGGCCGCCCGCCCCGAAGCCCGCCCCAAAGATCACTCCGAATCTGGTTTCGAGATCTGGTTTCGATCCGGCCAACCGGGTTCCGATCCGGCCAGCGTGGTCCCGATCCGGCAAACCTGGATAGATTTCCGCCATGAGCAGCGAACCCATGGCCGGCGTCTCCGGATCCGTCAACGCCAACCAGCCCGTCAAATCCTCCCCGGACATCACTGGCTCAGCCGCCGAGGAGGTGGCCAAATTGCCGGTGCGGCTGCTGCTGGTGGACGACGAGCCCGGCCTGCGCACCGCCGTCAAGACCTATCTCGAGGATGAGGGCTTCCACGTCAGCACCGCCAACGACGGCGAAGAGGGCTGGAGCGCCGCCCAGGAGCTGCTGCCGGATGTGGTCATCACCGATGTGATGATGCCCCGCTGCGATGGCTATGGCCTGCTCAAGCGCCTGCGGGCTGATGAGCGCCTCGGTGGCACGCCGGTGATCTTCCTCACCGCCAAGGGCATGACCTCCGATCGCATCGCCGGCTTTCAGGCGGGCGCCGATGACTACATCCCCAAGCCCTTCGATCCCGATGAGCTGGTGGCGCGGGTGCGCAACGTGGTGCGACGCCAGGAGCGGCTGCTGGCCGAGGCGGCCCGCTTCGCCGATGCCGACATCGGCGCCATGGCCAAGCAGATCACCGAAATACGCTCGATGCTGGGCACCGGCGGCGGTGGTGGCAGGAAGCCGGTGGCGGATGTGAAGCTGGACTTCACCCCCAGGGAGGCGAGCGTGCTCCAGCTCGTGGCTGAAGGAATGATGAACAAGGAGATTGCCCGGCGGCTGGAAACCTCGATCCGCAATGTTGAGAAGTATGTGAGCCGCTTGTTCATCAAAACCGGCACCGCCAGCCGCACCGAGCTGGTGCGCTTTGCCCTTGAGCACGGCCTGGTGGATTGACGCCAGCCCGTGCTGCTGGCGCCTGCAGGTCAGCGTGACGGTGCCTTGAGCTGGTTTGCCCGTCGATCCTCTGCCTGGAATCCCGTGCCGTTGCTTGCAAACTTGGTCGGATTCCGGATTTCTTCCCCAGATCCTCTTGTCCCGATGTCCAGGTTGTCCGCTTTGATCTCCCCCGTTCGCGTTGCCGGCGCTCTGGCGGCCTCCGCCCTGCTGAGCTGGGGGATTCCCGCGGCGCAGGCCCAGGAGAAGTGTCGCTTCCTGATGCCCCTGGGCGGTGGCGGTGAACCGGTGGTCAGCAAGACCATCGGGCCCGATCGCCTGCTGGGACGCACCAACTGGAACACCGATTTCGTTGTCGACCGGACCTTCCGCAGCTACCGCTTCTTCTTCACCTCCGCCTCCAGTGAGCGGGCCAGCTTCCCGGTGGCCGGCTTCATGCGCTTCACCGATGGCTCCAGCCTGCAGGTGATCAACGAAACGCCCACCTTCGAGCCGGGCAGCGGCCGCATGTTCGGTCCGTTCCTCGCCGTTCCGGGTAAGCGCACCAACCTGATGAACTTCCGGGTGGGCTCCAGCACCAAGCCCGCCGCCCTCGGCTTCAGCTACCGGATCTCCGTGCAGGGATGCCACTGACGCCCCGGTGCGATCCCCCAGCTGAGCGGCGCAGCCCCCCGGCCTCAGCCGCCGCCCTGCCGCCGCGGCGATGACTGCCGAAGGCTGGCTGCCGCGAGCACGCAACGACGGCTGGAGCTATCGCGATCGGATCGATGCCCGCTCCCACGGCCTGCTCGTCACCGCCTTCTACGCCGGCCGTTACCGCCATTCCGCGCAGCAGGAGTGGCAGCGGCGCCTGGACGCCGGCGAGATCCAGTGCAACGGCCAGCGGCTCCTGGCCGATGTGGCCCTGGTGGCCGGAGATCGGTTGGCCTGGCAGCGGCCCCCCTGGTGGGAGGAGGCCGTGCCAGCCCGCTGGGCGGTGGTGCACGACGATGGCGATCTGCTGGTGATCGACAAACCCGCCGGCTTGCCGGTGTTGCCCGCGGGCGGCTGGCTGGAGCACACCGTGTTGCAGCTGCTGCAGCGGCGCCATCAGGGCGATCCGGCCGGGATTCCGCGGCCGGTGCATCGCCTGGGGCGCTTCACCAGCGGGCTGCTGGTGTGTGCCCGCCGGCCGGCCACCAGGGCCTGGTTGAGTGCCAGGCTGCGGGAGAGCACGGCGGCTGGCTTGGACAGGGGCATGGCCCCAGGTGGGGCAGCACCGGCAGCGGCAGCTGGTTGCCGCAAGCTCTATCGCGCCCTGTTGGTGCCGGCGGCGCTGGCGCTGGCGCCGGGCGAATCGCTGCCGATCAGCACGCCGATCGGACGCCGCCCCCATCCCGAGCTGGGACAGCTCTGGTGCGCCGCCGATGGTTCCCAGGCCGGCGATCTGGCCGCCCACAGCCAGCTCACCCTGCTGGAGCGCCACGGCGAGGCCGACCTGGTGCAGGTGGCGATCGCCAGCGGCCGCCCCCACCAGATCCGCATCCACTGCGCTGCGGTGGGGGCGCCGCTGCTGGGCGATCCGCTCTACGGGCCCGGCGGATCGGCGGCGGCGACGGCTCGGCCGGGGGATGGCGGCTATCAGCTGCAGGCCTGGCGGCTGGAGCTGCAACGGCCCGGGGCGGGCCGGCTGGTGCTGGAGGCGCCGGCGGCACTGGGCTGGACGGCCAACGCCTGAGGGGTGGAGAGTCAAGCTGTTTGGCGTTGAGAGTTGGCGTGATCGATGCAGCGATCGGCATCAACTGGCTATAGAGTTCATGCAGGAATGGTCGGGCGTCAGATGACAGCAGAAGAGCGCAACCGCAGAATCAAGCATGGGCACGATGTGCCCCGTTGGTGGATTCCAGATTTCAATGTTCCGCCCGAACCAGCTTCAGGCAGCGATAGCCATAGAGCGGCTGACTCCCCATCGACAGAAGCTGCGGAGCTCAGCGATTATCGTGTCTTCAAGCAGCGCAAGCGGCAACTTCTTCAGCGAGAGAAATCCAGAAGGTTAAATCGCTATTTCCGCACCCTGCAACATGTGGTTGCTGTGATTCTTGTGGTCCTTGCCTTTCTTGGATTTGGCCTTCCTGGACTTCTGATCGGTGCCTGTCTTGGCCTCTTGCTGATTTCCTTGCGGTTGGAGTTCTGATGGCTGTTCGGCGGGTCTCGCCGGGCCGGTTTGTGCCACTGGTGCGGCCCGTATGGGCCTCAGGCCACCAGCCTTGGATTGTCGCCTGGAGAGGCCTGGCGCTGATCGAGCCCGGCTAGATTGAGAGGATGGACTGAAACAATATAAATATATTCTTTGTTCCTCAGGTGGCTGACGATGCCAGTGCGATGGCCTTTGGGGTTGTAGATGCCGATCTGGGCGCCGACATAGCGTTTGTGATCCAGCTCGATGGTTTGCAGGTGTCCCTTTTGCATCAGTAGATGCTCCATGGCACTGCGATCAATGAAGCCCTCATTGCTGAAGGACACGATCAGGTTCGGCGTGCGTAACCTGCTGATCAGTTCTGTCAAGGCTGGGAGCGATCTGGGCTTGCTGTTGTAGTCGCTCTTGTTCAGTTTGCAGTCGATCCGCTTGCAGGCGATGCCATAAACCTCCGGCTGATCCCAGCGGCAGATGCTTTCCCAGATGTGATAGTTGCCGAGATAGGAGTGTTGGTTGTAGGGCGGGTCCAGATAGGCGCAATCGGCCTCAATGGTGCTGGCGGCCTCCAGGGCCTCCAGGTGATGGGCCTGGCAGCGGCGATTGGCTGCCGCATTGAGCATGGCAGGCAGTCGCAGCTGCAGGGGGTTGTAGGAGCGTTTGGCCCACTGCTTGAGGTAGGCCATCTGCACGCCGGTTGTCGAATCGATGCGGTCGGCGGCTTCCAGCAGGGCGGTCAGGCAGATGGCCTTGAGGATGGGCGAGAGATCCCAGGCCTCGATCTGGTCGCGGATGGCGTCAATCTTTTCGCCGTTATGGGGCTGGAAAAAGCGACTGTTGAGGCAGTAGGTCTCGGTGATGTAGCCGTGCTTGCCAGCCAGTTGATTGAGCTCTGCAATCAATCGCTTGGCTGTTTCTGCTGTGCTGTCGGCTTCCGCCTCCACATGGCATTGGGCCAGGATATGGGCATAGCTGTTGATGTCGTTGCTGAACACCTGATAGCCATTTTTTTTCAGTTCATAGCCCACTCTTGATGTGCCGGAAAAGGCATCGAAGACCGAGCTCACCCCTTCAAGGCTGCCCAGTGCTGTCATCAGCCTGGGCAGAATCGTGCGCTTGGAGCCAAGATACTTGATCACTCAGGGATTTTCCTGAAGGATGTAATTGTAGCAGTGTCTGAAATGCTGGCGGTGCTGGCACTGGCGCCTGTCGCGCTCCTTGGCACGTCTCCTGGCTGATGCACTCTGGATTCTCTTTGCCTTCGCAGCATCCAGGCGATCTGCAGGGTGTGTCTCTGGTGTCGAATCATCCAGAGCTTGGCAATGTGTTGGCTCCATGTTGCTGCTCTGGTACGGCTGTCCGTCGAACGCTGGATGGACGCCGCTGCTGGAATGTCACTGCTGGAATGACACTGCTGGAATGACACTGCTTGAAGGTCACTGGTTGGGCATCACGCACCAGGCCAGCTGCCACTACTGGGTGCAGTCTGGTCGATCACGATGTAAAGCCTGCAACAGCGATTGCCGCGCGACCCTCAGGATGAGCCTGATCGTTGCCCGCCCTGCTGGCGCTGCGCCGCTGAGCGCTCTGGCCTCAGCCCCGCTCGAAGGCGATCAGGCGTGAGAAGTAGAAGGGCGCCTGGTTGAGGCTGCGGCGCACGGGCCGGAAACCGGCGCTGGCGGCAGCGGCCACGATGCCGTCTTCGCGCAGGGTGTAGGCCCGGGTGGTTTTGCTGGGGCCTGGGAACAGCTGGCCGATGCCCTTGAGCAGGGCCAGCAGGGGTGTGTAGGGCGCGAAGCTGACGATCAGGTGCTTCTCAGCCATCGAGGCCAGGTGGCGCACCATCTCCTCGGCGGGTGCCTGGGGGTAGTGGATGAACACATCCAGGCAGATCACCGTGTCGTAGCGACCCTGCAGGCTTTCGAGGTCGGAGACGCTGAAGCTGAGCCGCTCGTCGCTGATGCCGGCTTCGGCCGCCCGCCGGGCCGCTTCCGTCACCATCGCCGCCGACAGATCACTGGCTGCCACCGAGCCAGCCCCCAGCTGGGCCAGCGGCAGGCTGAGGCTGCCGACACCGCAGCCGGCGTCGCAGAAGCTGCGGCCCACCAGGTTGCCCTGGTCCTGGACCCAGCTGAGCACCTCATCGACGGTTTTCTGATGGCCGATGCGGATGTTGCGCTGGACTTTGTTGACCTCGTCGCTGTCGCTGTAGATACGGTTCCAGCGCTCAAAGCCCGTGCTCTCGAAGTAGGCCTGCACTTCGGCCTTCTCGCTCTGCTTGGCGTCCGGGGCGTCGTCGCCGCTGACAGCGTTGTTCGGGCCGGGCTGAGTCTCCTGCAGGTCGACGGACATCGGACGGGGGTAGGCACTTGCTGGCGCGGATCCTAAGCAGCGACCTCCGCCAGCCGGTGGCTGGAGCTCCAGCGCAGCTGATTGTTCACCTCCTGGCGAATCAGCGAGCGATACTCGAGAAAATGTTCATTCAACAGGGCCATCCACAGGAATTGATCGAGCAGCCGGGGGCGCTGAATCGCCGTGAGCAGCAGATACCGCCAGAAGTTCCAGCGGGTGTCCCGGACCACTCCCTGATTCCAGAGCAGGCGCAGCATGCCGACCAGGGCCTGAGGGCGTTTCAGATGGGCAAAGAAGCTCTGGCGTGATGGCCTGCGCCGGGCCTGATCTCTGCCGAGTCTGGTGGAATACCTGTAAATGCGGTTCAGGTAATTGCTGGGCTCGTAGAGCTGGTCAAAGGCTTCGATGAACTCCGAGGCGATCTCCTCGATGGGGCGACTGGGCAGGAAGTTCAGCAGATTGGTCTGCACACCGGCGTCGAATTCGCTCTCCACCCGCAACAGTCGCTGTTCCCGATCCAGCCGATGCCACAGCGCCGTGTTCGGCAGGGCCTGCAGAACGCCGACCATGGCCAGGGGAATGGCACTCTGATTGACGAATTCGACGATGCGCTCTCCGGCTCCTGCCCTTTCGCCATCGAAGCCGAGGATGAAGCCCGCCATCACCAGCAGTCCCTTGGCCGTGATCGCTTCGACGGCATCCAGCAGGGAGCTGCGGGTGTTCTGATGTTTGTTGGCTGTGGACAGGCTGGCGACATCCGGGGTTTCGATGCCCAGGAAGACGCGGTTGAAGCCACTGTTGGTCATCAGCTCCATCAGCTCGCCATCGCCTGCGAGGTCGATGGAGGCCTCGGTGGTGAATGAAAAAGGGAAGCCACGCTCCTGCTGCCAGGTGGCCAGGGCTGGCAGCAGCTGCTTGACATTGCGTTTGTTGCCGATGAAGTTGTCATCGACCAGGAAGATCTCGCCACGCCAGTTGAGCTCTCTGATGGCGTCGAGCTCGGCGAGCAGCTGGCTGGTTGTCTTGGTGCGTGGCTTGCGCCCATAGAGCACGATGATGTCGCAGAATTCACATTGAAATGGGCAGCCTCTGGAGAATTGCACCGCCAACATGGCGTAGGCATCCAGCTCCAGCAGGTCAAAGCGTGGGATCGGGGTGGCGCTGAGATCGGGCTTTTCACCTGAAGCCGTGAAGCGCCCCGTCTTCAGGCCGTTCTGTAGGGCCTGGACCAGCAGGGGAAGGGTGATTTCGCCTTCATCGAGCACCAGATAATCAGCCGACTTCAGTTCCGGGGCATCGGGTGTGGAGGTGGCGAAGGGGCCGCCGACGGCGACAGGGCAGCCATGCTCTTTGGCCAGGCGGATCTGATGGGCGAGATCCCGTTTCTGCACCAGCATCGCCGACAGAATCACCAGATCGGCCCCTTGCCACTCCGCCTCTGTTACGGCGCGGACATTACAGTCCACCAGGTGGAATTGCCAGCTCTGGGGCAGCAGGGCGGCCACGGTGATCAGGCCCAGAGGGGGCAGCAGCACCTTGTGGCCCATCAGGGAGACGGCGCGATCAAAACTCCAGAAGGTCCTGGGAAAACGCGGGTAAATCAGCAAGACACGCATGATCGCCGGCTCCGATCGGTGGGCCTGGGGGTCATGGCCGGCGAAACGGCTGTGTCGTGCCGGTGCTCAGCCAGCCGGTTCCAGGTGCTTTCAACCTTGGCTGGCTGGAATTGGGCTCAGCCCCCAGTGCTGCCGATCTGAGGAGCACCTGCGACGTTCACGCTGAACGGACGCTTCAGGCCGAGCGTCGCCAGCCGAGCACAGCGGCGTCGCCGGCCTGCCAGCGCAGGCTGTCGGCCAGCGCCATCCCCAACAGCGCCGTTTCAGCTCGGGCACTGCCGCCCATCAACTTGCGGGGCAGCAGCGTGGCGGCGGCGATCGCCTGGCCCGGCTGGCCGCTCCAGCGGGCCAGCCGCACCACCCCCTCCAGCAGCGGCAAGGTCACGCCGGCCAGGGTGCCATCCTCCAGGCGGCAGCTGCCGTCGCTGACGGTGAGAATCCGTTCATCCCAGCGGTGCTGGCCCTCCGCCAGGCCGTAGGGGGCCAGGGCGTCGCTGACGATCACCACCTGCTCGGGAGCCAGGCGCTGCAGCAGCACCGCCATCGTCGGCGCCACGTGCACCCCATCGGCGATCAGGCCGATGGCCACATCCGGGCGCAGCAGGGCGGCGGCCACCGGCCCCGGGGCGCGGCGGTGCATGTCGGGCATGGCGTTGAAGGCGTGGGTGAGCATGCCGACGCCGGCGTCGAAGGCTGCCTCGGCCTGCTTTTCGCTGGCGGCGCTGTGGCCCAGGCTCACCAGCACATCCCTGGCCCGCAGGGCGGCGATCACCGCAGTGCTGCCCGCCAGTTCCGGCGCCAGGGTCACCAGGGCGATGTCGGCCTCCGGACCGCCGCTGAAGTCACCGATGCGCTCCTGGAGGGCCGCCAGGCTCGGCTGGCAGAGATGCTGGAGCGGATGGGCACCGCGGCGGGCCGGCTCCAGGAATGGCCCCTCCAGATGGGCCCCCAGCAAGCGGCAACGGCCCGGTCGGTGCCGGCGCCGCGCCTCGGCCAGCACCGTCAGCGCCTGGCGCAGGGGGGCCACCCCACAGGTGACCAGGGTCGGGCAGATCGCCTCGACACCATCGCGCCAGAGCAGCTCCAGCAGCTCCAGCAGCCGGGGCAGATCCGCCGCCGTCAGCTCCGGAAAGGCCAGCCCCAGGCCGCCGTTGATCTGCAGATCGACCCCGGCGGGCGAGAGCCAGTCACCGCCCCAGTCCTCGCCGGCGGCCCGGCTGCCCGCATCCAGGGCCTCAAGGGTGGCGATCCGCTCCTCGTCATCGAGCCCGACCCGCCAGCGCTGCTCGTGAGCCCGGCTTTCGGAGGAAGGCAGCCGCAGGTTGGTGAGCCAGCGCATGGCGGGGCAAGGGCGCACGTAGGGAGAGAATGCCACTCTCCGTGTGACCTCTCGCCGTGGTTCAGGGTTCCGCCATCACCGCTGGGGCCAGCCCCACTGGGGCCAGCAGCAGCGGCCCCAGCGTGGCCGTGATCATGGGCAGCGATTCCGACCTGCCGACGATGGAGCCGGCGGTGCAGATCCTGGAGCGCTTCGGCGTGGCCTGCGAGGTGCGGGTGCTCTCGGCCCATCGCACGCCGCTGGAAATGGTGGCCTTCGCCGAAGCCGCCGCCGCCCGGGGTCTCAAGGTGATCATCGCCGGCGCCGGTGGCGCCGCCCATCTGCCCGGCATGGTGGCCGCGCTCACCACCCTGCCGGTGATCGGTGTGCCGGTGCAGAGCCGGGCGCTGTCGGGGGTGGATTCACTCCATTCGATCGTGCAGATGCCGGGCGGCATTCCCGTGGCCACGGTGGCGATCGGCAATGGCCTCAATGCCGGCCTGCTGGCGGCCCGGATCCTGGCGATCGCCGATGAGCGCCTGGCCGGCGAGTTGGCCCGCTACCAGGCGGATCTGCACGACCAGGTGGTGGCCAAGGATGAACGTCTGCAGCAGCTCGGCAGCGCCGCCTACCTGGAGCAGATGTAGAAGTCGCTCTGGCCCGGGAACGATCGCGGCGGGGCAGAAGGTCCGCGGCGATGCCGCCACAGGCCTGACGCTGGGCCGCATCAGGCTCTGAACGTGGCGCCGGACCCATCCAGTCGCCAAGCTGAGCCCAGTTCCTGCCCCAACCCTGGGGCTCTGTTCCCCTGAGGCGATGCTCGAGCGGTTGGTGTTGCCTCCCTGGTTGCGGTTCAGCCTCGCCCTGCCGCTGCTGGTGCTCAATCTCTGGGTGCTGCGCCAGTTGCTGCTGCCCCTGGCCCCCTTCCCCGCCCTGTTCCTGACGGCGGCGTTGCTGGCCTTCCTGCTCGACATCCCGACGCGCTGGCTGGTGCAGCAACGCCTGCCCCGCCCCCTGGCGCTGTTGCTGGTGCTGGGGATCGGCTTCGGCGGTGTGGTGCTGGCCGCGCTGTGGCTGTTGCCGCGGCTGGTCACCCAGCTCGATGAGCTGATCACTGCCCTGCCGGGCTGGCTGGTCAAGGGCGAAACCCTGCTCTCGGAGTTGCAGAACTGGGCGGTGGCCAAAGGGTTGCCCACCGATTTCGGCAATCTCAGCAGTGAACTGATCAGCCGCACCAGCAAGTTGGCCAGCCAGCTCAGCCAGCAGGTGTTGAGTCTGCTGGGCGCCACCGTGGGGCTGACGGTCAACACCGTGATCGTGCTGGTGCTGACGGTGTTTCTGTTGCTGGGCGGCGAGCGCATCGCCGAGGGGCTGGCGGAATGGTTGCCCCCAAAGGTGCGCTCTTTGGTGACCGGCACGCTCTATCGCACCTTCCGCGGCTACTTCGCCGGCCAGGTGGTGCTGGCGTTGATTCTCAGTCTGCTGCAGATGGTGGTGTTCACCCTGCTGGGCATTCCCTATGGCGTGTTGTTCGCGGTCACGATCGGCTTCACCACCCTGGTGCCCTACGCCAGTGCCCTGATGATCGTGCTGGTGAGCCTGCTGCTGGCGCTGCAGGATCCGCGCCAGGGGGTGGAGGTGCTGACGGCGGCGATCACCGTGGGCCAGGTGGTGGATCAGGTGATCCAGCCGAGGCTGATGGGCAGCATCGTCGGGCTGCAGCCCGCCTGGCTGCTGATCAGCCTGCCGATCGGGGCGCGCTTGGGCAGCCTGCTGGGACTCGGCGAGCTGTTGGGCCTGCTGCTGGCGGTGCCGGTGGCCAGCTGCAGCAAGACCTTTCTCGATGCCTGGGCGGGCCGGTTGCGGCGGGCGGAGCCGGAGGCGCTGGGGAGCGGAGTCGAGCGGTTGGCGGTTGGTGAGGGTGTGTGATCGAACCAGAGACCCGTCGATCAGGTCATGATCCAGGTCCATGGGATGGCGGGCTGCTTGCCATCAGGCCGGCTCGCCATCGCCTTCAGGCGTTGAAGGCTGATGAAAGGTTGGATTGTGGCAATACGAGGGGGATTGATCGGGTCTGACCCCGCCAGTGCAAAGACAGATCCCGAGGTGATTTGTGCCTGGATGATCACAGTCTGCGAGTGATAAGTGGCTGATCTCGATGGCCTGTTTTATCGACACTCTTGTGAAGGCACCGATAGGCGTCGATCCTTATCCTGTAGAGCAGTGGGGCGGACTGGTCGTCCCATTCCTGAGCCTAACTCCCTTCATTTCTGTCTGGAGCATCGCTGCGCCTGGGGCGAGACGGCAAGGCAATCTCGCCAACCCTGCTGGCTATGGTTTGGCGAAAGCTCCATACCCCGTTGACCTTCACCGCCGAGAGCCCGCTGCGCGACGCTGGCGCTGAAGAGCCGGCGGAGGACGACCTCGGCGATGAGCGGCAAGACGAGTTCCTCGGCGCCCTGGCTGCCCTGGGCGGCTCGGCCGGCAATGGCCGCCTGCGCGACGTGCTCGAGTGGGATGAGGCCAGCTACGACGCCGTGAAGGCCCAGCTGCTCAGCCGGCGCCTGATCCTGCCCGGCCGGGGCCGCGGCGGTTCCGTTGCCCTGGCTGATGGCGATGGCCATGGCGACGTCAATGGCGATGGCTCCCCAGCTTCCGCGGCCGCGGAGGCCGGGCGCCCCACCCGGCGCCCCAGGGCAGCACGGGGCTCCAGCACCACCATCGCCAGCAGCTCCTCCGCAAGCCGGTTCGATCAGGCCTTCCGCGCCATCGACGACTGCCTGCGCAAGGAGGCCGGCTGCGGCACCGAGCTCGATTACACCGAGCAGACCTCCTGGCTGCTGTTCCTCAAATACCTCGACGGGCTCGAAGACGACAAGGCCGCCGTGGCCGCCCTGGAGGGCGGCAGCCATAGCCCGATCCTGGCGGAGCCCTACCGCTGGAACAGCTGGGCGGCGCCGAAGGATGCCCATGGCCAGCTGGATCACAACGCCGCCTTTACCGGCGATGACCTGCGCGATTTTGTCAACCAGCGCCTGTTCCCCTACCTGAAGGGCTTCAAGCAGAGTGCCAGCGGACCGAACACGATTGAGTACAAGATCGGCCAGATCTTTGGTGAACTGAACAACAAGATTTCCAGTGGCTACAACCTGCGCGAAATCATCGATGTGATCGATGGCCTGCGCTTCCGCTCCCAGGCCGAGAAGCACGAGCTCTCGATGCTCTATGAGGAAAAGATCAAGCGCATGGGTAACGCCGGCCGCAACGGCGGTGAGTACTACACGCCTCGGCCCTTGATTCGCGCCATCGTGCAGGTGGTGAACCCCCAGATCGGCGAAACGGTCTACGACCCGGCCGTGGGCTCCGCCGGCTTCCTGTGCGAAGCCTTCGAGTACATGCGCAAGGGCGGATCTACGGGCGCTGAACTCAGCACCGATGATCTCGACACGCTCCAGAACCGCACCTTCACCGGCAAGGAGAAGAAGAGCCTCGCCTATGTGATCGCGATCATGAACATGATCCTGCATGGCATCGAGGCACCCAAAGTGCTGCATACCAACACGCTCACCGAAAACCTCAGCGATGTGCAGGAGCGCGATCGCTTCGATGTGATCCTGGCCAACCCACCCTTCGGTGGCAGTGAACGCAAGGAGGTGCAGCAGAATTTTCCGATTCGCTCCGGCGAAACAGCTTTTCTGTTTCTGCAGCACTTCATCCGCATGTTGCGGGCCGGCGGCCGCGCCGGTGTGGTGATCAAGAACACTTTTTTGTCGAACACCGACAACGCCTCGGTGGGCCTGCGCCAGAAGCTGCTGCAGGAGTGCAATCTTCACACCGTGCTCGACTGCCCCGGCGGCACCTTCCAGGGGGCGGGGGTGAAAACGGTGGTCTTGTTTTTCGAAAAAGGTGCCCCAACCCGGAGGGTCTGGTTCTACCAGCTCGATCCCGGCCGCAACCTGGGCAAGACCAATCCGCTCAACGACCGCGACCTGGCCGAGTTTGTGGAACTGCAGAAAACCTTTGCGGATTCGCCCAAGAGTTGGAGTGTGGATGTGGAGGCGATCGATCGGGAGACGTTTGATCTCTCGGTGAAGAACCCCAACGGCGGCGATGAAATCGCGCACCGCAGCCCGCAGGAGATCATGGCGGAGATTGCGGCGCTGGATGTGGAGAGTGCGGCGGTGTTGGCGAGGATTGGGGGGCTGTTGGGATGAGTCGCAGCGATGCGCAAGCATTAAGCGACAACTCTCCAACCGGTGGCTGGAGAACTAGGCTTGGATCTCATTTCAGCCGGACTACAGAGCGGCGAGAGTTTGGTCATGCCTAAGACCGTGCAGGTGCTGAATCAGGACATCCGGCTCCAGTCTGTAAGCGGGAGCGACTACATCTGCCTGACGGACATCGCCCGCTACAAGGGGAAGGCCACCACTGACGATCTGATTCGGAACTGGTTGCGCAACCGCAACACGGTTGAATTCCTGGGGCTGTGGGAACAGATCAACAACTCCGGTTTTAATCCCGTCGAATTCGACGGGATTAAAATGCAAGCCGGTCTGAACAGCTTCACGCTTACCCCGAAGCAATGGATCGAGCGCACCGGCGCCATCGGCATTCAGTCGAAAACCGGCCGCTATGGCGGCACCTATGCCCACGCCGATATCGCCTTTGAATTCGCCGCCTGGATCTCGGTGGAGTTCAAGCTCTACCTGATCAAGGAGTTTCAACGACTGAAGGAGACCGAGCGGCAAGCCCTTGGGTGGGACATCCGCCGCAACCTTGCCAAGATAAACTATCGCATCCACACCGATGCAATCCAGACCCATCTGATTCCAGCCCAGCTGAGTAAGGATCAGATCAGCTTTGTCTATGCCAGCGAGGCCGATCTGTTGAACATGGCCCTCTTCGGCCAGACTGCCGCCCAATGGCGCGAAGCAAACTCAGAGGCCAAAGGCAACATTCGCGATCAAGCCACCGGCGCCCAGCTCGTTTGCCTCTCCAACCTCGAAAATCTCAACGCCCTGTTTATCGGTCAATCCCTGCCTCAATCTGAACGCCTCAGCCGCCTCAACCAGATCGCCATCGGGCAGATGAAACTGCTCACTGCCGATGAACGTACGCCCCAATTGCCGGAGGAGCAGGAGGAAAAATGAACGTTATCGGCGACCGAGAGTGCGTAGGTGCGGAGGAGGATCAGGGTGTTGGTATGAGGGAGGGCTGGCAGATCAGGAAGCTTGGTGATGTGTGTTCATTGCTCAATCGAGGCGTCTCACCTGCTTACCTGGAAAAGGGCGGTGTATGCGTCCTCAATCAAAAGTGCATTCGCAATCACGAAGTCAGCTACGAACCCGCTAGGAGGCATGATGATGCAGCGAAGAAAGTCGCCGAAGAACGGTTTATTCAGCGCGGTGACGTATTGGTGAATTCGACAGGGACTGGCACTCTCGGTCGTGTTGCGCAGGTGCGCAACGAACCTGAGGAGGCTACGACAGTTGATTCTCACGTGACCATCGTGCGGGCCAAGCCGGACCTTTTTCATCTCGAGTTTTTTGGCTACATGCTGGTTGTCATTGAAGAAGCCATTAAGGAAGCTGGAGATGGTTGCGGTGGGCAAACTGAACTTGCGCGGTCAGTTCTGGCAGAGCGGTTCTCTGTGAGTTATCCAGAGTCACTGGCCGAACAGCAGCGAATCGTCGCCCTGCTCGACGAAGCGTTTGCGGGCCTCGCCACCGCCAAAGCCAACGCCGAACAGAACCTCCAGAACGCTCGCGCGCTCTTTGAGAGTCATCTTCAAGCCGTCTTCGGTAAAAGTGACTCAGTAGTTCTTCTCTCTGACCTCGCTGACGAAGTTACAGATGGCGATCACTCACCGCCACCAAAAGCGCCTTTCGGAATTCCATTCATCACTATATCAGACATAGATAAGCGAGCAAGTACTATTGATTTCACTGATACATTTAGCGTTCCTGAGGAGTACTTCAATGGCCTCAAGTCGAGCAAAAAGCCTCGAATCGGCGATATTCTCTATACGGTTACGGGCGCAACGCTAGGAATCCCTGTTCTTGTTAGAGAGCAGCGCGACTTTTGTTTTCAACGTCATATAGGTCTCATTCGGCCCAAGTCCGATGTTGATAGTTGTTGGCTGGCTTATGCTCTTCGTTCGCCACAGGTGTTTCGGCAAGCATCGATAGGGTCTACTGGAGCAGCGCAAAAAACAGTTTCGCTTGGCGTTCTTCGCAACCTCTTGCTTCCTAAGATTAGTCTGCGGGAACAAAGGCAAATTGCGACTAGCCTTGATTGTCTACATGCAGAAACCCAACACCTCACCCACCTCTACGAACGCAAACTCGCCGCCCTGGAGGAACTGAAGAAGTCCCTCCTGCACCAGGCGTTCAACGGCGAGCTGTGAGCCACCTCCTATGAAAGCCACCGAAGCCAAGCTCCTCGATTTCCTAAAGAAGTCGCCCCAGTTCGTCATTCCCATCTACCAGCGCACCTATTCGTGGACCGAGAAGGAATGCCGCCAACTTTGGGATGACATCGTGCGCTGCGGTAGCAGCGACAAGATCGCCGTCCACTTCGTCGGCTCGATTGTCTATGTGGAGAGCGGGCTCTCGCAGGTCACGCATCAAGCGCCGCTGCTGGTCATTGATGGCCAGCAACGCCTCACAACGGTTTCACTCTTGCTGGCCGCCCTCGCCAAAGCGGTGGGCGATGGCGAGCCGTTCGACGGTTTCTCGCAAAGGAAGATCAGGAACTACTACTTATTGAACCCGGAAGAGGTTGGCGAGCGCCATTTCAAGCTGCTGCTCTCGCAGACGGATAAGGCATCGCTGACGGCACTCGTGGGTGATGGGGAACAGCCGCAACATCCCTCGATACGTGTCAACGCGAATTTTGACTCGTTCAAGCGCTGGATTGGCGATGGCAAGGTGGACTTGGCGACAGTGTGCCAGGGCCTGGCGAAGCTGGTGGTGGTGGACATCGCGCTGACCCGTGACCAGGACAACCCACAGCTCATCTTCGAGAGCATGAACTCGACGGGTAAGGAGCTGAGTCAGGCAGACCTCATCCGCAATTTCATCCTTATGGGTTTAGAGCCGGTGCTGCAAACGAAGCTCTACGAGCAGTTCTGGCGGCCGATGGAACTGGATTTCGGACAGGCAGCCTACGGCACGCACTTCGATGGCTTCATGCGGCATTACCTGACGGTGATGACAGGCGAGATTCCTAACATCAATGCGGTCTACGACGCTTTTAAAGCCCACGCGCGCCATACGCGCCCAGATTTTGCCGACGACCAGAGCCATATCGAAACCCTTGTTTGTGACATCCGCGATTACGCCCGCCATTTCTGTGCCATGGCGCTGGGCAACGAACCCGATGACGACCTCAAGCGCGCTTTCCAGGATCTGCGCGAACTGAAGGTGGACGTGGCCTATCCGTTCCTGTTGGAGCTCTATCGGGATTACAAGGCAGATTTACTTTCCAAGCCCGAGCTGCTCGCAAGCGTGCGACTTGTTGAGGCGTATGTTTTCCGCCGCGCCATCTGCGCCATCCCTACAAACTCGATGAACAAGACGTTCGCCACGTTCACAAAGGCGCTAAGGAAGGATCGATACTTCGAGAGCGTGCAGGCGCAGTTTCTGTTGTTGCCGTCTTACCGCCGCTTTCCCAGTGACGAGGAGTTTTACCGCGACATTCAAACCCGCGATCTCTATCATTTCCGCAGCCGCAGCTACTGGTTGCGCCGGTTGGAAAACCACGGGCGCAGAGAGCGTGTGGTAGTGGACGAATACACGATCGAGCATATCTTGCCGCAGAATGACAACCTTTCTCCGAAATGGCGTGAGGCCCTTGGCGACGAGTGGCAACGCATTCAGCAAATGTGGCTGCACACGCTCGGCAATCTCACGCTGACTGCCTACAACAGCGACTTCAGCGATCGCGCCTTCACCGAAAAGCGCGACATGCCCGCTGCGCCGGAAAAAAGTCTGAAACTCAGCCCGCTCAAGCTGAACCAAGGACTCGGTGCTCTGGAGACGTGGGACGAGGCTGCCATCAAGATCCGCGCCGAAAGGTTGGCGGGTGATGCGGTGAACGTCTGGTCGGCGCCAAAGCTGGCTCCGGAAGTCCTGGATGAATACCGGCCGAAGGTAGCAGCTGTTGTCGGCGGCTACACTATTGAGGATCATCGGCATTTGCTCAATGCCACAAATGGTGCATTATTTGATGCCTTTCGCAAGGCTGTGCTCGCACTCGATCCGTGTGTCAGCGAACAGTTTATGAAGCTGTATGTCGCCTACAAAGCGGAGACGAACTTCGTGGATGTTGTGCCTCAAGCCACGAAGCTTAGGCTCGCGCTCAACATGAGTTTTGGTGAGATCAATGACCCAAGGGGGCTTTGCAAGGACGTCACTGACATTGGTCGTTGGGGTAACGGTGATGTTGAAGTTGGTTTCTCTAATATCGATGATTTGCCGTATGTCCTTGGGTTGGTCCGCCAATCGCTGGATTTGCAGCTCGGAAATGATGGCGAATCATGATTGAAGCCAAAACCCAACACCTCACCTACCTCTACGAACGCAAACTCGCCGCCCTGGAGGAAGTTAAGAAGACCCTCCTGCACCAGGTGTTCAACGGCGAACTCTGAGCCCAGGTCGTTGTCTCTCCTTTCGCTCCCGTCAGCCCAGCGTGCCCTGGCGGCCCCGCCTGCTGGCTCTGGCTCCCGTTGCGCGGAGTTGCTTGTGGTAATCCTTGATCACGTCTGGCCCTGTCACTGATCAGCCGACGCCCAGCAGCGACGTGGACCTGCTGGACGGGACGGAAGGTCCAGGGAGGTTGATCCGCGCTAGCGTTGAACACAACGTTGTACGGCTGTCGCCATGGTGCTCGGTGTGCGGGTGGAGCCAGAGCTTGAGCGCCAGCTGGATCAGCTGGCACAGCAGCTGGGCAAGACCCGCAGCGCCTGCATCCGCGAGGCCATCAGCCACTATCTGGCTCGCCACGGCGACGCTGCCGAGGCCCGCCGCCAATCGGAACACCTCGCCCAGGTGGAGCCGCCGCACTGGAGTGAGCAGCTGCCCGACTGGAACGACTGGACCGCATGACACCAGCCGTTCTCTGCCGTGGATCGGTGGTGACCGTGGCCAGCCCCGGGGTGTACTCCGGAAAGCCACGGCCCGCGGTGGTGGTCCAGGCGGATCGCTGGCTTCAGGCCCATCCCAGCGTCACCCTCTGCCCGCTCACCAGCACCCTCCGGCAGGCTCCCCTGGTGCGGATCGCCGTGGAGCCCTCTGCGCGCAATGGCCTGCGCAAGCCGTCCCAGCTGATGGTCGACAAACTCTTCACCGTGCCGGTCGAGGCAGTGGGTGAGGTGGTGGGGCAGCTGGAGCCCCAGGTGCTGGTGGATCTGGATCTGGCTCTGCGAGGTTGGCTGGAGCTCCCCTGATGGATCCGGCGCCCACTGATGTGGCCACGGGACGGACCCAGGGCTTGGCGCTCGCCGTTTCCTGCATCGACCGGCCTACATTTCCTGCATCAGAAGTTCGACGTTTCCAGCATTAGAGTTCCTACATCTGCTGCATTGGCTGCTGCCGTATGGCCTCCGGCTACCGCCCCCGCATCGCTGACGGCGAGTTGCGCGCCTGCCTGGCTTCCGCCGGCGCGGTGGTGATCGAGGGCCCCAAGGCCTGCGGCAAGACCCGCCTGGCCCAGCAGCTGGCCGCCTCCACGGTGCTGCTGGATGTGGACACCGCCGCCCGCCAGGCGTTGGCGGTGGATCCGGCCCTGGTGCTGGCGGGGCCCCGGCCGCGCCTGCTGGATGAGTGGCAGGTGGAGCCGGCGCTGTGGAACCAGGTGCGGAGGGCCGTGGATGCCGTCGAGGCGCCTGGGCAATTTCTGCTCACCGGTTCGGCGGTGCCGGCCGATGACGTCGAGCGTCACACCGGAGCGGGGCGTTTTTCGTTTCTGCGGCTGCGGCCGATGAGCCTGGTCGAAAGTGGCGCCGGCCACGGCGGTGCTTCGCTGGCGGCGCTGCTGGAGGGGGAGCCGCCGAGCTGCGCCGATCCAGGGCTGGGAGTGGAAGATCTGGCCGAGCTCGTCTGCCGAGGGGGCTGGCCGGCCCAGCTGGAGCGGCCCCTGGCGGCGGCTTCCCGGGCCGCCCGCGACTACCTGGAGCAGGTGCGCCAGGTGGACGTGCAGCGGGTGGATGGGCGGCGGCGGGATCCCCAGCGGCTGGGTGCCCTGTTGCGCTCCCTCGGCCGCAACGTCGCCACCGAGGTGAGCCTGGCCACCCTGGCGGCCGATGCCGGCGGCGCCGATGGGCCCCTCGACCCGCGCACCGTGGCCGATCACCTGCAGGCCCTGGAGCGGTTGATGGTGCTGGACAACCAGCCCGCCTGGCGGCCCCATCTGCGGTCCAAGGCGGCCCTGCGCCAGGCCCCCCGGCGCCATTTCTGCGACCCTTCCCTGGCGGTGGCAGCCCTCGGCGGCAGCCCCGATCGGCTGCTGAAGGATCTGGAGTGGCTGGGGTTGCTGTTCGAGTCGTTGGTGATTCGCGACCTGAGGGTCCTGGCCCAGACGCTGGACGGCGAGGTGTTCCACTACCGCGACGGCTACGGCGTGGAGGTGGACGCGATCGTGCAGCTGCGCGATGGCCGCTGGGGTGCGATCGAGATCAAGCTCGGCCCGGGCCAGGTGGAGGCCGCCGCCGCCGGCCTGCTGCGCTTTCGCCAGCAGATCGATACCCGCCGCACCGGCGAACCCGCCTTCCTGGCGGTGGTCTGTGGCAGCGGCTATGGCTACCGGCGGGCGGATGGCATCGCCGTGGTGCCGGTGGGGGCGCTAGGGACTTGAGCCGCTTTCCCTAACCTGTCCCCATGGCCGATCCAGACATCCGCTGGCGCCAGCGGTTCGACAACTTCGAGCGGGCCCTCCAGGTGCTGCAGCGCGGCGTGGAGCTGGCGCGGCAGCGGCCCCTGAGCGAGCTGGAGCAGCAGGGCCTGATCCAGGGCTTCGAATTCACCCATGAACTCGCTTGGAATCTGCTCAAGGACTATCTGCAGTACCAGGGGATCAGCGGCATCATCGGTTCACGGGATTCCACCCGCCTGGCGTTCCAGAACGATCTGATCAGCGATGGCGAGGGCTGGATGGCGATGATCAAAGCTCGCAATCAGTCGTCCCATACCTACAACCTTGAGCAGGCCAATACGATCGCTCGCGACGTGATCGAACGCTTCGCACCCCTATTCGGCGCCCTGCGAGATCGCTTCACTGCCTTGAGCCAGGAACCGTCATGACCCTCAGTCCCCCGCTGGTTTCAGCCCAGACCACCGGCCTGCCTGACGCAGTCATCGCGGCCATCCAACAGGTGCTCGCCAGCCACCCCGAAGTGGAGGCCGCGACCCTCTACGGCTCCCGCGCTCTGGGCCGCCATCGCCCCGCCTCCGACATCGACCTCACCCTGATCGGCCCCGCCATCAGCGCCGCCACCCTGGCCCGCATCGATGCCGATCTCGATGATCTGCTGCTGCCCTGGATGATCGATCTTTCTTGCCTGGCCTCGATTGATCACCCCGCGCTGCTCGCCCATATCGAACGTGCCGGCGTGGAGCTGTATCGCCGGCTGGATGCGCCAGACTGATCCCATGACCGCGTCTACCACCCCCTCCAGCTATCACTACGTGGTGGATGAGCCGCTGCTGCGCACGATCGCGGCCGAGATCCAGGCGGCCATCCCCGGCGCCGAGGTGCGCCTATTCGGCTCCCGCGCCCGCGGCACCGAACGGCCCGATTCCGACCTGGATCTGCTGGTCACCGTGCCGGATGAATGGTTGGCGAGCCATTCGCGGTTTGTGGAGACGGATGTCCTGGGCTGGAAGTTGGCCTATCACCGCCTGCCGATCGAACTGTTGCTTTTCTCCGCCAGTGAGGTGGAGGAGCGGCGCCATGGACGTCAGAACGTGATTTCCGAGGCGTTCCGCTATGGACGCCGTCTGGATCCTGCGGAGCCCCTGCATGGCCCCGGCTGAAACGGCGACCGGCTTTCTGCGCATCGCGCACCGTGACCTGCGTACCGCGTTGGCCATGGCGGATTCTTTGCTCTTTGAGGAAGCCACCTGGGGATTTCATCTTCAGCAGGCGATCGAGAAGGCTCTGAAGGCCTGGCTGCTGGTGTTCACGCCAGAACAGCCACCCTTCAGCCACAACCTTAGGTTGCTGTTTCAGATGCTGCGCGATCAGGGCGCCGCTGTTGAGCCCTTCGTTGGCCTCAGCCGCTTCACCCTATATGCCGTGGTGTGGCGTTACGACGAAGAACCGGATGTGGAACACCTCGACCGCACCGTTTGGAACCAACGCTGCTCTGAGCTTCTCGATCATGTGAGCTCACTCCTGCCATGAACGAGGCCGAAACCCGCGCCGAGTTGATCGATCCGCTGCTGCTGGCGGCCGGTTGGGGTGTGGTCGAGGGCAGCCGCATCCGCCGCGAGTTTTCGATCACCCCGGGCCGGATCGAGGGCGGCGGCCGCCGCGGCAAGCCGCTCACGGCCGACTACGTGCTCACCTACCGCAACACCCAGCTGGCGGTGGTGGAGGCCAAGCCCGACACGGCGCCACTCACGGAAGGTGTGGCCCAGGCGAAGGACTACGCCGCCAAGCTCCAACTTCGCTTCACCTATGCCAGCAACGGTCTCGGTGTCTACGCCATCGACATGGTCAGCGGCGAAGAAGGGCCGGTGGCCGCCTTCCCGTCGCCCGCTGAACTCTGGGCCCGCAGCTTCGCCGAGGACAACGCCTGGCGCGATCGTTTTGCCGCTATTCCCTATCCCGACAAGGGCGGCAGCTGGCAGATCCGCTTCTATCAGGACCTCGCCGTGACCCGTGTGCTGGAGGCCATCGGCACCGGCCGCCATCGCATCCTGCTCACCCTGGCCACCGGCACCGGCAAAACCTCGATCGCCTTTCAGATCATCTGGAAGCTGTTCCAGGCCCGCTGGAATCTCTCCGGCCAGCCCACGCGGCGGCCCCGCATTCTGTTTCTGGCCGATCGCAACAACCTCGCCGATCAGGCCTTCAACGACTTCAGCGGTTTCGCCGCCTTTGAAGACAACGCCCTGGCCCGCCTCGAACCCGATGCCCTGCGCAAAAAAGGCCGGGTGCCCACCAACGCCAGTGTGTTCCTCACCATCTTTCAGACCTTCATGAGCGGACCGCCGGTGGACGGCAAGCCCTCGCCCTGGTTCGGCCAATACCCAGCCGATTTCTTTGATTTCATCGTCGTGGATGAATGTCATCGCGGCGGTGCCAATAACGAATCCACCTGGCGCGGCATCCTCGAGTACTTCACCCCGGCTGTGCAGCTCGGCCTCACCGCCACGCCACGCCGCAACGACAACATCGACACCTACGCCTACTTCGGTGAGCCGGTGTTCACCTATTCGCTCAAAGAGGGCATCAATGATGGCTTCCTGACGCCGTTTCGCGTCAAGCAGATCACCACCACCCTCGACGACTACGTGTACACCCCCGACGACACGGTGGTGGAAGGCGAGGTGCAGGAGGGCCGCCGCTACAGCGAAGCCGAGTTCAACCGCATCATCGAGATCGAGCGGCGCGAACGCCAGCGGGTGGAGATCCTGCTCAGCCAGATTGATCCGCGCCATAAAACCCTGGTGTTCTGCGCCACCCAGGAGCACGCCCTGGCGATCCGCGATCTGATCAACCAGCTCAAGAACAACAACGATCCCAACTACTGCCACCGGGTGACAGCGGACGACGGCGAACTGGGCAACAGCTGGCTGCGGGCCTTTCAGGACAACGAGAAGACGATCCCCACGATCCTCACCACCTCGCAGAAACTCTCCACTGGCGTCGATGCCCGCAACGTGCGCAACATCGTGCTGCTGCGGCCGGTGAATTCGATGATCGAGTTCAAGCAGATCATCGGCCGTGGCACCCGCCTCTACGACGGCAAGGACTACTTCACCATCTATGACTTTGTACAGGCGCACCACCACTTCAGTGATCCCGAGTGGGATGGTGAGCCGCTCGAACCGGAAGGGCCCGAGCAGCGCATCCCCAGGCCCCGGCTGGAAGGCGACGAGCGCGACGAACCAGGCGCCAGCACCGACGACATCGCTGAAACCCACCGCCGCACCAGGCTGCGGATCAAGCTCGGTGACGGCAAGGAGCGCTCGATCCAGCACATGCTGGTGACGAGCTTCTGGCATCCGGATGGCACGCCGATGAGTTCCCAGCAATTCATCGAACTGCTCTATGGCCAGCTGCCGGAATTCGTCAAGGATGAAGCCGAGCTGCGGACCCTCTGGAGTGCACCCGATACCCGCACCAGGCTGCTGCAGGGCCTGGCCGAAAAAGGTTTCGGAGCCGATCAGCTGGCCGAGATGCAATCCATCATCGATGCTGAAAACAGCGATCTCTTCGATGTGCTGGCCCATGTGGCCTATGCGCTGCCCCCCATCCCCCGCCAGGAGCGAGCCGAGCATGCCCGCCTGTATATCCACTCCAGATTCACCAGCAAGCAGCAGCTCTTTCTGGATTTTGTGCTGCAGCACTACGTGACCACAGGCGTGCAGGAGCTGGCCCAGGACAAACTCACGCCGTTGCTGCGGCTCCGCTATCAGAACTCGATTGCTGATGCCGTGGCCGATCTGGGCAAACCGGAGCAGATCGGCCAGCTCTTTGCAGGCTTTCAGAGGTACCTGTATGAGGCTTCTTTCTGATTGCCGCTTGCTTCACGCCGGCCTGTCAGCGCGAGCCGATGATCGTGCCTGACCAACCGATTCAGCCCTCTCCCGGTGCCGGCATCACCCCCTGCTGCTCCAGGTAGCTGATCACCTGGGCCACGGATTCATCGAGGCTCTGGCTGCCGGTGTCGACCCGCAGCTCGGGGGCTTCCGGTTCCTCGTAGGGGCTGGAGATGCCGGTGAAGTCCTTGATCGTGCCGGCGCGGGCCTTGGCGTAGAGCCCCTTGGTGTCGCGCCCTTCGCACACCTCCAGATCAGCGGCGCAGTGGATCTCGATGAAGTCGCCCGCTTCCACCAGCGCCCGGGCGCGGCGGCGGTCGGCCCGGAACGGCGAGACGAAGGCGGTGAGCACCACCACGCCGGCATCGAGGAACAGCTTGGCCACCTCGCCGATGCGGCGGATGTTCTCCTCCCGGTCGGCATCGGAGAAGCCCAGGTCGGCGCAGAGGCCGTGGCGCACGTTGTCGCCATCGAGCACGTAACAGGCCAGCCCTTGCTCGAACAGGGCCGAGTTGACGGCGTTGGCGAGGGTGCTCTTGCCGGCGCCGCTCAGCCCGGTGAACCAGAGGATGGTGCTGCGATGGCCGCGTTGGTGCGCCCTGGAGGCGCGGGTCACGGTGGAGTGGTGCCAGACGATGTTCGTGGCCTTCCCGGCCGGGCTGTTGGCGGCTTCGCTGGCTGGGCTGTTGGCGGCTTCGCCGGTGGAGGCCTGGGGACTGGTCATCGGCGGCCACATGGGCAGGTGTCTTGCCGGCCATTGTCCCTGCCGGAGGGAGCTGGGTGCTCAGTGGCGCCAGCTGGCGCTCACCCCCCCGCCTGCTTCGGCCGGAACCCCTCCTTCTCCAGGGCAGCCAGGGCGATGGCCACCTGATCCCCCTGCAGTTCGATCACGCCGTCCTTGAGGGTGCCGCCGGTGCCTGCCGTGGCCTTGAGGGCTTTGAGCAGGGCCTTGGCCTCGGCCTCGGCGATCTCGAGGCCGGTGATGGCGGTCACCAACTTGCCGCCCTTGCCGGACTTGCTGCGCTGCACCCGCACCCGCTGCTGGGCCCTGGCGATGTCGGCCTGCACCGGGGTGCCGCGCTGCAGGCTCTCGGCCCGGCTGAATTCCTGCCAGCCGCCCTTGTTGGCCATGGCGTTTCTCCTCCCCTGCTGCAAATGGCTCGCCCGGCCATCTTGGGCGGCGATCGCAACGGCGGTAGTTTGTCCGGGCCCATCGTGGCGCCCATGGCCAACGCGGCAGGGAGGATCCAGTCTCAGCGGCGCTGCAGCCTTCGCCGGACGGTCTCGCCCAGTCGCGCTGCTCTGGTGGTGTTGCTGGCCGGGGTGGTCGGCCCCTTGCGGCCACTCCAGGCCGGGGAGCTGAGCGCGGCAATGGCGCCCCCGGCGAAGCTGGCCCCGGCCAACCTGGCCCCGGCCAACCCGGCTCCGGTCAGGTTGGCCCAGGCCCTGGCCGTCCCGACAGCCCTGGCAGGGCCAGTGGACGGCACCGGCCCCGATGGCGATCTGCGCCCCGGGGACTGGGCCTATCAGGCCCTGAGCCAGCTGGGGGTTCGCTACAGCTGCCTGGCGGCGGACAGCCGGGTCGTGCTGGATGGGGCAACGGCCCTGAATCGCTATGAGGCGGCGGCCTTGCTCCAGGCCTGTCTGGCCAACATCGGCGAACGCACGGATGAGATCCGCCGCCTGGAGCTGGAATTGCAGCGCGAACTGGCCGTCCTGAAGGGGCGCAGCGATTCCCTTGAAGCCCGTCTGGGTGAGCTGCAGGCGACGCAGTTCTCCACCAACACCATCCTGCGGGCAGACACGCGCTGGTGGCTGGGGGCGGTGCAATACGGCGGCAATCAGGTTGATCGCGCCAGCCGCACCTACGACGGCCGCCTGCTGCGCGAAGCGCTGGTCCTGGTCTATGACGTGCGCTTCAACGTCGACACCAGCTTCGACGGCCAGGACCTGCTGCGCATCCGGCTGCGCAGTGGCAACGGCGGCTACAGCGATTTCCGCAGCAGCACCGCCCCCTCGCTGCGGGTGAGTGGCGTCTCGCCCAGCAGCTGCACCCCAGGCCGGCTCTGCCGCAATGACCTGGTCCTTCTCGACAAGCTCTATTACCAGCGACCGATCGGCGATCACCTGCACGTCACCGCCGGCAGCCGGGTGACCCAGAAGGACATGCTGGGCATCTGGCCTTCGGTCTACGGCGACAACGAGGTGCTGCTGAGCACGTTCGACAAAGGGGGGGCACCCGGCGCCTACAGCGATGTCAAGGGCTCCGGGGTGGGGCTCTACTGGAACCAGCGTGCCCGGGCCGCGACCGGTCCGGGGCTGGTGCTGAGCGGTGTCTATTCGGCTGCTGAGGGCAAGAACGGCAACCCCGCCGAGGGCGGACTGTTCACGGCGGCATCCAGGGGGGCGGCCACGGCCCAGCTGGGCTATCTGGGCACGGGCTGGGGAATGGCCGCCGTCTACACCTTCAACCAGGCCGGTGCCTACGACCGCGCCGCCATCACGCCCCTGGTGGCCCAGACCTGGCCGAAGTCGCAGTCCGGTTTGGGGGGGCATGTCGACTCCTACGGTCTCTCCGCCTTCTGGCAGCCCCAGCGCAGCGGCTGGATTCCCGCCATCAATCTCGGCTGGGGCCTCAGCCACAACGTCTACGACCACGACGGTGCCTACGCCGCCAGCAGCCTGCTCTCGGCCACCAGCCAGTCCTGGATGCTGGGTTTCAACTGGTCCGATGCCTTTGATTCCGGCAGCGAACTCGGCATGGCGATCGGTTCGCCCCAGTTCATGACCCGCTACACCAATCCCACTGGCCAGCAGGGAGCCGATGACCAGGCGCTGATGATGGAGATCTGGTATCGCTATCAGGCCACGGACTGGCTCTCGATCACCCCGGGTCTGTTCTGGTTGCCCCGCCCGCGCGGCCAGCTCAGCGCCAGCGGCAGCACCTGGGACAGCACACCCCTGCCCAGCGGCCACGGCTCCAGCTTCCGTGCCCTTGGGGCGCTGCTCAAGTTGCGCTTCCGTTTCTGATCGCTGCTCCCATGCCTCCCGCCTTGCGTCTGCACGCCGCTGCCGGCCCCGATCCCACCAGAAGCTGGCTGGGGCTCGCTGTCCTGGTCGGCTTGCTGCCCCTGCTGCCCTGGGCCATCCCGGCGAGCCTGGCGCAGGCCCAGCTGTCCGGCCCTGTCACGGCCGGCCGACGGGAGCGGCTCTGGGGGGATGGGCGCAGCTTCCAGAGTCTGGACTTTGTCCAGACGTATGCGATCCGTCTCAAGCGCTCCAAGTACAACCTGCTGATCGCTCCCGAAGACCATCCGACCCCGCTCACCTCCCTCAGCCTGCGCTTTCCGGACACCTTTGACGGCAGCTTGAGCTGGCAGAGCCTGCGCCTCTGCCGCATGCAGACGCCACCGGCGGTGCAGCGCAGCCGCTGCCAGCGGCGCTTGCCGGCCCGCTTCGAGCGGCTCAGCGCCGCGGAGGTGCGGATCACACCCGAGACTCCCCTGGCTGGGGATGGGATCGATGGCCTTTCGCTGGTGCTGTTCAATCCCAGCGACCCCGGTCGCTATCCCCTGCGCCTGTACGGCACCACAGCGGAGTCGCCCGAGCCCAGCTACCTGGGCACCTGGCTGATTCCGATCGTTGCTGACGTGGACTGAAGCTCCACGAGCTGAACGCAGCGCTCAGCCAATCCACAGTCCGTTGGCGAAGCGCAGCGCATAGAGCAGCAGCAGCAGGCTGCCGAAGCCGAGCAGAAAGCGCCGCCAGCGGGGATGGGCGTCGAACCAGGCGCCGTACAGCATCAGCAGCGGCGCTGTGGCGAAGATGTGGCGCTCGAGGCTGATCGTGTTCTGCTTGAGCAGATAGAGCAGCAGGCTGGCGGCGCCGAACACCCAGAGCTCCAGCGGCAGGCGCCGGTAGCCCCAGATGGCCAGCAGCACGGCCCCCAGCACCACCAGCAGGTTCAGACCGGGCATGCCGGCCAGCAGCCAGTAGGCGAGGAGCACCACCAGCGAGAGCGCGAAGCTGGTCCCTGGTCGCCGTTGGCGCAGCCTGAAGGCCCCAAGCCCCAGCAGCAGGGTGGCCGTGATCAGGATGGGGTGGCTGCGATCGACCAGGGCTCCGGCCTTGGTGTTGGCCAGGCCGAGGAACACCTGGGACAGCAATTTGCGCCAGGAGGGCAGCCCGGAGAGATTGAGGCCCGGCTGCACATGCCAGGCCTGCTGGGCATGGACAAAGGCGAGGGGATCACCGCTGCGCTGCAGGTCGATCAGGGCGACGATGCCCACTCCACCCAGGGCCAGCAGGGCCACCACCAGGCCGGCGGCGAGGCGGTGGCGGCGGCCGTAGGCCACCAGGATGGCTGGGGCGATCACCAGGCCGGTGGGGCGGGTCGCGGCGCTGAGGGCGCCGAAGATGGCGATCCGCTGAGCATTCAGTTGTGGCCGCAGCAAGGCCAGCAACGCCTGGCAGGTGAACAGCAGGTAGAACGATTCCGTATAGGGAATTGCGCAGAAGATGCTCATCGGGTTGAAGCAGCTCAGCAGCACCACAGTTCTGGCGATGGCGCTGCCCTGGCATTGGCGACTGAGCCGATGCAGCAGCACCAGGGCGAGCAGAAAGGCGCCGTTGCTGAACACGAGCGCCACGGCCAGGGGCGGCAGGTGCAGCAGGCTGGACGTCAGCCGGATCAGATAGGGGAAGACGGGGAAGAAGGCGAAGTTGTCACCGGCGTAGCCCTGCTGCACGATCTGCAGGTAATGGGCGGCATCCCATTGGCCCAGCCGGGACACCAGGGCGCCGGGCTGCTGCCGCTGCACGGCGAGGAGCAGCGGCCCGAAGAACAGCAGGCGGCTGAGCAGCCAGCTCCAGAACACCAGGGCTGGCAGCCTGGCGTCTTCGGGCTGAATCGTGGCGCTGGCCCCGGCATGGGCAGGGTGGCTGGCGGGCTCGGTGGATGACATGGGCGGCCGGCTGGGCGTTGAAGGTGTGGCTCATGGCCAGCCGACGCAGTCTCTACGCTGACAATCCGTCTTTCGAGCGCTGCCGGTGACCAGCACCATCCCGCCGATACCCGCCGCCCGCCCCGAGCCCACGCTCCAGCCTGAGCCCGCAGCGCTGCAGCCGTCCGTCCGGCCCAATGCCCTCGGTCGCTTCGGGCCCTACGGCGGCCAGTACGTGCCGGAAACGCTGATGCCGGCCCTGGCGGAACTGGAGACGGCGGCGGCCCAGGCCTGGCGTGATCCGGCCTTCACCGAACGGCTGAACCATCTGCTGCGCGACTACGTCGGCCGGCCCAGTCCCCTGTACGAGGCGGAGCGGCTCAGCGAGCACTACCGCCGCCCGGAAGGCGGTCCGCGCATCTGGCTGAAGCGCGAGGACCTCAACCACACCGGCGCCCACAAGATCAACAACGCCCTCGGCCAGGCCCTGCTGGCCCTGCGCATGGGCAAGAAACGGATCATCGCCGAAACCGGCGCCGGCCAGCACGGTGTCGCCACGGCCACGGTCTGCGCCCGCTTCGGCCTGGAGTGCGTCATCTACATGGGCGCCGAGGACATGCGCCGTCAGGCCCTGAATGTGTTCCGCATGCGCCTGCTCGGCGCCACGGTGCAGCCCGTCACCGCCGGCAGCGCCACCCTCAAGGACGCCACCAGTGAGGCGATCCGTGACTGGGTCACCAACGTCGAGAGCACCCACTACATCCTCGGTTCGGTCGCCGGTCCCCACCCCTACCCGATGCTGGTGCGCGATTTTCACGCCGTGATCGGAGTGGAGGCGAAACAGCAGTGCCAGCAGGCCTTCGGCCGCTTGCCTGATGTGCTGGTGGCCTGCGTCGGTGGCGGCTCCAATGCCATGGGCCTGTTCCATCCGTTTGTCGAGGATGTGTCGGTGCGGTTGATCGGGGTGGAGGCCGCCGGAGAGGGTGTGGCCACCGGCCGCCATGCGGCCACGATCACCGAAGGGCGGGTGGGGGTGCTGCACGGCGCCATGAGCCTGCTGCTGCAGGACAGCGAGGGTCAGGTGCAGGAGGCCCATTCGATCAGCGCCGGCCTCGACTACCCCGGCGTCGGCCCGGAGCACAGCTATCTCAAGGGCATCGGCCGGGCTGAATACGCCGCCGTCACCGATGACGAGGCGCTCGAGGCCCTGCAGCTTCTGTGTCAGCTCGAGGGCATCATCCCGGCCCTGGAGACGGCCCACGCCTTCGCCTGGCTGGAGCAGCTCTGCCCCACCCTGGCCCCCGGCACCGAGGTGGTGCTCAATCTCTCCGGCCGCGGCGACAAGGATGTCAACACCATGGTCGAGCGGCTGGGGGATCGGCTGGGGGGGTGAGGAAGGCGCTGGGCATGTTCAGGGGCGATCCGAGGCCCGCTCCTCAGCCAGGCTGAGGCAGAGGTCGCGAAGTGGTTTCAGGTAAGTCTCGATGAAGCCCCAGATAAGGTCGTCGTTCACCTTGGTGTATTCGTGGCTGAGCTTGTTGCGGAAGCTGATGATCCTGGGCGCATCTGGGATGCGTTCGAAGATGCTCTTATCCAGCCTGGAGAGATAGGTGAGTGCCTCGCCGATAATGGTGAATTCGCGTTCAACAGAGGAGCGGATCATTCGATTCTCGCGGTAGTCGTCGAGCTCGATGTTTCCTGTGGCTTTGGAGATGGCATCCGCCGCGTCCACAATATCCATCAGAAAGGCTTCATGGTCGCGTTCCATAGATCAGTTGCTTGGAGGCATTGATGGCGGCCTGGACGATGCGATTGCGAACGGCTGTGGCCATGACCAGGTCAAGGCGAGGGCCGATGATCTGCATCAGTTGATGTTCAAGTCCGAAATAGGCATCCACCAGTTCGGTCGGCTTGATGGCCTCAAACTCCACCAGCAGATCAATGTCGCTCTCGCCGGGGCGGTAGTCGGGCCGCAGCACCGACCCGAACGCATGCAGACGAGTCACATGATGACGGCGGCAGGCGGCATGGATGGCCTCCAGCTGGGTCTGGCTCAGGGCGAGGGGCATGGGCCCGGACGGATCGGATCAGGATCGTTCACTCCAGTATCGGCGACCCCGGATGATCGGGCGACCCACCGCGAGTGGCTGACCTGGCGTGCTGGGCCTGCTCCCCTCAGAGCGGATCCTGCTCCCAGGCGAAGCGCGGCAGCCGCTGCAGGCCTTCCTGCATCGTGCGGGTCCACACCTCCATCGAGCGGTTCACTTCGTCGCAATCCTTTTCCAGCTTCACCCGGCGTGACACCCGCAGTTCGTTGGCGGGCACCAGAGCAATCTCAAAGGGTGGCCCCACGGTGAGATTGGCGCGGCGGGTGATGATCTGGGACACCAGGCAAAGGCGGGCGGCGTCCTCGAGGGACAGGCGGCTGTGGCCGATGTAATCGAGCGGCGGCTTGCCGTATTTGCTCTCGCCGATCTGTAGAAACGGGGTTTCAGCGGTGGCCATCACCGCATTGCCCTGGGGATAGATCAGATACAGCCCGTGCTTTTCGCCGGCGATCTGGCCGCCGAGGATGAAGCTGGCCTCGCCGGTGGCGCCCGCCTCCCGCAGGGAGGTGCTGAACTGCCGCTGCACGTCCACGCTCAACTTGCCGATGTAGTCGGCGGCCTCGAACAGATAGCGGGCGGTCAGCAGGGTCGGCGCGGCGCCGGATGCACGCGGAGCGGCAGCTCCTGGTGCGCCGTCTGAGGGGCAGGCTGGGCCGTCGGCCGCCGGCTTCAGGTCCGCCTGTTCCGTCGCCGCCTCATGGTGCCGGTCGATGTCGCGGCGGATGCGGTTGAGCACGGCCTGGGTGGTGCCCAGATTGCCGGCCGCCATGATCACGAACAGCCGATCCTCCGCTGGCTGGAACACGTGCAGCTTGCTGTAGCTGGAGATGTAGTCCACTCCGGCATTGGTGCGGGAGTCGGAGGCGAAGACGAGGCCCTTCTCAAGCAGGAAGGCGACGCAGTAAGTCATATCGGAACTCTGGCGCTTCGTTCAGTTCAGGAGTTGCTGCAGGATCGTCGCCACGGAGCGCACGGCGGAGCGGGCCGTGGCATAGGCCATCCGCATCGGTCCCACCAGCGCCACATGGCCGCAGGATCCATCGGCGGTGGCATAGGCAGCCTGCACCACCGAACAGGCCTCCAGGGCCTGGTGGGGGTGCTCGCGGCCGATCCAGATGGCATCGGCGGGGGCCGCCGGGTCCAGGGAGGGGCCGAGCACCTGGTCGGGCTGGTGTTCCACCAGCTGCACCAGCGGCAGCAGGCTGGAGGTGCGGCTGAACTCCGGCTGGCCCAGCAGCCCGCCCAGGCCGGCCGCCACCACCCCGTCCAGCTCGGCGGAACGCAGCCGTTCGTGATGCTCCAGGGCCTGGCGCAGCACATCGCCACTGCGGCGCAGCTCCTCCGGCAGCCGCTCCCAGCAGATCTCGCCGCTCTGTTGGCGCAGGCGATCGTTGGTCCAGCGCTCCAGGATCGGCAGCTCCCGCTCGGCGCCGCTGGGCAGCCGCAGATTGAGGCTGGTGGTGAGTGCCGAGCCCTGCACCAGGAACACCAGCAGCCGGTCACTGCTGGCCACCAGCCGGATCGCCTGGAGTTGGGGTTTGCGGCGCTGGGGGCGGGTGATCAGGCTGAGCAGGCCGGTCAGATCGGCGATGCGGCGGGCCAGATGCAGCAGCAGATCATCCAGGGCAGCCCACTGCAGACTCACCCCCGCCAGCTCCCGCTCCAGTTGGCGGGCGGCCGAGCCGGGTTCGGGCAGCAGCTGATCCACGTAGATCCGATAGCCCTGCTGGCTGGGGATGCGACCGGCGGAGGTGTGGGGCTGGGTGAGCAGGCCGCGCAGCTCCAGGGCCCCCATGGCCGAGCGCACCGTGGCGGGGCTGGCCGGCAGGCCGAAGCGCCGCACCAGGGTGTGGCTCCCCACCGGCTCGACCGTGTCGACGTAGTGCCTCACGGTGGCCCTGAGCACATCCTGTTGCCGGCGCGGCAGGGTGTCCAACCCGAGTGAAACAACGTGGTGAGTGGATCGTAGAGATCAGCCGGGCGGCAAGGCGTCAGCCACAGCACTCTTTCGTTGTCAAAAGGCACCAGGGGCGAGGGGGGTGTGGTCGCGATCACCGGGGGCGCTGGCCGGTTCTGGGGCTGCCGTCCGAGGCCGTGTCGCGACGCTGTTTTCAGGGACTGCCGTGAGCGGTTTGCCGGGCTCGACCGGCTTCGGCGGGCAGCTCGGTGAGCGTGGGCGGGCCCGGGGCTCAGTAGCGGGGCACCGAGCTGTCTACGGCCACGCTCCAGGCATCGATGCCCCCCTGCAGATTCCACACCTGCCGATGGCCGTGTTCCTGCATCAGCCAGCAGCCGAAATGCCAGCTGCGCAACCCGGCGTGGCAGATCACGGCCACCGGCCGCTGGCGCTCGATCAGGATCTCGAGCTGGCCGAGCCAGTCCTGGGAGCGGCTCAGGGGCAGATGCAGCACCGGATGGCTCAGGCGGGCCAGCTCCAGCTCGTTGTCCTCGCGCACATCCACCAGCTGGATGGCCTCCCCGGCCAGCAGTCGGGCCTGCAGATCGCTGGCGCTGATCGGCAACGGCGTGGCTGAACCCTCCTCGGCTGGGCTGGTGTCGGGCATGGGAACCGGGAGGGCGTCAGGATGGAGCCATCCTGCTGTGCGTGCATGAAGGGCCGCCCCTTTCTGGCGGTGGTGCTGGCCGTGGTGCTGCTGACCTTCAGCCTCGGCCTGGGGGGCTGGTGGCTGATCGGGCAGCGGGGGCCGCTGCAGCTCGCCCATCACGCCCTCTCCATCCCCCGGGCGGCCCGCTTCGTGCCGGCCCAGGCTCCCCTGAGCCTCTACTGGTTCAGTGATGGCGAGCAGCCCGTGGCCTATGCCAGGGCCGTGGCGCCGGCCCGCCAGCGCCGGCCCGCCGGCGAGGCGATCGCCCGCCTGCGCGATGGTGCCTTCGCGGCCGCCGGCCTCGATTACCACGATGAGCTGGCCCAGTGGCTGGGCCCGGGGATCGCCCTGGTGCTGTTCGACGATCCGGCGAGCGAGCGGGCCAGCAGCACCGCCGGCGGTCTGGCCTCCGGGGGCTGGCTGCTGGCCCTGTCCAGCCGCGACGACGAGGGCGCCCGCCATTTCCTGCAGCGGTTCTGGCAGACCCGCAGCCTGGCGGGCACCGATCTGCAGGTGAGCAGCTATCGCGGTATGGGTCTGATCAGCGGCCGCGGTGCCCTGGTCGGAGCCCGGGCCGTGCCGTTGGCCACCGCCCTGGTGGATGACGATCTGGTGCTGATCGCTTCGGGGCGCGGCCTGCTGGAGCGAGCCCTCGATGTCTCCCAGATCCCGGAACTCAACCAGGCCTCCCAGCCGGGGCTGCAGCGTGAACTGGATCACCTCGGCGAGGGAGCGGCCCTGTTGCTGGCCAGGCCCCAGGCCCTGGAGCAGTGGCTGGGCTGGCCTCTGCCGGCGGCGCCAGAGCAGCGGCCAACCCAGTTGCTGGCCTCGCTGCGGCCCGAGGGGCGGACGCTGGTGCTCCATGGCCATCTGCAGCTGCCGGCACCGGCCGTCGTTCCCGCCGCCGCTGTCGGCTCCGTCCCAATCGATCCAACGCTGACCACCTCGGCGGACCCGCCGCAGACGCCGCCAGCCGTCCCGGCTGCCAAGCCTGAAGATCCAACGTCTGAACAGCCAACCTCTGCAGAGCCAACACCCACTGCGCCCAGGCCGACCGCTCCAGCTGCCCTTCAGCCGCCGGCCGCGGCGGCGGCTGCCCCAGCCCCTCTGCAGCCGGCCGATCCCGCCCAGCAGCAGCAGTTGCTGGGCGGCCTCAGGGGCCAGCTCACCAGCCTGCTGTTGCTGCAGAATCCCGCCGCCCAGTTGCAGCTCCCGCTTCTGCAGCCCTTGTTGCAGCCGGCCCTGGCCAGCACAATCGCCGGCGGCAGCTTCCCCGATGCGGGCCTGACAGAGACGGCCAAGGGCGAGCAACGCCAGGCCTCGGGCAACCAAAGCCAGTCTTCCGGCCAGAAACGCCTCAGCTCTGGTGCCCCACGTCGTGTGGCCGGCGATCAGCGCCCGGTTCCAGCCAACGGAGCGCTGGCCGCTCCCCTGCCCTTCCTGGTGGCCCAGAGGGCTGAGGGGCCGCTGCTGCTCGCCTCGGGCCCCAACGGCTGGCAGATGGGCACCGCCAGCGACCAGCCGGCGCCGGAGCGGCTGGAGCCCACCCTGGCGGCGGCGGGGCTGATCCAGGCACCCCTGGAGCTGGGGGATCGTTCGCTGCAGGTCTGGACCCGGCTGGAGGCCCGCGGTCCACGGGGCGCGGGGCGCGGCGCCCAGGCAGGCAGTGCCGGAGAAACCCTGCAGGCGCCCCTGGCGGCCTGGCGCCAGGCCAGCGGCCCCCTGGCCTGGTGGGGCCGCAACCTGGCCGTGCTCGATGAGCCTGCCGGCGGCCGCGGCAGCCAGCCGTTGCAGGCGGCGCTGCTGGCCCTCAACCACGCCGAAGCGCCCCTGCAGTGGGCCCTGATCGAGCAGCCCACCCGTGCCTTGCTGCGCTCCTGGCAGCCCTGGCAGACGCTCTCGGCCCTGGCTGGCGGCGGACTCGACGGCTCGGTGCGGGGGCTGGCCCTGGCGCTCGAGCCGAAGGGCCGCACCGTGCACCTCCAGGCCCGTCTCAGCTTTGATCCCTGATGGCACCCACCGAGATGGCACCCTTCGAACTGCTGTTGCTGCGCCATGGCATCGCCGAGGAGCGCAGCCCGGAGCGACCGGATCGCACCCGGGCGCTCACCGACAAGGGCCGCCAGCGCACCAGGGCGGTGCTGGAGCGGGCCCTGGCGCTGGGCCTGGTGGCCGATCAGATGCTCTCGAGCCCCCTCACCCGGGCCCGCCAGACGGCGGAGATCGCCCGATCCATCGGCCTGGCACCAAGCCTGGAACTGAGTGAGACCCTGGAACCCGGTCACGATCCCCTGCCCCTGCTGATCACGGCCCTGGCTGCACGGGCCAAGGCCCGGCCCGGCAGCGGTGAGCTGTCGCCCCAACGCTCAGGGCCACAGTTGCGCCGGCTGCTGCTGGTGGGGCATGAGCCCGACCTGGGGCTGCTGGCCGCCCGCCTGCTCGGGGCCAGCCCGGGGGCGATCGAACTGCGCAAGGCGGGACTGGCCCTGCTGGCCCTGCCCGTTGGCCCCACCCCCGGCAGCGCCAGGCTGCGGCTGCTGCTCAGCCCCCGCAGCCTGCTCGGTTGAGATCGCTCAGGCGGCAGCCAGCGCTACGGCGTGGGCTTGACATCGCCACCTAGGTTCGCCAAATCGGACCCGATCGCGATGGCGGCAAAAATCACCCCTGAAACAGCCAGTCCCTCTGGGACACCCGATACCGGTTCGGCCATGGGCCCGGTGCTGACGCGTGGGCCTGAGCCGGCTGTCCAGCTGGCCAGTGCTGCCAGCCCCCCCGTCTTTCGCCCCGGCCTGGAGGGGGTGCCAGCCACCCAGTCGGCGATCTGCGACATCGACGGCAGCCGTGGCGTGCTCACCTATCGCGGTTTTCCGATCAACCAGCTGGCCTCCAACAGCAGCTTCCTGGAAACGGCCTATCTGCTGATCTGGGGTGAGCTGCCCACTATTTTCCAACTGCGCGATTTTGAGCAGGAGGTGCAGATGCACCGGCGGGTGAGCTTCCGCATCCGCGACATGATGAAGTGCTTCCCGGCCAGCGGCCATCCGATGGATGCGCTGCAGGCCAGTGCCGCTTCCCTGGGCCTGTTTTATTCCCGCCGGGCCCTCTACGACCCCCAGTACATCGCTGAGGCGGTGGTGCGGTTGATCGCCAAGATCCCGACGATGGTGGCGGCCTTCCAGCTGATCCGCAAAGGCCAGGATCCGATCCAGCCCCGCGACGATCTGGCCTATTCGGCCAACTTTCTCTACATGCTCACCGAGCGGGAGCCCGATGCTCTGGCGGCCCGCATCTTCGATGCCTGCCTGATCCTGCACGCCGAGCACAGCCTCAACGCCAGCACCTTCAGCGCCCGCGTCACCGCCAGCACCCTCACCGATCCCTACGCCGTCGTGGCCTCGGCGGTGGGCACCCTGGCCGGGCCGTTGCACGGCGGCGCCAATGAGGACGTCCTCGACATGCTCGACGAGATCGGCTCGGTGGATCGGGTCGAGAGCTGGCTCGATCGGGCCATCACCGAGAAGCGCAAGATCATGGGCTTCGGCCATCGCGAATACCGGGTCAAGGATCCGCGGGCGGTGATCCTGCAGGGCCTGGCTGAGGATCTGTTCCTGCGCTTCGGCCACGACAGCATGTACGACGTCGCCCGGCGCCTGGAGGCGGTGGCGGCTGACCGGCTGGGCCCCAAGGGCATCTTCCCCAACGTCGACTTCTATTCCGGCCTCGTCTACCGCAAGCTCGGCATCCCCCGGGATCTGTTCACGCCGATCTTCGCCATTGCCCGCACCGCCGGCTGGCTGGCCCACTGGCGCGAACAGCTGGGAGCCAATCGCATCTATCGTCCGACCCAGATCTACACCGGTTCCATCGAGAGGCCCTGGCTGCCGCTCGAAGGTCGACCGACCCCCTCCTAAGGTCCACCCACCCCCTTCGCCCGCATGGAGACGACCGCCCTCGTGAGTTCAGGTCTCGATCTGCAGGCCAGCTTCATCGACACCCTGCAGGGACTGGGGCTCAGCCCCGGCGCCGCCCGGCTGCTGTGGCTGCCCCTGCCGATGGTCACCGTGCTGGTCGCCGCCGTGGTCGGCGTGCTGGTGAACGTCTGGCTGGAGCGCAAGATCTCCGCCGCCGTGCAGCAGCGCATCGGCCCGGAATTCGCCGGCCCCCTCGGGGTGCTGCAGCCGATGGCCGACGGCCTCAAGCTCGTCTTCAAGGAAGACATCATCCCGGCCCGGGCCGATGGCCTGCTGTTCACCCTGGGGCCCGTGCTGGTGCTGGTGCCGGTGATCCTCTCCTGGCTGGTGGTGCCCTTCGGTCAGAACCTGCTGATCAGCGATGTCGGCGTCGGCATTTTCCTCTGGATTTCGCTCAGCAGCATTCAGCCGATCGGCCTGCTGATGAGCGGCTATTCCAGCAACAATAAATATTCTCTGCTCGGTGGCCTGCGGGCGGCGGCCCAGTCGATCAGCTACGAAATCCCCCTGGCCCTGGCAGTGCTGGCGATTGTGATGATGAGCAATTCGCTCAGCACCGTCGACATCGTCAACCAGCAGAACGGCGCCGGCATCCTCAGCTGGAACATCTGGCGCCAGCCGGTGGGTTTCGTCATCTTCTGGATCTGTGCCCTGGCCGAATGCGAGCGCCTGCCGTTCGACCTTCCCGAGGCGGAGGAGGAGCTGGTGGCTGGCTACCAGACCGAGTACTCCGGTATGAAGTTCGCCCTCTTCTACCTGGGCAGCTACATCAACCTGGTGCTCTCGGCCCTGCTGGTGTCGGTGCTCTACCTGGGCGGCTGGGGTTTCCCGGTGCCGGTGGAATGGCTGGCGGGCTGGCTGGGCCAGTCGGTCGATGCCCCGGTGGTGCAGGTGATCACCGCCACCACCGGCATCGTCATGACCGTGCTCAAGGCCTACCTGCTGGTCTTCTTCGCGATCCTGCTGCGCTGGACCGTGCCCCGGGTGCGGATCGACCAACTGCTCGATCTGGGCTGGAAGTTCCTGCTGCCGATCGCCCTGGTCAACCTGCTGGTCACCGCCGCGCTCAAGCTGGCGTTCCCGATGGCGTTCGGAGGCTGAGACCGTTCGTCAGCTCCGGGCTTTCCCGGTCAAGATGGTCCGGGCGCTCCATCGCCGGATCCGCTCCTTTCCCCAACCAGCACCATGTTCGGGTTCCTCAAGCAAGTCGGTGACTACACCAAGGAGGCGGTCAGCGCCGCCCAGTACCTGGGCCAGGGCCTGGCGGTCACCTTCGACCACCTCAGGCGCCGGCCGATCACGGTGCAGTACCCGTACGAGAAGCTGATCCCCTCGGAGCGCTACCGGGGCCGCATCCACTACGAGTTCGACAAGTGCATCGCCTGTGAGGTGTGTGTGCGGGTCTGCCCGATCAACCTGCCGGTGGTGGACTGGGTGATGAACAAGGCCACCAAGAAAAAGGAGCTGCGCAACTACTCGATCGACTTCGGCGTGTGCATCTTCTGCGGCAACTGCGTGGAGTACTGCCCCACCAACTGCCTGTCGATGACCGAGGAGTACGAGCTGGCGGCCTTCGATCGCCACAGCCTCAACTACGACAACGTCGCCCTCGGCCGCCTGCCCACCAGCGTCACCAGCGATCCGGCGGTGTTCGCACTGCGGGAGCTGGTCTATCTGCCCAAGGGCGTGGTGGAGCCCCATGGGGTGCCTGCTGATGCCCCCCGCGCCGGCAAGTTGCCCGAGCAGGTGCTGGCCACCCTGCCCCAGCCAGCCATCGCTGCTGCAGCCAAGGCTGCTGCAGCCTCCACTGGAACAGCCTCCCCGGCGGCGACCGTTCAAACTGCCAGCAAGCCTGCGGCCTCCCAGCCACCGGCCGCCGACCAAGGAGCCCAGTCCTGATGACGATCGCTTCCATCATCCAGCAGCTCTGCTTCCTGACCCTGGCCGCCGTGGTGGTGCTCGGGGCTCTCGGGGTGGTGCTGCTGCCCAACATCGTCTATTCCGCCTTCCTGCTCGGCGGTGTGTTTCTGGGCATGGCCGGCCTCTACCTGCTGCTCAATGCCAGCTTCGTGGCGGCGGCCCAGATCCTGGTCTATGTCGGCGCCGTCAACGTGCTGATCCTGTTCGCGATCATGCTCGTCAACAAGAAGGAAAACCTGGCGGTGATTCCGGGCCTGCTGCTGCGCCGCCTGCTCTCCGGCGGGGTCTGCGCCGGCCTGTTCGTGCTGCTGCTGCGGGTGGCCTTCACCACCCACTGGGCCCTGCCCGGGCCTCAGCCGGTGGGCGAGGAGGCCACGATCCGTATCGGTGAGCATCTGTTCAGCGACTATCTTCTGCCTTTCGAGCTGGCCTCGGTGCTGCTGTTGATGGCGATGATCGGCGCCATCGTGCTGGCCCGCCGCGATGTGTTCAGCAGTGATGTGATCACGGGCGAACCCGTGGATCAGGGGCTGATCGAGAAAACCCGTCAGCCCCTGCTGATCGATTCCACCGCCGCCGCCGGCCAACCCCTGCTGGAGACCACCCCATGAGCGCTGATCCCCTGGCCGTCACCCGCAATGCTTCCGAAGCCGTCACGATTGCCTTCGGCTCTTCGATCCCCCTGCAGGCCTATCTGGCCGTGGCCGCCCTGCTCTTCTGCACCGGGGTCTGGGGTCTGATCAACAGCCGCAATGCCGTGCGGGTGCTGATGAGCATCGAGCTGATGCTGAATGCGGTCAACCTCAACCTGATGGCCTTCTCCGACTATCTCGATGGCCAGCTGATCCGCGGCCAGGTGTTCGCCATCTTCGTGATCACCGTGGCCGCCGCCGAAGCGGCTGTGGGTCTGGCGATCCTGCTATCGCTGTATCGCAATCGCGAAACGGTCGATATGGAGCGTTTCAACCTGCTGCGCTGGTAGATCGAGTCGGAGTCCTGATGCGCCCTGCAGTCGATGCGGCTTGAACGGATCTGGTTGATCGTGCGCCGTGGCAGCCAGGCGGCCCAGCGCCAGGCCAGGCGCTGCGCCGAGGATCTGCAGCAGCAAGGGGTCAAGGTCACGGTGGCCAGCTGTGGCCTGGCTGCCAATCCCTTCCCCGGATTGCTGGCCACCGAGCCCGGCCTGCCCGATCTGGCCCTGGTGCTGGGCGGCGATGGCACGGTGCTGGGGGCGGCCCGCCATCTGGCCCGTTTTGAGGTGCCGATCCTCAGCTTCAACATCGGTGGCCACCTCGGCTTCCTCACCCATGACCGGTCCCTGCTGCGCCTCGATGGCGAGGACACCCTGTGGCAGCGCTTGCGCGACGATCGCTTTGCCCTGGAGCGGCGCATGATGCTCGAGGCCCGCATCGATCGCGGTGATGGCGTGCCCCAGCCCGGCGATGGCGGCCGCGATGCTGGCCGAGAAGACGATGGCGCCGCTGCTGATGTGGCTACCGAGGGTCCTCACAGCGCTCTCAATGACTTCTATTTCCGCCCCTGCCTCGATGAGGTCTCCCCCACCTGCGTGCTGGAGCTCGACATCGACGGCGAGGTGGTGGATCAATACCGTGGCGATGGCCTGATCATCGCCACCCCCACCGGCTCCACGGGCTACGCGATGGCGGCTGGCGGTCCGATCCTCCATCCCGGTATCGAGGCGATCGTCGTCAATCCGATCTGCCCGATGAGCCTCTCCAGCCGGGCGGTGGTGGTGCCGCCGCGGGCGCGGCTCACGGTCTGGCCCCTGGGCGAGAGCAGCCGGCGCGTCAAACTCTGGAAGGACGGCGCCCATGCCACGGTGCTGGAGCCCGGCGATCGCTGTGTCGTCCAGCGCGGCCCCCATCCAGCCCTGATGCTGCTGCTGGAGCAGAGCCCCTCCTATTACCGCACCCTCACCCGCAAGCTGCACTGGGCCGGCAGCCTCACCAGCGTCGAGCCCTCCCACAACTGAAGCCAGACCCATTCGCCAGTGGCAGCGCGCCAATTGAGGCAAAACTGCAGGCAATTGGCGCCTGAATGCAGTCAATATTCAGTTTTTGTTCATTGATTTGTCGCTGGTGATTCTGTATACTCGCAGCCATGGATCTTGGCCTCACGCCTCAGGAGCGCACCATTGTGCGGCTGGCCCGCCGCAAGCAGCTTTGCCCGCAGAACCGGGCTCTATGGGTGGTGCCCTTGTGGCTGGTGGCGGTGCTGGCCCTGCTGCCGATGGTCCATTCCTACGGCCTGTCCCTGTTGCTGGTGCCGTTGCTGTTCGCTTGGCAGCGGCGCCGCACGCGCCAGCGGATTGCCGAATGGGCCCTCGATCTGCGCGAGCGCTGAGGCCTCAGGCCCGTCAGAATCAGCGCTGAGATTGTGCCTGGGAGGTTCCACTGGCCCTGGAGATTGAGCGGCGCTTTCTGGTGCTGGAAGCCGGCTGGCGCGCCCATGTGACCTGGCAGGCCAGGCTGCAGCAGGGCTATCTGGTCAGTGGCGGCGAGGGCCTCACCCTGCGGGTGCGCACCAGCGAGCCCCTGACGGCCGCCGCAGCGGCCGAGACGGCCCAGGCCGAGACGACCGAGCCCCTGACGGCCGCCGCAGCGGCCGAGGCGGCCTGGCTCACCCTCAAGGCCGCGCCGCCCCACAGTGCTCCGGGCTCCGAACCCCGCCCGGGCCAGGCGCTGAGCCGGCTGGAGTTCGAGTACGCCATCCCCGTGGCCGATGCCCAGGCCCTGCTGCAGCTGGCCCCCCACCAGCTGAGCAAGTGCCGCTACGGCCTGGATCTGGCCGGCGGCGACTGGGTGCTGGATGTGTTCGAAGCGGACAATGCGCCGCTGGTGGTGGCGGAGGTGGAGCTGCAGGATCCGGATCAGCCGGTGGTGCCGCCGCCCTGGTGCGGTCTGGAGCTCACCGGCCGCCATGAGCTCAGCAATGCCGCCCTGGCAGCGCGGCCCCTGGCGCTCTGGAGTGAAGCCGAGCGGCGGCAGCTGCTGGCGCCTTGAGCTGGTCGGCGGCCACCGGATCGTTGTCTCCGGCGCAGAGCTGGAAACCAGGCTCAGCCGGCGTTCCTGGCGGCTTCGGGGCCGTCCAGAGAGCAGCAGTTGAAGCCGTCGCGGCAGATCTTGCCGTTGTCCATGGCCCAATTGAGCAGGGCCACTCGGTTCTTGGCGCCGGTCTTGGTGAAGATATTGCTGACGTGGTTGTCGACGGTGCGCTTGCTGATCATCAGCTGGGCGGCGATCTCCTGGTTAGTGAGGCCGGTGGCCAGCAGCTCGATGATCTCCACTTCCCGCTCCGAGAGGTCATGCCGAAGCGGCTGCAGCGACACTGGAATTGCCTGGGCCGGCCGGGAAGCCGCAAGCCGATCGGGGAGGCCGCGCTCAGACATGGACGCACAGCAGATCTCCCACTGTAGGCAGCCTGCTGCTGCATGATGAGGCCACAGACGGGGATGGTTTTGCTGCTCAGAGAGGCGCTGGCCAGCGGAGAGTTCGCCGTGACGGCCGAAGTGACCCCCCCCCGGGGCGCCGATGCCGGCCGCACCCTGGCGGTGGCGGCCGGCTTGAAGGGCCTGGTGCATGCGGTCAATGTCACCGATGGCAGCCGGGCGGTGATGCGGATGAGCAGTGTGGCGGTCTGCAGGCTGTTGCTGGAGCAGGGCATCGAGCCGGTGCTGCAGATGACCTGCCGCGATCGCAATCGCCTGGCCCTGCAGGCCGATCTGCTCGGAGCCCATGCCCTCGGCATCCGCAACCTGCTCTGTCTCACCGGCGATCCCCTCCGGGCCGGCGATCAGCCCCGCTGCCGGCCGGTGAATGAGCTCGAGGCGGTGCGGCTGCTGCAGCAGGTGCAGCACTTCAATGCCGGCGACGATCCGGTCAAGGGGAGCCTCCCCGATGGCGGCACCGATTGGTTCGCGGGAGCGGCGGCCGATCCCCAGTCCAGCAGCTGGAGCGGCCTGGCCTCAAGGGTCCGCCGCAAACAGGCGGCCGGAGCCCGCTTCCTGCAGACCCAGATGGTGATGGACACCGAAGCCCTGAGGCGCTTTGTGCAGGAACTCACCGGGCCCCTGGGCCTGCCGGTGCTGGCTGGGGTGTTCCTGCTCAAATCAGCCAAGAACGCCGCCTTCATCAACCGGGTGGTACCGGGCGCCCAGATCCCCCAGAGCATCATCGATCGCCTGGCCGCCGCATCCGATCCGGCCGCCGAAGGCATCGCCATCGCCGCCGAACAGGTGGCCAGCTACCGCACGATCGCCCAGGGGGTGCACCTGATGGCCGTCAAGGCCGAGGAGCGCATTCCCGAGATCCTGCGGCTGGCGGGGCTGGAGGCTGTGGGCACCAGCACCGGTGGGGTTGCGGTCGCGCTGGTGGGGGCTCAGGCCTGCAAAACGTCGACGTAGTCACAGCAGCAGGCCGCATGGGTGGGCTGGCTGAAGCCGAGGCCGATCAAGCCGATGGGCCTCGGCGCCTTGCAGACAGGCAGCTCTGCAAAACATCTTTTACAACCAAGCTGCAGCACAAGTGCTGCAGCTTGGTTGTAGCTTCGCCAGGCTTGTAATGGTCAGATCCATTGGGAGACCTGCGGTGGCTGCACGGGTCTCAGTAGTGGCGAGCACCACGTGTTGCCTTGTTAAGGGGTCGCGACTTGGTTGTTAGTCCCTCGATCTCCTGCTACCTTGGCTGAGTCATAGGATAGCTCTCATGATCCCAGCTACTCTTAAATCGAAACTTGCCCTGGTTGCAGGCCTGCCCTTGGTGCTTGTCGCAACACTTGGATCTGGCTCCGCAAAGGCAGCAGCTTGTGTTGATGGCTCGCTTACGAGCTTATTAAGTGTATCTTGCACAACTTCCGAAGGTTTTATTTTTAAGCTTAACAGTTTCTCGAGTTTTGGGGGCGCAGACGCATTTAGCTTCACCAGTGCAGGATCTGGTACTTTTCAATATTCACTCCAGGGAGCTTCTGCCTACACTTTAACAGGAAATCCTTACTCTATCGTCTATGAGCTGACAGCTCCTTCTGGCAATCTTCTTAAAGCTTTCACTACCGGAGGTGCTACAAGTCTTGATCCCAGTTCTGCTACTTGGGTAATTGCTGCTTCTCCTGGCCCAACTGCTTCGGGAACCATCGCCTTTACTGGGCAGGCTAACGGGTCCGCTACTTTTTCTCCCCAGATCAATTTCTCCACCTTCACTGCCACTCTCAATGTTACGACAGGTAACGTTTCTGCTGTTACCAGTCTTGTTTCTTCGGACGCGCCAGTACCTGGTCCGCTCCCGATCCTCGGAGCTGGGGCTGCGTTCGGTTTCTCCCGCAAGCTGCGTCGGCGGATCAATCAGGCTGCTTGAGGTCTGAGGTCAGGCTTTTCGCCAGTCTGAGCGTCTCATTTTCCTTGGCCCTTGCAGAGTTGCAAGGGCCTTCTTTTTATCCTGTTCCGTTAGCTTCAGGTTGGGATCCCAGCCCATAAGCCCATCCATCTCCGTTGTGGATGTCCATCCGTTTCCCTTTTTTGATTTCTGAGGCTGAATGGCTGTTGATTCTGAAGTCCTGTTAAAGAACAAAATTTCGGACAAGCTCACGCGGCAATTCTCTTGGTTCGCTGCCACTGCCGGCTGGGTTTTGATTGGCACGGCTTTGAGTACGATTCTGTTTGCCTCGCTGCCGTTCGAGCTGCTGCAGCCGGATTTTCAGCTGCGGCTGATCAGTGCCATCCTTTCCGCCTGCACGGCGCTGTTGCTGGGCGCCTTGTTGGTCTGTGGTGCCTGTCTCCTCAATCTTGACAATGATCTGTTGTTCAGCCGTGCCAATCTGGTGCGGGTCTGCTCTCGCTGGTTTGCAATTCTGTTGATCTTGATGATCCCGTTCCAGTTGGTCGCCGGGATACGAGCGCTGGGCCAGGTTCAGGAGGCTGAGAGTGAGATGCTTAAGCAGCGGCGGCAAGTCATTCAGAATTTTTCAAATTCGCAGGATGAACAGGGGCTGCGCGCCTATGTAGCCAGCCTGCCTGATCGTCCCCAGATCCCGGAGAAATTTGATGCTCCCTTCCCCGTGATCAAGAAACGTGCCATTGCCAATCTCACGGATCAATACAAGATCGCTGAGTCTCAACTGCAACCGCTTCGCGCTCAGCGTTGGCAGCGATTTTTTGGCGAAGTGGCCCGCAACAGTGTGCAGGCTATTTTGATGGCTCTTGCTTTTCGGACGATTGGCCTGAAGAAAAAGAGTGAGGCCACTTCCGTTGATATGTATTATTCTCCCGGGACCTGACATCGGAAATGTCAGATTATGGATTTGAACTGAAATCAATTCTGATCAAGAATTGGGCGGTTCGTCTCCGTCCCGCCCCTCCGGCTACGGACTCAGCGCCAGCTCGCTGCCCAACAACTCCGCCATCGCCTTCTGCTGCGGTGAGGGGCTGGCGACGTCGTGGCGGCGGACGTCGGTGATCAGCCAGTCGAGTGAGGCCTCCTGCAGATCGAAGTGGTCGCCATTGCGATCGACGCAGTAGCGGCCATAGACCAGCTTTTCCACCAGGCGCACGCCGGCGCCGATGCGGGAGTAGTCGAAGATGATCGAGTTGTCGATCGTGGCGCCGCTGCAGATGTGGCAGCTGGGGCCGATCATCGCCGGGCCGATGATCGTGGCGCCATCTTCGATGCGGGTCATGCCGCCCACATAGATCGGCCCCTCCACCGTGATCTTGTCCCAGTTGGCGGCCACATTCAGACCCGTGTAGATGCCGGGGCGCACCTGATGGCCCGGGATCTGCACCTGGCGCACATCGCCTTGCAGCACGCTGCGGATCGCCTGCCAGTAGTCCGGCACCTTGCCGATATCCACCCACTCGAACTCCATCGGCAGCGCATAGAAGGCCGCCCCGGCCGCCACCAGCTTCGGGAACAGATCCGAGCCGATGTCGAACGCTTCGCCGCTGGGGATGAAATCCAGCACCTCGGGCTCAAAGATGTAGATGCCGGTGTTGATCATGTCGCTGGCGGCCTCATCCAGCGCCGGCTTCTCCTGGAACGAGAGCACCCGCCCTTCCGGATCGGTGACCACGACGCCGTAGCTGCTCACCTGCTCCCTGGGCACCCGCTTGGTGATCAGGCTGGCCATGGCGCCTTTCTGCTTGTGGCGCCGCACCGCCTCGGTGAGATCGAGATCGATCAGGGCATCGCCGCAGAGCACCACGAAGGTGTCGTCGAAAAAGGGCTGGAAATCCTGGATGCGCTTGAGGCCGCCGGCGGAACCGAGGGCCTCGCCGATCAGCTGGCCGTCTTCGATGCGGCCTTCGAAGCTGTAGGCGATCTGCACGCCGAAGCGCTGGCCGTCCCGGAAATAGTTCTCGATCTCCTCCGCCAGGTGGGAGACGTTGACCATGATTTCGTTGAAGCCGTGCTGCCGCAGCAGCTCCAGCAGAAACTCCATCACCGGTTTCTGCAGAATCGGAATCATCGGCTTGGGCGTGGTGTGCGTGATCGGTCGCACCCTCGTTCCCTTGCCGGCCGCCAGGATCATCGCCTTCATCGGCGTCGGCCACTCGCAATCGTGGCTGCAGCCTAGGGAGTCGGCTCAGGCTGCCAGCGGCTCCCGAGCCGGCCCCCCATCTGACCCTTCGCCGTTGGTGCTGGGCGCTGCCGCCAGGGTCAACGGCACGAGCTCGCCGCTCTCCTGCAGGCGCTTGAGGCTCAGGGGCGCATACAGCCCGCCGGGCTGGTCCAGCTCCACCTTCCCCTGGGAGCACAGAAACAGCAGGGCCCAGAACACCCCCACCCGGTCCTGGTCCAGCTCCTCCTGGGCACTGGCCTGCTCCACCGCCTGCCCCCAGGCCGCCACCAGCTCATCGAAGCCAATCCAGCGACAGCTGGCGCTGTCGCTCCAGCTCTGCAGGAAGCGGCTCAGGGCGGCGGTGGTTTCGGGCAGCTTCTCGCGATGGGCCAGGGCCGCCACCTGGGCCATGGCGGCGCGGTCGCTGTAGCGCTTGGGCCGGTGCTTCTGGCGCACTTTGCCCTCGTCGGCCTCCAGCCGCTCGGCAATGTCTTCGAGCTGGCGGATCAGCTCCCCCAGGGTCACCGGCCGCTGCAGCGGTGGCGGGGCCACCAGGCGCCGCTGCAGATGGCGCTCCGGCCGCGCCGGCAGGCTGAAGCCGCCTTCACCATCCCAGTCTTCGCCGGCATCCTCGTCAGCGAAGGCCTCCTCCGCGAGCGCCTCCACCGGGAAGGTGGCCGCCTCCAGCACCTCGGCTTTCAGCCCCACCAGCACCGAGGCCGCCAGGAAGGCCTCACTGCTCTCGGCCAGATCCTGCTCGTAGCTGCCCCCCTGGGCGCGGGCCAGCCTGGGCGCCTCGATCCGGGTGCGCAACTGATCGAGGAAGCCGTCGATCACGGCGATCACATCGACATCCCAGGGATCGATCTCGCCCCGCTCGGCCGCGTCCTGCAGCAGGCGGATCGCCAGCCGGGCGCCCGCTTCAGCCATCTGGGCCCCGGCGATGGGAGGCCGCGCTGGCGCTCGGGGGGGATGCCGGCAAGGGGGCGAGAGCTGGGGGCAAGGTTCTGGGCCTGTTCTGAGCGCCGGGGCCTGCCGCGCAAGCTAACGAGCCGGGATCGAACTGACCAGTGGGCCGTGCTCTCACTCCATTGACAGGGTGATCGTCGAACCGCGCTCGCTCGCCTCGCCGGCGGAGGTCTGGCCGGCGGCCGGCAGCAGCCCCAGCTGGGCATCGACGGTGGCGCGATAGCGCTGCAGGTCGTTTTCCAGCTCCTGGATGCGCACCTGCTGGGCTTCGACTTCGCTGGGATCCTGCAGGGTTTCCACCTTCTTCACCACACCGCTCCAGACGGCGAAGATCCAGGCGGCGATGGCGCCGATGCCGCCGACCACCAGCAGCAGGGCTGCCAGCGGCAGGGTGGTGCTCACGCCAGGCAGGAAGCGGACGGTGGTGGCGGCGGTGTTCTCGAGGGTGAACATCACCATCGCCAGGCCGAAGCTGAAGATCAGCAGGAAGTTCAGCTGACGCATGGCTGGGCAGGGGTGCGGATCAGGAGCGTAGACAGAGTGCGCTGCAGCGCAAGGGGCTGCGGCCCGGGGCTGCAGAGTTTCGTTACCGGCCGGGGCTTGGCTGGCCGCTGGGCGCTGGTGGCTGGCGGCCGTTGGTCTGGCTTCAGCCCAGGGCCGGGGCCTGCAGCAGGCCCGGCTCGAGCAGACCCACCGGCAGCTGGCGCATCACCGCCCGGGCGGGGGGATGGTCGAGCTTGGCCAGGGCCACCTCTTCGCGGGCCACCAGGGCCTCGATCGAGGCCCGGTAGGTGTCGGTCATGATGCGGGGGTAAAGGCCGATGCCGATGATCGGCACCAGCAGGGCCGAGATGATGTAGATCTCGCGCGGTTCGGCATCCACCAGGTGGGTGTGGGCCGCCAGCTCGGCGTTCTCCTTGCCGAAGAAGATCTCCCGCAGCATCGACAGCAGGTACACCGGCGTCAGGATCACGCCGATCGCCGCCAGCACCGACATCACCACCCGGAAGCTGAGGGAGTAGGCCTCACTGGTGGCAAAGCCCACGAACACCATCAACTCCGAGACAAAGCCGCTCATGCCCGGCAGGGCCAACGAGGCCAGGGAGCAGACGGTCCAGAGGGCGAACATCTTGCGCATCTTCTGACCCACACCGCCCATCTCATCGAGCTGCAGGGTGTGGGTGCGGTCGTAGGTGGCGCCCACCAGAAAGAAGAGGCTGGCGCCGATCAGGCCGTGACTCACCATCTGCAGCATGGCGCCGCTGGTGCCCAGGGCGCTGAAGCTGCCGATGCCGATCAGCACGAAGCCCATGTGGCTGATCGAGCTGTAGGCGATCTTGCGCTTGAGATTGCGCTGGGCGAAGGAGGTGAGGGCGGCATAGATGATGTTCACCACCCCCAGCACCACCAGCAGCGGCGCGAACTGGGCGTGGGCCACCGGCAGGATCTGGACGTTGAAGCGCAGCAGGGCATAGCCGCCCATCTTCAGCAGGATGCCCGCCAGCAGCATGTGCACCGGTGCCGTGGCCTCGCCGTGGGCATCGGGCAGCCAGGTGTGCAGCGGCACGATCGGCAGCTTGACGCCGAAGGCGATCAGCAGGCCGGCGTAGCAGAGCACCTGGAAGCCCGTGCCGAACTCCTTGGCGGCCAGGGCGGTGTATTCAAAGGTGGGGGTGCCACCGCCGTAGAAGCCCATCGCCAGGGCCGCCAGCAGGATGAACACCGAACCGCCGGCCGTGTAGAGGATGAACTTGGTGGCGGCGTACTGGCGCTTCTTGGCTCCCCAGATGGCCAGCAGCAGGTACACCGGCAGCAACTCCAGCTCCCAGGAGAGGAAGAACAGCAGCATGTCCTGCACGGCGAACACGGCGATCTGGCCGCCATCCATCGCCAGGATCAGGAAGTAGAAGAGCCTCGGCTTGAAGGTGACGGGCCAGGCCGCCAGCACCGCCAGGGCGGTGATGAAGCTGGTCAGCAGGATCAGCGGCATCGACAGGCCGTCCGCCCCCACCGACCAGGCCAGGCCCAGGTCCGGCAGCCACTGCACCCGCTCCACCAGCTGCAGCCCCGCCACCGACGGGTCGTAGCCATTGAGGTAGCCCCCCACCGTCAGCAGGAAGGTGACCAGGGCGATGCCGAGGGCATACCAGCGGATCTGTTTGCCGTCGCCCTTGTCAGGGATGAAGGGGATCAGCAGGGAAGCCGCGATCGGAAAGAGGATCGAGGCGCTCAGCCAGGGGAAGACCACGGGCCCGTGCAAGGTTGATCGCCGGAGTGTAGAAATGCTCGCCTGGCGCGCATTGAACCGGTGGGGGATGTCACACAGGCTGAGACGTCCAGGAGTCCCCTCAGCCGAAGCTGCTGAACAGCCACGGAGCTTCCTTCGCTCTCAAGGTCAGTCCGATCTGGGTCGCCGTTACCCCTGGGCACGGCCTCGCCGTGACGGCCCCACCGATCGAGCATCGGCGCCCGCTCACCGCTGAGCAGACGGCTGTTGCGCATCGATCGGCTCAGAGACATCGAGGGCTTTGCCGCCGCCAGGGGAATTCACTCCGGAATCGCATGCAGACAGCCGTCCATGGTTGTGGGTGTGTTGGTTCGCCGAAACCATGGGTGCGGCCATCGATCTCGAGCGCCAAGCGTCCCTGGGGCGAGGCTGCGGGTGAGTCCTGTCTGAGAGCGCATCGGGCGTTGGCATGGGGTGCTGGTGCTGTTGGTTCGTTTTGTTCGGAACGGTCTCTGTGCGACACGCTCCTGTGGTGGAGCCTGGCCCGCGGGTTCAAGGGCGTCTGCCGTGCAGCCCGCTGTGCTGGTCGACCCCTGAACGAATACAAAAAATCGGTGACTCCCGTGCCATGGACGAGGGCCACCGATCTGAATACAAGACCTGTCAAAGGATCTCAGGGAATAGAGATCAGAGGATGATGTCTGTGCCGAGGAGTATGGGGGAGCCCGTTAAGACGATTTGCATGTCTACCGTGTTGGTGCCAGAGTTGTTGAACTCCAGAACGCCACCCGCATAGCGCGCCTGACCTAGCGCACTGAAGGCAGCAGCTCCGATGAAGGTGAAGGTTTGGTTGCCGCTGATGCCCGTGTTGGCGTCAATCGCGGCAACGTCGATCTTGTCGAACCCCGATGCAAAGTCAGCGATGATATCGCGATTGTTGCCGATAACTGACTCGGAAGTCAGGGTGTACACGAATCTGTCGCTGCCAAGGCCACCCGTGAGGCTGTCGCGGCCGGCGCCGCCGTTGATGATGTCGTTGCCGCCGGTGCCGTTGATGGTGTCGTTCCCAGCCGCGCCATTGATGGTGTCGTTGCCGCCACCGCCCGTGAGGTTGTTGGCATTGGCATTGCCATTGATGACTTGGCCGGCGGTGTCATCATTGACGATGGTGGATGTGGCGTTGGCGGTGCCCAGGGTGACGTTGCTTCCCGTCAGGTTTGACAACGTCAACTGGAACGTTTCGTTCTGCTCGACGACGACATCGCCTGCCACGTTCACCGTGATTGTGGCGCTGGTTTGACCAGCCAGCACAGTGACCGTGCTCGAAGGGAAGGCATTGCCGATGAAATCCGCGGCATTGGCAGGGTTGGCGCCGATACCACTCACACTCCAGTTGGCTGTGATGGTCGATGCTGCCGGTGCGCTCAGGCTCACCGTGAAGATGTGAGCGGTGCTGCCGGCGTTGCCTTCATTGATCCCCGCAGCAGGGCCGCTCACGGAAACGGTCACCAGTGGGAGGATGAAATCGCCGGACGCGAGCGACGCCACGCCGGTCAGGGCGATCTGGAAATCGGCGGCCAGATCGCCGTTGACGTTGCCGTAGAGCACGCCGGCATCGAGCCGCAGTTGGTTGGCGGCAGAGAAGGCGGCTGCTCCAATGAAGGCAAGTTGGGGATAGCCGGCGGTGCTGAAGTCCAGCTTGTCCTGGCCGCTGACGAAGTCGGTGATCGTTTCGCGGAAGAGCGGATTGTTGCCGATCTCAGCGATGTTGCCAAAGACGAAGCGATCGGCACCGGCGCCGCCCGTCAGTGTGTCGATACCAGCCCCCCCCGTCGAGCGTGTCGTTGCCGTCACCACCATCGAGGCTGTCGTTGCCCACCAGGCCCAGCAGGGTGTTGGTGCTTACGTTGCCGATGATGATGTTGTCGAGAGCATTGCCGCTGCCCTGGAGAGCCGCGGCATTGCGCAGGGTCAGATTCTCTAATTCAGGTGACAGTGTGTAGTTGAAGGCGCCATCAATGACGGCGGTATCTTTGCCACCACCACCGAGTTCAACGATCACATCGAGGGCCTCGCTCAGCACATAAACATCGTCTCCGACCCCTCCTTGCAGGATGTCGGCTCCCAGGCCGCCATCGAGCGTGTCGTTGAAGAGGGTGCCGATGAGCGTGTTGACACCAGCGTTGCCCAGGATCTCGAGGCCCAGGGTGAGGCCCACATTGGCGAGGGTGGCATCGATGTTGATCGCTGCCACGCCGGTGCGATCGGCGGCAGTGAGAAGGCCGGTGCCGATCACCAGCCGCTCAATGCCGGTGAAAATCTGGGCGATACCAAGAGTGTTCACGGCGCCGATGACGATGTTCTCGGCCACGGTCTGGCTGAAGCGAACCTCGTCAATCGCCAGGCCATTGCCGACGCGGAAGCTGGGGCCCTTGTTCACCAGCTGCAACTGGGTGAGGCCACTGTCGGCGAAGTCCTGGAAGTTGAACAGGGCGACACTTTCCGAGATGTAAATATCGTCGCCCTGGCCGCCGTCCATGTTGTCGCGGCCACCCAGGGCGGCGCCACCGGTACCGGGGAGCAGAACGTCGTGGCCGCTGTCGCCCAGCAGCCGATCCCAGCCACCGCCGCCATACAGGGTGTCGTCACCTTCGGAGCCGTTCATCACATCGTCGATCGCGGCCACGGCAATGGCCGGCTCTGGATCCAGCACGCCTGCGACGAGAATTCCGTCGCCGCCATACATCAGATCAGCACCGGTACCGCCATTCATGGCGTCGGCATCAAGGCCGCCGTACATGGTGTCGTTGCCTTCGCCACCGAACATCAACTCCAGTCCGATGCCGCCGTGCATGACGTCATTGCCGGCTTCGCCGTAGAGAAAGTCATTTTCGCTGCCGCCATCGATGTTGTCGTCGCCAGTACCGGCGTGGATGAAATCAACGCCACTGTCGCCTTGGATGGTGTCGTTGCCGGCTTCGCCATACACCGCGTCGTTGCCGCCGCTGGCGGAGATCTGATCGGCGAGGGCGGTGCCGACGATCACTTCACTGGCGTTGCCCACCCCATTGGGATTGAGCACGCCGCGGGCGTCCTTGTAGTTGCCGGGATTGCCAACGTAGGTGGGGCCGACATAGCCAGAACGGCCGATGGAGGCCATGATCAGGTTGCCAGCAGTGTCAAAGACTTCCTGGTCCGTGGTGGAGGCCTGCAGGTCTGCCAGGGTGAGGTGGGTGCCTTTTATTGGACAGCCTGGGCCCCTGACATCGTTAACCCCGGACGGGTAGGACAGGGTTCGGTCTCATTATAGACCTCATGGGGAGTTCTGCCTCCCAGTGCACTGTGGGGCCTTACATGGCAG
>CAIJRN010000027.1 GCA_903823115.1 uncultured cyanobacterium
CTCAGTGAGCAGGCGGAAGCGGAGGAGGCTGAGCAGCGCCGGTAGAGCCTTTGGGGTGGCGTGGCTTATGCCGAGGACAGTTGACGGGGTTGCGGAGTCTGGGAGGGGTTGGCGGCAGAGCTGGTGCTCCAGGAGCTTGTGCAGGGGATCGGTGGGGGACTGAGCAGCACGGCTTCAGTCGCCGTTCCAACCGGCGTGCTCGGCTGGGTTCGCTGTGCCTCCACAGGCCCCGGATGCCTCGGCAACAAGCGGCGCTCCGGCACGCCCGGTCACCTTCGACAGTGACCACAACCATTCAGGTGCGATCGGTGGTGACTACCGTCGGTGGATACCGCTTGCCTTTGTTTTGGACACCGCCCGCCTGTTTCAGTCCGGCCGCAGCCAGGCCGTCCGGCTACCCAAGGCCTACCGATTCAACGGCAGTGAAGTCGTGGTCAAACATTTCGGCAACGGCGTGCTGCTGCTACCCATGGATGATCCCTGGCAGATGCTGGAGGCCGGACTGGCAGGCTTCGAGCCGGGGTTCACGATCAGCCGAGAGCAGCCAGAGCTTCAGACTCGTGACGAAATCCAGAGCTTCAGCGACATCCTGCCGTGATTCTGCTGGACACCAACATCTGCATCTACATCATCAACGCCAAGCCAGTCGGTGTCTTGCAGAAATTCGAGCAATACAGAATCGGGGAGATCGGTATCTGCAGCGTCGTTGCCGCTGAGTTGGCGTTTGGGGTGGCCAAGAGTGGCTCAGCCCGCAACCGCCAGGCCCTGGAAATGTTTCTAGCTCCCTTGATCATCCTTCCCTTTGATGACACGGCCGCCTGGCTCTATGGCGACTTACGGGCTGATCTCGAGCGACGTGGCACGCCAATCGGTTCGCTCGACCTGTTAATTGCCGCCCATGCCCTCAGCCAGCAGGCCACCCTGGTCACCAACAACACCCGCGAGTTCGCCCAGGTGCCAGGACTGCAACTTCAGAATTGGGCCAGTTGAAAATGGCCACGATTGCTGAAGCTTTGATGATTGCAGCTACAGGCAACCAGTGATCGCTTCACCCCCGCCCAGTCGCCAGCTCATCCAGTCGGCTTCGCAGCAGCCTGAGGTCCTGCAGGGTGTGCCATTTTGGGCTTCCTTCCTGGCCGGAGGGATTGCGCAGCAGATAGGAAGGATGCAACAAGGGCATCAGGGCGATGGGGTGAGGGTTGATGCTGGGGATGTTGATGGTCTGTGGGTTGATCATCGTAGAATTGTTGGATGGCTGGCTCGACAGATAGTTCGGCTGATCGCCGAGCTGATGGGTGGACCGGAGCAGGTCTTGTTGCTGCGGTATCGCGTGCGATGTTGATTGCGATGTTGATTGCGATGTTGACTGCATTGCTGACTGAGTTGTTGGCTGTGTTGACGACGGAGATGGGGGCTGCGTTATGGGTCTGATTGCTGAAGATGGCGTCGGTTGTTGCGGGGCCTGGGCGGAATAGAAAGTTTCCTGGATGGACAGGAACGAACCCTCCAGCGGCTCCAGCCACTGGCCCCGCAGCTTCGTGATCCCCCCCTTGAGGCCCAGCAGCGCCTCCAAGGCGGTGGCGCCCAGGAGACCAATCAGCTGGGGCCGCTGCAGGGCGATCTGCTGCTGCAGCCAGGGCCGGCAGGCGGCGATTTCGGCGCGGCTGGGCTTGCGATTGCCGGGCGGGCGGCACTTGATCACGTTGGCGATGAACAGATCGCGTTCGCTGTCGAGGCCGGCTTCAGCCAGCAGCTGCTCCAGCAGCTTTCCGGCGCGGCCGACAAAGGGCTGGCCGCTGGCGTCCTCCTCGGCGCCGGGGGCCTCGCCGATCAGCAGCAGCCGGGCGTTCGGGTTACCGCGGCCCACGACCACGTGTTGGCGGGAATCGGCCAGCCCGCAGCGCCGGCACTGGGCACAGGCCGCCGCCAGCTCTGCCAGGGCCGCAGGGGTGGCCTCGGACAGCAGCGGAGGGGGCCCAGGGCCATCAGCGCCGCTGCTGGGATCTGTGGGCATGGCAGACAGAGCAGGCAAGACGCTCAGGCAGGGAGGTGCGGCAATCGCCTTGGACAGCCTGGAGGATCTGGATCGGCAGTCGCTGAGGGCATGGCGGCGGCTGGATGGCGGCTGGATGGTCGCGACCGGTCAAGGCAGGCACCAGGTCCGATTTGTTGCGCGCCTGAACGTATGGCGGCTCAACCGTGCGTCAGGATGAAAATGTGATCCACGCGACGAGTCCGCCACGATGCCGGCCCCGCTGACACCGGTGACGACGGCAGCTCCGTCCTCCCCCAGCACCCCAACTCAATTGTTGACTCTGGCCTCAAGGGCTCAGCAGCTGCAACCCTCCCTCACCCTGGCGATCACCGCCAAGGCCAGGCAATTGCGCGCTGAGGGCCGCGACATCTGCAGCCTCAGTGCCGGAGAGCCGGATTTCAATACGCCCGCCTTCATCCGCCAGGCCGCCTCGGAGGCCCTGGAGGCCGGTCACACCCGCTACGGGCCGGTGGCCGGCGAGCCGGCCCTGCGCGAGGCCATCGCCGCCAAGCTCTGCAGCGAAAACGGACTGCCCACCAGCGCCGATCAGGTGTTGATCACCAATGGCGGCAAGCAGGCGCTCTACAACCTGTTCCAGGTGCTGCTCAACCCCGGCGATGAGCTGCTGCTGCCTTCGCCCTACTGGCTGAGTTACCCGGAGATGGCCGGTCTGGCCGGGGCCCGGGTCACCGTCATGCCCAGTGATGCTGCCACCGGCTTCCGGCTGCGCGCCGAGCAGCTGGAGGCGGCCATCACCCCGGCCAGTCGGCTGCTGGTGCTCAACACCCCCTCCAATCCCACCGGCATGGTGCTCAGCCGCGGCGAACTGGAGGCGATCGCCGCCGTGCTGCGCCGCCATCCCCAGGTGGCGGTGGTCTGCGACGAGATCTATGAATACCTGCTGGCGCCCGGCCACAGCCATCACAGCCTGGCGGCGGTGGCCCCGGATCTGGCCTCGCGGGTGTTCATCGTCAACGGCTTCGCCAAGGGCTGGGCGATGACCGGCTGGCGCATCGGCTGGCTCGCCGGCCCCCGCCATGTGGTGGCCGCCGCCAGTGCCCTGCAGAGCCAGAGCACCAGCAATGTCTGCAGCTTCGCCCAGTTCGGCGCCCTGGCGGCGATCAGCGGCTCCCGCGATTGCGTGCGGACGATGGCGGAGCATTTCAACCAGCGTCGCTCCTTGCTCAGCCAGGGCCTGATGGCGATGGAAGGCATCCGCCTGCTGGCGCCGGAAGGGGCTTTTTATGCCTTCCCGGATGTGAGTGCCTGGGGCCTCGATTCGATGACCCTCTGCAACCGTCTGCTCGATGAGGTGGGCCTGGCGGTGGTGCCGGGGGTGGCCTTCGGCGACGATCGCTGCATCCGCCTCTCCTGCGCCGCCTCACCGGCCACGATCGAAGACGGCCTGGAGCGCCTGGCACGCTTTCACGCGGCGCTCTGATCGGCCGCCGGTTGGCACGCCGAACGCTTCACGGTCGGGGGGCTGATCGGCCCTTCAGGCAGGATCACTGCCGATCACGCTGGATAGGACAGCCTTGATGGCCCTGGCCATTCCCCGCAAGCTGGTGGTGCTCGGCGACAGCGGCGTCTACGGCTGGGGGGATCCAGAACAGGGCGGCTGGTGTGAGCGGCTGCGGCGCCACTGGATGGGCCTGCCCCAGGGGCCCGTGATTTACAACCTCGGCGTCCGCGGCGATGGGCTGGAGCGCGTTTCGGCGCGGCTGCCGGCCGAAGTGGGCTGTCGCGGCGAACTGCGGCGCCAGATCCCCCAGGGCATCCTGCTGGCGGTGGGCCTCAACGACAGCGCCCGGGTGGGGCGGGCCGACGGCCGGCAGCAACTGGAACCCGAAGGTTTCCTGTTTGGTCTGCAGCAAATGCTGCGCCAGGCCAGCGCGATCGCGCCGGTGCTGGTGCTGGGCCTGACCCCTGTGGACGACGCGGTGATGCCCCTGGCCGACGTGCTCTGGTATCAGCTGGAAACAGTGCGCCACTACGAGGCCCTGCTGGAGGAGGCCTGCCTGGAGGCCGATGTGCCCTTCCTGCCCTTGCTGGAGAGCTTCCTGGCCGATCCCTACTGGCTGCAGCGCCTCGATGGGGATGGCGTGCATCTCAGCAGCGAAGGTCACGCCCTGGTGTACGAGAAAGTGCGCCACTGGCCGGCCCTGCTGCGCTGGGCCCAGCTGGAAAGCCTGGCGCTGGCCAGTCCCTCGGCCTGAGGATGCCGGCGAACGGATCAGACCAGGGTGGCGATGGGCAACTGCGCCAGCTGCAGAAAGCCTGACGCTGAAAATCTGGTACTGACAATCCGGGGCTGAAACCCTGGCGCCGACAGTGACAGGGATCGCCGAGTAGCGCATTGGCTGAAACTTGATGCTGCAGATTTGCAGTTACTGGCGTAGCCGGCTGGAAGCCTTTGTTGGCAAATAAAGAAGAAGTTGGCAAATAAGTATATGGCAATACGCAATTCCTGGCAGATGTGACGATTCGTAAAGACCGCCAACCACGAGTTCAGCGACTGGTGAGAAGTTGTCCGACCACGTTATGCCGCAGAGTCATGAACCCTGCTCCTCCCAGGACCCACTTCCAGGCCCCTGCTCCTGCTGAGCAGGCAGTCGACCCTTCACGCAGCCAGCGCAACCGGGTCGCCCTGGCCAAACTTGCCACCAGTGCTGATGCCGTGATCTGGCGGCGCCAGCGCGATGCCCTGGTGCGCGACAACCTGCCCTTGGTCTATGCCATTGCCGGCCGCATGAGCCGCTCGGGCTCCCTGCCCTTCGAAGATCTCAGCCAGGTGGGCAGCCTCGGTCTGGTGCGGGCCATCGAGGCCTTCCAGCCCAGCAAGGGACGCAGCCTCAGCAGCTTTGCGGTGCCCTACATCCGCGGGGCGATGCAGCAGGAACTCCGGGATCGGCAGAGCCTGGTGAAAATCCCCCGCGAGCTCTGGGAGCTGCGGCGCCAGGCCACAGTGCTGCAGGAACGCTGCCGGCGGGAGCAGAGCCCCCCCCTGGCCCTTGGTGCCCTGGCCCGATCTCTGGGTTGCGAGGGGCTGAAACTTCAGCAAGCCATGAGCCTGCATCAGATCACGGCGATGCGCAGCCTCGATGCCCCCAGTCGCCAGGGTGCTGGATCCGAGGACGTCACCAACACCCTGCTCGAGACCCTGGCCGATCCCGCCAGCCTCCATCGGGGCGATGGTGACTCGGCGACCGGCGCCGAACCGGTCGAGCGACAAGGGCCGATCAACGCCAAACATCAGTGGCTGCGCCAGCAGCTCGCGGCCCTATCCCCGCTGGAGCGAGCCCTGATCCTCGGCCATCTGACCACTGACGCCAGCTGGGTGGAGCTGGGCCAGGAGCTGGGCCTCCATCCGCGCCAGGCCCAGCGCCGCTACCAGGCAGGACTCAGCCGCCTGCAACAGCAGGCCAGCCAGTGGTCGGAGGATGCTGTGGCGATGGTACAGCCAGAAACTCCAGCCACGGCGGAGACGTCTGTCCAGAACGAATCACCAGGCCAACCCCAGGCTCGATCGAGGCGGAGCTGACACTCCAGGCGGCACGCACAGACAAGGAAGCAACCCCGGCCCGGATGGCTGCCCCAGCCTGATTCCCCAGCTCAGCCCAGGGGAATCAGGCCCAGGGCCGTCGGGATCATGACCAGTCCGGCCGCCAGCAGCGTCTGCAGGCCATTGACCAGCTCGTTGCTCAGCCAGTGCCAGCGGCGCTGCAGCGTGGCACCGATCAGGCTTTCCAGCAGGGTGGCCAGCAGGCCCACGACGCTCACCAACAGAGCGGCCTGCCAGCCGCTGATCAGCCCCAGGGCCAGCATCACCAGGGCCATCAGGACGCTGCCGACCAGGCTGGCGGCGGTGCCCTCCAGGCTGATCGCCCCTTCCGTCCCCGGCGCCACGGCCTGCAGGCTGGTGATCAGCACGGTATGGCGGCCCCAGCGTTTGCCGATCTCGCTGCCGAAGGTGTCCGCCAGCTTGGCGGCGAAACTGGCGGCGAAACCCAGCAGCAGCAGCTGTTGCCAGGGCGCTGAAGCCGCCGGCGTCGCCAGGGCCAGCACCGTGCCCACCAGGGCCGAACCCCAGACGTTTTCGGGCCCTCGACGGCCGCCGCGGGCCTCCGCCAGGCCGCTGCTCTGTTTGCGACGAAAACCCAGCCGGGTGACCAGGGACCCCAGCGCCAGATAGGCCACCACCGCCAGCCAACCGGGCCAGCCAAGCGTTCCCCAGAGCAGGGTGCCCAGCACACCGGCATGGATCCAGCCAGAACGGGTCAGCAGAGGCAACCGTTGCGCCAGGCTGATCAGGGCCCCGTTGAGCAGCAGGGCCAGCAACCAGTGAACGCTGTCCTGGGGCGGCAGCTGCAGCACGTCGAAGGCTCTCGTGTTGCACAGATCTAAGACAAGTCGCCGCTGGTGCGAGTGGCCCCGGATAATGGCGCCATCGGTTCTCGATGCAGCGCCATGATCTTCAAGCCCAAGTTCTTCCTTGACCTCGGCGGCGCTGATCAGCAGAAACCGGCCGTCATCGCCCCGGTGAAGCAGGCCACTGCCGCGGCAAAGACTGTCCCAGCGGCGGCTGCCCAGGCCGCTGCGCCCAGCAATCCCGAGCTCACCCAGGCGGCCCCCGCCCAGGCAGAGGCAGCCCCCGTTTCCACCCTCACCACCGCTGAAGCCATGGTGGCGGAGTTGGCAGCGGCCCAGGCCAATCGCCCAGCCCCGAGCAAGGCCACCTTCGCGCCCGAATGCGTCACCGCCGGCGGCGCCACCCCGATGAGCCGCCGCACCGGCGGTGCCAACCTGGCCGGCTTCAAGGAGATGGGGAAGGGCATGATGCGCGGCTGAGCGCCCGCCAGCTCGCCAGACGGCTCACCCCGGCGATCGCCGCCGTGGCGGTGCGCAGAATCGGCTCCCCCAGCGACACGGCCAGCCAACCTGCAGCCTCTGCTGCGGCGAGTTCCTGATCCGACCAGCCCCCTTCCGGGCCGATGGCCAGACAGAGGTCCTGGGATTGCCGCGATGCCCTCCCCAGCAAGGGCCACGGCGTCGCCATGGTTTCCGGGGCTGTGGTCTCCGTGGCTGTGATCTCCGGGGCTGTGGTCACAGAAGCCGGGTTCGCAGCAACCAGAGCGGCCTCCAGCAGGGGCAACCACGATTGGCGGGTGGTGGCGATCAGGCCCAGGCCCTTCGGTGGTTCCGCCAACAGCTCCAGGGCGCGGCGGGGCGGCTCCAACTGAGGCAGCCAGAGCCGCTCACACTGCTCGGTGGCTTCCTGCACGATCGTGCGCCAGCGCTCCAGTGGCCACTTCGGCTGACCCTGTTCGCTCGCCTGGGTGCGCTCGGCGATCAGGGGCTGGAGGTGATCGACACCGATCTCCGTGGCCATCCGCCAGACCAGCTCGCCATCGCGGCGCGGCACGGCCATGGCCAGGCTGATCGTCGGGCTGGCCGCAGGACAGCGCTGCAGGGGCTCGCAAAGGGGCTGCTGCAACAGCAAGGCCCCGCCAACCGCCAGCTCGGCTGTCCACAGCTGGCCCCGGCCATCCACCACGGCCAGCGAATCGCCGCAGCCGAGCCGCAGCACCCGGCGCAGGTAATGGGCTTCGGCCTCGCTGATCGCCAGTCGGCCCTGGCCCTCACCGCCGGCGATCGCCAGCCGCTCGGGGCTGATCAGCAGCCGACGCAGCTCCCTGGCCATGACTCTGATCAGGCTTCAGAGTCGGAGAAGGGGCTTTCGGGCTCCTCCTCGATCGGCCAGTCCTCGTTGAGACCGCCGATCACCAGCTCCTCGATCATCAGCACGTCCTGATTGAGCCGGCCCAGGGTGTTGATCAGCACATCGAGGGCAAAGGCATCGCTGGTGCCGAGATCGAGCCAGCAGCGGGCCCAGTGCTCCTGGTATTCCATCGGCCCCATGTTGTGCATCAGAGCCGGCAGAGCGCGCTCGGCCTGATGGTCATCCCAGTCCAGCCAGCTGAGCTCGGCGCCGGCCTCATGGGCCTGGAGATTCTCGGCATTGAAGCCGCCCAGCTTGCCCAGAAAGAACCAGCTGTCGAAGGCGGTTTCCACATAGCCGCGCTCGGTGGCGCCTGGCACATCCAGGAAGCGCAACCAGATCCAGCAGTTGAAGGGATCGACTTCGCGAAAGCGAACCTCCATGGCAGTTCTCGATGCTTCGGGCTTCACGACCCCCTCATGCAATCACGCAGACCGCACCAGGGCCAGCCAGTGACCGCTGGCGGCGGGCGGTCATGCTGGGTCAATGCTTGAGTTGCAGTCCCTTTCGTATCACCCGGCCACGGCCGCCGCGCCGGTGCTGCGCGAGGTGTCGCTGCAGCTGCCCAGTGGTGAGGCGGCCCTGGTGGCCGGCCGCAGCGGCAGCGGCAAGACCACCCTGCTGGAGTTGATCAGCGGCCTGGCCGAACCAGACGGCGGCCGGATCCTCTGGAATAGCGAAACGCTCACCGCCCGCCAGCGGCGCTGGCTGTGCGGCCTGGTATTCCAGTTCCCGGAGCGCCATTTCCTGGGTCTGAGTGTGGGCCAGGAACTGCGGCTCGGCCAGCGGCGCTTCGACTCCGAACGGGCCAGCCGGGTGCTGGAACAGGTGGGTCTGGGGAACATCTCGCTGCAACAGGCCCCGGAGCGCCTCAGTGGCGGCCAGCAGCGCCGGCTGTCGCTGGCGGTGCAGCTATTGCGCGATCCCAAGGTGCTGCTGCTCGATGAACCCACCGCCGGCCTGGACTGGACCGTGCGCGATGAGGTGTTGACGTTGCTGCAGGACCTGGCACGGGAGCGGGCGTTGCTGATCGTCACCCATGAACCGGAACTGTTTCGCGGCCTGGTCCAGCGGGCCTGGTGCCTCGATCAGGGCCGTCTCCTTACGATGCCCCAAGTTGGACTGGGGTGATGGCCGATCAGCTGCTGCGGGCCACCGCTGCCGGAGGTGGTATCCGGATGGTGGCCGTCACCACCACAGCCACCAGTGAAGAGGCCAGGCGGCGCCACGGCCTGTCGTTTCTGACCACCACCCTCCTGGGGCGGGCAATGAGCGCCGGCCTGCTGCTGGCCAGCTCGATGAAGGTGGCCCATGGCCGGGTGAATCTGCGCATCCAGTCGGATGGGCCGCTGCGGGGGCTGATGGTGGACGCCGGCCGCGATGGCAGCGTGCGCGGCCACGTGGGCAACCCTGGCCTGGAACTGCCCCTGGTGCAGGGGAGCGACGGCAGTGCCCACTTCGATCTGCGGCGGGCCACCGGCACGGGCTATCTGCATGTGGTGCGCGACCGCGGTGAAGGGGAGCCGTTCAGCAGCACCGTCGAGCTGGTGAGCGGCGGCATCGGTGAAGACGTGGCCTCCTACCTGCTGCACTCCGAGCAGACGCCGTCGGCCGTGTTCGTCGGTGAACAGATCGACAGCCAGGGGGTGCGTTGCAGCGGTGGGGTGCTGGTGCAGGTGCTGCCCAAGGCGGCCCGGGAACCGGCGCTGGTGGCCCTGCTGGAGGAACGCTGCCGCGAGATCAGCGGTTTCAGCCAACACCTGGCCCGCCATGCCAACCAGCTGCAGGCGCTGCTCAAGGACATCTTTCCCGACCTCGATCCCCAGCCCCTGCAGGATCGAGCCAGCATCACCCCCGTTCGCTTCCACTGCCCCTGCAGCCGCAGCCGCAGTGTCGGTGCGCTCAAAATCCTGGGCCGCGATGAACTCACGGCCATGCTGCGCGAAGACGGCCAGGCGGAGCTGGTCTGCCATTTCTGCAGCACCGTCTATCAGGTGGAAGCCGATGAACTGCAGGAGCTCATCCGCGAACTCGAGCCGGCCTGAGCAATCCGCAGGGCCAGGCGATGACGAGGGCTAGGCGATAAGCAGGCCGCCAAGCAGCAACAGCAGCAGGGCGGGCAGGCTCTGCACCTGATCCGGCCCGATCGGCAGACCCAGGGGCAGCGCGGGGTTGATCGCCGCCAGCAGCAGCCCCCCCAGCACCAGGCCGAGGGTCAGCAGGCCAAAGCTCCAGCCAAGGGCCTGCAGGAAGCGGCCGTTGCGCCGCTGCAGGCAGTACACCGTCACCAGGGTGGCCAGGGCCAGCAGGAGCTGGGCCGGAGCCGAGGGCACAGCAAACAGCAGGACCAGCAGGCCACCACTGACCCCGAGAGGCAGCCAGAACTCGCGGCCGTGGGCCAGGGACAGATTCGGCAAGGTGAGGTTCGCCCGGCCCAGCTTCGGGGCCTGGATCTGGGGCAGGCGCGGCAGGGCACTGAGGGCCGGTCGGCTGGGCGGCGGCTGCACCTGCTCGCGTTGGGAGGCACTGCGGGCCGCCGTGCTGACCCGCCCCTGCTGCCGTTCCTTGAGCCGGTCCATCAGGATGGCGTCGTAGGCCGCATCGATGCGGGAACGGGCCATGGGGTCGTCAGGCACCTCGGCCAGCAACGCATCCCGCCGGGCCTGAATCAGATCAAAGGAGGCATCAGGCTCCACCCCAAGACGCTGATAGGGCGTGCCGGGGCTGGGCTCAGAGGGCCTGGAGGAATCGGAAGCCGGATCGTTGCCGTGGTTCATGCCATCGAGCGTACCGAGAACGGACTAAAAGAGTGGTTCACAGCGCTGATATCCGTCCTCCTGTTGCAGCCGACGGCGGCAGGCTTCAGCTTCGGCGGGCGCCAGCTTCAGGCGGCGCTTGAGCAGGGGCATCTGGGGAGGCAGATGGCTGCCGAGCCGGATTTCGACCAAGGCGCCAGCCGGGGCCGCCAGGGCCGGCATGAAGCTGACGTAGTCACTGCCGCCATCGCTGCGGGGACGCACCAGCCAGAGGGGCGTCGAGCTGAGATTGACCTGGGCCGACTGTGCAGACATCACGGGCACCATGGGTTGCAGCGTGACGAAATGTTGCGTCCATTCTGGCCCGGCCCGGCCGCTGCCGTGGCCCGCCAGCCACTGGATCAGACCCCGATGGCCAATCCTCAGAGGGCGATCGGCTCGACGCCGCTGACCACCGGCGCCACGGCACTGAGCTCCAGCTCAGGATGGTCATCGCGCAGTTGATTGAGGTTCCAGTCGTTGCGGAACAGCAGCACCGGCCGGTCCCAGGGATCGCGCACGGTCTTGCAGTTGAAGATGCGCCCCACCTTCTCCAGAGCCGGCCAGCCACCCGTGACCCAGCGAGCCACGCTGAACTCCATCGGTTCGATCCGGGTCTTGACGCCATATTCGTTCTCGAGCCGGTATTGCACCACCTCCAGCTGCAGCTGACCCACAGCCGCCAGAATCGGATCACGCTTGCTGGCATCGGTGTCATAGAGCACCTGCACGGCGCCCTCCTCCCGCAGTTCATTCACCCCCTTGCGGAAGCTTTTGAAGGCGGAGGGGTTGGGATTACGCAACCAGGAGAAGATCTCGGGACTGAAGCAGGGAATCCCCTCGTATTCCACCCGGGCACCGGTGTAGAGCGTGTCGCCGATGGCGAACATGCCGGGGTTGTTGAGGCCGATCACATCGCCGGGATAGGCATCCTCCACCACCTCCCGCTCCTGGCCGAACAGCTTCTGGGGCCGCGACAGCCGAATGCTGCGGCCGCTGCGGGCATGGCGCACCGTCATGTCCTTCTCGAACTTGCCCGAACACACCCGCACGAAGGCGACCCGGTCGCGATGGCGGGGATCCATGTTGGCCTGGAGCTTGAAGACGAAGCCGCTGAACTCCGGCCGCAACGGATCCACCTCCCCCTCGCTGCTGGTGCGGGCGGTGGGTTTCTGGGCCAGGTCCAGAAAGGCATCGAGGAAGGGACGCACGCCGAAGTTGGTCATGGCCGAGCCGAAGAAGACCGGCGAGAGTTCACCGGCATGCACCAGCTCCAGGTCGAGGTCGGCACCGGCCCCATCGAGCAGCTCCAGTTCCTCCAGCGCCTGCGCCAGCAGCTCCGGTTCCACCAGATCGGCCAGTTCGGGGGCATTGGCAGCCAGGCGCTTCTCGGCGCTCTGGCGGCCGCGCTCAGCCCGCTCGAACAAAATCACCTCCTGGCTGCGCCGGTCGATCACACCGCGGAAGCGATCACCGCTGCCGATCGGCCAGTTCACCGGCCAGCAGGCCAGGCCGAGCTCCTTTTCAATCTCATCCAGCAGCTCCAGCGGCTCGCGGCCCGGCCGGTCCATCTTGTTGATGAAGGTGAAGATCGGGATCTTGCGCAGCCGGCAGACCTCGAACAACTTGCGGGTCTGGGGCTCAAGACCCTTGGCGGCGTCTTCGAGCATCACCGCGTTGTCGGCGGCGGCCAGGGTGCGGTAGGTGTCCTCGGAAAAGTCCTGGTGGCCGGGCGTGTCCAGCAGGTTGATGGTGCTGCCGGCGTAGTCGAACTGCAACACCGTCGAGGTGATCGAGATACCCCGCTGCTTTTCCAGTTCCATCCAGTCGGAGGTGACCTTGCGCTGTTCGCCCTTGGCCTTCACGGCCCCGGCCTGCTGAATCGCACCGCCGTAGAGCAGCAGCTTCTCGGTGAGGGTGGTCTTGCCGGCGTCCGGGTGAGAAATGATCGCGAAGTTGCGGCGCCGCGCCACGGCCGCCGTCAGGGCCAGGTGCGCCTGTTCGGCGCTGGCGTCAGGGGCCTGCACGGCGTTGGGGCCGGAGCCGCCGGGGGTCGAAGCGCTGGTCATCGGGCCAGCCTGACAGGTGGGCCGGGGCCTCAGGCCAGCCGCCCCCGCACCTCCAGATAGCGATCCTCACGGGCCTGAACCTGCAGACCTGTCCGGCCAGCGCCGCCCAGGCCGGCCAGCCGCAGCTGCTCCCGCACCTCCTCGACCCGGAAGGCGGCCCGCAGCGAGGCGGTGTAATCACGGCGCAACAGGGGCTCACAGCCATCGGCGTGGCGCTGCACCAGGGCCTCCAGAGCCGCCGGATCCTCGGGCCGGCGCAGATCGTGGATGTGCACCAGGGCCCCCGGGGCCGCCAGCCGCTGCACGGCCTGCCAGAGCACCGCCGGATCATGCAGATGATGCAACAGGCTGTTGCTGACGATGGCGGTGCAGCTGGCTTCCAGACCGTCCAGATCAGCGGGCCTGAGGGGCAGGCTCAGGCGGCGGTAGCGCAGGCGCGGCCAGCGCGCCGCGGCGGCTGCTCGCCGCTGCTCGGCGATGGCCAGCATCGCCGCGGCGCCATCGAGACCGATCAGCTCGCTGGCGGGGCAGCGCTCCGCCAGCCGCAGGGTGATATTGCCGGGGCCGCAGCCCAGATCCACCACCCGCGCCCCGAGGCCCACGGGAGCCGCCAGGGCGACGATGCGCTCCACCAGGGCCGCGTCGCTGGCGGCGAAATCGGCCTCGGCGTAGATGCGGGCCTGATCGGCATCGTCCATCAGCTCCGGTTCACAGATTCGCTCCATCTCCACGTCTGCCGCTGCCACACCCTCCAGCCTCGCCCAGGGCGCTGAACCAGCAAGCCAGGCACACCGCCGGCCTGGCGTCCCCCCACCGGCCTGGAGCCGCCGCCGCTGAATCCGCTCAAGATCCCACATCTGGGCACCGCTAGGAACACTCGACACCACCCCTGGTGGTGGGTAGGGTCACGGGTCAGTGGTGTTGTGACCCGTGACCGTTTCCGCCCAGCGTCCCCAGGCCACCCCGAGCGAGCCCGGTAGCGCCAACCCGCCGCTCGACTCCGGCCTGGAGATTGCGGCCGGCTACGGGGCCGGCCATGCCCACGACAGCTTCCCGATCACGGCGCCGGCCGCCAATCCGGTCTTCTATCGCACCTACAGCCGCAAGACCGCCACGGGGCGCGAGAGCTGGCATGAAGTGGCCGAGCGCAACCTCGAGGGCCTGCGCCAGCTGGGCCACCTCAGCGACGCCGAAGTCAGCCTGCTGCGCCGCATGCAGCAACAACAGAAGGCCCTGCCCTCGGGACGCTGGCTGTGGATCGGCGGCACCGACTGGATCGAGCGCCCCGAAAACTTCTCCGGGGCCTACAACTGCACCTCCACCAACCTGGTGGACTGGGAAGCCTTCGCCCTGATGATGGATCTGGCGATGATGGGCTGCGGCACCGGCGCCATCATCGAACCCCATCTGATTGAACGGCTGCCGGCGATACGCAACGAACTGGTGGTCGAGGTGATCAGCGACATCGGCGTCACCCCGGCCGACCGGCGCCAGGACAACACCAGCCACAGCATCGACGACCAGCGGGTGCGCATCAAGGTGGGCGACACCCGTGGCGGCTGGGTGGAGAGCTACCGGCTGCTGCTGCAACTCTGCAGCGATCCCCATTTCAGCGGCCCCATTCACATCCAGGTGGACCTGGCCGATGTGCGGCCGGTGGGCGAGAGCCTCAAGGGGTTCGGCGGCATGGCCAATCCGGTGAAGCTCAAGGATCTCTACGGCCGGGTGGCCCAGCTGCTCAACAACGCCCGCGGCCGTCAGCTCACCTCGGTGGAATGCTGCCTGCTGATCGATGAGGCGGCGGTGACGATCGTGGCCGGCAACATCCGCCGCAGCGCCGGCATGCGCCAGTTCGCCGCCGACGATGTCGCCGCTTCCCGCGCCAAGGACAACCTCTGGCAACAGGACGGCGAGGGCAACTGGCGCATTGATCCGGAGCGCGATGCCCTGCGCATGGCCAACCACACCCGGGTGTTCCACAACCGTCCCAGCCGCGAGGTGGTCCTGGAGGCCGTCAACAAACAGTTCCAATCCGGCGAAGGGGCCATCCAGTTCGCCCCCGAGGCGATCGCCCGCTCCAATGCCGACCTGCTGCCCAGCCGCGAACTGCGCGAGGAGTTCATCGGCATCTACTGCGACCAGGGCCGCGAGGAAGCCGGCCGCTGGCTGCAATTGCACCATCCGGGCATCGAAGCCGCAGAACTGGAGCATCGCCTGGGCCGCTATGGCCTCAATCCCTGTGGTGAAATCCTCGGCGCGGACTTCCACTGCAACCTGGCTGAAATCCATCTCAATCAGATTGATCCCCACGACTACCAGGCCCAGGAGGAGGCCTTCAGCGCCGGTGGCATCGCCGTGGCCTGCCTGCTCAACCATCGTTTTGAGGTCGAGCGCTATCGCCAGAGTCGTGCCTGGGATCCGATCGTGGGCGTGAGTTTCACCGGCCTGTTCGACTTCTTCGTGCACGCCTTCGGCACCCCCTGGCTGCAGTGGTGGGAGGCGGGTCGTCCCGACAGCGAAGAAGGCCGGGCTTTCCGGGCTGAAGAAGCCCGTTACCTCGGCCGCTGGAAAGAGATCGTCAGCCGGGCCGTGCACGAATACTGCGATCGCCATGGCATCCGCCGGCCCAATCGCTGCACCACCGTGCAACCGGCCGGCACCAAGAGCCTGCTCACCGGCGCCAGCCCCGGCTGGCATCCCCCCAAAGCCCAGCGCTTCATCCGCCGCATCACCTTCCGCAAGAACGATCCGGTGGCTCTGGCCTGCATGGACTACGGCTACACAATCGTGCCCAGTCAATCGGACAAAGATGAACAGGGTCGCCTGCTGGATGATCCCTTCGATCCGCGCTGCACGGAGTGGCTGGTGGAGATCCCCACTGAAGTGAGCTGGGCCAACATCCCCGGCGCCGACAAGGTGGAGATCAACAACTTCTCCGCCCTGGCCCAGTTTGACTTCTACATGCAGGTGCAGCAGCACTACACAGCCCACAACACCTCGGCGACGGTCGAGTTCCGTGAGCATGAAATCGAGCCCCTCGCCGATGCGATTCATCGCGCCATTGACAACGGCCAGGGTTATATCTCCGCTGCCCTGCTCGCCCGCTTCGATGCCAACGCCACCTTCCCGCGGCTGCCGTTCGAACCGATCGATGCGGCCACCTATGCCCAGCTATCGGCGGAGGTGGTGACCCGGCGGCAAACGGCCGATTTCTTCGAGGCACTGCGCCGCTACGACCGGGGCGAGCTGGTGGAAGCGGGCCCGGCGGGGTGCGATTCCGACAAGTGCCTGCTGCCGCTGGCCAAGCCACAGGGGTGAGTTGACCAAGCGAGATCCCAGTTCCTGACGAGCCGTCCTGGGCTGGGGTCCCCCAGGACTGCCAACGGTCAGTCACGGATGGGTCACGGACGGACCGTTTGCCGATGGCCAGCAGCTGATGGATGGGGTCAGGGTTGCGCCATGCCAGCTGCACCGAGCACCCCCCAAGTGGATCAGCCCCGACTGGCGGCGCAGGGCATCGCGCTTGATGTCTCCAAGGCTTCGACTGGTTGGCGTGCCCAACCACCTCCAGCGCCTGCTCCGGGTTGGCTTCCAGGCGGATCGTGAGCCAGCGACTCTTGATGCACCACACGTTGCCGGTGGGTGAAGGGCATGGCGCAGCAAGCGGCCATCACCAGCACCAACGCAGCGGAACGCAGGGGAGGCGGCGGAAATGCCGCGATCCGCTGCCCGACGACGGCAAAAGTTTGCACTGCGACCAGATAACGGGCGAGCGGCGTATAAGTGACCCATCCCTGACTCTTGTTCATGCCCCTCCGGTGCGACCTTCCGGCGGTCGCCCTCTGCGGCATGGCCCTGCTGACGGGCTGCAGTCCCTCCAGCCCGGAGGTTGCCCGGCCCCTGGCCGTCGACACCATTGCCGTGCACCCCTCCTTCTTCCGCCAGGAGGTGGCCACGATCAGCACCCTCGATGCGGTGGAGGCGGTGCAGCTGGCTGCCCAGGCCGGCGGCCGGATCCAGGCCTTGCCCATCCGGCAGGGAGATCGGGTGCGGCCTGGCCAGCTGCTGGTGGTGCTCGATCAGGCCCAACTGCAGGCGGAGGTGATCAGCCTGCGCTCAGCCCAGGCCAAGGACAGGCTCAACTACCAGCGCTTCGCCTACCTGGCGCGAGTGGGGGCCGCCAGCGCCCTGCAGCGCGATGAGCTGCGCCAGGCCTATATCGAGACCTCCGCCAACCTGAAGGCCCGCCAGGCGGATCTGGCCTTCCGCGACCTGCGCGCCCCCAGCGCCGGGGTGATCGGCGATGTCACGGTCAAGGTGGGGGATGTGATCCGGGCCGGTGATCCGTTCACCACCGTGATCCGCAACGGCGAGCTCACGGCTCGCATCGATGTGCCGGCCCGGCTGCGCAATCGGGTGCGGCCTGGCCAGACGGTGATCCTGGAGGATCCCGGCAGCAGCCAAGCCATGGCGCGCGGCGTGGTCGATTCAATCGATCCCAGCGTCAATGTCGGCAACCAGGTGCTGCTGGTGAAGGCCGCTTACAACAACCAGGACGGCAGCCTGCGCAACGGCCTGCGAGTGCGCACGCGCCTGGTGCTGGACAGCCGCACCCAGCTGTCGGTGCCTGTGGGCTCAGTGATTCAGTCCTCCGGCCAGAGTTATGTGTATCGGCTCGGCACGCTGCAGGAGCTGGAGCGCGATCCGGGCCAGGCGCCCATGGAGCGGCTGCGCCGCCTGCCACCGACCAGCCGCTTCGCCCTGCAGACTCGCGTGCAGCTCGGCCCCCTGCAGGACGGCCGCTACCCGGTGCTCAGCGGCCTGGACTCCGGTGCCCAGGTGATCAGCAGCAACCTGCTCAGCCTGCGCCATGGCCTGCCGGTGCAGCTGGCCTCAGCCTCGACCGGATCGGCGGCTGCGGCGACGGCCGGGCCGTCGCGTTAGGGAGAGCAACGCCGATGTCCGCCTCCAACAGCTTCATCCTCAGACCGGTGCTCACCACGGTCTGCAGCCTGCTGATCGTGATCGCCGGCCTGATCGCCCTGCCGATCCTGCCGATCGAAAACCTGCCCGACATCGCCCCGCCGACGGTGCAGGTGAGCGGCCGCTACCCCGGTGCCGATGCGGTCAGTGTCGAGGAGGGGGTCACCACGGTGCTGGAGCAGCAGATCAATGGGGTGGAAAACATGGAGTTCATCACCTCCACCAGCGCCGCCGATGGCACCAGCGCCATCAGCATCGCCTTCGCCAGCGGCACCGATGGCGCCATCAACCAGGTGAACGTGCAGAACCGGGTGGCGCTGGCTGAACCGCAGCTGCCCACCGAGGTACGCCAGTCGGGGGTGACGGTGAGCCAGGCCTCCAACTCGATCCTGCTCGTCTACAACCTGGTCAGCACCGACCCGACCCGCCCGTACAGCGTCGAAACCCTAAGCGGCAAGCTGGATCAGGGGCTCACCGATCAGGTCCGGCGGGTGCGAGGCGTCGGTGAGATCACCTATTTCGGCAATCGCCGTCTGGCGATCCGGGTGTGGCTCGATCCCGACCGCCTCACCCAGCAGCATCTCAGTGCCGCCGATGTGGTGGCCGCCCTGCAGAGCCAGAACCGCCTGGTGCCGGCCGGGCGGGTCGGCGGTGCGCCGGCGCCCCAGGGCCAGCCCTACACCTTCTCGGTGCAGCTGCAGGGCCGACTGCTGCAGAACGAGGATTTCGAGAACCTGATCCTGCGCAACACCGGCGATGGCGCCCTGGTGCGGTTGCGGGATGTGGGCCGCGTCAGCCTCGGCGGCGAGAGCTACGACATCAGTGCCACCGATCTGCGCGGCGTGCCCTCGGTGGGCCTGGCCATCTATCAGCTCAGCGGCAGCAACGCCCTGGAGGTGTCCCAGGGGGTGGAGAAGGTGCTGGCGGAGTTCCAGGCGGGCCTGCCGCCGGGGATGAAGCTCGAGAAGATCTACGACGTCACCGATTTCATCAGCGCCTCGATCGAAGGGGTCAGCGATTCCCTGCGCGATGCGGTGGTGCTGGTGGTGCTGATCCTGTTCCTGTTCCTGCAGGACTGGAAGGCGACGCTGGTGCCGGCGATCGCCATTCCCGTGGCCCTGGTGGGCACCTTCGCCTTTGTCAAGGTGTTCGGCTTCAGCCTCAATCAACTCACCCTGTTCGGATTGGTGCTGGCCACCGGTCTGGTGGTCGATGACGCGATCACGGTGATCGAGGGCACAGCGACGCGCCGCGCCGAGGGGCTCACGGGCCTGCAGGCTGCCAAGGCGACGATGGAGGAACTGTTCGGGGCTGTGCTGGCCACCTCGCTGGTGCTGTTGGCGGTGTTTCTGCCGGTGCTGTTCTTCCCCGGCGCCACCGGCACGATCTACCGGCAGTTCGCCGCCACGATCCTGTTCGCGATCGCCATCTCCACCTTCAACGCCCTCACCTTCTCGCCGATGCTGTCGGCCTTGCTGCTCTCCCGCCAGGACCCAGAGCCCAGCCGCCGCGTCTATGCCATCGCCGGAGCGCTGCTGGGTTTTCTCTACGGCCTGCTGGTCAGTGGCGGCGGCGTGCTGCCGGCCCTGGGGATGCTGAGCCTGGCCGCGCTGCTCGGCTATGGCCTGAGCCAGCTCAGTGGCCGGCCGCTGCTGCTGCCGGCCTGCGGCGCCGGAGCCGTGGCGGCCCTGCTGTTCGCGGGGCTGAGCAGCCCGCCTGTGGCGTTGCTGTTCAGCGGCATCGGCGTCAGCGCCGGCTGGTTCACCCCCTGGATCTTCCAGGCTTTCAATGGCTTCTACGAGCGGGCCGAACGGGCCTACGACGGTGCCCTCTCTGGCGTGCTGCGCCATCGCGGCCCGGTGATGGCGACCCTGGTCGGCGGCATTGTGCTCACCGCGGTGGCCTTCAACACCATTCCCTCCGGCTTCGTGCCGGTGGAGGACCAGGGCTATGCGATCGGCATCGTCCAGGCCCCGGAGGGCAGCTCCGATGCGATCACCGCCAAGATCAACCGGCAGGTGGCGGCCATCCTGGCCGAGGAGAAGGCGATCACGGCGGCGGCCGTGTTCAGCGGCGCCAGTCTCAGCGGCAATGCCCCCAACCGCGGCCTCTTCTTCTTCGGCACCACGAACTGGGAGGAGCGAAGCTCCCCGGATCAGTCGATGGAGGCGATCGTGGCGCGGTTGAACCGCCGCTTCGCCAGCCTGCGGGAGGCCAGGGTGATCGCGATCCAACCCCCCTCGATTCCCGGCTACGGCAATGCCGGCGGCTTCGAGTTCCAGCTGCTGGATCGCAGCGGCGGCGGCCTGTCGCTGCCGCAGTTCTTCAAGGCCGCTGGCCGGCTGATCCAGAACGCCAATGCCCAGCCCGAGCTGAAGGGGGTGTTCACCCAGTTCAGCCCCGAGGCCCCCCAGCTGCAGATCACGGTGGATCGAGCCCGGCTGGCCTCGCTGGGCATCGACTTCGGCCAGGCGATGCAGGTCCTCAGTCTCAACTTCGGCGGTGCCTACATCAACGACACCTTCCAGGAGGGCCGGGTGCGGCGGGTGTTTGTGATGGCGGACGCCCCCTACCGCGCCACCCCCCAGCGGCTCGAAGATCTCTATGTGCCCAGCGCCAAGGGCCAACCGGTGCCGCTGTCGGAGTTCATCCACATCGGTCCCTCGACCGGTCCGGCGGTGATTCCCCACTTCAACCTTTATCGCTCGATCAAGGTGGAGGGCGAGGCGGCGGCCGGCCGCAGCTCCGGCCAGGCGATCGTCGCCATGCAGAAGGTGTTCGATCAGCTGGGGGTGAGCGGCATCAGCTCCGACTGGACCGGCCTGTCGCGGGAGGAGGTGAAGGCCGGATCGCTGGCGATCGTGATCTTCGCCATGGGCATCCTGGTGGTCTATCTGGTGCTGGCGGGCCAGTACGAGAGCCTCAGCGATCCGCTGATCATCCTGATGACGGTGCCTACCGCCATGCTGGGGGCGCTTCTGTTCCTCAGTCTGCGGGGGGAGGTGCTCAACATCTATGCCCAGGTGGGACTGGTGATGCTGATCGGTCTGGCGGCCAAGAACGGGATTTTGATCGTGGATCTGGCCAACCAGCGGCTGGCGGAGGGGCTGCCGGCCCTGGAGGCGGCCCGCGAAGCCTCGCGCGCCAGGCTGCGGCCGATCGTGATGACGGCGATCTCGTCGCTGTTCGGCTTCCTGCCCCTGGTGCTCGCCAGCGGCGCCGGTGCCCGCAGCCAGACCTCCCTGGGCACGGTGGTGTTCGGTGGCCTGCTGGCGGCCACGATTCTCAGTCTGTTCGTGGTACCCGTGTTCTATGTGGTGATGAAGAGCTGGCTCGGGGGTGGTCCCGCGGCCGGTTCAGCCGGGATGACCGGGGGGATGGCCGCCGCGCCGGAGCCCGGCCCATGAACCGGCGCGTGCTGGCGGCCCTGCTGGCTGGAGCACTGCTGGGGGCGGCGGTGGCCCTGCTGCTGCAGGCGGCCATCGCACGCACGGTTGTGCCTCTGTCGCCAGCGCGGGCTCTCTGGCAGGTGTTCCTGCTGGCGTTTGCGGGAGGCCTTGCCGGCTTTGCCCTCAGCACGGTCGCGGCGCTGCAGGCCTCCAATCCTGACCCCGACTACCACCGGCCCCGCCGACCAAGGCAGCTTCGACCGGCTCTGCGCCGCCGCCCATCAACACATTGATGAGCCGATGACCAGCGACCCAAGGCGCTAATCACTTTTTCCGTAGGGATTGCGGGCCTGCTCGGTTTCCTGAATGGTGAGCCTGCTGATCAGCACCCCCATGACAGCGGCGATGTAGAAGGTGCCGGACACGGCGATCATCACACAGATCATGCTGGCTGGCGCTGTCAGCGGCACGACATCGCCATAGCCCATGGTGGTCAGGCTGACGAAGGCAAAGTAGTTCAACTGGGCAAAGTTCAGGCCCCACACCGAATGGCTCAGCCCGGCGGCCTCGGTGCCGATGTCAATACCCTGGAAGCTGCCCGGCTGGATGGTCTCCAGGCCGCAGAGCAGCAGGCCGCTGGCCAGTCCGAGCATCAGATAGCCCGCCAGAGCCCCCTGGAGCACGGCTGCATTCACCACGCGCTCATTGGCCAGTCGTCTGATCAACCGAATGGCACTCCAGCCACCGAAGCACGTCCAGAGCAAAATCACCGGGATGCCGGTGTTGCGCATCTCCACGGGAGTCAGGGTCCATAGCAGCCAGAACGCGATTGCACTGATGCCGAGCCTCCTGTAGGACCTGGAAGGTGGGCCACCGGTCGCAAGTTCTGTCGGTTCTGTGCATAGTCCCTGAACCAGAACCAGGCCTAAAATCAGATAGCCGATCGAGGCCAGTCGGCTCCACGGCTCGGGAAGGCCAAAACAGACCATCACGGCGATGCAGGAGATCAACAGTCGCCGATAGAAAAAAGATCGCTGCATTGATGGTGTGCTGGTTGACTGGATTGTTTCACTCCCTGGCAAGACCAGTGACTGCTGTGACCAGATTTCACAGCTTGGGCGGATGCTGAATTCGCCATGCTGCAGGCAGCATTTTCGCTTTGAATCCGGGTCGCCAGCCGCCCTTGAAGGCCTTGTTGACGAGGCACCGAGGCTAGAACCTGCATTGCTGTCCATGGTTACAGGCCCTTGACCCAGCCGCAGGGGTGGTGCCTGAAATGAATGCAGCCGGTGCGTGGCTACGCCTCCGAGGCGATGCTGAAGCTGCTAGGGCTGGGCTGAACGATCACGCGAAGCCGCCGGCATCCGTCGTTCCCCTGGCGAAGGCACCCGGGCGGCCCGGCCTCAGACTGTCCAATAAAAAGCACCCACCTCAGACTGCCACCATGAGAAAAAGTCGAATCTTTAAGAGGTGAAGTGACAGAAAAGTCTCGACTTGCACCCTGATTTTCTCAACTATTACACCCACAAGCTCGCGTACTTTCAAAGTCAAGCGACCAACAAGAGCGACTGGAGATAGACATTCTTCACAGCAAATATGGAATGTTGTATTTAGCCAGGATGCCTGCAGCGCAACTGCCTGGAGTCTGTTGCTCGTTCAGTAGCGCCCGGCTCTGAATCGATGGCTGGGAATGAAGTGTGCTGGTCCTGGAAACGGAGCCTTGCGACTGGAGCTTCCCTGTCCAATTTGAGCAGAACATCCATCGGGTTGCTCTGATACTCTCGCCAGTCCAACAACGTCATCAACTAGGCCCATGATCGCTTCCCGAATCGTTGGCAGGGCTACGGCTTAAACCCATCACAATCCGCCAGAAGATCTCATCAATACCGCAGGTGTCATCTCATGGCCTACTTTACAATGTTTACCATTATTCATGATACCTGGGCCGATCACAAGGCCTTGCTGTTGGATGCAATCGAAAAGAGGCAGGCGGGCAAAAGTATCGAGAAACGTCAGAACCTGCACATTCTCCATGGCACCGCTCTCAGCAAGAGTGGGCTGACAATTGCTGTTGCTCCAATTGGTAAAATCCTGTTTATTGCGCCCCCATTTCTGACTCTGATCATCGTCATCTCCACCTATATCCCGTGCAACCTTTTTAAAATTAATATCCTCAACAGAATCATTCAACACCGCTGACAGAGCAACTGCTCCTGCCTGCCTGGCTGGATGGATGGATGGATGGATGGATGGATGGCTAACCCCAGCTCGCTTTGAGCCTTGCTCTGCGGGCCAGGCGGCGCAACGTAAACTCCCACCATCCGTTCCAGAACCGATGCACTTCCAGGACATCATCAGCGGTCTCAATCGGTTCTGGGCGGATCAGGGCTGCCTGGTGTTGCAGCCCTATGACACCGAAAAGGGGGCCGGCACCATGAGTCCGCACACCGTGCTGCGGGCGATTGGGCCAGAGCCCTGGGCCGTGGCCTATCCGGAGCCTTGCCGGCGCCCCAGCGATGGCCGCTACGGCGACAACCCCAACCGCGCCCAGCATTACTTCCAATACCAGGTGCTGATCAAGCCCTCTCCCAACGGCATCCAGGAGACCTACCTGGCCTCCTTGGAGGCCCTGGGCCTGCGCCAGTCCGATCACGACTTTCGCTTCGTTGAAGACAACTGGGAATCACCGACCCTGGGGGCCTGGGGTGTGGGTTGGGAGGTGTGGCTCGATGGCATGGAGGTCACCCAGTTCACCTACTTCCAACAGTGTGGTGGCCTTGATTGCCGGCCCGTATCCATCGAGATCACCTATGGCCTTGAGCGCCTCGCCATGTATCTGCAGGATGTGGAGAGCATCTGGGATCTGAGCTGGAATGGTGAGCGCAGCTATGGCGATATCTGGTTGCCGTTTGAAAAGGGACAGTGCACCTACAACTTTGAAGCTGCCAATCCTGAGCGACTGCAGCAGTTATTTGCACTCTATGAGGCCGAAGCCAGCGACCTGATCAGCAAAGCGCTGCCGGCACCTGCACTGGATTTTGTGCTCAAGTGCAGCCACACCTTCAACTTGCTCGAGGCTCGCGGCGTGATTTCCGTCACCGAGCGCACGGCCACCATTGCCCGGATCCGCCATCTGGCCAAGCAGGTGGCCGAAGCCTGGCTGGCCGAACGCCAGGCCCTCGGCTTTCCGCTGCTGAACGATCAGCAACGGGCCCGCTGGCAACAGGCCCAGCCCGACTCTGTGCCTGTGCCCGCCTGAGTTGCGCAATCCCGCCGGGCCTGCTGGAATGGTGTAGCGATTGGATGGAACTTGCGACTGAATCTGGGTTGTGGCCGTCGCCATCTCGACGGTTTTGTCAATGTTGACGTTTATGCGGGCTGCCAGCCTGATCGCGTCGTAGACCTCGAGAGTTTCCCCTGGCCATTTGACGACAACGTAGCCGAAGAGATTGAGCTGCATCACGTGCTGGAACATCTCGGTCAGCAGACGTCTGTTTTCCTTGAGATCATCCAGGAGCTCTATCGAGTCGGTCGTGATGGCTGCGTGATTCATGTCACAGTGCCCCATCCCAATCACGCCGATTTCAGCACCGATCCCTCCCATGTGCGCTCGATCAAGCCCGAAACCCTGGCTATGTTCTCGCGCGAAGTCTGCGAATTCTGCCGCTCGATTGGTGCCGCCAATACTCCCTTTGCCGACATCTGCGAAGTGGATTTCGCCATACAGAATATTCTGTATCAAGCCGATGCGGCGACCCTGCAAAGCCTTGCCAACGTCGGCATTGTGATCGCGGAGCAGGATGCTCATCAGTACGCTGAGATCTTTGGCAATCTGATCAAACAAGTTGCCATTGATCTTGTGATCAAGAAACCCGCAGTCCTTGACCCCTCGCCATCGCAGCAATCCTGATCACGTTGATGGTTGCCACTCCGTTAGCGAACGTTGAACTCCTGTGAAACGCCGTACCTTGCTGCTCCTGTCGCTCATGCTGCTGGGGAGTTTTCAGGCCGGGCGACTGGCGGAGCGGGCGATCTGGCCCTGTCGCCTGCGGCCCGTGGCGGCGTTGGTGGCTCCCTTGCTGGGCCAATCGATGCCAAGCCAGCAGTTATGTGAGCTGTTCCTGGCTCTGCCCTCCTTCTGAAGCGACCTGGCCCCACCACCAGCTAGTCCGATGGCACCAGCATCTTGCAATTTCTGGCAGCAAGCAGCCGAGGCACTTCGCCCTGGAGTCGATCGACCAGGCGGGCGATCAGCTCGGGCCAATCGCCCGATCGGCGCTGGCGGAACAGGCGCAGGGACGGATACCAGTGGCTGTCCTCACCGTCGAGTCCCCAACGCCAGTCGGGCACCCGCTGCAACAACAACCAGACCGGCAGCCCCAGACCGCCTGCCAGGTGGACCAGACCACTGTCAGCGCTGACGATCAGATCACAGCAGCTGGCAATGGCGGCCGTGTCAAGGAAATCCCAGGCATCATCCACGGCAGCTTGGGCGGGATGGAAAGCGGAGCGAAAGGAACAGCAGGCGAGTTGCTCAGCCCCGGGCCCCTTCTGCAGCGACAGCAGACGCAGTCCCGGAATTCCTGCCAGGGGCTCGAGCAGGGCCAGGGGCAAGGAGCGCCCTCGAGCACTGTCGCGCCGTTCAGCAGTGGGATTGCCCTGCCAGTGCAAGCCCACCAAGAGCTCCTGCGTCCCTGACGCCTGCGCCCCTGGCGCTTGCGTCCCTGACGCCAGCCGCCGGCGCCACTGCTCCAGGCGCTCGCCGCCAACCATGAGGTAGGGAGTGGGGGTTGCAAGCGCGGTGGGGGGCTGGTCCAGGGCGTGACAGCTGGAGAGCAGGGGCAGCCAGGGACCCTGGTGATCGACGGCCTGCCGCGCTGAGACCACCGCATCGGCAAGACCGGAGCGGGCGATCAGCCCCAGCAACGGCTCCTGGACGCAGAGCGAGATCCTGCGGGCATGGGGACGAAAGCTGGGGGCATAGCGCACGAACTGCAACACATCACCCAGGCCCTGTTCACCGATGAGCAGCAGGTGTTCGACCGGCTCCTTCTGCTCCTCCAGCCGCCAGCGCGGGCCGGGGGGTGTCACCAGCGGGGCCATGGAGGCGTCGACACGCTCACGCCATTCGAAGTCATCCCAGCCGAGGCTCTGGTGACTGGTCAGCAGGCGAGCGATGCCGAGGAACAGGTGGGCATCCGCCCCCTGCGGATCCAGGGCCACCGCCTGGGCAAAGCTGCTCAGGGCCTCCTCCAGCCGGCCCTGCAGGGACAGCAGGGCACCGTGGTTCAACCAGGCCCTGGCATCGTCCGGACGGCCAACGAGCCCCTGGTGCAGAGCCGAGATCCCCAGATCCGTAAGGCCCAGGTCATGGAGCCGGATACCAAGATCCAGCAACTCCTGCCAGAGGTCTGGATCCCCGCTGGCGGCCTGACGCAGCCGGGAGATCGCTTCGTAGGGCCGCTCCAACTCCACCAGCAGCAGGGCCTGCAGACGCTGGAGGCGGCGGTCGCCGGTCTGCAGGGCCAGGGCCCGCTCCAGGGCCGCCAGCGCCGCTGGATAGTGCTGGAGCTGGTGCAACACGACGGCGAGATTGCCCCAGCCATCGGCGCGGTCGGGATACAGGCTCACGGCCCGCTCCAGCCAGGGACAGGCCTCGTCGGGTCGGCCGAGGTTGGCAAGCATGGCGCCGAGGTTGATCAGCGCCTGTCGATGGTCGGGATCGATCCCCAGGGCGGCGTGCAGCAGCGGCAGGGCCGCCTCAAGATCGCCGCGACGGGCCTGGACCAGAGCCAGTCGCTCCAGGGCATCGGCATCGGCGGGACTCTGGTGCAGCCATTGGCGCAGGCTGGATTCAGCCAGCTCCAGGTCACCGTTGTCGAGGGCGCGTCGGGCGATGCTGAGCGCCGTGTTCATAACGGCTGCCAACGGCTGGCATTGAGCTCCTCCAGGTGGGGCAGCTGCCGGGTCAGCTCCGCAACCAGGCGCTCGATCACCTCGGGCCAGTCGCCCGCACGGCGCTGACGGAACAGACGCATGGAGGGATACCAGGGGCTGCTGTCACCGTCGAGTCCCCAGCGCCAGTCCGGCCCCTGCTTGAGCAACAGCCAGACCGGCAGGCCAAGGGCGCCACACAGATGGGCAAGGGCGCTGTCGCTGCTGATGATCAGATCACAACAACTGGCCAGGGCAGCAGTGTCGAGAAAAGACCAGGCTGCATCGACCTGCTCCTGGGCCGGGCAGAACCGCTCACGGAAGGGGCAGCTGGCCAGTTGCTCAGCACCCGGACCTTTCTGCAGTGACAGAAATTGCACCTGGGGCCAATGGCTGAGGGGCTCCAGCAGGGCCAGGGGCAGGGAGCGGCCGCGCACAGCGCCGGTTTCCGCCTCCGGATTGCCCTGCCAGCCGAGACCGATCACCAGCCCGCTGCCCCGATTGAGCCGCTGCCGCCAGGATTCGATCAGCTCCAGCGGCACCTGTAGATAAGGAACGGCCGCTGGCAACGCCTCAGGGTTGGTGCCCAGGGCCTGAAACACCGAGAGCAACGGCAGCCAGGGACCCCGGTGCTCAGCGGCCTGCTCCGGCGTCCAGACGAAGTCGGCAATGCCGGCGGCGGCCACCAGGTCCACCAGGGGCTCGCCCAGACAGAGGGCAACGCTGCCAGCAAGGGCGCGCAGGCTGGGGGCATAGCGCACAAACTGCAGCATGTCCCCCAGACCCTGTTCACCCACCAGCAGCAAGGGCCCAGCGGTGACCGGGCCGCCACGCCAACGCGGACTGGCCGGCCGCACCTGGGGGAGGACCGGCAGGCGGCGCTGAAAACGCGCTTCATAGTCGTCCCAACCCTGGCGCAGGCCGCTGGCCAGCAGGCGGCAGATGCCGCGGTTGGCCCGGATTTCGGCCTTGTCGGGTTGGGCGGCAACCGCCGCCTCGAAGCAGTCCAGGGCTTCAACCAGGCGGCCACTTTCCTGAAAGGCCAGGGCCAGATCAGCCAGCAACGCTGGGTCGTCGGGTTGTAGGGCATGGGCCCTGACCAGGGCGGCCAGGGCCTCCTCGGGCCGTTGCAGTTCCCGCAGGGCCTGGGCACGGGCGATCAGGGCGGGGGCAAAGTCCGGCCGCAGCGCCAGGGCCTGATCGCAGGGCACCAGGGCCTCGGCAGGACGCCCCAGCAGCCGCAGCGCCACCGAGAGATTGGCCAGGGCTGCGGCATAGGCCGGCTGCAGCTGCAAGGCTCGTTCAACGCTGGCGAGGGCCAGCTGGGGCTGCTCGAGGGCCAGCTGGGCGGCGCCGAGGTTGGCGAGCAACTCGGCCGTCTCACCAGAGCCCGCCAACACTGCCTCGTAGGCCTTGCTGGCGGATCGGTACTGGCCGGCGAGATAGAGCGCATTGCCAAGATCGACCAGCTCGTTCCACTGGGCTGGATCGGCAGCGGCGGCAGCCTGGAGCAGGGTGATCGCCTCGACGGCCCGACCCTGACGCTGCAACACATGGACGCTGGCTCGCAGGGCGAGGGAATGACCTGGTTGGAGTTGCAGCGCCCGCCCCAGGGCCTCCAGCGCTGGCCCCGACTGCTTCAGGCCCTGGAGCACGATGCCAAGATTGCACCAGCTCTCGGCTGCATCAGGCTGCAGGACAACGGCCCGCTCGAGCATGGTTCGGGCCTGCTCCAGCCGTCCCTGGTTCTGCAGAAGGGCACCGAGGCTGTTGAGCGAGGCGCCATGGTCCGGCTGAGCGTTCAAAGCCCGCTCCAGCAGCGCCTCACCGCTGGCGAGATCGCCGCGCCGGCACTGGACGATTGCCAGGCGTTCGAGCACATCGGCATCCTCGCCATGCTGATTCAGCAGCTGTTCAAGCAGGGCCTGGGCCTGGTCCAGATCACCGCGATTGAGCGCTGAGCGGGCCTCGCTGAGATCAGCAGACATAGGTGCGGGGCAACAGGGAGCGCCAGGCGATCGGCAATGTGCATTCTGGTCATTTTGAAAGCGGGGATCCACAAAGGCACGGCCAATCGCCCCTTGGCGGGCCTCCTCAAATCCGGCCGACACCAGGCCCGCAGTCAGTGGCTTGAGCCGAGCTGGTTGCTGAAATCGAGGGATCCGCGATCGGCCTGGGGTATCGCTGGGAAGGCTTTGAGGATGTTGCCTCCCAGCCCATGGGATCCGCTGATCGCATCTGGCGCCTGGCCATGACGGGGATGGCGCTGCTGCTGGCCGGCCTGTTCCTGGCCAATCTGCTGCGCCCGATCGAGCCTGGGCCCCACGATCCGGTGCGATTCCTGGGCCAGGGGGATGGGCCAGTCGCTGCACTGTTGCGTGGCACGTTGCTGGAGGATCCACGGCCGGTGCTGCTGCCCCAGGCGGCCGAAGCCGTGGCGGCGCCTGGACTGGCGGCCAGAGAGGCCCCGGGCGGGCCTGCTCCGGCTGTGCCGGCCCCGGCTGTGACGGCTCCGGCCTGTCGCGCGCTGTTCGAAACGGCAGGGGGCCGCACGGAGCTCCAATTCGAACCCTGCCCCAACTTGCGCCAGGGTTGGCTGCTGCGGGTGAGCGGCAGCCTGCGGCGGCCCATGCCAGCCCCCCATCCCCTGTTGTCAGGACCGGCGGAACGGCTGGCCAGGCAGCAGAGCTGGAGCCGCCTGAAGGTCGAGCAGTTCCAGGTGCTCGAGCGGCCGCCGACCCCGGTGGTGGATCTGCGCCGGACGATCGCCGCACGGCTGATCGAGGCCGCTGGTGCGGAACGGGGTGGCCTGCTGGCGGCCCTGGTGCTCGGCAGTGCGGTGGTGCCGTTGCCGATCGAGCTGCGCGATGCCTTCAGGGCCGCCGGACTGTCCCATGCGTTAGCGGCATCAGGCTTCCATCTCACCGTGTTGCTCGGTCTGGTCACCGCCATCGCCCGGCCCCTGGGTCGCGGCCTGCGCCTGCTGCTGGCTGGTGGGGCAATGCTGCTGTTTCTGCTGTTGGCGGGGGCCCAGGGC
>CAIJRN010000028.1 GCA_903823115.1 uncultured cyanobacterium
CCCCGATTCGCCCTTCCCGTTTCCCCTGGCCGGCGGCCCCTGCCGCCTGATGTGCGGCTTCGCTGGTCTCTGGTTCCCCAGCGCCGTATCGGCCCAGGCGCTGCAGGTCGCGGCCGGCGGCATGGCCGCAGCCCTCGCCCACCGCGGCCCCGATGATGCCGGCGTCTGGTGCGACTCCCCTGCCGGCCTGGCCCTGGCTCACCGGCGCCTGGCCATCCTCGATCTCTCCGCCGCCGGCCACCAGCCGATGGCCAGCACCACCGGCCGCTACGTGATCGCCTTCAACGGCGAGATCTACAACCACCTGGACCTGCGCCGCGAGCTTGAGGCCGTCGGCGCCGCCCCCCCCTGGCGCGGCCATAGCGACACCGAAACCCTGCTGGCCGCCATCGAGGCCTGGGGGTTGGAGCCGGCCCTGCAGCGCTGCAGTGGCATGTTCGCCCTGGCCCTCTGGGATCGCCGCGAGCGGCTGCTGCAGCTGGCCCGTGATCGCTTCGGCGAGAAGCCGCTCTACTGGGGTTTCAGTGGCGGCGGCAGCGAGCGCGCCTTGCTGTTCGGCTCGGAACTGGCGGCCCTGCGCGCCTGGCCCAGCTTCGACAATCCGATCCAGCGGCCTGCCCTGGCCCAGCTGCTGCGCTTCACGGTGATCGCCGCGCCCACCAGTATTTACTGCGGCATCCAGCAGCTGCTGCCCGGCCACCTGGTCACGATCCAGGCGCCGCTGCCCGGCCAGTTGCCCCAATCCCGGCCCTGGTGGTGTTTCCGCCAGATGGCTGCCGAGAGCCTGGCGGAGCCCTTCAGCGATGAGAGCGAAGCGCTCCAGGCGCTGGAGCAGGCCCTCAGCAACGCCCTGCGCCAGCAGAGCCAGGCGGATGTGCCCTTCGGCGCCTTTCTCTCCGGCGGTATCGATTCCTCGCTGATCACGGCCCTGCTCCAGGCCCAGAGCAGCCGGCCGGTGCGCACCTTCACGATCGGCTTCGAGGAGTCGGGTTTTGATGAAGCACCCCATGCCCGCGCCGTGGCGGCCCATCTGGGCACCGATCATCGCGAGACCGTGCTCACGTCGGCCGATGCCCGCGAGCTGATTCCGCGGCTGCCCCGGCTCTACTGCGAGCCTTTCGCCGATTCCTCCCAGCTGCCCACCCACCTGGTCTGCCGCGAGGCCCGCCGCAGCGGCCTCACCGTGGCCCTCAGCGGCGACGGCGGTGATGAACTCTTCGGCGGCTACAACCGTTACCTCTGGGGGCCGCGCCTCTGGAACCGTCTCGCCTGGCTGCCCTGGCCTTTGCGCCGGGCCCTGGGCAGCGCCATCCGCAGCTTGCCCCCCGGTGGTTGGGATGCCCTGGCGCGGCCACTGCCTCTGCGTCAGCCTGGTCACAAGGCCCACAAATTGGCCGAGTGCTTGGTTGACGTCCGCAATAGCGATGACTTCTACCGCTCTCTGGTGAGCGAATGGCGTGATCCCGCCGCGTTGCTGCAGGCCGCTGACGGCCAGCCTGTTCTTGAGCCATCCTCCCCGCTCGACTGGCCCCTGCCCGTCGAGCTGGCCGGTGATCGGGCGGGCGCCACGGCGGCCCATCAGGCGGCCCGGATGATGGCGTTTGACACCCTCAACTACCTCCCCAACGACATCCTCACCAAGGTGGACCGGGCGGCGATGGCCGCCAGCCTGGAAACCCGCGCCCCGTTCCTCGATCACCACGTCGCCTCCGTTGCCTGGCGCCTGCCCATGGCGATGAAGATCCGCCCCGGACGCCGCGGCAGCACCAGCAAGTGGGCCCTCCGCCAGCTGCTGTACCGCCACGTTCCCCCCGAACTGATCGAGCGCCCCAAGGCCGGCTTCGCCATGCCGATCGGAGCCTGGCTGCGCGGACCCCTGCGCCCCTGGGCGGAGGACCTGCTCGATCCCGGCGCCATGCGACGACAGGGCTATCTGCGGCCTGAGCCGATCCAGCACCTCTGGCGCCAGCACCTCAGCGGCCGCTTCGATCACACCACCCGTCTCTGGAGCGTGCTGATGTGGCAGGCCTGGCTGGCGGAGTGGGGCTGAGGTGATGTTTCTGCTCAGCAAGATCCTGCCCCTGCTGCTGCTGCCCCTGGGGCTGGCGCTGCTGCTGCTGGTCTGGGCGGTGGTAAAGGGCGGCCGCGCTCCCGTGCTTGCGGCGCTGGGTCTGCTCTGGGTTTTCGCCACACCGCTCACGGCCGAGGGACTCTGGCGCTGGCTTGAGCACCCCTATCAGCGCCGCCCGATTGACGCGGTGCTGCGCGGATTCACCTGCGGAGCCATGAACCCCGGTGGCGGTCCTGCCCCTGCCGTTGCGCTCCCGGCTGCCTGTGCCGTGGTGGTGCTCGGCACAGGCCGCCACGCGGCTCCCGGCCCAGCCCGGGCCAGTGAGTGGACCGACGCCGATCGCTTCTTCGGTGGCATCGAGGCCTACCAACGCTTGCGCGCCCAGGGGTTCCGGCCCCGCCTGATCTTCACCGGCGGCTGGTGGCCCACCCAGCCCCAGCTGCGGCCGGAGGGCGATGAACTGCGCCTGCGAGCCATCGCCCTGGGGCTCCCCCCTGCCGATCTGCTGAGCACGGCACGGGTGCGAAACACCGCCGAGGAGGCCCGCGCCATCGCCGCTCTGCTGCCGCACGGCGCTGCCGTTGTGCTGGTCACTTCCGCTTTTCATATGCCCAGGGCCCAGCGCCTGTTCGAGCGGCAGGGCTTGCCCGTCGTGCCCTTCCCTGTCGATTTCCAGGCCACCGGCGCCTGGGCCGGCCATCCCCTCGCCGATCCGCTCAACTACCTCCCCACCGCTGACGGCCTGGCCAGCAGCAGCCGTGCCCTGCGCGAGGCGATCGGCCGCACGCTCTACCGGGCCTGGTGAGATCCTTCCGCGCCTGGTTCTTGGCGCTGCTTTTGGCGCTTTTGTGGCTGGCCTGGCCGTTCCTGCGCCCGCGCCTCTGGCCGGCACCGGGCAGCCCTTGGCTGGTGGTCCTCGATGGCTACCATCGTCTTGATCTCGCCCTGGAGCTACAGCGGCGCCGGCATCTGCCGATCCTGCTGATCTCCTGTCCCGCCACTGGCCAGCCCACTGCCGCCCAGTGGCGACGCGCCACCGCTCCACTGCTGGTGCTCCGAGAGGGATTTGATACGGCCAGCCAGATGGCGGCCCTCGGCCGCTGGTGGCCTCACCGGCAACCTTCCTTACCTCACGGTCTGCCTGCGACCTTGCCAGCGGTACTGCCAACAACCTTGCCAGTGGATCTGACTGTGGCCCCGGTCGAGGTGTGGCTGGTCACCGACCCGTCCCACCTACCCCGCGCCCGCCTGGCGGCCCAGATCGCCCTCGGCGCCGCCGGCACCAGGGTGTGGCCCCAGCCGGCGCCCCTTCCTGGCACAGCGCCCCCCATGGCCGCATCCCCAGCCCCCCTGGCGAACTGGCCCCTGTGGCGTGATGCCCTCCGCCTGCAGCTCTGGCGGCTCAGCGGCAGTACCGGCGCCTTTCTGCAGCCCGCCGTCCTCAGCCGCAAGATCTCCATCTGCCAGGGCCAGCCGACACCCTGACCATGACCGTCGTCTCATGGGATTTTTATTTGCCTATTGCATCATGTCTTCGTGATGATGTGAGTCTATTGCAACGGCTTTTTGCCGCTGGCGTCTTGTGTCTGGCCCCTCAGGGAGTCCCCTATGCTCGGCTTCGGTCGAGTTATCCACGTTTTGTCTGCGTCGCTGCGTGATCCCCACCAGGACGATTGCCCATCGACGGGCCATGACCATCCGGGAGTCGGCCCGCTCAACCGTCGCCTCAGCCGCCTGCGCGAGCGTCTGCCGCTACCCCTGCGCTCCTGGCTGCCTGCCATCCCGCCGCCCACGCCGCGCAACCTCTGGCTGCTGCTGACCGCCGTTGTGGCACTGCAGAACTGCACGGTCTTCCACACCGCTCAGATGGACCGGTTCACCCTGCTGGCCGTGGTGCTCTGGGGTGGCGCCTTGATCTGCATCGAGGATCAGCTCGAGGACCTACGTCCCCGGCCCGGTTGGTTCGGTCTCCTGGTCGGCACGCCGCTGCTGTTGTGGGTGCTCGCCCGCACGGCGGTGATGGTGTCGGTGGACAACATCCTGTTTGTGCTGGCGCCGCTGGCCGGCCTGGCTCTGACGCTGCTCTGCCTGCCGCTGAGGCAGTTCGCCCGCTTCCGCGATCCGCTGATCTGCCTGACGCTGCTGCCGGCGTTCCGGGTTGTCGGCCTGCTGCTTCCGGAAGGGCCCCTGAGTCTGTTCAGCGCTCGGATTGTTGGCTTCTGGCTGTCAATTCTCGGTCTCGATGTGCAGGTCAACGGTCGCCAGGTGGCACTGCCGGGAGGCGCTGTTCTGGTGGGCAATTCCTGCAACGGTTATGAAATCATTTCCCAGCTGATCTGCATCTCCGTGGTGTTTCTGCTGGCCTTTCCTGTGCGCTCCCGGCTCAGCCGTCTGGTGCTGATCGCGGCCGCACCGGTGATCGCGCTGCTTTCCAACACCATCCGCATCGCCCTGCTGGCAATTTTCACCTCGATGGGACCGACGACGGGGAAATCCCTGTTCCATTTCTTTCACGATGATGCCGGATCACTCATCTTCGCCGGCATCGCCGTCTTCGTGTACGGCGTCCTCTACATGAATCTGCTGGAACGGGAACTTCAGCCCCTGCAGTCTCTGGCCCCCGAGGAGGAGCCATGAGGGCCCTGCCCCGTGTCGGTGACTCCCTGCTGGTGCCCTGGCTGGGCGCCCTCAGTCTTGTCGGCTGTCTGGCGCTGCTGCAGGCGTTGTTGTTCCCCAGCGGGCCCCGGGTGGAGGAACTGCCGCTCGCCACCTTCAACCAGGCCCTGCGCCGGGCGGCTGTTGATGCCTCCCCCCTGCCCGCGCTGCCGGCCCGGCGCAGCAGCGACATGGCCCAGGCCAGCCAGCTGGGCTGGAGACTCCCGGCCGGCGCGGAGCTCTGGATCCTGAACGCATCCGTGCGTCGCTACGAGAACCTGCAGGCTGCCTACCTCGGGCGGGCCAACGCCGACCTGGCTCTGCAGCAGCGCCGGCTGGATCAGCCGACTGCCGGATCTTCCGCCGGCTCCATCGCCGGCCATCCGGCAGTGCAGACCTGTCTGGTCCCTCAGAGCCAGGGGTTGCCTGTGGCTGCGGTGACCCGCACGGCCCTGTTGCGGGCCAGTGATCCGCGCCGCCACCTGGCCCACCTATTCGATCGCGAGACCATGCTCAACAGCCTCGCCGGCCTGCTGGGTCCCCGCAGTTTTTCCTGCGTGCTGGTAACCCTGCGCAGCGGTTCGAGCCAGCCTCTGCCGCAGGGCCTGTGGGCGCAGCTGCTGCCCCCGCTGCAGGCAGCCCTGCAGGCACCGATCCGTCCCGCCCTTGAATGACTCCAACCCTGAGTCACCCATGATCAGCCGTCTGGTGCGACGTCTGCTGGCGCGAGCGGATCGCAACCTGAGGGAAGATGAGGCTCCGTCCTCCTCACCAGTCCTGCTCCGGTCCGATTTGCCGATTGCTTACAGCTGGGTGCTCACCAATCGCCTCGCCATCGGACCCATGCCCACCAGTGAGGCTCATTGGCAGCAGCTCGAGCAGGCCGGATTCCGCCAGCGCTTCAGCTGCTGCTACCCCGAGGAAGAACGGCTGGCCCCGCCCCCCCCCCACTGGGGCAATACCGGCCTCGCCCTGCCGGACCATCGCCAGCAGGAAGAGCTGCGGCCAGAGCGTCTGGCTGACGCGCTGGCCGCAGCGCAAGCGTCTCTGTCGGCCGGATCACCTCTCTACCTGCACTGCTTGGCGGGACGAGAGCGGTCACCGCTTCTGGCCGTCGGCATCACGGCCCGACTACGGGACCTTGATCTTTTTGCCGCCCTCGACTGGGTCCGGCGCTGCCATCCTCCAGCGCTGCCGATCTACGGCCATCTGGAGCTATTGGAGCGAGTGCTGAAGTCTTGATTCCAGGAGCATCTGGAAGGACTGGCTTCAGCTGTCCTGATCAGTCTTTGTTGTCGCTGGTTGGCTTGCGGCCGAAAGGTCCACGCAGTTTTCGACCTATCCAGCCGAGTGGACCAGTGGCGTGACGGCGGCTTGATTCGTCGCTGGTGACACCAAGACCATTGTCTTTGTTGGAGTCATTCGAGAGGTTGGTGCCATTGACGCCTGGAGATCCGTTGGAAGTGTTGTCATCTCTGTTTGCCGCATCTCGATAGGACTGGGCAACGTAGCCATCGCGGATGTAGCGACTGGAGATATAGTCATTGCGGTTAGCATTTTTTGCATAGGAGCCGGCGTAGCCGCCACGCAGATAGGAATCCCGATAGCGCTTGATGTATCCTTTGAGCCCGCGACCATAGCTTCCGTAGCCCTTGCCTTGCTTGCCGTAGGCGCCGGCGTAGGCATAGTGATAGTAGTAACCATATTCATAGCCGTAATCGTTGAGGCGGCTCGGGAAGGTGACCTGGTTGCAGATCAGGCCGAGCACATCGACCCCCGTGGCCTTGATGCGGCGGCAGGCCTGAGGAGCCAGTTCTCGGCTCACTTTGCCAAGGCCCACCAAGAACAGGATGCCATCCAGCTTTTCTCCCAGCAGGATCGGGTCGGAGAGCATCAGGCAGGGCGGTGCATCCCAGAGCACGATGTCGTAACCCGGCAGCGCTCTGATCTCATCCACCACGTCCTGGCAGCGGCTGGAGTTGAGCAGCTTGGCGGGATCGGGCGGCTTGGGGCCAGAGGGCAGCAGATCGAAGTTTTCCGTGACGGATTGGATCAGATCCCCTGCCTTCAGGTTTGAATTCGAAAGCAAGGTGGAGAGCCCTTCGCCCTGCTCAATGCCGAGATAGCGGGCCTGCATCGGCAGGCGCATGTCGGAGTCGACGATCAGAACCTTGAGGCCCAGATCGGAGAGGGTGCGGGCAAAGATGGTGACGGCGGTGGATTTGCCCTCCCCCTGGGTGGAGGAGGTCACACCGACCATGCGGATGTTGCGATCGGCCCGCAGCAGGCGGAAAGTGGTGAACAGGCTGCGTAACGATTCCTTGATGGCGAAGCGCTCGCTGGCCGACATCTTGGCGATGCTGCTGGAAATCTCCAGGCCGGGCTCCAGTGGCAGGTAGGGAATCAGTCCGAGCACCGGCAATTGCAATTCTTTTTCCGCATCCATCGGCGTATGGAACACGTTATCGGTGCGCTCCCTGAGGACGGCGGCACCCAGACCGGCCAGCAAGCCCACCATCAAGGCAGTGAGCAGGCTTTTCTGGATGTTGGGCTCCACCGGTAGATCGGCGAACTCCGCCGGACTGATCACCTGCCAAGGGGTGGTGGAGCGGGCCAGTTCCAGTCGGAAGTTTTCGCGGGCTTGAATATAGGAAGAATAATGTTCGCGTGCGATCGACAGCCTCTGCTGCAGATCATCGAACTCCCTCATCTTGATGGGGTTGTTGCGGAAGTTCTGGTTCAGCAACATGATCTGACGATTGATTTCGTCCTGCTGGGCCACGTTGGCCAGCAACTGTGCCCGCACCCCATCCCCTGCCTGCTGTTGCACAACCGGCAACAGTGAATTGCGTCGAGCCAGGATCGATTGCACGATCGGTGAATCTTCCCGATAAGTGGCACGGGCATTGGCCAGTTCGGTTTCAAACTCGTTGAGTTGTTGCAGCGGCGTTGTTGTTCCTGCTGCAACTTCAGCACCGGAGCCTCGTCCTGGAGTGACGATGTCGGAGCGGCCGAGTTGTTCAACCGCCGTTGGCGCACCACTGGGCGACCATTGCAACTTGCCGGTCTTGATCGAAGCCAGCTGACTGTCGAGCTGCACTTGCTGCGACTGCAGACCACGAAGCTGCTGGACCAAGGCCTCACGGGTACCAAGAATCGCTTTGGCGCTGTCTCCAGGATCGAGGTTATTGTTGCGCTCACGGAAGCGCATCATTTCACTTTGCAGTCGCTCGACGCGCTGCATGATTTCAGGCGCCTGCTGGTCCAGGAATTTCACGCCGGAATCCAGGGCTGCCTGGCGTTCGGTCAGTGAAAAGCGGGTATAACTCTGAGACAGTTGGTTGAGGATTTCACGGCCCTTGACCGGATTGGGCCAGCGCAGGCTGACGTTCAGGACGTACTGGACGGTTGGGGAAGCCGGCACAATTGAAAGGTTATCGATCAGCTCTCTCATCCCCAACCCTTGCTTTTCAGCCAGAGGGCGAATCAACAGGGGGCTGCGCAGCAACACAATCAGGCTGGGTACATCGCTCGTGAAGTTGCTGCGTGCTATCTGCTCCATCGTCCCGCCTGAGGGGGAAGCGCCCTTGCTTTCGAAGGGGTTGCTGATCTGCATCTGGAAGCCGCCTTCGTAGACCGGCGAGAAGATGCGCATCCTCAGCGTGTTGATCGCCAGGGCGCCGGTGACAACGGCGAAGGTGAACAGAAACAGTCCTTGGCGTCGCTTCACCGTTCGGATCAGCCCCGTAAGGCCGCTGCCGCTGTCTTCCTGGGCTCCTGCCAAGGGCGAGTCGAAGGCCTGAGGATCCGACAGGCTGGGACGGACCAGAGCCGAGCTTTGCTGCATCGCAAAGGCAGGGTGATTGGCGACCAAGGACCCAGTGGCAGCCGAAGTTGAGGCTGAACCCGAACCGGACGCTTGATCGATACTGGCGTCCGAGGGGATCATTCCGGATGTTGAAGGTTGTCGGCTGATTCTACGGCCAGATTCGGCGATCACTTGCTGGGACCGATCCTCTGGCTGAACCGTACCTTCAGAGGAAAATCGGCAGAACTGGGTAAGGTGAGACCCCGCCTGCCCCATCGTCGTTGCCAGTGGAGGTTCCCAGCCGTTTCAGCTCCATTCCCTGTGCCCGTTGGCCCTTGTCGCCACTCCGCTGTGCCCCCCTGCTTCAGCGCCGATCTGCGGCCATGGCCTTGGGAGCCCTTGTAGCGGCAGCGCCGATGTTGCCGCTGCAGGCCGCTGAGCCGCGGGCTGCTCGAGATTCCTTCAGTGGGCCAGCGATCGCCCAGGTCAACGCCCAGTCCAATCCCCAGCTGTCGGCTCCGGCTGGGTTGACGGCTGGCTCCAGCCTGTCGCTGCCCAGCGTGTACAGCGACCTCTACGTGCTCGGACCCGGAGATCAGCTGCAGCTCAACTTCCTCGATCCAGCAGCCAAAGAGGTGGGCGGACCCGTCGAGATTCTTCCCGATGGCACCAGCACCCTGGCCCTGCTCGGTTCGGTGCAGCTCACCGGCCTCACCCTTGGCCAGGCCAGTCGCTGGCTGACCTCTCTCTATGGCAAGCAGTTGGTTCGACCCCAGTTGATCCTCAGCCTCACCAAACCCCGCCCCGTCCAGGTGAGTGTGCTCGGCGAGGTGGGTCGTCCGGGCCTTTATCCGCTCTCTTCGTACTCCACGCCGGTTTCCGCCATCCAGACGGCGGGCGGCATCACCCTCAATGCGGATATACGTCAGATCATCTTGCGACGACCGGCCGGTTCCGGTGGTTATGAGAAGCAGACGGTGCTGGATCTGGCCCAGTTGTTGCAGGCCGGCAACCAGCGCCAGAACCCGATTCTCTTCGATGGCGACACGATCATCGTCACCCGCTCCGAGAAGCCTTTGCCCAAGGAGGTGATCGAGATCGGCCTCTCCAACCTCTCCCCAGCCTCCATCAACATCACCGTGGTGGGCGAGGTGAAGCAACCTGGAACCCTGGCGGTTCCGGCGAACACGCCGCTGCAGGAGGCCCTGCTGCGGGCTGGTGGTCCGGTTCCTTGGCGTGCCAAGAAAAACGATATTGAACTGGTGCGCCTGAATCGCAACGGCACGACCACCAGTGAGTTCTACAGCTACCAACCTGGCCAGGACATCTCCAAGGGGTTCAACCCTCCCTTGCGGGATCGGGACGTGATCATCGTCAGGCGCAGTTATTACGGCAAGACGATCGATCTCGTCAATCAAGTGATCCTGCCGCTCAGTTCTCTGGGTAACCTCTTCTTCCAGTATGGCTACTACTACAACCGCTAGCCACCGCAGCATCAGCTGATGCTCCCTCCCGCGTTTTCCTTTCCACCACCTGTCCCCATGACCCCCACAGGACCCGGTATCAATCCCAGGGCGATCGCCTGGGCCCTGCTCAGTCAGGTGATCTGGCTGCCCTTGGTGGCGATCGACATGCACGACCGCTGGCTGGCCCATCTGCGGCAGATCACGCCGCCGAGCGGCAGCGCCCAGCTGGATCGGGATATCGCCCGGAGCCCGGCCCTCGGTCTTGACAAGCTCCTCGATGCGACCGCGCCGGTGAAGGATCTGGCCAGGAACGCCATCACCTCCACCGGCGTGTTGCTCAGCACCGCCGGTTCGGGGGCAACTTCGTTGCTGGATCGCCCCCTCAGCCGCTCGATCGAGGAGCTTCTGCCCCAGAATCACGGTTCGGCCAGCGCGGCTCATCCGGGCTCCAGCAATTCCCAACCTCCCGCCGCCAGGACGGCCGTTTCCGGCTCTGGTTCGGGCGAGAACTGGTTGAACAACCACTTCACCCGCGCCCAGCTCCTCGGTGGCAGCGTCGATCTCAACGATCTGCACGAAGGCTCGATGTCCCCTCTGGCGATGGTGGAACGGGCCGCCTCCCTCAGCAGCGGCGATCCGATGGGCCCCTTGCCGAGCATGTGGCGCAATCCGATGCGCCAGGCCCTGCTTCAGCTTCCCGGCGGGCCGCGACGCATCGCCACAGCCCGGGTGATCCATGTGCCTTCGCTCAGCGTCAGCCACAGCACCGAGGTGCCTCTGGCGATCCAGAGTGATGGCAGTGTCGACATTCTCCAGACCCCGGACAACCCAGCGGTGATCAAGGAGATTGACACCTGGTCCCGTCATCAGCAGCGTCCGGCGGTTGGATCGGTCGTGCCGGCGGTGATCCATCTCCACCCCCTTGAGCCTGCTCCGGTTCTCACCCCGGACAGCCGGCCTGCGGCCCAGACCACGCTCCACAGCGCCGCCCCAGCGGCGCCATCGACCGCTTCGTCCAGCTCCGCCGCCAACCTGGCTCCGGTTCCAGCCGCGGCCGCACCGATGGCCGAAGCAGCGCTGCCGTCCGTTGCTCAGCCGTCAGCACCCGTGGCCGCTGCTCCTGTGGTGGAAGCTTCGGTTGCACCTGCTCCTCTGGCTGCATCACCGGTCCCGAGCGAGGCACCTGTGGCGGCACCGACTGCTCCCTGATTGAGACAACGCCTCAATGGTGGGCCAGTCGTCGAGAGCCGGCGCTGCTGATCGATTCGGCTGGGTCTTGCACCGACCGGGCTGGCAATAGGCGCCGCCGCTGTTTCGGCGCCTATTGCGTCGATGACGCTTCAATCGGCGACAGCGTCGATGGCCTCACAGATCGCCATTTTCTGTTCGCCGTCGTAGCCCCAGCGCTCCAGAAAGGCCCTGTCCTCGCCGACACCGTCCCGGGCCGCGGCCAACAGGGTTTCGAGCCGTGTTTTGACTGCTGTGGGTTCCAGCAGCCGCAGCAGCTCGCTGGCACGGTGTTGAACCCGCTCCGATCCGCTCTGCTGGTTGGTATCGCCACTGCGGCGGTGGTGCAGTGCCATCGCCGTGCTCATCGCCAGATTGCGCACGGTCAGATCCACCACCCCCTCCCCGGCAAGCCGCAGCTGCAGGGCCACCGGCTCCGGCAGACGATCCATCAGCGGTGAATCCCCGGCCAGGGCCACCACGAAGAAACCGCGGGCCCCGTCGCGACTGGCCACCAGTTCCGCCACCCGGTCAGCCAGCACCTCCTCGCTCAGCTCGCCGGCCTCCCACAGCGCCAGCCACTGGCCGCTGATCTCAATCGCCTGGGGGAAGCTGGGTTGGAGTGGGGTGGCGGCTGTCATGGTCGAGGCGTTGGCGTTCCCGCAGGTTATGGGCAACCCGAGATCCGCTGGCTTGGCTGTGCTCCGTGCCCCGCTGCCGTCGGTCTGCTCCGTCTCAACGGCGACCGCCGGGTCGCCGCCCCTGTTGAACGGCCGCCCATGCCCGTGAACTGCCAGGCTTGAGCGATGACAGCCCCTTCGCTTCCAGATTCCATCGCCGCCGACACGCCGCCGGGCTTCCGCTCCGGCTTCGTGGCTCTGATCGGCCGCCCCAACGTCGGTAAATCCACCCTGCTCAATCAACTGGTGGGGCAGAAGGTGGCGATCACCTCACCGGTGGCTCAGACCACGCGCAACCGGCTGCGGGCCATCCTCACCACCCCCGAGGCTCAGCTGGTGCTGCTGGATACCCCAGGCATCCACAAGCCCCATCACCTGCTGGGTCAGCGCCTGGTGCAAAGCGCCCGCAGCTCCATCGGCGAGGTGGATGTGGTGCTGTTGCTGGTGGACGGCAGCGAGCCGGCGGGCCGGGGTGATGCCTTCATCGTCGAGTTGTTGCGCCACTGCCGGGCGCCGGTGCACATCGCCCTCAACAAGTGCGACCAGGTGGATCCGGCTCGGACCGAGGAACTGGCCGCCAGCTACAGGGAGTTGCTGGTGAGCTGGCCCGCTCCCCAGGTCGAGGCGCCATCGGATTGGCCAGCGCGTTCGCCAGCGGCTGCCAGCCGGGATTCCAGCGCGGACGCCTCCGCCCAGCCAGCCGCTGAGCGCCCGGATCAGCCCCAGGCGCAACGCCTGGCCTGGCCCCTGCATCCCCTCAGTGCCCTCACCGGTGAGGGCTGCGCCGCCTTGGTGGCCGCCCTCGCGGCAGACCTCCCCCTGGGTCCGCACCTTTACCCCGCCGATGCCATCAGCGATCAGCCGGAGCAGCTGTTGCTGGCGGAGTTGATCCGCGAACAGGTGCTGCACCAGACCCGCGAGGAGGTGCCCCACTCGGTGGCGGTGCAGATCGATCGCATCGTCGATGACGGGCCACGCACGGCGGTGCTGGCCACGGTGTTGGTGGAGCGCTCCAGCCAGAAGGGGATCCTGATCGGCAAGGGCGGCCAGATGTTGCGGGAGATCGGCAAGGGCGCGCGGCTGCAGATGCAGAAGGTGTTCGATGGCCCCGTGTATCTGGAGCTGTTCGTCAAGGTGGTGCCGGGCTGGCGCAGCCATCCAGGGCGCCTGGCCGAACTGGGTTATCGGGGCGATTGAAGCCACCGGCTGAGAGGATGACTCCTGTTCCGGTTCGCCTGATTTCGATCGCTGTGACCGTCTCTCCCGCCGGCTCCGCCCCCCAGGCTTCCTTCCCCCCCCAGGACATTGCCAGCTTCCTGGCCTTCTGCGCCGGCGAGTGGCTGGCTTTGCGCAGTTGTTTTGAGCTGGAGAGCGGCCAGAGCCCGCTCCCGACCAGCGCCGGCGCCGGTGATGGTGATGGTGACGGTGATGCCTGGCACAGCTCGGAGCGCGCTGAGCTGCTGGTGGCCTACCTGGAACCGGCGGCCAGCGGGGATGCCGGTGGCCTGGCGCTGCGGCCGCCGGGGGGAGGCGCTGTCCGCGAGCTGCACTTCAGCCATGACGGCAGCTTCCGCAGCCAGGCGGCACCGCAACCTGGCGCTCCAGAGACGACCGGCGCGGCGGCCCGGCAACAAGGAGGCAGCTGGCAGCTCTGGCCCGACGGCAGCCTGGAGCTCACCGTTCGTGGCCCCAGCGCCATCGTGCGCGAGCGCATCTGGTTCACCAAGCCCAACCTGCGGCTGCGCAGCAGCGTGGAACATGGGCCCGAGGGCAGCCCCGGCCGGGCCAGCTTCAGTTCCGAGATTCGCCGCGTCAGCCGTCCCACCGCCAGTGCTGCTCCCGCCGCATGAGTGTCCTGCGCCTTGATGTGGTGAGCCTCGTGCCCGAGGCCTTTGCGCCGCTGCTCGGACTCGGTGTGATCGGCCGGGCCTTCGCCAGCGGCATCGCCGAGCTGCATCTGCATAACCCCCGCGATCACGCCCTCGATCGCTACCGCAAGGTGGATGATCAGCCCTACGGCGGCGGCGCCGGCATGGTGCTCAAGCCGGAGCCGGTGTACGCCGCGGTTGAGGCGATTCCGCTGCTGCCGCGGCGGCGGGTGTTGCTGATGAGCCCCCAGGGCCAACCCCTGCAGCAGGCGGATCTGCGCCGCTGGGCCTCGGATTACGACCAGCTGGTGTTTCTCTGCGGCCACTACGAGGGCTTCGACGAGCGCATCCGCGCCCTCGCCGATGAGGAGGTGTCGATCGGCGACTTCGTGCTCACCGGCGGCGAGCTGCCGGCGGCCACGATCATCAACGGTGTCGTGCGGCTGCGGCCCGGCACCGTGGGCAGCCAGGCCTGCCTGGAGGAGGAAAGCCACAGCGGCCTGCTGCTGGAGCATCCCCACTACACCCGTCCGGCCAGTTTCCGTGGTCTGGAGGTGCCGGTGGTGTTGCGCAGCGGCGACCACGGCGCCATCGCCCGCTGGCGTCTGCAACAGCAGTGCGATCGCACCGCCGAGCGCCGGCCCGATCTGTTCTGCCGCTGGCAACAGCAGCAAGCTGATCAGAGCTGAGCCCAGCCTCAGAGGAGGCCAGCCTCAGAGGAGGCGAGCCTCAGCGGTTCGCCGCCAGCTCAGAGTGGCAGGACAGGAGCACCTCCACCATGAAGCTGCGGATCGGCAATGGCTACGACATCCACCGGCTCGTCAGCGGCCGGCCCCTGATCCTGGGGGGGCAACGGTTGGAGCATCCCGAGGGCCTGGGGCTCGATGGCCACAGTGACGCCGATGTGCTGGTGCACGCGATCATGGACGCCCTGCTTGGAGCCCTTTCGCTGGGGGACATCGGCAAGCATTTCCCCCCCGAGGACCCTCGCTGGAAGGGGGCCGACAGCCTGGAGCTGCTGGAGCGGGTGATGGAGCTGATCAGTCTCCAGGGTTGGAGCGTGATCAATGTGGACACGGTGGTGGTGGCGGAGCGCCCCAAACTCAAGCCCCACATCGAGGTGATGCGGGCCGCCATCGCCGGCCGCATGGGCCTGGAGCCCTGGCAGGTGGGGGTCAAGGCCACCACCAATGAGGGATTGGGCCCCACCGGCCGCGAGGAGGGCATTGCCTGCCATGCGGTGGCCCTGCTGCAGCAGTCCTGATCGCCGCCTCGCTGTCGCCCAGCCCTCCAACATGGGGCTCCTAGGCTGATCCCAGCATTGTTTCCGGCCGATGGAACTGAACGGCCAGCCGGTTCCCCTCGATTTCGCCGGCATTGCCGAAATCGACGGCAGCCTGCGCAGCGTTGCCGCTGGCGATGGCCGTGTGGATGTGGCGGTGGTCGAGCATCTGCGGGTGCAGGTGCCGGCGGCGGCCCGGGCTGCCTGGCTGGAAGCCGAACAGGGCAGCTGGGAACCCTGGTTGAACCGACAACCCGGCTTTCTTGGTCGCGATCTCAGCTGGGATGGCGAGCACGAGGAGGGCCAGTTGTTGATCCACTGGGCCAGCCGCGAGCAGTGGTTGGCCATTCCCCGCCAGGAGCTCGACGCGGTGCAGGAGCACTTTGAGCAGTTGGCCCATGCGGCTCTGGTGCGCCTCGGCGCGCCGCCGCCCCTGCAGGACAACGCGGGTCTGGGCGCCAATCCCTTCCCTCTGGTCTATGAGGGCGAGTTGCCGCCGCTGCCCCCGGCTGGCCTGGATCCAGCGCAGAGCAGCTTGAGGGAGGCGGAGATCGGTGTCCAGCGGGCTGGGCCCGAGCCCACTGAGCCCGAGCCGACTGAGCTTGAGCGGATTGAGCTTGCGGCGGCGCCCGAAAGCTGATGGATCCAGGTGCCAGGCTCGACCTCGATCGCCGCCGCCGACTCGGCATGGTGGAAGCCATCTGGGGTGAACACAAGAGCGCCGCCCAGATCGCGGCGATCATCCAGCAGCTGGGCCAGGCCGGCGAGTTGGCCCTGGTGACTCGGGTGGATGGGGCCAAGACCCAGGCCGTGGCAGCGTTGCTGGGCCGGAACCTGGAATCCGGCCCGAGCGCTGGCCTGCAGCATCACGCCGAGGCGAATTGTCTGACGGTGGGGGCCTGGCCGCCAGCTGATCCCGCTCTGGGCCGGGTGACGGTGCTGGCGGGGGGCAGCAGTGATCTGGCGGTGGCAGCGGAAGCCCAGCTGGCCCTGCAATGCCATGGAGTCGCCTGCGACCTGGTGCTGGATGTGGGGGTGGCCGGGCTGCACCGCTTGCTTGACCAGTTGGAGGCGCTGCGCCAGGCCCAGGTGTTGATCGCCTGCGCCGGCATGGAAGGGGCCCTGCCCACGGTGCTGGCGGGCCTGTTGCCCCAGCCGGTGATCGGCGTCCCTGTCTCGGTGGGCTACGGCGTCAGTGCCGGCGGTCACGCCGCCTTGCATGGCATGCTCGCCAGCTGCGCCCCCGGGCTCACCGTGGTCAACATCGACAACGGCTACGGGGCCGCCATGGCCGCCCTGCGGATCCTGGCTGGCGCCGGGCGGCAATCGATGGGCGCCAGCGTGGTCGGAAGGACGTCGCACTGACTGGCCGTGGCCGCCGGCAGCGCAGCAGTCATGAGCAGAGTCCCGTGGGGCTGTCTTCAGTGGTGCTGTGTTCAGTGGGGCTGGCGCCAGAGTTGCGCCTCAGTTTTGGAGTTCTCTGATTCGGAGTTCTCTGATGAGGCCAGCCGCCAGATCGCTGGATCGCGGCAGGCCTGCTTGTTCCTGAGGCTCGAACGGCTTGAGGACCACGGGGCCGTTGAATCAAGCCGCTGTCTCACAGATGGTTGCCAGCGGACTCGGCCGAGGTCGGCGTCCCGATTGCCCTGGCCGGAGGCCAGGGCCGTGGCTTCAGAGATGCTGGAGGTCCGGATAGGCGGTGATCAGTTCCTCGCTGCTCAGCACCTCACCAACCCCCTCGGGCTGCCAGATCACTTCAAGTGCCAGCAGATCATCGCTGCCGAGGGCACCCAGTTGCTGGAGGCTGTCGCGCAGGGCTTCGGCCGTCGAGGATCCCTTGAGGGGCAGGCCGCGGCGGCTGGCCACGATCAAGGTGACGGCGATGTAGTCGCTGGCGCCACTGCTGCTGCCCGCCGCCACCGTCGACGGTTCGCTGTAGCGGCGGCCCGAGACGTTGGCCGTGAGTTCGCGCTGCAACTTGCTGCGCTCCTGCATCGACAGCCGGTTGAAGGTGGATTCGGCGCTGGCGAAGGGCACCTGGCCCACTTCGCTGTTGGCGTACACCCAGAGATCGGGATGGCGCAGCAGGGCCAGGGTGGTTTCCTGCAGAACCTGCTGCAGCCCCGCACTGTTGGAGGTGTCAGCCGAGCCAGCCATGCGCCGCAGATCCTCCTGCACATCCCGGGCCGTGGCGAGCATGCCCAGCTGGATCTGGGCGATCGACACCGGCCCATCGGCGCTGATCGCCCCGTAGCCGCCGTCGTCATCCGGCAGCCGCGGGCCACTGCCGGCCCCGCGCACCGCGTTGATCAACATGCCGACGATCGCCATCAGGATCAGGAAGCCGAACAGCCCACCGCCGCCAAAGCCGAAGATCGGCACGATGAAGGGGAAGCCCATGCCCCCGCCGCGATAGCCGCCGCCGCCGCCGTAGTAGCCGCCACCTCCATAGCCGCCGCCATAGGAGCCCCGGGAGGAACCGCCGCCATAGCTGCGCGGCATCGAGGGGGCCGAGCGGAAACTCCCCCCACCGATACGGCCGCCACTGGCCGCCGAGGCCGGATGGGGGGCGATCAACAGCAGAGCGGCGACGAGGACCGGCACCACCATCAGGCTGAGCGTTCGCCGCAGCGCGCGTGGACCCATGGGGAAGGGGATCAGGTCGTCGGAATCTAGGAACCACCTCCGACGATGGTGACCACCTCCAGCACATCGGATTCCACCACTGCCTGGGCGCTCCACTGCCGGCGCGGCAGGATTTCGCCGTTGAACTCCACGACCACCAGCGGTGGGCGATAGCCGAGATTTTCGAGCACTTCGACCAGCGTCAACCCGGCAGCACACCGGCGCGTTTCGCCGTTGACCCGGATCTCCAGCATGGTGGCTTCTTCGGCTGCCGCTTCAAGGGTTGCCGTTTCAACGGTTGCCGCTTCAACGGCTGCTGCTGCCAGCATTGCCGCTTTCAGGGCTGCTGCATTCTCATCAGCGCCGCTGGCCTGGTTTCCGGTCATGCCTCGGTCTCCAGGCCCGCCAGCAAGGCGGCCGCCGCCGCTGCCGGATCGGGGGCCTCGGTGATCGCCCGCACCACGGCCACCCGCGTGGCTCCCGCCGCCCGCACCGCCGCCAGGTTGCCGCTGTCGATGCCACCGATGGCGAACCAGGGGATCGGTGACGCGGCTGCCGCCTCGGCCACATAGGCGAGCCCCACGGGCTCGCGGCCCGCTTTGGTCGGGGTGGCATGGACCGGTCCCACGCCGACGTAATCGCAGCCGTCGCTGACTGCCTGCTGCAACTCTTCGATCCGATGGGTGCTGCGGCCGATCAGGCGTTCGGGCCCCAGCAGGCGGCGGGCCACCGCCGGTGGCAGATCCCCCTGGCCCAGATGCACGCCATCGGCCTCGACCGCCAGGGCGATGTCGATGCGGTCGTTGACCAGAAACAGGGCGCCGGCCTGGGCGCAGAGGGTCCTGAGGCGGCGGGCCTGCTGCAGCCGCTGCAGATCGTCGAGGGGGGGAGGCGCGCCGGGGCCGCTGACCTGCTTGGCCCGGTACTGCACCAGCCGCACGCCCCCCGCCAGGGCCGCCGCCACCACCGCCTCCAGATCCGGCACCGGGCTGGTGACCAGGTACAGATGAGCGCGGCGCAGCAGCTCGCGCCGGCCCGGTCCCAGCCTTGAGGCCTGGATCAGATCCACCTCCAGGTCGTAGACGAGGTAGCGGATGGCCGCGGCCTCCCTGGCCAGCTCGGGTTCATCGCGGCGGCCGAATTCCTCCAGCACCCGCAGGGCTTCCTGGACGCGGGCCGCATTCGCCGCCAGCACGGCGCCATCGTCAAGGCGTTCCAGCTGGGCTGGGTGGGCCAGCCCAGCCGCCGGATCACTGGCGCTGTGGCGGGCCAGCTTGAAGCGTTCGTGGTGCTGGCGGCCGAGCCGCTGGCGCAGATCCTTGCTGCGGGCCACCAGATCGGGGCGGTCCAGGGCGAAGCGACACCAGTCTTCGAGCACCCGCAGCCCTTCGCGGGCCCGATCGAGATTGGCGTCGAGCAGGCGCAGGCCGGCGGCGGACTGATGCGTCACGAAGCTGTCAGAAGCACGTTCCACACCCTGTCTAGGCTGTGGGCGATTGCGACAGGGCGATGGCCACCGATCCGAACGGATCTGACAACCCGATGCTGGTGCTGGTGTCAGGCATCCTGCTGATGGGTGGCATCGCCGCCTTCATCGGCTGGGGCCTCACCCACGCCTATCCCGGCGGCTAGGGGCGAGCCCTGGAGCTCAGCCAGGAGCCGGCGGGCCTCGCGGGCATCGGCGTCGATCTGGGCGCTGAGCGCTTCCAGGCTGGCGAAGCGCTGCTGATTGCGCAGCAGCTGCAGGGGCTCCACCCGCAGCTGGCTCCCCTCCAGTTCGATCTGACGATCCAGCAGGTGCACCTCCACCGCCGAGGGGGCCAGCGGATCGACCGTGGGCTGGGGGCCCAGGTTCATCACCGCCGCCATCGCTTCGCCGCAGGCCACCCCCGGTTCGCCGCTTTCCAGCCAGGCCAGGGCGGCATAGACCCCCTCCTGGGGCAGGAACTTGCGGCCATCCACCTGCAGATTGGCGGTGGGCCAGCCCAGCTGGCGGCCCAGCCCGCGGCCCCGCACCACCCGCCCACTGAAGCGATAGGGCCGCTCCAGCAGCCTCCGGGCCTCAGCGATGCGGCCAGCGGCCAGGGCGCGGCGGATGCGGCTGCTGCTCACCCGTTCGGCGCCATCGAAGAGCATCGGCAGCACGGTGACGGCAATGCCATGGAGCTCGCCGAGGCGGGCCAGCTCGGCGGCATCACCACAGCGGCCGGCGCCGAAGCGGAAGTTGTCGCCGACGGCGATGCGGCGGGCCTGCAATTGCTCCACCAGCACCTGCTCGACGAACTGCGCCGGCGTGAGGGCCGCCAGGGCCCTGTCAAAAGGCACGAGCACCAGCTGGCGGATGCCGAGCGGCTCCAGGGCCTCCAGCTTTTCGGTCGGCAGATCCAGCCGCAGCCTCGGTTCGCCGTGGAGCACCTCGCGCGGATGGGGCCAGAAGCTCACCACCGTGGCAATCGGCTGGGGCTGCCTCCGGTCGCTTGGATCGACGGGGCCTGAATCTGGTTGGATCCGATCGGGGTGACTCCGATCCGGGTTGGACAGGTCGTCGTTGATGCGGGCTGTGCCCGACTGGCTGAGCGGGGCGCTGCAGGGAGGCACGAGGCTGGGTGGCACAACGGCCGCGATCACACGGCGATGGCCGCGATGCAGGCCATCGAAACTGCCCAGCGCAATGGCGGTGGGACGCAGGGCATCGTTGGGGTTGTGGAGCGGAATCAACGACGCGGGCCTCGCCGCGCTGATCCTCCCATGGCAAGTTTGGTAGCCACCTGGCCGCAAGGCGGCCCGCTGACTCCCTCCCGATGGTTGATCGCCTCGATCTGCAGTTGATTTCGGCCGCCGTGCGTCGCATGAGCTGGATCCGCCTCTGGGCCCAGGTGGTGATGGCGGTGGTGGTGATGGGGGTGCTGCTGTTCAACAACATCGGCGGGCGCCTGGCGGCCAACTCAGCCCGGGCACTGGGCCTGGGCCCGGGTCTCTCGCTCACCACCCTCTCCTTCTTCGTACTGCTCTGGTCCATCTGGCAGAGCGGCCTGGTGATCCGCTGCGGCAGGGCCCTGGCCAGCCCGGTACGGCCCAGCAAAGGCGAAACGGCCCGCCTGATCAAGCGCGGAGTGCTGGCCGATCTGGTGGGAGTCACCCTGGCGGTGATCGGCTATCAGGCGCTGGCGGGCAGCCTGTTCGTGCAGGCCTCGCAACAGGTTCCGGGCTTCTTCGGCGCCCAGATTCAGCAGGCTCCTGGGGCGGCAGGCCGGGTGATTGGCCTGCCGATCACCTCGATCGAGATGCTCTCGGTGCTGAGCAACACCCAGGTGTTGTTCGCCCACATGATCGGCCTGTGGATCAGCCTCTGGCTGCTGCAGCGGGTGTACCGGCGGGCCTGAATCAGCCACCGGATCCGGGCCCGCCACTGGCCGGTCTGAACCGACCCCGAAAGCAGCGACCCCCCGGTCAGGCGGCCCCCCGGTCAGCCGCCCAGCAGTTCCGCCGCCGGCAGGCTCTCGGCCAGACCGCGCCAGAGCAGCTCCGGCTGCAGCGGTGTCAGCGAAGCGCCTCCCGCGTCGATCCAGGCGACATCGATCGGCCACTCGGCCGGACCGGCCACCTGGGCTTCGAGATCATTGGCCACCTCACCGGCCAGCCAGTAGTAGGTGCGGCCGCGGGGATCAATCCGCTTGTCGAACTGATCGACATAGCGGCGTACGGCCGTGCGACACCAGCGCAGCGGCCCGATCGCCTCGCTGGCCAGCGGCGGCACGTTGAGATTGAGCAGCAGGCCTTCGGGCCAGCCGGTCCGGTGCATCGATTCGGCCACGTCCAGGGCCAGCCGGGCCGCCGGCTCGAAATGGCGCCACTGGAAATCGGCGCTGCTCACCGCCAGGGCCGGGAACCCTTCGATCGTGGCCTCCATGGCCGCGGCGACGGTGCCGGAATAGAGCACGTCAGTGCCGAGATTGGGACCGTGGTTGATGCCCGAGAGCACCAGGTCGGGTGGTTCCTCCAGCAGGCGGAACAGGGCGAGCTTGACGCAGTCCGAGGGGGTGCCGCTGCAGGCCCAGGCCCGCACCCCCGCAGCGAACAGTTCGTCGGCCCGCTCGGCCCGCAGGGGCGCGTGCAGGGTGAGGCCATGGCCGGTGGCGGAGCGTTCCTGGTCGGGACAGACCACGGTGACCTGATGCCCCCGGGCCACCGCTGCGCTCGCCAGGGCCTGGATGCCATCGGCGAACACCCCGTCGTCGTTGCTGATCAGGATGCGGAGCGGATCCATCGGGGCGGCAGGCACTGGCTCAACGCTACCGAGACTCCTGGCCCGAGAGGTCGGTCATCGGCCTCTCCGCCAGGCTCGCTGGCGCTGGCGCTGGCAAAGGCGCTGGGGCGGCTGCCTACAGTCGCGTTTCGCATCGTTTAGCCCCCAGCCCGTGAGCGCCATCGTCAGCCTCCAGGACCTCACCACCCAGCTGGAGCAGCTGGAGGCCGAAGCCGAAGCCGCCATCACCGCCGCCGCCGGCGCCGCCGAGCTTGAAGAGCTGCGGGTGAGCCTGCTCGGCAAGAAAGGACGGCTCTCAGCCGTGCTGGGGGCGATGGGCAAGCTGCCCGGCAGCGAACGGCCCCTGCTGGGCCAGCGGGCCAATGTGCTCAAGGACCAGGTGCAGGCGCTGCTGGCCCAGCGGCTGGAGAGCGTCAAGGCGGCGGCCATGGCGGAGCGGCTGGAGCAGGAGCGGCTGGATGTGACGGTTCCCTGCCGCTATGTACCGCCGGGCCATCGCCATCCCCTGATCAGCACGATCGAGGAGATCGTCGACATCTTTGCCGGCCTCGGCTATCGCGTCTCGGAGGGCCCCGAGATCGAGACCGACCACTACAACTTCACTGCTCTCAACATCCCGCCGCACCATCCGGCCCGGGACATGCAGGACACCTTCTACCTGGCCCCAGGGGCCGATGGTGGTGAGCGCCTGCTGCGCACTCACACCTCGCCGGTGCAGATCCGCCATCTCGAGCAGAATCCGCCGCCGGTGCGGATCGTGGCGCCCGGTCGGGTGTTCCGCCGCGACGCTGTGGACGCCACCCATTCACCGGTGTTCCACCAGGTGGAGGTGCTGGCCCTCGATGAAGGCCTCGATTTCAGCCATCTGCGCGGCACCGTCACCACCTTCCTGCAACGCTTCTTCGGCGATCTGCCGGTGCGCTTCCGCGCCAGCTATTTCCCGTTCACCGAGCCCTCGGCCGAGGTGGATGTGCAGTGGCGCGGTCGCTGGCTGGAGGTGATGGGTTGCGGCATGGTCGATCCGGCCGTGCTCGAGGGTCTGGGCCTCGACCCGCAGCGCTGGAGTGGCTTCGCCGCCGGTCTTGGCGTGGAGCGCTTCTGCATGGTGCGCCACGGCATCGATGACATCCGCCGGCTTTACACCAGTGATCTGCGCTTCCTGGAACAGTTCTGATGCCCCTGTTCGGCGGCGCGGCGCCTGAGCCGGCTGGCCGCCCCTGTCAGGGCTGCCGATAAAGTGAATCCTCTCCCCCGCCCCCGATCGGTGCCCCGTGTCGGACTGATCGTCAACGACGGCAAGGAGCTGGCCCTGGCCACTGCCGCCACCATTGAAGCCCGCCTGCAGGAGGCCGGTCTTGAGGTGGTGCGCGCCAGCAGCTCCGCCGGTGTGGTGGGCTTTGCCAATCCGGATCAGCATCTGCGCGCCAAGGGCTATGCCGCCTGCGTGCCCCCTGGTTTCGATGCCGAGATGCCCCTGGCGATCGTGCTCGGCGGCGATGGCACCGTGCTCTCCGCCGCCCGGATGACCGCCCCGATCGGCGTGCCGATTCTGACGATCAACACCGGCCATCTCGGCTTTCTGGCCGAGGCCTACCTCAAGGATCTGGATCGGGCCCTGGACCAGGTGATCGCCTCGCAATGGAGTGTGGAGGAGCGTTCGCTGCTGGTGGTGAGCGTGATGCGGGGCGAGCAACGGCGCTGGGAGGTGCTCTGTCTCAACGAGATGGCCCTGCACCGCGAGCCCCTCACCAGCATGTGTCACTTCGAAATCGCCATCGGTCGCCATGCGCCGGTGGATATCGCCGCCGACGGCGTCATTCTTTCCAGCCCGACCGGCTCCACCGCCTATGCCCTCAGTGCCGGTGGTCCGGTGATCACCCCCGATTGCCCGGTGCTGCAGCTGACGCCGATCGCCGCCCATTCCCTGGCTTCGCGAGCCCTGGTGTTCAGCGACAAGGAGCCGGTCACGGTGTTTCCGGCCACACCGGAGCGGCTGATGATGGTGGTGGATGGCAGCGCCGGCTGCTACATCTGGCCCGAAGATCGGGTGCTGGTGCGGCGCAGCGAGCAGCCGGTGCGATTCGTGCGACTGGCGGATCATGAGTTTTTCCAGGTGCTGCGCAACAAGCTGGGCTGGGGCCTGCCCCATGTGGCCAAACCCGGCAATGGCCTCGACGTGGTCGAGCCAGCGCCATGAGCCCGGTCGTGCTGCTGGTGGGGGCAGAGGCGGAGTTGCTGGCCTCCCGGCTGGAGGTTTCCGGCTATGCCCCACTGCGGCCCTCCCAGTTACCAGTTCCCGGCTCCGCTGGGCCTCCAGGGTCGGCTGAACCCCAGGCTCCAGGGCCCGAGGCGGTGATCCTTTCCCCCGGCAGCGATCGCCAGATCGCCGCGCTGCGCCAGCGCTGGGGGGCGATTCCGCTGTTGCTGGGCATCGAACAGGACACGGTGGCCAACCGCTGCCGCACCCTGAACAGCGGCGCCGATGACTTCTGGTTGTGTTCCCTGGGCCCCAGCGACCTGCTCACCCGCCTGCGGCTGCATCTCAACCTGAACCTGAACCGGCGCGGCGCCGCGGCTGCCTGGCTGCAGGTGGCGGATCTGCGGCTGATTCCCTCCAGCCGCCAGGTGAAGCGGGGTCAGCGAACCCTGGCGCTGACCGCCCGCGAGTATGAACTGCTGTTGCTGTTGGCGCGCCACCGGGACGCGGTGGTCAGCCGTGAGCAGATCCTCTCGGAAATCTGGGACGATCAACCCAGCAGTGCCAGCAACGTGATCGAGGTCTACGTGCGCTACCTGCGCCAGAAGCTGGAGGAGGGAGGCGAAGACCGCCTGCTTCACACCGTGCGCGGTGAGGGCTACTGCCTGGGGGAGACGCGGCCGCCGCGGCAGTCGCGATGATCGGCAGCGATTCCCAGGCCGGGACTGGCAGGCGCCGCGCCGGTCAGCTGACAGCTGAGCTTTGGACCTCGGGGCTGAAGGCTGCTCAGTGTGCGAGGACTGCTTCCTGGCCAGGAGCTGTTCCTTTGCCTGGGGCCCTTCGTTCGAAAATGGCCGTTCCCGTGCCAACGGCTGTTCTCTTGCCAATAGCTGGTCTCTTGCGTACACCGGTCCTTTCGCAGACTGCGGTTTCCTGGTTGACGGCTTCCCGCCGATGGAAAGCCGTTCCCTGGCTGCTCTCCGCTTCCCTGCTGGCGCTGTTCCCTGCCCCCGGGGTCAGGACCGCTGCCCTGGCCGCACCCCCCGCCCTGGCCGCCGCCCCCGCCGCCGGATCCGCTCCTCAGCAGCTGCCGATCACGGCCCGGGCCTGTCTTGAAGCACCCCAGGCGGCCCAATCCACCTGCATCCAGCTGGAGGTGCCGCGCAGCGAGCGGCAGTACGCCATGGGCTTGCAGCGCCGCGGCCCCCTGCCGCTGCTGCACGGCATGTGGTTCGGCTATGAGCCGCCGGCGGTCGCCCGCTTCTGGATGCACCAGACCCCCGAACCACTGGACATGCTGTTTGTCAGGGCTGGTCGCGTCATCCAGGTCGTGGCGCCGGCGGCCCCCTGCATGCGCCTGCCCTGCCGCAGCTATGGGCCCGATGAAGCGGTGAATGGGGTGCTCGAGATCGGCGCTGGCCAGGCGGCGGCGCTGGGCATCGGCGTCGGCACGGCGATTCGCGTCGAATCCTTGAGCCCGGTGCTCAGCCCTTCCGGCCGCTGAGCACCAGCACCGGATTGAGCGGTGCCAGCCGGGTGCCATCCGCCAGGGGCGCCCCGCGCCAGGCCTGATGCTGGCTCACGGACACCGTCAGTCCTGAGGCTTCCAGGCGGGGTCGCAGCTCGGCCAGGGCCTCGACGGTGGCCAGGGGGATCACCACCAGACCAGCGGGCCGCAATCGCTGCAGCACGGCCTCCAGCAGGGCCGCCCGATCGCGGCCGCCGCCGCCCAGCAGCACCCGATCGGGATCCGGCAGGGCCGCCAGGGCTTCAGGGGCGATCCCTTCCACCACTCCCGCCGGCTTGAGGCCCAGCCGCTGGGCATTGGCCTGGATCAGGGCGGCGGCGCCGCCGCGACGTTCCACCGCCCATAAGGCGAGGGCCGGCCGCAGCCGCAGGGCCTCCAGCCCCACGGAGCCGACGCCGGCGCCCACATCCCAGAGGACGCCGGCTTCGGGCAGCTCCAGGTCGGCCAGCAGCTGGATGCGCACCTCCCGTTTGGTCATCAGGCCGGGTTGATCGGCATGTTGCAGCCAGAGGCCATCGGCGATGCCGAACAGGGGGAGCTCCAGGGGATGCGGGGGAGCAGCGGCCTCCGCCACCAGCAGGACCAGATGCAGGGGATCGAGATCGGCCGGTAGCGGCTCATTCGGGGCGAGGCGCAGCACCCGCTCCTGCGGATGACCCAGCCGCTCGCAGATCCAGCAGCCGTAGGCCGCCTCCAGGCCTGAGGCTCCGAGCATGCGCCGCACCGTCCCAGCGCCGCCCGCCCCCGGATCACAGAGAACGGCCAGGGCGGCCGGGCGTTTCTGCAAGGCTGCCGCCAGGGGCTCGGGATCGCGGCCGTGCAGGCTCACCCAGCTGGCGTCCTGCCAGGACCGGCCGATGCGGGCAAAGGCCAGTTGCAGGGAGGAGGGAGCCGGGTGGAAGCGCAGCCGCTCAGGCGGGAACACCTGCAACAGCAGCCGGCCGATGCCGAACCAGAGGGGATCGCCGCTGGCGAGCAGCACCGCCCTATGGCCGCTGGCCAGGGCCTCGCCCAGCGGGCCGAAGATGTGCTCGGGCTTGTCGCTGGCCAACAACTCGGGACAGGGGCTTGCCGCAGGCACCCGTCCGGCCGCCTGCTCGGCCTGCCACCAGGGGGCCAGCTGCGGCAGCAGCCGCGCCGGGGCCACCACCAGGAGGGCCTCACGCAGCAGGCCCAGGCTGGGGGCGGGCAGGCCCGCCACGCCGCCGGCGTCGGTGCCGATCACCGCCAGCACCCCGGATTCACTTGCTGCCACCGTGCTGCCCAGGGTGTTCCTTGCCATTGCCACCATGATGCTCAGCGGGGGCTCCTGTCCTCTGCTGATCTGTTCCAGCGGTGATCCACGCCGATCAGGAGCAACGGCTGTCTGAAACGGAGCTGTTGGCTTGGCGGCTTGCAGATCAGCCGATCGCCTCGACACCCCGCCGGTGGATCTCGCTGGCGTAGTCGGTCCAGGTGCCCTGACCCCAGTAGCGGAAGCAACTGGTTTCCAGCAACAGCAGCTGGAGCAGCGCCTGCTGATAGTGCGGCGTACTGGTGACCCCGGGATCCTGAGCGACCAGGGGATCAAACAGCTGGTGAAACTGGGCGCTGAGGCTGTACATCGGCTCGAGAATGTTGGTGTAGCCCTCCACCCAGCTCAGGTTGTTGGTCCAGGAGGCGCCGGCCATCGAAAACCCGGGATCATGGGCTTTGAGGTCGGCGATGGCGGCCTCCACGGATTCAGCGGTGGGCTGGCTACCGACCTGTTGCCAAAGCTTGTGCTGTTGCACCGCCTGAATCATGGGGAAATCTTCTGACTGCACTCCGGCAGCTTCCAGCAACTCCAGATATTCCGTGCCGTTGATCGCCACGGTGCCCGTTGTGCCGTTCCCCTCGCGGGCGATGCGCCGGTGGGCCTGGAGGAAGGCTGGCGGGAATTCATTCATCATCACGCCGCCATTTTCACCGTCGGCGATCTGGGAAACAATCGCCGGAATGGTTGTGTTTCCCAGCTTTTGTCGGCCCAGTCCCAGGGCCTCGTAACAGGGCTGCATCTGACCCACCAGTTTCGTATCGGAGCCCTGGGTTTTGATCAGCGCGGTGATGGTGGCTGTCTCCCCCCTGGAGTTGCGTGCCACCAGTTGGTTGGGGATGTAGTTCTGCTCATGATTCAGGGCGGAGCCATCGAGATTTTCGACGCTGTGCTCCTGCACCAGCAGCCAGCGGTAGCCGCACTCTCTCAGGGCCTTGACGAATTCATACAAGGTGTCGGGGTGGTTGGGCAGGTGCATCTCCGGTGGTGAGAAACCCTTGACCCGCTGCAGGGCCTCGGGGCCGAACAGGGCTGCGAAATGCTGCTGCCAGGCCAGGATCTGCAGTTTCAGATCGGGGATGGGCGTGGAGGGTGCCACGGCATGGCTCCAGAAGCTGCCGAGCCACTCCACATGGGGTTGAAGGGAGGGATCGCAGGCGAGGCGCCTGAGCGCATCGAGAATGTCGTGCCTGCCCATCTGCTCGAAACCCCAGAGCAGGTTGCCGGAATAATCCAGCATGATGCGCGGATTGCAGCCCTCGTCGATCAGCTGGGGGATGAGTTCGGCCAGGCGCTTATAGCACTGGGCAAAGGGTTCGGCATTGTGGTTGTCGCCTTCGCCTGGATGCTCAACCATGTACTGCAGATGGGAGATGAGTTCTCCATGTGCCCCGGCCGGGATCGTCGGCTGGTGCATGTGGAGCGCGCAGGCGAAGGTCGAGTGGATCTGCTCCAGTTCGAGATTGGTGCGCGGCTGAAACACCGGTCCCTCCTGTTGCACCAGGGCGAGGATCTCAGCTTCGCGGCCGGCGATCGGCGGCAGGGGTTGGTTGTGCATCAGCGTTGCTCCTGGGCTTGGGTCATCGAGGGCAACAGCAAGGCCCACAGCACTTCGGCCCTTGAGCAGGCCTGGGCGATGCAGCCCCAACGGGCGCGTCGATTCCGGTCTAACCCTTTGGCGGCTGCGGCAACGGCGGGCGCGCCCTCGGGTGCGGCCCGGTGGCCCCACAGGTCCATCAAGACCACTGAGGTTGCGGAACTGATCCGATCAGCTGAGCCAGGCGCTATCGAAACTTTGCACGCCGATGAGGGCAATCAAGCCATCCACAGTTGACGGGTCTGTGAAGTGGACGCTGAGCAGTCCGCCCTCTGCTGTGGACTCAAACGTGACCGCCTTTTGCCAATCCTGCTGGGTGGGCACGAAGAAGTCATCACCGACGGCTTTGGCATAGGCTCCAGAAAGCAACAGGCGGTCGCCTTCGAGGGCATTGAAATCTTTGATCGTCTGCAGACCACCGGCGAGACTCGCTGTCGTGATGTCAAAAACGTCAGCACCCAATCCGCCGTAGAGGGCGTTGATCCCACCACCACCGTTGAGTAGATCATTTCCAGCTCCGCCATTCAGGTCGTCAGCTCCATTGAGACCTGTCAGCCAGTCATTGCCCTCAAGGCCATTGAGTTGACTGCCGGTGTTGGCGGCAGTGATGGCATCATTTCGCCAACTGCCTGTGGCCATAGAACCATCAGCCAGAATGGTGTCATTCAGGCAGGCTGCGTCCAGGGAAGATTGGTCGGCTTCGAGCGTCAGCTCAATCGCCTGTGCAATCATGTTGTGGCCGGACTCCGTCGGGTGGACATCGTCAAAGTAAAGGTATTGATTGGCGTCAGCAGCTTTGTTTGACTGGGCTGATTGCGTGGTCTGTGTAATGCCATAATCGCTAAAGTTGCCAAGATCACTGCCAAATCGCTTCCAGTTGAACCCGTATTCATTGTTGAAATTGACCAGGGCCGCGTAGCGGAACATCGCCTTGACCTCGTCAATCATTGCGGTGATTGCGCCTCGGAACACGGTGGCGGCCCCGGCCTCAATCGCAGCCTGCCATTCGGGGGGCAGGAACTTCAGGAAGGGCATGGAATAGGCAACCCCATCGACGTCACCCTGCAGTGGAGCGAGGCTGGAAACCAGCACGGAGCGCGCCTCGCCAGAGCGCAGCAGCGTGATCAGGCTTGCCCTTGTCTTCGTCAGCACATCCTGCAGGGTGGCATTCAGTGTCTGGCCAAGGTTGACGGCGGCCAGCAGATCATTGCCGCCGCTCCAGAGCGTGACCAGATCGTTGGCGAGTGATTTGTTGTCAACCGTCAGCGCCTGTTCAATCTGGGACTGCACGCCCAGTCCGCTGACCGAGTAGGGAGGTCCCAGCAGGGCTTGGGGGAACAGGGGAGGATTGAGGCCTGCCAGTACGTCATAGAGCGTGTCCTTGCCGGAGAGAGCGCCGCCGATTGCGTAAGAGGGATTCTGCGGTGAAGATGGAATCGGGCTGGGCAGGCCACCGATAAAACTGTTGCTGATGCCGGCTCCGGTGACGGCGTCGTAGGGGATATCAAGTGCGGTGCGAAGCTGGGTCTGCCAATTGGCTTGGGCGTTGCTGAACGTGGAACCGCTCCAGGCTGGCACCGCGTTCCGCTGCAGCACCTGTTTATACATGGCTGCGGAGCGGGAACCGAAATCACTCAGACTGTCGCCAAAGACGGTGAGTTGATCAAAGCTTGTCTTGGGCTCCGCTTCGATCGTTACAATCAGATCGTTAAAGTCTCTGTCGCATGTCGGATCGCTGATGTTGATGTCTTCCAGAGCAAAAACGAGTTGACCATCCTTGTCGGGTAGGTAGCTCTGGACTTGTACAGCGTAACCGAGATTGGCAGCAGCGAAGGATGAGTAAGTGGTTGATTTGGTGCTATTGAAAAATAGAATTCCGTACTGGGCTCCTGGGTTCAGGACGATATCTCTCAAGGTGAGCTCTTCGCCGTATTCAGGCATGGCGCCAGTGTCGAAAACCAGCTGACTGGCTGCTGCGGATTCGAGTGCGGCGTTTGCATAGCCAGGTTGAACGGTGGTGAAGGTCTGGCCATCCAACGTCACGCCCCCAGTCTCAGCGTCGACCTGGTAGAGGGCGAAGCTGTTCAGATTTCGGCCGAGACGTTTGATCGTGATGGCGAATTGATCAGTGTTGTCTGAGACATTCAGTACCCCTGTCCCTTGCTGGGCCAGCTGGTATTGCAAGCCTTGGCTGGTCTTGATTTCAATCGTATTGCCAATTGCCTCTGATTCAACAATGGTTTCCGAATTGGGGAATTGTTGATTGTCGGCGAAGATCAGTGGTGCGTAGGTGCCGGCTCCAATGATCTGGGTGCCTCGTGAGCCGCCGATGGCCTGACCTTCGGTGCTCCTCCAATTGGTGGCGGAATCGTGGGAAAAGATCTTGCTGCTGGTCAGCGAATCGGGCGAAGCTGGCTGGGCGTCGGTGAGCAGCGGTTGCAGGGTCTTGGCCTCGGCCTCTGGGCGTGCGATGGCAAAAGAGGAGCGGACGCCTGTCTGGCTGTCCATGCGGGTGATGCTGAGACTGATATCTGTCAGGAAGCTGAGATCGAAATCAGGGGAGATGGTGATTGCCGGATCCTAGATCATGTGTTTGAACTTAGTGTCCAGCCATGATAGGGATGCTTGTCCTTCTGCGCAGTCTGTTGATATTTCTTGATCGCTACGGATGCCGTCAGCGTGCTGGCCAACCCTGTTGCTGCATTGCATCAAGGACAGTGAGGCCCTCTTTCTTGAAATTTAGGGGCTCCAATTAAACGGCTTGACGGACAGTTGAAGCACATCAAGTGTGTTTCAGCAAGAACCGAAGCTGACTCGCCTCACGCTGGGGTGAGTGCCTACGGCGTTCGCCGTAGGCTGGGTCGCGATCGGGAGCCTGGAGTGACATTCGAACAGCTCAGGCACTTCCTCTCGCGCGTGCAGCGCGATCCCACTCTGAAGCGGCAGGTGGAGGAGGCGATGACTGCTGATGAGGTGGCGCGCCTGGCCCAGCAGCTCGGCTTTTCGGTGTCTGGCAGCGAGATCCTGCGCTTCTCCGGCCAGTCGGCCTCGGGTGTGCGGGTGAGGCGGATCGATCACCCGGGCGAGTATCCCGGCCGGTACTACTGACTCGCCCGGCTACCAGCGCCTGCGGCGGTTGATCGTCGAGCGGAACGCGCCTGAGCCCCATCGACCAACCCTGCGATCTGAGCGCGTCAAGCGGACGCTGTGCCAGTGCTCCATGGAGCGATAGTCCAGGTACCTGGATGGCCGACAACGGCTCAGACGAGGCGAATTCATTGTTCTTCAGTGCCTCAGATTCCACAGCCTCAGGTTCGCCAACGGCCACAGCCAAGGTGGCAGCCCCCCGTGGCAGCCACGGGAGCCAACGGACCAAGCGCGCGGCTGCAGCATCAACGCCCTTAACTTGCTGAGGCTTTCGACTGCCCAGTCGAGTTGAACCGTCATGCAGCAGCTTCTTTGATCTCAACCGCCTCCCTTCCTCCCAGCGCCAAAGCGCCCTCCTCGCCTTCCCCCGCCAGCTTCCCCAGCAAGGCCGAACTGCTGGCCTGCCTGCCGTCCGAGCTGCTCCGGATCGATCCGGCCAAGGCCTGGGCAAGCCTGGCCCTGTCACTCGGTCTGTCCCTGGTGGCCTACGGCCTGGGCACTCAGATCCCCCTGACCCCCCTCGCCGCTCCGCTCTGGCTGCTCTACGCCGTGATCACGGGCACCGTGGCCAGCGGTTGCTGGGTCTTGGCTCATGAGTGCGGTCACGGCGCCTTCCATCCCAACCGACGGGTGGAAGCCACGGTGGGTTTCGTGCTGCACAGCCTGCTGCTGGTGCCCTACTTCTCCTGGCAGCGCAGCCATGCGGTGCACCATGCCAACTGCAACCAGCTCGAAGGTGGTGAAACCCATGTGCCGCCGCGCTCAGAATCCCCCGCGGGCCAGTCGGTGGTGGCCCTGAGAGGCTGGCTTGGCGCCAGGCTCTACGGCATCCAGTCCCTGTTCACCCATCTGGTGCTGGGTTGGCCGCTGTACCTGCTGATCGGTGTCGCAGGCGGCGAGGACTATGGCGCTCCCACTTCCCACTTCTGGAGCGGTACGCCTTTTCGCAACGGCAGTCGGGCGCTGTTCCCGGACTCCTTCCGTCGCCCGATGCTGCTCTCCAATCTCGGGGTGCTGGCGATGCTGCTGGCCCTGGCTCTGGCCTCGGTTCAGTTCTCTCTGCTGCGGGTTCTGTGCGTCTATGGCTTGCCCTATTTGGTGGTCAATGCCTGGCTGGTGGCTTACACCTGGATGCAGCACACCGACACCAACATCCCCCATTTTTCCTCCGCAGACTGGACCTGGGCCAAAGGAGCCCTGCAAACGGTGGATCGTCCCTACGGGCCCTTGCTGAACCTGCTGCACCACGGCATCGGCTCCACCCACGTCTGCCATCACATCAACCCACGTATTCCTCACTACAACGCCTGGCACGCCAACACTCTGCTCAAGCAGCGCTTTCCCAATCTGGTGCGCTACGACCCCACGCCGATTCACCGGGCCCTGTGGCGGGTGGCCAGCCGCTGTGCGGTGGTGCGTCAGGACGCTGCCGGCGTTGGGTTCTTCTATCAACCCCAGGAGCAGAACGGTCTCTGAGGCTGGAGCGACATCTGAACATCTCGTCTGAACGTCTCGTCGAAACAATTCAGTCGAGCCTCAACTTGAAGCCTTGGTTGAGGCTCTCCAGCGGCACCTTGAAGGCGATTCCAGTGGGTTCAGGGTCAGGTGCGATCGGCTGCCAACGATTGGCCCCAGTCCTGGAGCGATGATGCCCATCGATCCGCCTCGCCAACTCCACGCCGCTCCACCCCATGTCCGACCGCCGTCAGCGCATCCATGATCTGGTGCTGGCCCTGCTGGCCCAGCAGAGTGACCTGGAGCTGCTCGATGGCGATGCCACCGGACCGGGGTCGCTCTCCGGCCTCTCAGGCCGGGATCCGGCCAGTTGGCTGGAGCGCAACCGACGCGTGGTGCAGCGCTATCAGTCCCTGGTGCGCTCGGCGCTCACCCTCGATGCGCTGGTCGATCAGGAAGTCGGTCCCGACTGAGCCGGTCCCGATCGAGTCGGTCCCGACCGAGGCGCCCCCGTCCCAGCGATTCTGACAAGCTGGCCCGAACAGATTGCGGCGTCGATGCCTCCGTTCGGCTTTTCTTCCCTCGCGTCCCGCCTGATCGGGGGCGGCCAGCGCCCTAACCCCCTGCTTCCCGGCAGCTGGCAGCGCCCCTTTGGCCTGGGCTGGGACAAGCCCTACACGGTGCGCTACGCCAGCAACCTCGATGACGGCCCGAACCACGGCGCACCCCTGGGCGGCTTCGGTGCCGGCTGCATCGGCCGCGGCCCCGACGGTCGCTTCAACCTCTGGCATCTCGATGGCGGTGAGCACTGGTTCGGCGAGATCCCCGACTGCCAGTTCGCCCTCTACGAAAGCGATGGCACCACCAGCCGCGCCCATGCCCTGGCGGTGAAGCCCACGGCCGATGACTCCCGCCCGCAGTCCGGTCAGCCTGAGGCTGGGCAGCCTGAGGCTGGCGAGCCGCTGAGCGCCTGGAGCTGGTATCCCGCCAGCGACGCCCAGCGCACCACCGGCACCTATGCGGCCCGTTATCCGCTCAGCGTCACCGAGTACACGGGTGTGTTCCAGGCGGCGGTGAGCTGCGAGGCCTTCAGCCCGATCCTGCCCGGCGATTACCAGCGCACCAGCTATCCGCTGGCGGTCTTCGTCTGGAATCTGCAGAACCCCACCGACAAGCCGCTCACCGTTTCGCTGTTGCTGAGCTGGCGCAACATGGTGAGCTGGTTCACCAACACCGATCCCACAGCAGCCGTCACGTTCCGCGATGACGGCAGCCCCGAGCACAACTACGTGCCGGCGATCGGCCGCTGCCAGGGGCAGTGCAACCGCCAGGTGCAGGCCCCGGGCCTGAAGGGCCTCGTGCTCGAGGGTGAGCGCGGTGAGCCCCTGACTGAGGGCCAGGGCCAGTGGTGCCTGGCGTTGCCCGATGAGGCCGCCCTGAGCCTGGCCGGGGTCGAGATCTTCCGCTGCAGCCGCTGGGACAGCTCCGGTGATGGCGGCGAGATCTGGACGCCGTTCGCCAGCGATGGCTCGATCCCCGACAGCGCCGACGATCGCCGCAGCGGCGAGCACGACAGCGCCAGCGCCGCTCTGGCGGTGCGCGTGACCCTGGCAGCGGGGCAAAGCCTGGAGATCCCGCTGGTGATCGCCTGGGATCTGCCGGTCACCAGCTTCGCCACCGGCACCCGCAGCCTGCGCCGTTACACCGATTTCTTCGGCAGCAGCGGTGATAACGCTCTCGCCATCGCCGCCGAGGCCCTGCGGGACTGGCGCAGCTGGCGGCAGGCGATCGAGGCCTGGCAGGCGCCGGTGCTGGGGCGCAGCGATCTGCCCGAAGCGCTGCGCATGGCCCTGCTCAACGAGCTCTACGACCTGGCCAGTGGTGGCAGCCTCTGGACCGCCGCCGGCCCGAACGATCCGGTGGGCCGCTTCGGCGTGCTCGAGTGCCTCGATTACGCCTGGTACGAGAGCCTCGACGTGCGGCTGTATGGCTCCTTCGCCCTGCTGCAGCTCTGGCCCGAACTGGACAAGGCGGTGTTGCGCGACTTCGCCCGGGCGATCCCGGCCGCCGACCCCACGCCTCGGCCGATCGGCTGGTACTTCACCCAGGGCCGCGGCCGGGTTGAGGCGGCGCGCAAGGTCGCCGGCGCCACCCCCCACGATCTCGGGGCCCCGAATGAACGGCCCTTCGACGCCACCAACTACACCGCCTATCAGGACTGCAACCTCTGGAAGGATCTCGCCAGTGACTTCGTGCTGCAGGTGTGGCGCAGCTTCCGCCTGGCTCCCACAGGCGAGGATCTGCGCTTCCTGGCCGAGTGCTGGCCGGCGGCCGTCACGGCCCTGCGCTACCTCAAGCAATTCGATGCCAATGACGATGGCCTGCCCGACAACGGCGGGGCTCCTGACCAGACCTTCGATGACTGGCCCCTGCAGGGGGTGAGCGCCTACTGCGGCGCCCTCTGGATCGCGGCCCTGGAGGCGGCCCTGGCCATGGGTCAGCGGCTGCAGTTGGAGCTGGGGCTCGAGACCTCGGCGGAGCAGCGTGAGTTGGGCGGTTGGCTGGAGCAGAGCCGCGCCAACTTCGATCCGTTGCTCTGGAACGGCGAGTACTACAACATCGATGCCGACAGTGGCACGCCGGTGGTGATGGCGGATCAGCTCTGCGGCGACTTCTACGCCCGTCTGCTGGGTTTGCCGCCGGTCGTGGCCGAGGAGCGGGCCCACTCCTCCCTCAACGCCGTCAAGGAGGCCTGTTTTGAGCGATTCGAGGGCGGCCGGCTAGGCGTGGCCAACGGCCTGCGCCGCGATGGCACCCCCCTCGATCCCAAGGGCACCCATCCCCTGGAGGTGTGGACCGGCATCAACTTCGGCCTGGCCGCCTACTACCGGCTGATGGGCGACACCGCGACCGCCCTGGCGATCACCGGCGCCGTGGTCCAGCAGGTGTACGAGGGCGGCCTGCAGTTCCGCACCCCCGAGGCGATCACGGCGGCGGGCACCTTCCGCGCCTGCCATTACCTGCGGGCGATGGCGATCTGGGCTCTGTGGGCCACCCACACCGACTGGCAGCCGATTCCGGGGGCGGAACGCCAGCCGGGGCCCCCCGGCCTTACGACTCCCCAGCCCAGCGCTGCCCAGCGATGAAGCGTCTCCTGTTGTCCCTGCTGCTGGGTCTGGTTCTGCTGTTGGTCGAGCCCGGGGCCGGGGCCGCTGCCGCAGGGCCTGGGGCGTCGCTCGGGCCGCCTACGGCTCTGTGGCCTGCGGTTGGGCTGCCCTTCGCCCTGATCCATGCCCACCCGGATGAAACCGGCACCGGCGTGGTGCGCAGCCTCGAAAGCCTGCGGGATCTCGACTACCAGAGCTGGCAGGTGGTGGCCTATCGCGTGGGCCCACCGGGAGGACCCCTGCGCCTGCGGATCGTGGGCTATCCGGGCCGGGTGCGGCTCGACCACCCCACCAGCCTGATCGTGCGCGGCGGTCGCCGCAGCTGGAATCTGGCTGATGTCACCCTGGCCAATCCCAAGCTCGCTGGCGATGGCCGCTCGGCGGCGGCCGAGTTCGATCTGGCGCCGCTGATCGCCGATCTGCACAAGAACCGGCCGCTGCGGCTGCAGCTGCCGGGGGTGTTCGTGGAGCTGCCGGTGCCGCCTTATGTGGTGGCGGAATGGCGGCGTCTGCCCCAGGAGCCGGCCGGCTGAGAATCCTGTTCAGCCTTCTGACTGCCGACGGATTGCCGTTGGGGCAGCGAAGGCCGCGAACGTCCAGAAGCAGCTTCGGGCCGATGAGGGCCGCCATCGATCTGAAGCCATCAGGCTGCTGGCCCCGCTTGCCAGGTCGATGTCCTGAGGCCCATGGTTGGCTTGGCTGTTCGATTGACGACACCATCACGCTCTCCTTAGGCCTGATGCCTGCTGCCCCCTCCCCCTGGCTCCCCTGGATGCGTCGGGCCCTGCAGCTCGCTGCCCTGGGCGCCGGGCGCACCAGCCCCAATCCCGTGGTGGGCGCCCTGGTGCTCGATGCCGCCGGCCAGTTGGTGGGTGAGGGCTATCACGCCCGTGCCGGCGAAGCCCACGCCGAGGTGGGCGCCCTGGCCCAGGCCGGTGCGCGGGCCCGTGGCGGCACCCTGGTGGTGACGCTTGAGCCCTGCTGCCATCAGGGCCGCACACCGCCCTGCAGTCAGGCGGTGATCGCGGCGGGAGTGGTGCGGGTGGTGGTGGCGATGGCTGATCCCAATCCCCTGGTGGCCGGAGCTGGCCTGGAGCAACTGCGGCTTGCCGGCATCGAGGTGATCGAAGGGGTGGCGGCAGCGGAGGCGCTGGCCCTGAACCGGGCCTTTGTGCATCGCATCAGCACCGGTAGGCCTCTGGGAATCCTCAAATGGGCGATGAGCCTCGACGGTCGCATCGCCCTGCCCAATGGCGCCAGCCATTGGATCAGCGGCTCCGCTGCCCGCGCCTGGGTGCATCAGCTGCGGGCCGCTGGCGACGCCGTGATCGTCGGTGGCGGCACCCTGCGGGCTGATGATCCCCTGCTCACCAGCCGCGGCCATCGCGATCCCGAACCCCTGCGGGTGGTGGTCAGCCGCAGCCTCGATCTGCCGGCCAGCGCCCAGCTCTGGGACACCGCCGTGGCCGCCACCCTGGTGGCCCATGGACCCGAAGCCTCCGCCGCGGCCTGCGAGCGGCTCGATCGGCTGGGGGTGGAGCGGCTGCCTCTGGCCGCCTGTGAGCCCCTGGAGCTGCTGGAGGCCCTCGGCCGGCGCGGCTGCAATCAGGTGCTGTGGGAATGCGGCCCCGATCTGGCGGCCGCGGCCCTGCGGCAGGATTGCGTGCAGGGCATCGCCGCCGTGATCGCGCCCAAGCTGCTGGGCGGCTTGGCGGCCCGTACCCCCCTGGGAGATCTGGGGCTGCAGGCGATGGAGCAGGTGGTTCCCTGGGATGGAGTCGCCTTGCGCCTCCTCGGCCCCGATCTGCTCTGGCAGCTGGACCAGCCCGGCGGCGATCGCCAGCTCCAACCGTGAACACCGGACTTCCGTTCCAGCTCCCTTTGCTGATCTTCAGCCTGCTGCTGGCAGTCGCGGCCTGGCTGGGGCTGCAGCTGTTGGCCGGACGCTGCCCCAGGGGTTCCCTGGGCCGGGCCCTGTTGCAGCGAGCCCGGCTGAGCGTCAGCGCCACGTTGCTGTTCGCTGGGGTGGGTTGGTGGCTGTTTGATCTGCTGGATCGCCTCGGCTGGAACCTGCCCCGCGATGGTCAGGAGGTGCGGGATCTGCTGGTCACCCTTGGTGTGGCCTGGACGCTGCTGCGTTGCAAGCGGCTGCTGATCGGCCAGGGCGAGCTGCCTCCCGGCTGGCTGAGCCAACGCAGCTCCAGCGATCGCGCCTTCCTGCTGGATCTGATCGACAAGTTGATCGGCGCCGTGGTGATCCTGCTGGCGAGCCTGGAGGTGCTGCGCCTGCTGGGGGTGTCGCCGATGCTGCTGCTCACCGCCAGCGGCATCGGCGCGGCGGCGGTGGGCTTCGGCTCCAAGGCGCTGGTGGAGAACCTGCTGAGCGGCGTGATGCTCTACGTCTATCGCCCCTTCAACGTCGGTGACCAGATCGAACTGCCCGATCGCCGCCTTGCCGGCGCGGTGCAACGCATCGGCATGTATTACACCGAGCTGCTGACTCCCGAGCGCGAGCGCTTGTTCGTGCCCAATGCCATCTTTGCCACCTTCGCGGTGGCCAACGCCAGCCGCCGGGACCATCGCCGCCTGCTGCTTGAGTTGCCGCTGCGCCCGGAGGATCTCCCCCGGGTTGCCGCCATCTGTGCCGATCTGGAGCAGCAGCTCCAGCAGAATGCCGCTGTGGCCGCGGATCTACCCCAGCGGATCCAGCTTGGTGCTGTCGACAGCAGGGGGGTGCATCTGCGGCTGGAGGCCTTCGCCGCCAGCGGCGAGATTGAGGCGTTTCATCAGTTGCGTCAGCAGCTGCTGCTGGCCAGCCTCGAGACGGTTCAGCGCCATGGCGCCAGCCTGCTGCTCAGACCAGCTCCGGATGCTGCGGATCCCCTTTGAACGGTCCCTCCAGCTCGGCGGTGATCCAGCCGCCGTAGAAGCCGCCGGGCTGGGGAATCACCCGCTCGCCATCAAGCCAGCAGCCATCCATCAACCCCGGATAGAGCCCGTACCAGCCCGTCAGGGCGGCAAAGGCAGGGGCCGGTTCGGGGTATTGCCACACCGCCCGGCTCAAGCGCCGCGGCAGGCCATCGCTTCCCGCTGCCACCACATCGAAATAGCGGGCCACCCCCTTCCATTCGCAGAAGCTGTGACCCGGGGCCGGCTGCAGCAGCGCCAGATCGATCGCTTCCGGCGGCAGATAGAAGCTGGGGGGATGGAAGGTCTCCAGCACCCGCAGCGAGCGTTCCGTGTCGACCAGCACCCGACCCAGGGCCTCCACCCGAACGTGGCGGGCACAGGGCTCCAGCGCCGGTGGTCGCGGGTAGGCGGCCACCCGTTCGCGGCCCCCAGGCAGTTGCCAGGGAGAGTTCAGGGTCTCGGGCATGGGCCGATCTTCTCTCAACCGGGGATGAAATGGCGCAACCGGCGCGCCTCCTCTCCGGCCCGGCGCTGCAGCTCCTCATCGCTGAGGGTCTGCTCCGCGCGCTGCTGCGCGGCGATCACGTCGTTTTCATCGACGTCGAAACCGGCGCCGCGGGCCAGGGCCAGGAACTCGGCCAGTTCCTTGGGTTCATGCAGCTGGCGATCGAGCGCCGGATCGCCGTGGGCATGGGCGAGGAAGGCATCGAGTTGGTCCAGGCTCATGGTCGCGATCGCTTGGCGGTGGCTCCTGTTTAACCGCGGAACGAGCCCCATGGCGCCCTGTCTGCGCCGCAGATTGGTTTCAACTCCAGGCCCCGGGCCCTTCAGCCGAGCAGGTTGAGCTGCTGGGCGGAAGGGCTTTCACCGGCAGTGCTTCCTGGGCCAGGGCCGCCAGCGACTGGAGCGATCTCCAGCTTCACCGCCTCCCAGGCGGCTGGATCCCATGGCGCCATCAGCGGTTCGAGGGCCCGCAGCCCGGGCCCATCGGTGAGCTCCAGCCAGGCCTGCTCCAGCCCATCGGGGATCACCACCGGCATGCGGTCATGGACCCGCCGCAGCAGATCGTTGGGAGCTGTGGTGAGCACGCAGCAACTTTCCAGTTCGCCGCCATCAGGGCCGCTCCAGCGCTCCCACAGCCCGCCGAGCCAGAAGGGGGCGCGATCGCGGCGGCGGAACAGCCAGGGTTGCTTGTAGGAGCGTCCGCTGCGCGGATCCGTGCGGCTCTGCCACTCAAAGAAGCCATCGGCGGGCAGCAGGGCGCGGCGATGGCGCCAGGCAGCACGGAAGAAGGCTTTTTCGGTCACGCTTTCGCTGCGGGCGTTGATCGGCCGGCGCATCCCCAGGGGATCCTTGCTCCACTCGGGCAGGAAGCCCCAGAGCGCCAGGCCCACCTGCAACTGTTCGTGCTCCTGGCGCTGCAGCAGCACCGGCTCCCCGGGTCGCACCTGCTGGCGCGGGGCGTAGTGCTGCGCCAGTCCTGGCGGCAGGGGCCCCTTCAGCCGCGGCAGCAGCTGGTCGATCGCGGTGCTGAGGCTGTAGCGACCGCACATGGGGCGAAGGGGGATGGGAGGGGGGGCTCTGGTGGCATTCGGTTCTCACCACCGGCGGGCGATCCGGCGGGTGGCACACAGCTCTAGCCTGACCCTCCGACCGCCCGACGCTGCATGGCCATCCGCCAGGACGACAATCGCCCCAGCCGGCGTTTTGGAATCATCAACCTTTTGTTGATCGGTTTCGGCGTGTTGCTGCTGGTCAGCAATTTCCTGCCGAATCCGGCCAACCAGGTGCCGCGGGTGCCCTATTCCCTGTTCATCGGCCAGGTGGATGCCGACAACGTCAAGCGCGCCTACATCACTTCCGACCAGATCCGCTACGAACTCAAGGAGGCTCCGGCTGAAGACGCCCCGACGGTGCTGGCCACCACGCCGATCTTCGACATGGAGCTGCCCCAGCGGCTCGAGCAACACGGCGTTGAGTTCGCCGCCGCGCCGCCACGCAAGCCCAGCTTCATCACCACGGCCCTGAGCTGGATTGTGCCGCCGCTGATTTTCATTGTCGTGCTGCAGTTCTTCGCCCGCCGCAGCGGCATGGGCGGAGCCCAGGGAGCCCTGAGCTTCACCAAGAGCAAGGCCAAGGTGTATGTGCCCGATGAGGAATCGCGGGTCACCTTCGCCGACGTCGCTGGTGTCGATGAGGCCAAGACTGAACTCACCGAGATCGTTGATTTCCTCAAGACGCCGGAGCGCTACACCGCCATCGGCGCCCGCATCCCCAAGGGCGTGCTGCTGGTGGGCCCTCCCGGCACCGGCAAGACACTCCTGTCCAAGGCGGTGGCCGGTGAAGCCGGTGTGCCGTTCTTCATCATCAGCGGCTCTGAGTTTGTTGAGCTGTTTGTCGGGGCCGGTGCCGCCCGGGTCCGCGATCTGTTTGAAGAGGCCAAGAAGAAGGCGCCCTGCATCATCTTCATCGATGAACTCGATGCCATCGGCAAGAGCCGTGCTGGCTCGATGGGCATGATGGGCGGCAACGATGAACGCGAGCAGACCCTCAATCAGCTGCTCACCGAGATGGATGGCTTCGCCGCCCAGGACAAGCCGGTGATCGTGCTGGCGGCCACCAACCAGCCGGAGGTGCTGGATGCCGCCTTGCTGCGTCCCGGTCGCTTCGATCGCCAGGTGCTGGTGGATCGCCCCGATCTCTCCGGTCGCCGCACGATTCTGGACATCTACGCCAAGAAAGTGAAACTCTCCGAGGGCGTGGATCTCGATCTCATTGCCCAGGCCACCAGTGGTTTTGCCGGCGCCGATCTGGCCAATCTGGTCAATGAGGCGGCCCTGCTGGCGGCCCGGGCGATGCGCACCACCGTGGCGCAGGGTGACCTCAACGAGGCGATTGAGCGGGTGGTGGCGGGTCTGGAGAAGAAGAGCCGGGTGTTGCAGCCCGATGAGAAGAAAGTGGTGGCGTATCACGAAGTCGGCCACGCCATCGTCGGCCATCTGATGCCCGGCGGCAGCAAGGTGGCCAAGATTTCGATCGTGCCCCGGGGGATGGCGGCCCTCGGTTACACCCTGCAGCTGCCCACCGAGGAGCGCTTCCTCAACTCGAAAGAAGATCTCGAAGGCCAGATCGCCACCTTGCTGGGCGGTCGCAGCGCCGAGGAGATCGTCTTTGGCGAAGTCACCACCGGCGCCGCCAATGACCTGCAGCGCGCCACCGACATCGCCGAGCAGATGGTGGGCACCTATGGCATGAGCGACACCCTCGGCCCCCTCGCCTATGACAAGCAGGGCGGCGGCCGCTTCCTCGGTGGTAACAACAATCCTCGCCGGGTGGTCAGTGATGCCACCGCCCAGGCGATCGATCGCGAGGTGCGTGGTCTGGTGGATCGGGCCCATGACCGGGCCTTGACGATCCTGCGTCACAACAGCGACCTGCTCGAATCGATCTCCAAGAAGATCCTTGAGAAAGAGGTGATCGAGGGCGATGAGCTCAAGGATCTGCTCGCTTCCAGCGTCATGCCCCAGGAGGCCGTCCTGAGTGCTCCGGCACTGGCCTGAACCCCCTGTTGCTCAGGGGTGATGGCCCAGGCCCCTTGACGCAGGGGCCTGTGATCTCGGATAAGGGTTCTTTGTAGCGGCTCCATGGAGTCTCCGTCTGCCTCCTGCCCACCAGTCGCTCTCCAGGGCCGCGACCTGCTCTCCTCGGCCGATCTGAGCGCCTCCGAAACCCGGGAGCTGCTCGCCCTGGCGGCAGAACTCAAGGCTGGCCGCCGCCGGATCGATCTCGGTGGCAAGGTGCTCGGCCTGATCTTCAGCAAGGCCTCCACCCGCACCCGGGTGAGTTTCACGGTGGCGATGGCCCGGCTCGGCGGTCACACCCTCGATCTCAATCCCAGTGTCACCCAGGTGGGCCGGGGTGAGCCGATCGCCGACACGGCGCGGGTGCTGAGCCGCTACTGCGATGCCCTGGCGATTCGCACCTTCGCCCAGGCCGAACTTGGCGAATATGCCCACTGGGCTTCGATTCCGGTGATCAATGCCCTCACCGACCTCGAGCATCCCTGCCAGGCCCTGGCTGATTTCCTCACCCTGCAGGAGGCCTTCGGCGCCGTTGAGGGACTGACCCTCAGCTACGTGGGCGATGGCAACAATGTGGCCCATTCGCTGATGCTCTGCGGGGCTCTGCTTGGGGTGAATGTCCGGATCGGCTGTCCGGTCGGATTCGAGCCCAGCGCTGCGGTGCTTGAGCAATCCCGCCGCCTTGCGGCCGCCCACGGGGCGAGTGTGGAGGTGCTGCATGAGCCGGTGGCGGCAGTGCGTGGCGCCCATGCCCTCTACACCGATGTCTGGGCCTCCATGGGCCAGGAAGAGGAGAAGGCGCTCCGCGAGCAGGCTTTCGCGGGCTGGTGCCTCGACGAGGAGCTGATGGCGGAGGCGGATCCGCGGGCCATCGTGCTGCACTGCCTGCCCGCTTACCGGGGACTGGAGATCAGCGCCGGTGCCATGGAGGGCAGTTCCAGCCGCATCTTTGATCAGGCCGAAAATCGGCTGCATGTGCAGCAAGCGCTGCTGGCGGCCCTGCTGGGGGGCTGAGGGACCAGCCGCCGCTCTCAACCGCAGCCGCCCGGAGCCTCGCCATTGCAGGAACGGGAGCTTCGGTAGCTCCAGCCGCAGCTGCGATCAGGGTCGATCGGGAAGGGAAAAAACACCTGTCCGTGCAGCCAGTCCGGCAGGCGCCTTGTCCTGAGGGGGGTGTTGGAGGCCTGCCTGGCATTGCCTAGCCTGAGTCGATGGTTCGCAGACGCTGGCCCCTTCGCCTGATTCTGGTCCTGTTGCTGGCGGTCCAGGTGCCATCCGGGCGGCCCGGTCGCGCCCAGCAGCCGCCTGCCCAGCCCCCTGTGCAGCGGACGGAACTGCGGGGTGTGTGGCTCACCGCCAACGACATGCCGGTGCTGCGCGATCGCAGCCGCATGCAGGTCACGGTGAATCAGCTGGCCGATCTCAAGTTCAACCGGCTCTACGTGGTGGTCTGGAACGGCGGCATGGCCTACTACCCCAGCCGTGTCAGTGAGCAGCGCCGACTCCAGGACTTCACCTTCACGGGGCTGCAGGGGCAGGACATCCTCGCGGAGCTGATCGCCGCCGGCCGCGGCCGCGGCCTGATGGTGGTGCCCTGGTTTGAATTCGGCTTCATGGCGCCGCCGGATTCGCCGCTGGCCAAGAACCATCGCGACTGGCTGACGAGCAAGCGGGATGGCGGCTTCACTTCGATCAGTGCTGCCGGCGAAGTGGTGTGGCTCAATCCCTTCCGGCCGGAGGTGCAGCAACTGATCACCGACCTCGTGCTGGAGGTGGTGAGCCAGTACGACGCTGATGGGATTCAGTTTGACGACCACATGAGCCTGCCGCGGGACTTCGGCTACGACCCCTACACCGTGGCCCTTTACCGCAAGGAGACTGGACGTGATCCACCCGCCGATGCAGAGGACGGTGCCTGGGTGAAGTGGCGAGCCGATCGCCTCACCGCCTTCATGGAGCGCCTGGCCGGGGCTGTGCGCAGGACACGGCCAGGAACGATCCTCTCGATCTCGCCCAACTACTACGCCTTCGCCTACAAGATGCAGCTGCAGGACTGGAGAGCCTGGGTGCAGCGTGGCATCGCCGATGAGTTGCTGATCCAGATCTACCGGTCGGATCTGGAGAGCTATCGACCCCAGCTCAGCCGCCCTGAGGTCCAGGAAACCCAGCGACGCATTCCCACCGCGATTGCCGTGATGAGCGGCCTGCGCAACCGTCCCAATCCGATGGCGCTGATCCGGCAGAAGGTGCTGGCCAACCGTGAGCTGGGTCTTGGGGTGGCTTTTTTCTATCTGGAGAGCCTCTGGAGCCTGGGCCCGGAGCCTTCAGCCGAGCGCATCGCCGCTCTGGCCGAGTTGTTCGGCGCTGGCGTGGTGCCCACCACGGGCCTGCCCCGCCTGGCTCCGCCGCCCTTGCCGCCCCTGGCGCCGAACCCCTGAAGGGCACCGCCCTCGGAACTGGACAAAGTCACCGCAAAGCGGTACATCTGTATCAGAGCTTTCGCTTGCCTGATCCGACCATGTCCGAACCCCAGGAGCTCACCAGTGCCCAGCAGGAGCTGTACGACTGGCTGGATGGCTACATCGGCAGGCATCGCCACAGCCCCTCGATTCGCCAGATGATGGAGGCCATGGGTCTGCGTTCGCCGGCGCCGATCCAGAGCCGCCTGCGCCATCTGCAGCAGAAGGGCTGGATCACCTGGCAGGAGGGCCAGGCCCGCACCATGCAGTTGCTGGGCGGCATCCGCAGCACCGGTATTCCGGTGCTCGGGGCGGTGGCGGCGGGGGGCCTGGTGGAAACCTTCGACGACGTTCAGGAGCGGGTGGATCTCGCGCCGGTGCTGGACACCCGCGGCCTGTTTGCCCTCACGGTCAACGGTGATTCGATGGTGGATGCCCATATCGCCGATGGCGATCTGGTGTTGATGGAGCCTGTCAGCGACCCGAGCCACCTGCGCAACGGCACCATCGTCACTGCCCTGGTGGCTGGCAGTGGCACGACCCTCAAGCACTTCCAGCGCCAGGGCAGCACCGTCACCCTGGAGGCGGCCAACCCGGCCTACGCGCCGATCGTCGTTCCCGCCGACCAGGTCACGGTGCAGGGTCGTCTGGTGGCGGTCTGGCGCCAGGTCTGAGGTGTGACCCTCCACGTTGTAAGGTGGCTTAGCGCCTGACGAGGCCTTCGGGCTCTGCAGCCATCCAGCTGCAGCAACGGGAACCGCTCCAGCGGGCATCCTTCTAAGCGCACCTTTGGGGCCATAGCTCAGCTGGTAGAGCACCTGCATGGCATGCAGGGGGTCAGCGGTTCGAATCCGCTTGGCTCCATAACGTCAGACTCCTTGCGCCGCAAGGGGTCTTTTTTGTCGGTCAGGGTGTCGCTGGCAGGCCCGGGGCGGGGCCAAAAAGCGCAAAATCAAGCGCAAAACTTAGGCAAGCGATGGCCCCAATCGGTCCGGATCGGAATGGCCGCGGCTGCTCAGGCGAGGGACCGCGCGATGGCATTGCACTGCTCCTCCAGCTGGCTGATCCGCGCCAGCAGCTCCGGGAAGCGCGGGAACTCACCGCGCAGCATCCCTGAGTCAGTCATGGCCGTGTAGTCCGACTCCAGGGCCTGCCGGGCGGCATCGGTCGGCACCAGCTGCAGGTTGCCGCTGAGAGCATGGAGGTAGTCGATGGGCTGCTCATCAGCATCCATGGCTCGCCAGAAGTCCTCCTTGTGCTGAGCCACCTCTGCGGCCAGGGTGCGGTCTCGAACAGCCGCCTCAGAGATACCAGAACGGGCCAGGCGATCGAGGTCATACCAATGGCGTGAATAGCGGTCGCCCTCACCGCTGCCCCAACGGCCTCTCCGGCAGGAGACATGGATCGCCGCGGCCTTCTCCAGGAACGTGCGCTTCGGGTCCATCACCAGTGGCCTGGCAGTCGGGAAATCGAGCATGACCAGGTGGGTCGCTGCCTCGCAGGTGATGGGCACCGGCCCATGCGGTTCGCCGGTGGAATGGGCACCGAACTCCAGCAGCACCGTGGGCCGCACGTAGCCGTAGGTGCCCTCAGGCGCCGGGATCAGCGGTGGGTAGTGGAGAACGATGGTGGGTGGCTGCCGGCGCCCTGGTTCCGCCGCTTTGAGCGTCAGCTTCACCGGGATGCCTGCGGCCGAGACAGCCCCTTGAAGCAGTGGCATGGGGATCTCGCTGACCCATTGCTTGAGCTTGCTGTCAGCGGCCTTACGGCGCCTTTCGGCCTGGCTCGGGTTGACTGCCGGCGCCAGGTCGACATCCGGCCAGAGGTGCTGAATGTTGACGGTGAGGTCGACGTCCTCCGAGAAGCGGTCAATCAACCCATGGGCCTTGGAGAGCGAGGTGCCGCCCTTGAAGGTGAGGCTCTGCAGGAGTTGCTGATCTGTGCCAAGGATCTGCAGGGCCCAGACCACCCAGATGTCCTTCTCAAGCAGAAAGGCCGGCCAGCCGGATACGGCAGCAGCCACCGCCAGGGCTTCCATCTGATCCTCTGCGGAAAGAGCGAACCAGGACTCAGCCACGAACCTCCAGCGGTCCCTGATCTTGTTCACTGAGCAGCTCCGCCAGCCACAAGGGCAGCTCAGCCCTGACGGAGAGCAGGGCTTCCCACTCTTCAGGAGGCAGCACGGTTCGGAGCTTCGGCAGAACTGCTGAGGCCTGATCAGGGCCGAGCCAGGTCAGGGCGCGGATCGCCTGGCCGGCAGGGCGATCAGCCAGCAGGAAGTTCCAGGCGGCTGCCGTGCGGATGGTGACCTGCTGCTTGCCGAAGACATAGCGCTTCTGGCTCCGGCTGCGGGACAGATAGATCTGCTGTACGGGCATCTGGGTGGTGAGGCCAAGGGCATTGGCCGCGGCGGCACCACTGCTCACCAACTGCTGAACGCCCTCCTGGTTGAGCCAGCCCATCACCGCCTCCGGCGCCGGAGGTCTGGTGCCAAAGCGACTGCAAACGGGCAGGGCGTAACGGCCGCGGGTGATCTTCACGAGCTTGCCCCGGGCCGCCAAGCGCCGCAGGGCCTGGTCCACCGCATCGCGCTTACCCAGCGCCAGGAACTGCTTGGCAGCCAGCAGGAATCCCTCAGGGCACTTGCCTGCCGCTTCAAGGATCTGCTCGCTCAGCACGGTCTTCTCGCTCGGAACAGTCTTCTCGCTCGGAACAGCCATGACGACTGGATCGTTCCTGTTATGTTCTGGTGTGTCAGGAGCCTACACGAGTTTCTGACACCCTGTCCACGGAGCTTTTGGCATCGCGACCGTGAGACCGGTGCTCCTGACTTGGCTGTCGACGCGCTCCAGCTGCTGGAGGATCCGTCCGCGAATCGGCGGGTCAACTTGACCTTTCCTGCCTGCTCACGGATCGACCATCCCTTCAGAGACAGCCACTTGACCACAGGTCTTGCCCAGATCGATTGTGCTGCAATGGTTTTACCAGTCGCGATCAGGGGCCTCAGAGGGCGCCATTGATTGCATGGCATGCAGGGGGTCAGCGGTTCGAATCCGCTTGGCTCCATTTCTTTAGACTCCTTGCAGCGCAAGGGGTCTTTTTGTTTTTGGGATGTTGCTCCCCTTGCAGGATTCGCCATGCGGTCGTAAAAGCGATCGTCATACAGCTCCCCCCTGCATCCAGATCCTTTGGCGCTGGCCCCCTTGATGGAACGGCGCCGTTTGCCATGTGCTGCGATGGACCAGCGAGGCGGACATGCTGCTTGACGCTGATCGGCTGATCGCTTCGATCCACTCCACGTCGGCGATGCCTCGGAAATCGCTGTCCATGGTGTAGCCGGGCCTGGTGATCTCTGGCCGTGGCCAGGATGCTGCTGCCAGCGCAAGCCGGGTATCGAGATCCACCACCTGAGCGCACTGCATCACGGCGGCCGCCTGGATGGCCCGGGCCTCCCGGTGTTCGAGCAGGATCCACTGGGGCACCTCCAAGATGCTGATCGCCGGCACCACAAGCGAGCTTTCGTCGGCCATCAGGGCCAGGAAGTGCTCGGCCTGCCCACCATCGGTGACCACCTCGATCCAGCCCGAGGAATCCACCACCACCCGCGTGGGTTTCACAGGCGATCTCCCTCGCGCTGGAAGCTGTTCTTGCCTTGCAGAAAACTGCGCAAGGCGGCTGGAGTCTGGCTGGGCACCAGTTCGATTCGCCCCGGCAAGGCGATCACCTGAAGGGTCTGCCCGGCTCTGAGGCCGAACTGTTCGCGGACCCGCTTGGGAATCACGATCTGGAACTTGGGGGATACGGTTGTGACATCCATCGAAGAGCTGTCATACAGTTTTAAGATTGACCCTGATCTGTTTTACGGCTAAAGGTTCTTCCCATCGAGCGCTGACCGCGACGTAATTCCCCCCGGCATGACGGGGCTGTTCTCCGCCGCCGCCAGTGCTTACACCAGCACGGTGGCCACGATGGGGGATTTGGATCTGCCTGGCTATCGCCTGCATCTGCTCAAAAGGGCAGACGAGGGGCGCTGGTCGATCTGGGTGAACGGCAACTGGCGGCTCACAGTTTCCTGCCGCGATGGTCACATGTTCGATCTCGATTTTGAGGACTACCACTGATGCAGATGCACAATCCTCTCCACCCCGGGGAATTCATTGAAGGGGTGTATCTCGAGCCTTGTGAACTCTCCATCCGGCAGGTCGCCGAGCGGCTGGGTGTTTCGGCATCCAGCTTTCAGCGGCTGGTTGCCGGCAAAAGCCGCGTCACGCCGGATATGGCGCTGCGGTTGTCGCGGGTGCTGGGGCGTAGCGCCGTGAGCTGGCTCGCCATGCAGGACAGCCACGATCTCTGGCGGGCCCGTCAGTGTCTCGAGCTCTCAGTACTGACCCCGAGGGAGCTCACGCCGGCCTGAACGTGCTGCCTTTGCGGAGGGCTTTGCAGATACCGGCTGGCTGATGCAAGTGAGCATCGATTAAGCTAGATAGATCAGCTAGCCACCACACCCATGGACGCCATCTGGACTCTTCAGGACGCCAAGAACCGATTCAGTGCCGTGGTGGATGCGGCTGCCAGGGGCGAACCGCAGAAGGTGACGCGCCGCGGCAAATGGGTGAGTGTGGTGTTGTCGGCCGAGGACTACGAGCGGCTGCAGCGCCTCGACGTGGCCAATGCGCCATCACTGGCCGAGCTGCTGCTGCAGATGCCGCAGGACAACGAGGGCTTCGAGCCGTTGCCCTTGGCGCCCAGGGAGTTTCCATGTAACTGATCGATGTTTTTAATTGACACCGTGGTGCTCTCAGAGCTGCGCCGACGCGAGCGCGATCCCGGCGTGGTGGCCTGGATCGGCCGTCAGCGGCCGGAGGACTGTTTTTTGAGTGTGGTGAGCATTGGCGAGATCGAGCGCGGTATTGCCCGCAAACGCACGACCGATGCCGGCTTTGGGATGCAGTTGGCCGGATGGCTGGATCAGCTGCTGCGGCTGTATGGCGATCGGCTGTTGCCTGTGGATGTGGGGGTGGCGCGTCGCTGGGGACAGCTCTCGGCCGAGCTCGGCCATGGCGGTGCCGACCTGCTGATTGCTGCCACGGCGCTGGAGCGGGGCCTCACCGTGGTGACACGCAACTTGCGGCACTTCACCCCCACGGGAGTGGCGACCTTGAACCCATGGCAAGAGCAGCTGGACTCGTGACCAGCTCAGCTGCGCGATCACCGCTCTGAGCTGGATCTCAACCAGAGGGATGAGCCTCCCCGACCTGTTGGAGAACGGCTGCGACCAGATTGTCGCTGAGGTAATAGCCCTCTGCCCGCAGGGCCTCAAGCAACGGTGCACAGGACGCCGCCAGACCACGCTCCTTGGCGAGCACCAGCACAGCGGCAGTTCCCAGGATCCTGAGCCCTTGGCGACGGGCTTCTGCCCGTCCGCAACGGTCATCGAGGATCGGGAACAGCTGCAGTCAGGCCGATTTCGGTCGCGATCACCTCCGTGATCCAGACAGTCTTGAACAGATGGCGCAGCAGCTGCAACTGCTGGATTCGTGCCAGACCGATCAGGGGCCCTGCATCGGCCACGACCACATCCATGATTGCGCTGGTTCAGGTGGTTTGTCCCAGCCAGCGCCGCGCCTGGCTGAGCTCATCGCCGAGGTCGGCAGCGGTGCCATCCACCACGGGAATCCGGAGCGAGGCGAGGATTTCGAGGAAGCGCGTAAGAGGCAGGCCTGCAATCTGAGCGGCAGACGCCACAGAAATAGTCCCGGCCTGAAACAGCGATAGGGCGAGGCCCGAGCGAACGGCTGCGGTATCTGGCAGTCCAAGGCGGTCCAGCGCCACCACCAACGCCTTCGGCTGCTGATGGCTGGTCACCAAGGCCATCGCATCGGCTTGCGCAGCCTTGAGCACCGTGGAGGGATTGCTTTTGAGCTGCCGAACTGAAAAAGCCCGCATGGTGTTCCTACACCTTGGGCCCATGTTGTCGGATCAACGCTCAACAGGGCGAGGTTGGCCAGTTCAGCCTCGGCGGCCAGCGGTCGATCCAAGGGGTCGCGGTGGGGAATGCTACCTGGCCATCGCCAGGATGATGCGATCCGCTATCGGCCACCCGTACGATGACGTTGGCAGCTCCCATTGGAGATGACGCTCGCACCACCCTCACGGGCGATCGATCGGACAGACGATGCTCTGGTCCCGCTGCTGCTGCCGGACGGTCTGAAGCTCACGGCCGAGCAGTTCGCGGCCGTCTGCCACGCCAACCCTGACGCCGTGCTGGAGCTCGACGCCAGCGGCCACGTGATTCACATGACCCCGACAGGGGGAGAAACCGGTGCACGCAATGGCACGTTGCTGATCCTGCTGGGCCTGGCCGCGCGCTCCTCCGGGCTGGCGCTGAAGCTGTTTGACAGCTCCAGCGGCTTTCGCCTGCCCGATGGCTCGGTGCTCAGTCCGGATGCCTCGCTGGTGCGACAAGAGCGCTGGGAGGCCCTCACCCCTGAGGAGCGCCGCGGGTTCACACCCCTCTGCCCCGATCTTGTCGTGGAGCTTGCCAGCCCCAGCGACGAAGGGCCCCGTGGCCTCAGCGCCCTGCGCGAGAAGATGAATCGCTACCAGGCCAACGGCGCCCAGCTCGGCTGGCTGCTGATCCCTGAGCAGCAGGCCGTGGAGGTGTGGTCTGCAAGCGGCGGCGGCAACGGCCAGCGCCTTGCGGACGCCACCAGGCTTGATGCCGGCCCCCTGTTCCATGGGCTGCAGATTGAGCTGCAGGACATTTGGCGGGTCTGAGCGGATCGATCACCTAGGTACGAGCGGCTGAAACAGGCGAGGAGGGTCCGATCCCGACCAGCCTGCAGGCCGTCAGAATCGCTAAAGTAAGGAATCCTTTCCGGGCAGGGCTGATGGTGATTGCCAAGCGCACCAGCAAGAACCAGCTCACCCTGCCCAAGGCTGTGGTGGAGCAGGTGGGCGCTGCCGACTACTACGACGTGATCTGTGACAACGGTCGCATCGTGCTCACCCCACTCCATCCAGGTGGAGCCGAGGCGGTGCGCAGGCGGCTGGCGGAGCTGGGGATCAGCGAAGCGGATGTGGCGGAGGCGGTGAGCTGGGCACGACAGCCGTGAAGCGTTACCCGGTCCGGGCCGTGCTCGACACCAACGTGCTGGTGTCGGCGCTGCTCTTTGCTGGCGGGCGGCTGGGTTGGTTGCGGCCGTGCTGGCAGAGCGGCCAGCTGGTGCCGGTGCTTGCTGAACCCACGGCGCGGGAGTTGTTGCGTGTGCTGGCCTATCGCAAATTCAGGCTGAACCCCCAGGATCGCGAGCGGCTGCTGGAGGATCTGCTTCCGTGGAGCGAGAGCTGGAGTGGTCCGATTCCGGCCAGCCGCCACCGCGTCCGCGATCCACACGATCAGGTGTTCCTGGATCTGGCCTTGGCAGCGGCCACGCCGGTGCTGGTGAGCGGCGACGCCGATCTGCTGGCACTTCAGAACACGGTGAAGCCCTTGTTGATCCTGAGCCCTGGCGACTTTCAGACCTGGCTGGGCAAGTCGGCTTGAGCGGATCTGCTTGCAGCAGGGGGCGAGGCGATGGGGTTTCGCGAGCCGTTGACCTTCCGGGTGGTGGGCTGCCTGGGTGAACAGGGCGTACGGCTGACACCCGATCAGAAACGCGAGATCCTCATGGCGCAGTGCCGTTGAGCATGGATCTCTCCGCGGTGAGCCGGGAGCGGTGCTACCGGTATCGGCTGCTCCAGCGGCCCCAAGGCGTGGTTGAGCGCAACCGTGCGATCGGCTCAGGCCCGCCCGGTTCCAGCAAGAGTCTCGCTAAGCTGGCATGAAACCGGCATCGGCATGAACACGCAGAGGCAGGTGGCGAAGCAGGTGGGAGCGAGCGGGCAGATCTCCCTGGGCAAGGAGTACGCAGGGCGTACCGTGCTGATCGACAGCAGCGAGCCTGGTGTGTGGGTGATCAAGACCGCCCAGACCATCCCGGATTCGGAGCTCTGGCTGCATCAGCCGGAAGCCTCTGCACGGCTCGATCGGGCCCTGCAGGCCATCGCCGAACCGCCCATCGCCGCGGATCTCGATGCGCTTGAGCAGCACCTGGGCCGGTGATTCAGCTTGATCTCAACAATCCCGAATTCCAGTCCAATCTGCTCTCACTGGACAAACCTGAAGCCTGGGCCGTTCTCAAGACGCTGAGACTCCTGCAGTCGATGACCTGGGCGCAACGGCAATCCAGCAAGGGCCTGCGCTGGGAGCTGATCCAGAGCCGGCAGGGACCGGATGGCCAACGGCTCCACTCCATGCGGATCAGCCGCAGCTGCCGAGCCGTGGCCTGGCGCGATGGACCATGGCTGCGTTTTCTCTCTCTCCACCCCGATCACGACTCGGCCTATGGCTCATGAGGGCGCTGGCGGCAGCAACCCCCACGTCGTGCAGCCCAGGCGGGGCCCTGATGTCCCTCCGGTCGCCGGAGCGCATCTGGAGCCCTGTGGATTGTCGATTCGTCAGGTCGCCGAGCGGCTGGGTGTTTCGGAATCCAGCTTTCAGCGGTTGGTTGCCGGCAAAAGCCGCGTCTCGCCGGATATGGCGCTGCGGTTGTCGCGGGTGCTGGGGCGTAGCGCCGAGAGCGGCAATCAGCGTCACGAGGATTGCTTCCTGAAGGTGGTGAGCATCGGCGAGATCGAGCGCGGCATTGCCCGTCAGCGCACGACCGATGCCGGATTTGCGGTGCAGTTGGCCGGATGGCTGAATCAGTTGCTGCGGCTGTATGGCGATCGGCTGTTGCCTGTGGATGTGGGGTCGCACATCGCTGGGGTCAGCTCTCGGCTGAGATCCGGCATGACGGTGCCTACTTGCTGAATGCTGCCACGGCGCTGGAGCGGGACCTCACCGTGGTGACCCGCAGCTTTCAGCACTTCAGCTAACCGGGGGTGCGGACACTGAACCGATGGACAGAGGTAGCCCTGGCATGACCCTCCCCATGCCCTCACCCGCTGAGCTCCTCACCGGCTGCCGCCGCTTCAAGGTGTGGCGCGGAAACGGAGGTGGAGACTCCCAGCGCCAGGAGGTTTCCACAAAGTCTGTTCATCCACACCGCTACCCAAGTCAAAGTGCCGGTCACGGTGCGTGATTGCCCAGCAATGCATAGCGGCAGTGACCGGAGCGATGCAACAGGCCGCCGACGGCAAAGAAAACTGGTGAGCAGCCTCTGAACGTACTACTATAGTAGGCATGCAGAGCATCTTGGTAACCGCAAGTTCTCATGAAATCTTCACCAAGTCACCCCGTTCCTTTCATGCTTAATTAATAATTTAAAGGACAGAAGCGTCCGACAAAAACAAAACCCCACGCAAGTCAGGCTATATTGATGAAATTTGCCGTGATCGGTGCTGGTTTCTACGGCCTGCACATCGCCACAAGGCTAAGGGCCCTTGGGCTCGAGATCAAAGTATACGAGAAGGCCGCCGATATTCTCAGCTTTGCCTCTGGCAACAATCAGTTCAGGCTACACCTTGGGTTTCACTATGCCCGCAACTTTCGCACCAGGCAGCAATCGAGAGATGGCTTTTATCGATTTTTGGAGAGATATGGAAAGCTTACAGAACCCATTCAAGAGAACTACTACCTTGTGCCACAAGGAGACTCGCTGATCGACTTCCCTACGTATAAACTGATCATGATGTCCTCGGGCCTAGACTTCATTGAGAAGGAAAAGCCAGAGGAAATAAAGTATCCGTGCGGCTCAGTCCTGACAGCAGAACGAGTATTGATGATCGATCGAGCCCGTAAACATTTTTATACACAGTTGCCATAGAGAATGACAGCCGCTATTGCCCGCGTATTATTCGCCAGCTTGTCAATCAGGGGATCGTCGTCCACTCCCACTTCCACCCCAATCCGGCTGCGGATCTCCTCTATGCAGCCCTCGCCATGGAACTCCCCGATTATCATTTTCACGCCAAGCTCGACCACCGAGAGGGCACGATCCTGTCGCAGGTGATTTCGGCGTATGACGTGATGGGAGTGTTCCACGAGCTTGGGGCCTCGGACCGCAACGAGGCGCGAACTCTTGAGGTCTGCATGCCAACGAAGGCAGTGTGCGCCTGGCTCTTAGGCGGAATCCCGATTGTGTGCTCAGACCGCTACCACGGGCTGTCGGAGTGGATTGATGGCTACGGCATGGGATTCAGCGTTTCCGACCTCGCGCAGGTTGGGGCACTAGCCCTGCGGAAGCGGGACATCCGCCGGGCTACGCGGGTCTGCCTGGAGCACCGCCATCTGCTCACCCACGAAACGCAGGCGATGCGTCTGTATGCTTATTACATGATGATCCATTCTGGTCATGAGAGAGAGGAGACAGTGGATAGTATAGGAAGCTACAGGTAGCCATTGTTTCCTTGCCTGCAAGAGCTGATCCATCGCTTCTTGTCACCTGAGTGCGTTCTGGGGACAGTCGTCATGCGGCTGATTTGAAGCCACTGTGGCCCAGTTCCAGGGATCAGCGTTGAGGTATCTGCATTGAATTCTTTTCGCCCACTGTTGATGCTGGATCTTAACAAGACCTGATTCCCAGCATTTCAATCTCAACGATGTACGCTCTCAGGGGTGTACGTTCCCTTCGATCTCCTGATGGAGAAGCCACACGATGGAGGGACGTGATTGGAGGTGATTTGATCGGCTTAACGAGCAACATTATCTGGTCTTTGAATTCAGGGCATACGCGGCAACACCGTTGATGGCTGTTCCAGAGCAGTGCGGTGCATCGCTGGATCCTGCGATTGTTGCACAGGCAACCTGAGCTTCGACAACCGGATCCCAGGCGAACTGGCAACCCATGGTGGCTGGCGGCGGGTCACCAAGGTGACAGCAAATTTGCGCACTATCTGTCCGAATATGTTGGGCTGGCTAGGCGGCCGAGTGGCTTAGATTACCTGCACTGATTTTAATCATTTGGTCACGACAGGGGGCATCGGATGCCCCGCTTTCCTGCCTTGCCTGCAGGGGTGGCAGCGGATTGAACCCGCTTGGCTCCATGTCAACAACAAGACCCAGTCATTGCAGGTTGATCGCTGAGCTGGCTGGGCTCTCTTTTTGGCGATGACGGTTGCACCCCTTCAGCTCTTTTTAAGCTATGCTGAGATCTGTGGTCCTGTTGGGTTCTTTGGCCAGTCACCTCTTCCGCTGTGTGCCATGGGGTGATGAGGCTTGGCCTTGCCCAGTTCCCGGTGCTGCCGCTGTAGGAGTTGTTTGCGGAGCTCCAGTTGTTGCGAGGTGGCGGTGAGCCAGCCCACTCCCAGCCTTGAGGATCTGCAACAGAGCGATCGCCCCTTCGTGCTGGCTGACCAGAACGGGGTGGTGCTGGCGATCAATGCCCCTTTTCAGCAGGCCTATGGCTGGACGCAGGAACAGCTCAGGGGACAACCCCTGAGTGTGATTTTGCCGGAGGCGTTCCGGATGTCCCACCAGCTGGGATTCTCCCGCTTCCAGGCCACCGAGATTTCCACGATCCTGGCCCATCCTCTCCGGCTGAAAACCATCTGCCAGGACGGCAGCGAGATTGTGTCCGAACACTTCATCGTCGCTGAGCAACGGGAGGAAGGCTGGTTATTCGGCGCCACGTTGACCCCATTACCCCAGGGAACTCCGCCCGAGGCATGACGTCGATGATCTCGGGTATGGGCTTCATTAAGCCCGATCTCAACGAACAGCCCCTGATCCTGGAGCTGAGGCGCACCCTCGGCCGCCTTGAAACTGCCCTTAGTGCCATCAGTGATGCCCTGGTGATCACCGATGACCAGGGTATGGTGCTGTGGTGCAATCGATCCTTTGATCGCTTCATCGATCAGCCACGGATGCTCAGTCTCGGGCGCTCGATCCTGTCCCTGTTACCCCTCGATCATCAGGGCGATTCCCTGCTTCCTGAAGCTTTGCTGACCAGCCATCCCCAGATTCCTGGCTCCACCACGGTGTTGCTGCAACGCCAGCCCCTCAAGGCCTGCGAGATCGAATGGCGACCGGTGGAAACCGAGCAGCCCGCCCCGGTGATCTTCTGTTTTCGCGATATCAGCACTCGCATTTCCAACCAGGAGCTGCAGGCCACGGCCGAGCGCATCGAACAGCAGCGCCAACACAGTGATCGTCTTAACCAGGAGCTGCAACAACAACAGCTGGCCCTGGCCAATCTGGTGCGCGAATGCCCGGTCACCGGACTGCCGAATCGCCGTGGTCTGCGCGAGCGGCTTGACCTGGCTCTGGGACGGCTGCGGGAGCAAGGCGGTCAGATTGGCGTTCTGTTCTGCGATCTCGATCATTTCAAGGACGTCAATGACATGCATGGCCATCAGGTCGGTGATGAGCTGTTGATTGAGATCAGCAGGCGCATGCAGGAGGACCTGCCGGCTGAAGCCACGGTCTCCCGCCTGGGGGGCGATGAGTTCGTGGTGTTGACCGGCCCGATCAGCGAGGACAGCGAAGCCATCACCATCGCCCGCATGCTGCAACAGCGGATCTCCGCCCCCTGGCTGATGCATGGCCAGGGCTTCACGCCTTCGATGAGTGTGGGGATCACGGTCACCAACGATCCTGATGTTGATGCTGAGGAGCTGTTGCGCCAGGCCGATGTGGCCATGTATCACGCCAAACGCAGTCCAGGCGAATCGATTGCCCTGCATGACACCTCGATTGAAGCCCGGTTTCGCTCCAGCCTCAGGGTGCACCAGGAGTTGCGCCTGGCGATCCTGAACCGGAATCTCAGCCTGGCCTATCAGCCGATTGTCTGCCTCAGGGGCAGCGCTGCCCCGGGCCACGACCCTGACGGCGATGCCACCAACGGCGTCGTGCGAATTCTGGGGCATGAAGCCCTGGTGCGGCTGAAACCCACGCAGGGTCTACCGATCGACTCTGAACAGTTGATCATCGAAGCTGAACGCACGGGCATGGTGCTCGAACTGGGCAGCTGGGTGATCAGCGAAGCCCTGCGTCAGCTGCAACATCATCCCCTGCGCCCCGATCACTGGACACTGGCGATCAACATCAGTCCGTTGCAGCTTGAGCAGGAAGGATTTGCCGCTGATCTCTTACAGCGTCTGGAGACCCTGGCGATCGATCCCCAGCGACTGGTGATCGAATTGACCGAGACCAGAATCCTCAAGGAGATCAGTCGCGGCGCCCAGACCTTGACGACCTTGCGCCATCACGGTGTGCGCATTCATCTCGATGATTTCGGCACTGGCTACGCCAGTTTTTCCTGGCTCGCCAAGCTGCCGATCGATGGCATCAAGATTGACCGCGAGTTCATCGCGGCGCTCGGCTGCGACAGCCGCCTTGAACGCATGATCGCCTCGATGATTCGTCTGGGTCTTGAACTCGGCCTGGAGGTGGTGGCAGAAGGAATTGAAACCAACAGCCAAAGGCTTGCTCTGCTGGCGATGGGCTGTCTGCGGGGCCAGGGTCACCTGTTCGGCCGCCCGGGTGTTCTGCCCTGATGCTCAGCCCGCCCTGGCCAATGTTTCCTGGCGGTTCAGCAGCGCTTCAGCAGCTTCGGCATCGCAGGGCCTGCCAAATAGGTAGCCCTGCACATAATCGCAACCCAGCTCCATCAGCATCTCCAGCTGACGCTCGGTTTCCACCCCTTCCGCCACCAGATCAATGTCAAGGGCCCGGGCGACGCCGATCACCGCCTTGACGATCACTTCGTCCTCGCGATCCACCCCCAGCCCGTCGATGAAGGAGCGATCGATCTTGAGAATGCCCACCGGGAAGCGTTTGAGATAGAGCAAGGAGGAGTACCCGGTACCGAAGTCATCGATCGCCAACCGCACCCCGAGCTGTTTGAGTCGTTCCACCACTTGGGTGGTCGAGTCGATGTCCTCGACCAACATCGTTTCCGTGATTTCGAGGTAGAGGTTGTTGGCATCCAGGCCTGAAGACTGCAGGGCTCGCGCCACGTGATCGGGTAGAGAGGGATCGACAAAAGTGCGCCCCGAGACATTCACGGACAACTGCAGCTGTTGCTCGGGGTGAGCTAGGCGCCAACCACCGATGATGGCGCACGCCTCCTTGAGGATCAGGGTGTCAATTTCGACGATCAGGCCGGTATCCTCCGCCACGCTGATGAACTCACTCGGGGCCAGCAGCCCACGCAGCGGATGCTGCCAGCGCGCCAGGGCCTCGAATCCGATCAGGCGTCGATCCGACAGGTTGACGATCGGCTGGAGGTAGGGCCGGATCTCACCCTGCCTGACGCCACGGCGCAGATCGGCCTCAATGGCAGCTCGTTGCTGGGCGTTCAGTCGCATGGACGGGACGTAACAGGCGTAGCAACCGCGGCCCCGATCCTTGGCGCGATACATCGCCATGTCGGCGTTCTCGATCACGGTCTCGGCGCTGTCACCAGCGATCGCAAAGGCAATGCCGATCGATGGCGAATGGCTCACCAGCTTGCCGGCCAGCACCAGGGGCTGGCTCACCTGTTCGATGATGCGAGCCGCCAGGGCCTCGGCGTCCTGGCGCATGGCGGTGCTGGTGATGACCACGAACTCGTCACCGGACAGGCGACCGACCAGGTCGCCACTACGCACGACCTTTCTCAGCACATCGGCCACGGCGATCAGGAACTGGTCACCGGAGGCATGGCCATGGACATCGTTGATCTGCTTGAAGCGGTCAATGTCGACGAACAGCACCGTCGCCACCCGTTCGCCGGCGACGGAACCGCAAAGGATGGCCTCCAGCCGCTCCAGCACCAGGGAGCGGCTGGGCAGACCGGTCATCGCATCGTGGGTGGCCTGGAGCAGAGCCGCATCCTTGGCCTCGCGCTCGGCGGTCACAGCTTGCAGCACCTGGGCACTGAGCTGGATGCTGCGTCCCATCGCCCGCAGCAGGGAGCGTTCCTCGAGATTGAAGGCTTCCATGAGTCGGCCCACCACCAGCAGGGCTCCTTCCCCCATGGGGGCCCAGTAGGTGTACAGAAGCCCTGAGCTCAACTGGATGCTGGCTGGATGGTCCTTGGCATGGGCGATCAGCAACGGCTGCTCGGCGGCATTGAGCCCGATGCAGTGGCTGATCGTGCCCTGCCGCAGGATCGCCACGACTTCCGCATCCACCGCCTCGGCGACCCGGTTGATCACGTTGCGCAGGGCATGGGGATCGTCCACCGAGAAGGCGGCGAGCACTTCCGAGAGCAGGTGCAGCGACCAGGGAACCTCGTTCATGCCAGGGCCAGGGCCACCAGGGTCTGGTTGTGGAAGCCGCCGGCCCCTTTGGTGCGGGCGATCTCGCCATAGGTGTAGAAGCCGCCTACCGGCAGATCGCCGCGCACGGCGTTGATGCGCCTGATCTCCTCGGAGATGCGCTCGTCCTGGAGCACGGAGCGTCGTGCCACGCAGTCGAACAGCAACATGCCTTTCAAGGGGGCGCCTTGCAGGCCTTCGCAGGCCATCTGGCAGGCCATGTGGGTGGCCTCCAGAACCGAGTGCGCATCGCCCTGCATCAGAAAGGCCAGGCCCCCCTGGGGCACCTCGGCGATGGTCAGCAGCTGGCGGGACTGGAAGTCGGCGCCGGAGACGTAGCGGATCTCGATGCGATCGCGGCGGCGGATCCCCAGGGGGCGGGTGGTGGCCCAGCTGGCGAACAGTTCTGGATCGCTTCGCACCTCCTCGGGCGCATCAAAGGCATCGAGGTAGACGTCGAGGGCTGGTCGATCCTCAAGCGTGGAGACGGAGGTGCCATCGCTGCTGGTCACCAGCATCGGCTCCCCCAGGGGCTCCCAGCAGTGGGAGACACCGATCCCCAGAGGGGCGTCGGAGCTGATCGCCGCCGCCACCACGGCGTTGTCCAGGACGCGGCGACCAAAGATCTGCTGGGTGGCCTGCATGGCCATGTCGTCGCCGGCGCAGCCCCCCACCAGCGGCACGTCCACACCGGCCACGTCATAGGCCCCCCGCACCACCTCCATCTGGTCGCCACAGAGTCCGTCGGCGAGCACCACCAGCACGGTATGGGCGCGGCGCTGCAGGCCATCGAGGCAATGGGCGGCATCGCTGGCTGCCTGGCGCAGACCGCGGGCACTGCCCTGGCCCAGGCCGGTCGAGACACTGAAGCCATCACCGCCGAGGGCCCAGATCGCGATGCCTCCTCGACAGGAGCGATCCGGCGCCAATTCCCCGGCCGTTGAGCAACCGATCAAGCCGGCGGCACCGATCTGATCGGCCACCAGAGCCGCCGACAGGGCCAGATCGTGGCTGGGGGAACAGAACAACAGCACCAGCTTCGGCTGACCGCTGGCCAGAATCGGTGCCAGGGCCTCGCGCACCGCCTGCTCGCTGTCGACCAGAATCGAACTACCCACCTGGATCCAGCGCTCGGAGCCTGAATCTCCCTGTGGATCGACGGTCGAATCATTCAGAGGATGGCCCAGGGCGTCGCGATTCGGCTCGCCTGTTCCATCGGCCACGCCCTCAGGACGGGCACTGGCTGCTGAATCAGCATCTGCAGCGGCCATGGGATCGACGATCGGATCGGCTGGCATCGGCGATCGGGCTGCTGGGGAAGGGCTGGGATTTCGCTGGCCCTTCCAGCCATGGTAGGCAGCGTCTTGCTCACCAACCCAGGGTCAGCGGGGCCACGGGTTCGATCTGCGGATGCGCGCCACCCAGTTGGTTGGCGCGCAGCACCAGGGCCGAGGCGCCATGCCGCAGAAACACCTTCATCACGGTGTCGCTGGCCATCCTGGGCAGCAGGGCGCGCCAACTGCCCAGGCCCCGCAGCAGGTTGTCCAGCGGTTGATCCTCCAGGCTGGTGCCCAGCACCTCGCGATCGCGCTGCCAGTCGGGCCGCAGGCCGGCAAAGGGCAGCAGGGCGCGCCGCAACTCCCGCTCCAGGCGCAGCAGTTGTCGCAACCGCTGGGCCTGGGCCGGATCCTGCTGCTGCCAGGCCCGCAATGCCCGAGGATCCAGCTGGCGCAGCTCCCGTTGCAGTCCCTTGATGGCGGCGAACAGGGCCTGGTTGGAATCCTGGGAGCAGTTGTTGGCCGGTCCGACAAAGGTGGCGCCGGTGCCGTCGCCGAGGCGATAGCGGGCCGTCATCGCCGCCAGCTGGCGCTCGAAATCCCGCAGCAGGGATCGTTCATGGCCCTGCACGTCGTAGCTGGCGGTCAGGGGTGGGAAGCGCACAAGGATGTCGGCCACCGGGCGCGTGCCCAGCCAGCCCCATTGGCGATCGCCCAGATAGCGCCAGCGATCCTGGGCGCCGGCGATGATGCCGTCGGGGTTATGGGCGTAGACCTGGCGATAGCTCAGGCTCCAGCCCAGCTCCCCCGACAGCGGCTCGGTTTCGAGCGTGGCGACGCCGTAGGCGAAGTGGCCCGTGCAGATGCCGCCGGCGAGGGCCGATTCGCGCTGCTGGCCGCCGATGCCGCCGAAGACATGCAGCACCAGCAGGCGATCGCCGGGCTGCCATTCCGCCAGGGCCTCCGGCTCGCCCAGGGGTCGGCCCGTCACCAGGACGGCACTGGCGCTGCCCGCCTCGGGCTGGTGCCAGGCCTGGCGCTTGACATAGTCCCAGGCCCGGCGCTGGCCGCTGATCACCCGCTCGGGGGCGAAGCGCTGCAGGCTGCGCGGCAGCATCGACTGCACCACGAAGCCACCGTCGCCATCGGGGACGCCACAGACGTACCAGCCAGCCTGGTTGGTCGCAGCTGTCTCCAGGCCGCGGCTGGTGGCCGGGGCGATGCCCTCGCTGTTCGGCACCGGGGTCGGCAGCCGCAGCCGCAGGCGTGCCCCGTCAAAACGTCCCGTGGCCGGATCGAAGGCCACGGCCGTCCAGGGCCAGGCCGGTGGCTCCGCTTCAGGGGCTGTGGAACTGTCTGTAGCGCTGGCCTTGGCGCTGACCGCAGCGGCGCTGACCGCAGCGGCGGTGAGGGCCGGTGGGGCTTCGAAGCGCACCAGCGCCACCGCCGTGCCGGTGGTCTGCAGGGGTTCGTCCTGGATCAGCAGCCGCGGACCCTCGCCGTCCAGCGCCGCTCGGCCCTGAGGGTTCGGCAGCACCCGCACCGGGGCGCTGAGGCGCACCAGCTGGTCGTCCTGGGGGCGGGCGCCGGCGAGCGATTCCAGCGGCGTCACCTGGCGCCAGTGGTTGAGCCGCAGCGGATGGACCCCGCCATCGGCGACGCTCTGCAGCGCCTCATCGCTGAAATGGACGTCCATGGCCAGGGCCGCCAGCAGGGGATCGTGCCAATCGAGCCGCAGTCGCTGGCCCCGCAGCTGGCTCCAGCCCTCTGGGGCGTGGATCACCTCAAACCAGACACCGCCCCAGCGCTGATCGGCCAGGGGCAGGATCAGGCGGCCGATCCAGTCGTCCAGGGGACGCAGGGCAGGGGATGGCAGGGGGCCGCCATCGCGGCTCGGTTCGAGCCGATGCCAGCTGTTGGCCTGGTAGCGCTGGTAGTTGTTCGGTTCCCGGGGCTCCTGCAGCTCTGCCGGCTTCACCTCGGTGAGGATGGCGCTCACCCGATCGATGGTCTGCTGCAGATGGCTGCGGCCATCGCTCAGGAAGGCCGCGGCGTCGAGGATGCCCCCCGGCAGCTCGTGGCCCACCGGCCCGAGCGAGATCAGGCTCACCTTGCCGCGCCGCCGCGCCCGGTTCCAGTAGGAGAGCGGCTGCAGGCGCCAGCGGCCGGGAAAGGCCAGCGGGCCGATGCGCTCCACCCGGTCCCGCTCCCCCACCAGGTGGAAGAGATGCTCGGCGGCCAGGATCTGGTTGCTGCCGGCGAAGACGCCACCGAGGGAGATCACCTCCACCGGCGCCTGCAGCACCCGGCGCAGGTGGGGCAGGGCCCCGAGCGAGATCTGACCGCCGCCACTGAAGCCCAGCAGGGTCACGGGCGTGCCACTGCCGGGGGCATAGCCATTGGCCACCAGGCTGTCGGTGATCACCTGGGCCATGCCCTGGTTGAAGATCGGGCCGTACCGCTGGTCCGCCGACACCGCCACCACCAGGATGTTGCGCAGATTGATCACCGCCCCGAGCAGGGCCTGGGGATGGCGGATGCGCAGCCGATCGACCCAGCGCCAGAACTGACCCAGCCAGCGGCTCTCGGTCAACGGCTGATTGACAACCGAGTAGGGCATGATGCCGCGCACGATGGCGAAATCGGCGGGTAGCCGTTCGCCCAGTTGGCGCAGGAAGTCCTCCCCCTCCGGCAGAGCCTGCATCGAGGCCTGGCCGATGCCATCGAGATAGACCACCCAGCGCCGGATCGGCTGATCGCCGCTGAGCGGTGTCGCCAGTGCACCGAGACTTTCGGGGGGGCGCAGCTCCTCACCGAACCAGCCGGCCCACCAGCCGAGCGCTTCGAGGGGAGCGAAGAAGGCGCTCACCAGGAACAGCAGCAGCCCCACCGAGATCAGATCCACCACCAGGCCGAAGCTGTGGTGCAGGGCGCTGTAGGCCAGGTGCAGCAGCAGGCCGGCCCCGGGCAGCAGGGCCAGTAGCAACAGAGCCAGGAGCAGCAGCAGCAGGCGATGGCGACGGGGCATCGGCTCAGGGGCGACCGGATCGGTCCAGGGGCTGCGGGTTCACCCGATCGGGACCGATCTGACCGCTGCGCAGCATCTGCTCGAGGGCGCGGCCATCGTTGATCAGCGGCACGCCGGCGGCGCGATCCAGCAGGGAGCGACCCAGGGCCATCACCGGTTGGCCGGCGGTGCGTTGCAGGGCATTGGTGAGCCACCAGCCGACCACCAGGCTGCTGAAGCCAGCCCAGACCGACAGGTCACTGACGGCCACCAGGCCGACCACAAAGCCGATCGCGGTCCAAAGGGACAGCAGGGTGAGAATCGGCACGCCCAGATAGGGAAGGGCGCCGAGGAAGGCGAGCAGCTGGGGTGCATGGGCGATGCCCAGGGCCCGGATCAGCAACGACAGCGGCAGCCTGGAGCCGAACACCAGCCAGGCCACCAGCCAGGTGCTGGTGGCCCAGACGAGAAAGCCACTCAGGAACAGCAAGGCCTCCACCACCAGGCTGATGGCGAAGCGCAGCGGCCGCACCTGGTTGACGAACAGGATGAAGGCCTGGCCGATCGCTTGCGAGAGGCCTGCCAGCAGGGCGATCCAGATGCCGATGCGGCTCAACGGACCGCTGGCTGCGGCGTACAGGTAGGCGTGGGCATCAAAGCGCAGGGCGCCGGTGATCACCTCCTGCGCTTCTGTCATGACGCCGCTGCTCAGCTTTGCAGGGGTTCTAGCGGCAGTCGGGCTCCGTGGCCGCGTCAGGGTCCGGCGCGGCCGGCGGTCGCCGTCACGGTTCTCCCCGGCCGGCGGGTGCTGGTTGCGGCTGCGTCGTTGTGGTGGTTGAGCGGGGACGGCGGCGCTCAACCAGGCGCGCGCTCAGCGCAGCCAGCATCAACAACAGCAGCGGACCCTCGCCCCAGCGGTCGTAGGGGGTCAGGGCCGACAGCCGCTGCAGCTCCATCAGGCCCGTGCGCCGCAAGCCGGGCGGCAACTGATCGAGCAGGCGGCCGCGGGCATCGATGAGCATGCTGGGGCCGGTGTTGGCGGCACTGACCAGCCAGCGACCGGTTTCGATCGCCCGCAGCTGGGCCAGGGCCTTGAACTGCTGCTGCAACAGCAGCGGATAGGGATCGAGGTTGGCGCTGGCCAGCAGCCAGCCAGCTCCTGCGCGAGTGGCGGCTGCCAGGGCCGTGCCATCGGAGAGTTCGTAGCAGATCGCCACGGCCACCGAACCGCTCGGTCGCTCCAGCAGGCGGGACGGCGGCCCCGGCTCCAGGCCGCCCACCGCCGAGAGCCCGCTCCAGCGCCAGAGGTCGGCCAGGGGCACCCATTCCCCCAGGGGCACCAGCCGATGCTTGTCCACCCAGCCGCTGGCCAGCCGGTCGCCGCGATCGAAGCGCAGCAGGCTGCTGCGGTGATCCAGGCCCTGCTGGCGGAAGCCACCGCTCAGCACTTCCACCTCGGCCGGCTCGGGCAAGGGTTGGTCCAGGGCGAGAGAGCCCTCCGGCAGCACCAGGCTGGTGGCCCCCACGGCAGGGGGCCTCTGGACTGCGTCCCCCCGCACAGCGACCCCCTGATCAGCGGCAGCCCGGACAGACGCCTCGCCGATCGGGGCAGCCGCGACAGGGACGGCCTTCAGAACGGGGTCCTGGCCCCTGGCGCCCAGGGGCTTCGCCTCCTGACCAGCGGCCCACTGACCAACGGCCCACTGACCCGTGTCGTCCTGGCCTGTGGCGTTCCGGTCATTGGCGTTCGGAGGCTGGGAGTGCTCGTCAGTGGCGTCTGGAGTGGCACCGGGAGTGACGTCTGGCGTGGCGCTCCAGCGGCTGGCCTCGGCGGCCGTGCGCCGCTGGGCCGCCGCCAGAAAGTGCAGCAGGACCTGCTGTTGCCTTGGCTCGAACTTATGGCGGGTGGGAATCGCCGGTTGCAGCACCAGCAGCCGTTCCGGCGAGCCCGCCTGGGGCGCGATCGCCGCCAGAGCGGCGGCGCCGGCGAGATGGGAGGCCGCCACCAGGGCCAGCCCCGCCAGCAGCCAGTGGCGACGGCCGGGGGCTGGGGCCAGGGCCCGCCACAGACACCAGGCGATCAGCAGCTGCAGGCTGGCCACGGCCCCCGCCCCCGCCAGGGCCGCCACCCCCGCCAGCAGGCGATCCCCCGGCAGGGCCGAGGAGCCCAGGCCGAACCAGAACAGGGGCCCGCGGGCCAGCTGCACCTCCGCCAGCCCCCAGAGCAGGGAGCCGATCAGGGCGGTGCTCGCTCGATCTGGGTCGAGTCGGCGCATCAAGGCCAGCCACAGGCTCACCAGAGCGCCGCCGAGCAGGCCGCAGCCCAGCCAGATCGCCAGGCAGATCGGCAGGCTCAGGGGTGCCGGCACCCCGATCCAGTCGAGGGGATGGAGCCACAGCAACCAGCGATGGCTCACCAGCACCGCCGCCAGTCCCCAGAGGCCGGCGGCAACGAGGGGGCCGCGGCCCCGTCCCAGGCAAGCCGGTGGCGAACCGGCCAGGGCCCAGAGCAGGGCCAGGGCCGGCCAGAGCAGCAGCGGCACACCCAGGGGCGCCAGGGCCAGGCCCGCCAGCAGCCCGGCGCCGCCGATGCTGAGTCCCCAGAGGCGCCGGTCATTGCCCATGGCCGCTGAGCCTAGGAAGCGCCAACCTCAGGAGCGTGCCCTTCAGGGCCATCACCCACAGCGGCTTCCCGGAGGACTCCAGGCCATGGATCAGAGCAATCTGCTGCAGATGCTGGTGCTGCGCGGCCTCGGCACCACCTCCCTGGTGGCCGATCGTCTGCGTTACGTGAGCCAGGAATGGGTCAGCAGCGGCAAGGTGGATCCCAGCCATGCGGCGCTGCTCGTCGATGACGTGCTCAAGGCGCTTCGCGGCGACAGCCCGGAGCTGGAACAGCAGGCGGAGCGCCAGCTGGAGCGCAACCGCGATGAACTGTTGCAGGATCTGGGCCTGGCCCGGCAACGGGAAGTGGATGAGTTGCGGGGACGGCTGGACCGGCTGGAGCGCCTGGTGCGCCAGCGCAATGGCCAGGGATTGGCCGAGGGCTCGATCCCCGGCGTCTCTGATGAAGACCTGCCTCCTGACTGAACGGACCGCTCGCCTGGCCCCTTCCCAGGGGCTGGCAGAATCGCCCCCAGCGGTTCTGCGGCCATGCGCGACATCCTGATCAGTTCGGCGGTCTGCCTGGCCTGCCTGTTTGTGGCCTTCGTCAGCCAGCTGGTGGCGCCATCGGCGCTGTTGGCAGCCGCCGAGGCCTCCGGCCCCACGCCCGCGGCGATCACCCGCCCAGCGGACCCGGCCAGCGGCGCACCTCTGACCGCTTTCACCCCAGCTGCCGGCGCTACCGCTTTCGCGGCGGTGGTGGCGCCTCTCGAACTCGACCCTGACGACGCCAACCCCAGTCTTTTCACCATGGCTTCCAATCTCGAAAGCAACGACGATCTGATCGCCCAGGGCGGTGCTGCCGCGCTTGGTGGGGCCATCGACGCTCCCAAGGAAACCGTCAGCGCCAGCGGCCTGCGCATCACGGAGTTGGTCGTGGGCAGCGGCGCCGAGGCGGTCAGCGGTCAGGCGGTGTCGGTGAACTACCGGGGCACGCTCACCAATGGCAAGGAATTCGACAGCAGCTATGGCCGCGGTCCCTTCAGCTTTCCTCTGGGCGGTGGTCGGGTGATCAAGGGCTGGGATGAGGGCGTGGCCGGCATGAAGGTGGGCGGCAAGCGCAAGTTGGTGATCCCCCCCGATCTGGCCTACGGCGAGCGCGGCGCCGGCGGCGTCATCCCCCCCAACGCCACCTTGATCTTCGAGGTGGAGTTGCTGGGCGTCGGCAACTGAAGCGCCGCCCCGGGGCCCCGCCCCTGACGCCCCGCTCCTGACGCCATCGTTAGGATCACAGCGCCGGGACCGGCCCCTGGCCGGTTATGTCCTAGGGCCCTGGCCCATCTCGCCAGTGGCTTCCTGTTGCCTGAGGCCCCATGGCCCATGGCCAAGCTGCTGATGGCAGGTTTGGTCATGTCCAGGTCGTGCCCGTGATCACCTGATGCCTGCGGTATCAGGTCACTCCATTCCATTCCAATACGCCGCTCTTCACTCCCCCATGGCTCACCAGCTGCCCGCGCTGCCCTACGACCTCGACGCGCTCGAGCCCCACATCTCCCGCTCCACCCTCGAGTTTCACCACGGCAAGCACCATGCCGCCTACGTGACCAACCTCAACAACCTGGTGGCCGGCACCGATCTCGAGGGCAAGAGCCTCGAGGAGACGATCACCGCCGTGGCCGGTGACGCCGCCAAGGCCGGCATCTTCAACAATGCCGCCCAGGTGTGGAACCACAGCTTCTACTGGCAGGGCATCAAGCCCGCTGGCGGTGGTGCCCCCAGTGGTGAGCTGGCCGCGAAAATTGACGCCGATTTCGGCAGTTTCGATGCTTTCAAGGAGCAGTTCAAGACCGCCGGTGCCACCCAGTTCGGCAGCGGCTGGGCCTGGCTGGTGCTTGATGGCGGCAGCCTCAAGGTGACCAAGACCGCCAATGCGGACCTGCCCCTGGCCCATGGCCAGAAGGCCCTGCTGACCATGGATGTCTGGGAGCACGCCTACTACCTCGACTACCAGAATCGCCGTCCTGACTACATGACCACCTTCCTCGACAAGCTGGTCAACTGGGACTTCGTCGCCGCCAACCTGGCTGCCGCCTGATCCAGCCCCATCGCTTCGGCCTCTGCCGCTTGTCACCAGCCCTGGGCCCTCAAGGTCCGGGGCTTTCTGTTGGCGGGCCTGGGGCCTGGGCGGCTGCGGCCGGCAAGCTGTTGCCCCAGACTCACTGCCTGCCACGCATCTGCCTGCCACGCACCTGCCTGCCAAGTCACGTCCTCCCGAGCCCTCTCTGGCCGCGCCCCTGCCCGACCACACCCTGCTTGCCCCGTTCCAGCCGGAAATGTCGCCCTGCGCCACGTCGCTGACGCCCAGTCGCTGGCCCCTGGCGGAAGGTCCGCTCAGCGCCGCCCCGTTCCCGGAGGTGCCTGTGGCGGCGCCGCTACCAACCCTGCTGCTCGTGGACCGGCGTGATGCCGCCATCAGCGCCGAGTGGCGCCACCGGCTGGAGACGAGCCTCTCGCCCCTGGAGCTGGAGCGGCGGCTGGGCTTTCGGCTGGCAAAGGACGCCGATCGCTTCCTGCTGGGCCGGGGCCTGATGCGCCGCTGGCTGGCCCAGCTGCTGGGCTGTTCCGCCGCTGATCTGCCGTTCACCTCCCTTGGCCACGGCAAACCGATGGTGGCGGGTGCGCCCCACTTCAACGTCTCCCATTCCGGCGATCTGATCCTGCTGGGTGTGCATCGTCAGCGGGCCGTGGGCGTGGATCTGGAGCGGGACCGGCAGCGCCTCGCCTGGCAGGCGATCGCCCGGCGCTATCTCGGCGAAGCGGTGTTGCAACGGCTGCGGCATGACCACCCCGATGAGCCGGCTCAGCGGCAGGCCTTTCTGTTGGAGTGGTGCTGTCTGGAGGCCCGCCTCAAGGCCGATGGCCGTGGTCTCAGCGGGCTGGACGGCCGTGGTGACGGCACGGCGTCAGCCTGGACTGGACCCTGCTGGCCGCTGCAGTTGCCCGCTGGCTATCAGGGCGCCGCCGCGCTGCTGCCGGCTTCGGGCCGGGCCGAGGCCAGCACCGCCTCGGGAGGAATCCACATCGCATCGCCATAGGAGAAGAAGCGGTAGTCGGCGGCGATGGCTTCGGCGTAGAGGGCCAGCAGGCGCCGGCGACCGACCAGGGCGCTGACCAGCAGCAGCAGGGAGCTCTTCGGCAGATGGAAGTTGGTGAGCAGCCCCTGCACCACGGCGAAGCGAAAGCCGGGCTGGATCACCAGATTCACCGGACCCTGATGGGGCTGCAGCTGGCCGCCATGCAGCGCCGCCACCGCTTCAAGGCTGCGCACGCTGGTGGTGCCCACGGCGATCACCCGGCCGCCGCAGGCCCTGCAGGCGGCCACCGCTGCCACCAACGCTTCGCTCACCTCCACCCATTCGCTGTGCAGCTGCAGCTGGCTGAGGTCGTCGATCTCCAGCGGCCGGAAGGTGCCCAGGCCCACATGCAGGGTGACGCGCGCCAGCGCCACACCGCGCTGCTCCAGGGCGGCGAGCAGCTCATCGCTGAGATGCAGCCCCGCCGTCGGCGCCGCCACCGCCCCGGGCCTGGCGGCGAAGCGCGTCTGGTAGCGCTCGTTGTCGCCGGCGTCGTGCTCTTTGATGTAGGGAGGCAGGGGGATCGTGCCGTAGCGCTGCAGCAGTGGTTCGATCGTTTCGGCACTGGTGCACTGCGGCGGAAAGCGCACCACCCGTCCACCGGTGCCGGCGTCGGCGGCCACCACCTCCAGCGCCAGCGGCGGCAGATTGTCCTGCTCCAGCTGCAGCACCTCACCGGGCCGCAGCCGCTTGGCGGGGCGGGCCAGGCAGAGCCAGTCGCTGGCAGCGGGGCTGAAGTCGGCGATCGCGGGGGTGGCCAGGCCGGCGGGCTCCAGCAGCAGCAACTCGACGGCACCACCGCTGGCGCGGCGGGCCGTCAGGCGAGCTCGCAGCACCCGGGTGTCGTTGACCACCAGCAGATCGCCGCGCCGCAGCTCCTGCTGCAGATCCCAGACGCTGCGGTGGCGTGCCTGGACGGCTTCTGCGGCCCCTGGTTGAGGGTTTGGCGGGCTCGGCCCGACTCCCGCATCGGCAGGGTCAGGCTCCAGCGGCCCAGGCCAGGCCTCAACCATCAACAGCCGTGCGGCATGGCGGGGCTCAACCGGCCGCTGGGCGATCAGCTGTTCCGGCAGCTCGAAGGCATAGCTGGACAGGCGCTGATCCTCAGGCTCGCTCATGCCGGCGCCTCAAACCCGACGAGGTTAAGGAGGCCAAGTGACGGGGCGGCGACGGTGCTGCGCCAGCAGCCCGGCAGGACTCAGACCGGTAGATAGTGGCGGTAGCGAGTGAACAGGCGCGAGCGCCCATCGGACAGAGCCGATGACACCACATCAATGCTCTGGTTGAGCAGGTAGCGATCGAACCAGCGGTTACCGATCACCTCGGGCATCATCACGGTCAGCCGTTGATCGGGCTCCTCCAGTTCCACCTGCTGCACCATGCGCACCAGGGGATCAATGAAGGAGGCGTATGGGCTGGGGCTCAGGCTGAGCTCAAGTCCCTGCTGGCCTGCGAACAGGCGATTCCAGTCGGCCTGGATCCTGGCGGGATCGTGGTGCTCGCCGTAGACGAACAGCACCCGCACATGGCGCGACATGCTCAAGGCCTGGCGCACGGCGGCGACCGCGGCGCGATCGAAACTTTCCAGACAGACCAGGATCGGACCGGAGCCCGGATCCTGGGCCGGAAGGCTCGGCTCGCTGTTTTCGGCCGCTCCGCTGGCATCGGGCAGGCCGGCGAGGTCGAGGGCTTGCTCCAGCAGGCGATAACGACGGCGGATCCAGCCGAGGCCGAGCACGAGCAGCGGGATCAGCAGCACCACCAGCCAGGCACCGGCCGTGAACTTGCTGACGACGATGACCAGCAGCACCAGGGAGGTGAACAGGGCGCCGCAGCCGTTCATCAGGGCCCGCTGACGCCATTTCGCCCCCCTATGGCGCAGCCAGTAGCGCACCATGCCCACCTGGGAGAGGCTGAAGGCCAGAAACACGCCGACGGCATAGAGATTGATCGCCATCGTGGTGTCGCCACCGCAGAACACGATGATCAGCCCTGCCAGGGCAATCAGCACCAGGATGCCGTTCTGATAGACCAGCCGGTCGCCGCGGAAGGCCAGCAGCCGCGGCAGATGACCATCCACCGCCAGCAGGGCGCCGAGGCGGGGGAAGTCGGCGAAAGCGGTGTTGGCCGCCAGCATCAGGATCAGCAGGGTGACCAGCTGCAGGACGGGATAGAGGGGATTGCTCGCCCCGAAGATGCGCTCGCCGAGGATCGCCATGCTGGTCTGGCTGGAGGAGGGGTCCACGCCGTACATCCAGGCCAGCAGGCTGATGCCGATGAACATCAGCGACAGGATCACCCCCATCGTCGCCATCGTGGCCCTGGCGTTCACATCCGAGGGTTCGCGGAACACCTTGACGCCGTTGGCGATCGCCTCGATGCCGGTCATGGCGGAACAGCCCGAGGAAAAAGCCCGCAGGATCAGAAACAGGCCGAGCGGGGCCACGGCCTTCACTGGTGGCATCGGGTCGGGATGGAAGCCGTGACGCAGCACCAGATCCACCAGTCCGAAGCCCACCAGCAGCGCCACCATGGCGATGAAGGCGTAGACGGGCAGGGAGAACAGCCGGCCCGATTCACTCATGCCCCGCAGATTGACCCAGCCCACCAGCACCAGCAGGACCAGGGCGATCGGCACCTGCCAGGGCAACAGGGCCGGCAGGTAGGAGGTGAGGGCCTGGGTGCCGGCCATCAGGCTCACGGCGGCCGTCAGGGAGTAGTCGATCAACAGGGCTGAGGCCCCCACCAGGCTCGTGGTGTTGCCGAGGTTGGCGCGGGCGACGATGTAGCAGCCACCGCCCTCTGGATAGGCGTGCAGGGTCTGGCGGTAGGAGAGCACGACCACGGCCACCAGGGCCACCACCGCCAGGGTGATCGGCAGCGACCAGATCAGGGCGGCACTGCCGGCGAGCACCAGCACCGCCAGGGTCTGGTCGGTGGCGTAGGCCACCGAGGACAGGGCGTCGGAGGACAGCACCGCCATCGCCTGGGAATTGGGCAGCTGTTCGTGCTGGCTGGCGCTGGTGGGCAGGGGTTGGCCCAGGAGCCGTTCACTCAGGCCACGCCGAACGCTTCGGGAACTCATCGCAGAGGGGAGATCACAGGGTCTGCAGGCAAGGACATCCGTTGACAAGAGCTTTCTGCCTGGCCGGCTCGTCGCTCTCGCGGCTCCTGGCTGCCGAGATCGGCTCGGGGTGTCGCCTCTGGCAGGCCATGGGGGGCGACTGTTCCGGGTCGAGGCGGCTTGAAGCGGCCTCCGCGTCCGGCGCCGAGGGGGACGGGACCCGGGCTGATCGTCGGCTGAGCCTCTCTCAGCACGCGTGCCTCACAGCACCAGGCTTTCCGGGTTGGTTTCGATCAGCTCCGCCAGATCCTTGAGGAAGGCGGCGGCGTGGGTGCCGTAGATCACCCGGTGATCGGCGGTGAGATTCACCTGCATCTGCCGTTTCACCGTGATGGCGCCGTCCTTGGTGGCGACCACGCAAGGCCGGGAGGCGGCCACCGCCAGAATGGCGCCGGTGCCGGGCGGCAGGATCGCGTCAAAGCGATCGACACCGAACATGCCCAGGTTGGAGAGGGTGAAGGTGCCGGTGCTGTACTCATCCGGCTTGAGCTGCTTGCTGCGGGCGCGGCTGACCAGATCGGCCCAGTTGCGCGAGAGGCTGTAGAGATCGGTGCGATCGGCGTCGGCGAGCACGGGGGTGATCAGACCTCCATCCTCCATCGCCACGGCCACGGCCACGTTCACCCGCTGCGGATAGGTCATGGCGGTTTCGCTGGCGGCGGCATTCACCTGGGGATGGCGGGCCAGGGTGACGCCCACCGCCTTGGCCAGCAGGGCCGTCATCGTGACGCCCTTGCCTTTCACCTGTTTGTACAGGGCGTCGAGCTTGTCGGTGCTGATCGTGTAGCCGACGTGGAAACAGGGGACCGTCAGGCTGGCGTTCATGTTGCGCACCACTGCCTGCTGCAGGGTGTTGAAGGCCACCGTCTCGCCGGCGGCGCCGAAGCTCTGGCCGATCGGGGCGCTGGCAAACGCTTTTTGCCCCCCCCCGTTGGCTGAGGCCACTCCGTTGGCTGGGGCCACCATGGCCGCGGCGCTGCCCTCGGCGATGCGCGGGATGCTCACGGGCTGGCCCGCGGCCTTCTCGACATCTTCAGCCTGGATGCGGCCGTTGGGGCCGCTGCCGCGCAGGGCCTCCAGGGCCACCCCGAGCTGGCTGGCCAGTTTGCGGGCCCGGGGGCTGGCGACGACCCGGCCGGCCGCGGCCGCCGGGGAACTGGTGGCCGCGGCCGCGATCACGGCCGCCGGGGCGGCAGGGGCCACGGGCGCCGGGGGGGGGGGCACGGCAGCGGTCGCAACGGGGGCGGGCGCCGCAGGGGCGGCAGCGGCTGGAGGGGCCGTGGCGGCTGGAGCGGCCGGCGCCTGGGCCGCCGCCGCCGCGATCTCCGCTTCGCTTTCGACGATCAGGCCGATCGTCTCGCCCACGGGCGCCGTGCCGCCCGCCGGCATCAGCACCACCGCCAGGAAGCCCTCATTGAAGGATTCCACGTCCATGTCGGCCTTGTCGGACTCGACCACGAGCACCGATTCACCGCGCTCCACCTTGTCGCCGGGCTTTTTCAGCCACTCCACGATCTTGCCCTCCGTCATCGTCGAGCTGAGGGCGGGCATGAAGATTTCGTGGGTGGCCAACGTCGCGATCCCGCTTGATTGGCGGTGATTTTACGTGGCACAAGGTCGGCTCCCAGGTTCGGGTTGAGCCGCCCGCCGCCGCTGGCGGCGCTCAGTGCCTGGACAGCAGGCGGCCCCAGCCGGCCAGGCGATCGGTGATGCCGTGCTGGCGCAGGGCCGCCCAGGCGGTGGCGGTGTTCACCGCGATCACCGGTTTGCCGAGCTCGGCCTCCAGTTGCTCCACCAGGGGTGAACAGATCAGGTTGGTGCCCACCTGGACCAGCGCCTCGATGCCGGGCCCATCCACCGCCTGGAAGGCCGCCCGGATTTCGCTGGCGCTGATACGGGCGGTGTACACCTTGCCCTTCTGGGCGCTGGCCAGCCCCACCAGGCGATCGATGCGGAAGCCCTGGGACGTGAACCAGGCCCGCACCCGATCATCAGCCGCCTCTGGGAAGGGGGTGACGACACCGAGACGCTCGGCGCCGAGGCAGCGCAGCGCCTCATGCACGGCCTCAAAGGCCATGGTGACCGGTACGCCGGTGCGTTCCGCCAGCAACTGCCGCAGACGGGCCGTCACGGCGGCCGGCTGATCCAGGTACTCCGGCGAATAGCCCAGCAGCACCCGATCCGGCTCGCACACCCGGCACAGCTCAAGGCTGGGAGCCATCAGCTCCGCCAGGGTCTCGACCTCGGCCGGCAGCGCCGGGAAGGGAAAGCGGAAGGTCTGAAAGGTCACCCCCGGCGGCCGCAGGCTGGCCAGATCCGGTTCCACCATCGAGTTGGTGGCGGGCAGCAACACCGCGAAAACAGCCCGGGATCCCAGGGCATCCGTCATGGGAAACCGGCATGCAGGGTCTGAAACTAGGGCTGAGCCAGCCTCAGGGGCGGCCGCAAGCCGCCGCCCCGTTGGCAGGATCTGCGACCGATCAGTCGGCCCCTTCGATCGCCTCGATCACGCCGTCGCGCACCACCACGGCGGCCTGCAGCTTCTGCACCAGGTTGTCGCCCAGGCGCACGTCGGTGAAGCTCTCGATCTGCCCCTGCTCGACGATCGCTTCCATCTCCAGTTCGCGCACCTGGCGCTGCTGTTCGAGCACCTGGCGCTTCTGCTCTTCCAGTTCGGAGCGCTTGGCGCCCACCTGTTGTTGCACCGAGCCGACCTGCTCCTGCACGCGGGGGTCGAGGGGGTTGACGCTCTGGCGGCGGATCTGATCGATCACCTGCTGCCCTTCCTGCTCCAGCTGGGCCAGCTGGGCATCGAAGTTGCTGAGGGCATTGCTGAGTTCGCGCTCGGCCTCCTCTTTCCAGCGGGGGGTCACCACGGCCCTCACCGTGATCGTGCGCTTGATCGAGAGGGTGGTGCCGTCGGCCATGGGGGGGGGAAATCAGGCCACAGGCTGTCAGGCGACGGCACGGCGGTCAACCGGGGTGTCCATTCAGGGACCTCAGTTCGGGGGCGCTTCGCCGTAGAGGGCCGCGATCGGGCCGGCATCGCGGGCGCTGATGCGATCGCGGCGCTGCTTGAGGGTCTGGGTGAGCAGGCCGTTCTCGATGCTGAACGGTTCCACCAGCACCACGCCGCCGAGCCGTTCGTCGGGGCGAGCGCCGGGGCGGGCCGCCAGCAGGCCATTGAGCTGGCGGGTCAGCAGGCGCAGCAGGGCGGCATCGGCTGCCGTTGCTTGCGGCAGCGGCAGTGATTCCTGGCGCGCCAGGGCCTCGAGCGCCTCCCGTTTCGGCACCAGCAGGGCGCCGAGTTGCTTGCGGTCCTGCCCCACCAGCATCACCTGTTCCAGCAGGGGGCTCTCCACCAGGGCTTCTTCCAGGGGGCCCGGTTCGATGTTCTCGCCGCTGCTGAGCACGATCGTGTCCTTGGCCCGGCCGGTGAGCACCAGGGTGCCGTCGGCCAGCAGCTGGCCCAGGTCGCCGGTGTCGAACCAGCCCTCGCCGTCGATGGCCTTGGCGGTGGCCTCGGGTTTGCCGAAGTAGCCGGCCATCACCTGGGGCCCTTGGGCCAGCACCAGCCCCCGCTGGCCGATCGCCAGGGGCTGGCGGCTGTCGGCATCGACGATGAGGATCGCGGTGCCCGCCAGGGGCTGGCCGGAGCTGCCGCGGCGATTGTTCCAGGGGCGGCGGCAGGTCAGCACCGGGCTGGTTTCGGTGAGGCCGTAGCCCACCAGCAGCTCGATGCCGATCGCCTCGAAGAAGCCATCCACATGGCTGGCCAGGGCGCCGCCGCCGCTGATCGCCGTGCGCAGCGAGCCCCCCACCAGCTGCTGCCGCACCTTGGGCCACAGCAAGGAGGCGGCCAGGCGTTGCAGCGGCCAGCGGCCCGCCGCCTCGGTCGCGGCCGCCAGGCGCCGCAGGGGCGGCTCCGGCTGGAGGCTGAGGTCCTGGGCGACGCGCCGCGCCAGGGCGTAGGCGCGGCTATTGGCCAGGGCGGCCTTCAGCAGCCGCTGGCGGGAGGCGGGCATGGCCGCCAGGGCATCCTCAAAGCCCGACAGCAGCGCCTCCCACAGCCGCGGCACGCTGATCAGGTACTGGGGCTTCAGCTTCTGCAGGTCGGGCCGGAGCTGCTTGAGGCTGGTGTAGCTCTGGCGGCAACCGCAGGAGAGCAGGAAGTATTCGGCGCTGCGCTCGTAGGCATGCCAGATCGGCAGCACGCTCAGCACCCGATCGCCGGGGTGGGGCTGCACCGCCACACCCAGGTTGCGCAACTGGTGCAGCAGGTTGGCGTGGCTGAGCGGCACCCCCTTGGGCTCGCCGGTGGTGCCGGAGGTGTACAGAAGGGTGGCCACCCGCTCCGAGCCTCCCCTGGGCAGCGGTGGCAGCGGCGCCAGCAGGCCTCGCTCCAGCAGTTCCTGCCAGCTCAGGCAGGGCACCCCGGCGGCGCTGGCCGCGGCCGCCTGCTCGGCGCTGCCCTCGAGCAGCACCACAAAACGCAGCCGCGCCAGGGAATCGGCCGGCAGGGCCAGGCGCTGCAGCAGGGCCACCGATTCCACCACCAGGCCGACGGCGCCGCAGTCGCACAGGATGTAGCGCAGTTCCTCCATCGGCGCGCTGCTGCCGCGCACGGCGTCGGCGGCTCCAGCCCGCATCAGGCCCTGATCCGCCAGCAGCCAGCGGGGGCCGTTCTCGGCGAACAGGGCCACCACATCGCCCTCGCTCACCCCGAGGGCGGCGAAGGCCGCCGCCGCCTGCTCGATGCCCTGACGCAACTGGCGGTAGCTGAGGCTTTGCGGCGGGCGGGCATGGGGCGCCTCCACGGCGATGGCGTCACCGTGCAGCCGCTCCAGCTCCGGCCAGAGCTGCTCCAGGCCGACCAGCTCGCTCCAGTCGTGGCGCGCCGCCAGGGCCAGGCGGTCGCGGGAGTTGGCGCTCCACTGGATCTCGGCGCGGTCGGTCATGGCGGCGTGAGCTGGCAAGGGAGCGCGGGCCAAGCATCACCGCCGCTGGGGCCTGGATCAAGCTTCTGGGGCCAGTCCGGCAGATTTTCGTCGGCCGTTGCCGGCCGCAGCTCCAGCCCGAACCGGCGACGGAAGGCCGCCAGCAGCGGCGCCTGCAGCCGTTCGGGCGTGACGCCGGGCAGCCAGTCACTCAGGCGTCCCACGGCCCGGCCGCTCAGGCCACAGGGCACGATCGCCCCGAAGCCCTCCAGGCTGCAGTTCACGTTCAGGGCCAGGCCGTGCTGGCTGATCCAGCGGCGGGCGCCGACGCCGATCGCCGCCAGCTTGCGGCCCTCCAGCCACACCCCCGTCAGGCCGCTCTGGCGCTCCGCCGCCAGGCCGAGGCCCGCCAGCAGATCAATCACCACCCCCTCCAGCTGGCGCAGGTAGAGGTGCAGGTCGGCCCCATGGCGCTGCAGGTTCAGCACCGGATAGAGCACCAGCTGGCCCGGGGCGTGGTGGGTCACCTCGCCGCCCCGGTCGATCCGGAACAGGGGCAGGGGCGGCGTGGCGGGATCAAAGCCGAGATGGGCGCTGCTGGCGCCGCGGCCGAGGGTGTAGCAGGGCGGATGCTGCAACAGCAGCAGGGCTTCAGGGCCATCGGGATCGCTCAGCAGGCGCGACTGCAGCTGGTGCTGCCATTGCCAGGCCAGCTCAAAGGGCACCGGCGCTGCCGCTTCAAAAAGAATTGCGCTGGTCCTGGGGGGCATCGCTGTGTGTTCCTAGCCTGCAGTGACCCGGGAGAGAGGTCAGTCTGAAACAGCAGCCTGACTCCTCTCCCGGCGGTCGACATCTGCCCTGAGATCCTGATGAAACTGCTCATCCATGGCCGCAATCTCGATGTCACCCCGGCCATCCGGGACTACACCGAAAGCAAGATCAGCCGCGCCATCAACCACTTCGGAGACATGGTCAAGGAGGCGGACGTGCACCTGTCCGTGGCCCGCAATCCCCGGGTTCCCCAGCAGGTCGCCGAAGTCACGATGTTTGCCAACGGCACCGTGATCCGGGCCCAGGAGCGCAGTGAAAATCTCTACGCCAGCATCGATATGGTGGCCAACAAATTGAGCCGCCAGCTGCATCGTTACAAGGATCGCCTGCACGAGCGCACCCACGGCCCGGTGCACCGCTCCGCCCGCGACGAAGAGAACGGTGCCGTCAATCTGCCCCCTCCCGGCACGTCGATCACCGAGGGCATGGAGCCGGTGGTGCCCCATCGCGGCGTGCGGCGCAAGTATTTCGCCATGCCGGCGATGGATCTGGAGGAGGCGTTGCACCAGCTCGAGCTGGTCGATCACGACTTCTATGTCTTCCGCGACGCCGGCACGGAGCAGATCCAGGTGGTCTATCGCCGCAACCACGGCGGTTTCGGCGTCATTCAGCCGAAGGACGCCTAGCCGATGGCCAGGGGTCGCGAACTGCCGGATCTGGCACCGCTGATTGATCACGCCCTGCTCGATCCCCACCGGGGCCGGCAGGCCGTGATCACCTGCTGCGATGAGGCCCGCCACTTCGGCTTTGCCGGGGTGTGCGTGGCCTCGCGCTGGGTGGGCATCGCCCGGGAACGCCTGCCCAGCGGCGATCGGGTGCGGCTGATTTCGGTGGTGGGCTTCCCCTTCGGCGCCGTGCCGAGTGCGATCAAGCGGGCCGAGGCGGAGGCCGCCGCCGCCGCCGGCGCCGACGAGCTCGATGTGGTGCCCGATTTCGGCGCCCTTGCCGATGGCGACAGCGGTGCGGTGCTCGATGACCTGGCCGCGATCACCGAGCTGGGCTTGCCGGTGAAGGTGATCGTCGAGATCGGCAGGCTGCAGCCCCAGGCCCTGGAGTTGCTGGTGGAGGTGAGCATCGATGCGGGCGTGCGCTGGCTCAAAAGCGGCAGCGGCTTCGGCCCACCGGTCACCCCCGCCCAGGTGGAGCGGCTGCGCCAGCTGGCCCGGGGGCGGGCGGCGGTCAAGGCCTCCGGCGGCATCGCCGACCTGGAGCAGGCTTTGGCTCTGGTGGAGGTCGGCGCCACCCGGCTGGGCACCAGTCGTGGTGTGGCGCTGATGCAGGCGCTGCGGCGGCCCGCAGGCGGCCGGGACCGCAGCCGTGGCGCCGAGCGTGACGGGGCGGAGGCCTCTGGTGACGCTCCTGGTGAAGGCCGTCCCGCTGAAGCCGGTCCCGCTGAAGGCCCCGATGACCTCCGTGGTCATGGTGACGATCGCCGTGCAGGACTTGGCTGATCGCGCTGCAGGCCCAGACCGGGGTGGGCAGCGTCGCCGCTCACGGCACCAGGGCGCTGGGCCGGCCGGCCGGCGGACGGATCCCTGAGCGCTGCCCATGGCGGAAATTCTCCTCGAGGGCCTCGCCCTCACCTGCCGCCCCCTGGGCGAGAACGATCGCCTGCTGACCTTGCTGAGCGAGAGCGAGGGGCTGACCCGCCTGGCGGTGCCGGGTGCCCGCCGGCCCAGGAGCAGCCTGGCGGCCGCCGTGCCCCTGGCCCATCTGCGGCTGCAGGTGGGCGGCAGCCGCGGCCTGCGGCGGGTGCGCCAGCTGCAGGTGCTGCGCAATTACGGCGGCCTGGGTCAGCGGCTCGAGACCCTGGCGGCAGCGCAGGCCCTCGGTGAGCTGTGTCTGCAGCTGGTGCCCGAGCAGGCGGCTGCCCCCGGGGTCCTGGCCGATGTCCTGATGCAGCTGGGTCGCTTGGAGGAGGTGGTGCGGGAGCGCAGCGAGCGGCTGGAGGCTCTGGCGATCGCCATACAGGGCAGCGTGCATCTGCTGGCTCTGGGGGGCTATGCCCTGCCGCTGCAGCAGTGCGCCCGCACGGGTGAGGCCCTGGAGCCCCCGGTCGGTGACTGGGAGTGGCGCTCCAGCCTGCTGCCGGGGGAGGGGCTGACGATCGGCGCGCTGCCGGGGGCCCGGGTGGTGCTCAATGCCTCGGAGCTGGCCCTGCTGCAGCGCCTGCCCAGGCCGGCTCTGCCGCGCCGCCGGGACGCGGGCCTGATGGGACCGGAGTCGGTGTGGCTGCACCTGCTCGATCTGGTGGAGGCCTGGTGCGGCGAACACCTCGGCCGGCGCCCTCGGGCCTTCAGACTGCTTCGCAGTGCTTTCGAACCCATGGCCCCAACCTCCCGCAACCTTTGAGCCATTTCCCGTCAGCCGGGCCACCACCCCTGACCTGACCTCCGGTCATCCGGCGCCAGGGACCCGAAACCACTGAAGAGACCGCTGCGATGAGCCCAGGCCAGACGAGCAAGCCCCAGATCCGGGGGATGGCGGGATGAGCGATCCCGACAACTCCCCGTCTCCAGAGGGCTGCGAGCCCCCGGCCTCGGCTGGACGCAGCGAGGCCCAGGTTTCCCATGGGGAAATGGAGCCCCAGCCTTCTGGCGCCGCCTTGGCACAGCCTTCGCTTGAGCAAGGCCGTCGCACGGCATCCCCGGGTGAGGCGACGGTTGGCATGGCCGGGGTGGGCGCGCCCCCGAACTCCCGCCCTGGGACCCAGGGTGGCGAAACGGGGTTGGCGGGCGTGCTGGCCCTGCCGGGCTTCCGCCAGCTCTGGATCGGCCAGATCTTCGCCCAACTGGCCGACAAGTTCTACATCGTGCTGATGGTGTTCCTGATCGCCCAGTACTGGGTGACCGAGAACCCTCAGGCCGATCCGGCCCTGGCCGAAGCGGCGGCGGCGATCCGCATGGGGGTGGAGAACCGGGCCCAGATCATCACCTTGCTGGCCACCGGCATCTATGTCGCCAACACGATCCCGGCGATGCTGCTGGGCACCGTCGCCGGTGTCTGGGCCGATCGCTGGCCCAAGCGGGCGGTGATGGTCAGCTCCAATGCCCTGCGGGCCGGCCTGCTGCTGCTGGCGCCGCTGGCCCTGTTGCCCGGACCCCAGTGGCTGGGCCTGAGCTGGGGCTACTGGGCGCTGGTGGCGATGACGGTGCTCGAATCGGTGCTCACCCAGTTCTTCGCGCCGGCGGAGCAGGCCGCGATTCCGCTGCTGGTGCCCTCCCACCAGCTGCTGGCCGCCAACTCGCTCTATCAGGCCACCAGCATGGGCGCCACGATCGTCGGCTTCGCCCTCGGCGATCCGATCCTGCGGCTGATGCACGGCCTGCTGCAGCGCCTGGGTATCAGCGGCGGCGAGTTTGTGTTGCTGCCCCTCTGCTATGGCATCGCCGCCGTGGCGATCGCCGCCATCGCCATCGAGGAGCCGGTCAAGCCCTCCCGGGACGTCACCGTCTGGCAGGAGATCGGCGAGGGGATCCAGGTGCTGCGCGAACGCCCCAGCGTGCGCAGCGCCATGTTGCAGCTGGTGTTGCTCTACAGCCTGCTGGCGGCGCTCTATGTGCTGGCCATCAGCCTGGCGGCCACGATCGAGGGCCTGGGGCCCACGGGTTTTGGCACCTTGCTGGCGATGAGCGGCCTGGGGCTGGCGATCGGGGCGGTGGCGATGGCCCAGCTCGGGGATCGCTTCAGTCGCCGCCTGCTGGGCTCCAGCGGCCTGGGCATGATCGCCTGCTGTCTGGTGCTGCTGGGGCAGACCCGCGGCAATCTCGCTGTCACCCTGCTGCTCTGCGGCCTGCTCGGTCTCGGGGCGGCCCTGCTGGCGATCCCGGCCCAGACGACGATCCAGGAGGACACCCCCGAAGACCAACGGGGCCGGGTGTTCGGCCTGCAGAACAACCTGATCAACATCGCCCTGAGCCTGCCGCTGGTGCTGGCCGGGGCGGTGGTCAGCCGTTATGGCCTGCTGCCGGTGCTCTGGGCCCTGGCGGCGGTGGCCCTGGTGGCGGCTCTGAGCGAGCAGCCCTGGCGCCGCTGCTAATTTCCGGTATCGAAACGAACCGCAACCGGTGGCACACATTGCCTGGCTGGGCAAGAAATCCCCGTTCTGTGGCAACGTCACCTACGGCCTCAGCATCACCGAGGCCCTGCGGCGTCGCGGTCACGGGGTCAGCTTCATCCACTTCGACACCCCGCCGGCGGGCCTGGGACGTCACGAGCCTGTGGCCACCGAGGTCCGCAGCCTCAAGAGCGGCGCCAATCTCACTCCGGGCAACCCTGAAGTCGCCCTGTCCTACCTGGTGAAGTCCCAGGTGTACACGATCCCCTCCCCTGGCGCCCAGCGGGAGCTCCGGGAGTCGCTGGAGCGGCTCAAGCCCGATCTGGTGCACGCCAGCCTCACCCTCTCGCCCCTGGATTTCCGTCTGCCGGATCTCTGCCAGCAGCTGGGTCTGCCCCTGGTGGCCACCTTCCATCCCGCCTTTGACGCGGCCTTGCGCAACCTGGCCGGCGGCACCCAGCAGCTCACCTATCAGCTCTATGCGCCGGCCCTGGCCCGCTTTGATCGGGTGATCGTGTTCTCGGAGCTGCAGGCCGATCTGCTGGAACGGCTGGGGGTGCGGCGTGAGCGCCTGGCGGTGATCCCCAATGGGGTCGATCCGCTGCAATGGGCCCCGGCTGGTGAGGAGGATCCCAGGGACGGGGTGGCCGCCGAACTGGCCAAGCTGCGGCAGCGCTTCGCTGGCCGCCGGCTGTTTCTCTACATGGGACGCATCGCCACCGAGAAGAACGTGGAGGCTCTGCTCAAGGCCTGGCGGCTGGTGCAGCCCCAGGGTTGCCTGCTGGTGATCGTCGGCGATGGGCCGCTGCGCCCCTCCCTGCAGGATGGCCGCGAGGACGACGTGATCTGGTGGGGGTATGAGCCGGAGCGGGCGGTCCGCCTGGCCCTGCTGCAGCTTGCCGAGGTGTTCCTGCTGCCGTCGCTGGTGGAGGGCCTCAGCCTGGCGCTGCTGGAGGCGATGGCCAGTGGCACCGCCTGCGTGGCCACCGATGCCGGTGCCGATGGTGAGGTGCTGGAGGGGGGAGCGGGCATCGTCATCAGCACCCAGGGCGTCACCACCCAGCTGCGCACCCTGTTGCCGGTGCTGCGGGAGCAGCCTGTGCTCACCGCCGAACTGGGCCGCCGTGCCCGTGAGCGGGTGCTGGAGCGCTACACCCTGGAACGCAACATCGAAGCGCTCGAAGCCCTCTATGGCGCCCTGCTGCCCAGCGGTCGGGTGGCCGCCTGAACTTCAGCCCAGCAGGCGATCCACCAGGTCCAGCTGCTGGGGCAGGCAGACCGTCTGCAGATCGAAGCGCTCCACCACGCTGCGGCGAGCCTGAGCCCGCAATGGCTGTTGGGCGGCCGGATCGGCCAGCACGGCGGCGATGGCGTGGGCCTGAGCCTCGGCGTCGAAGAAGTCCACCAGCCGACCGTTCACCCCGTCGTCGATCACGTCCCGCACCGGTGGGGTGGCGGAGCCGATCACCAGGGCCCCACAGGCCATCGCCTCCAGCAGGCTCCAGCTCAACACGAAGGGATAGGTGAGATACACATGGCAGGCGCAGACCCGGAACAGCTGGTGCAGCAAGCCATGGGGAATCTTGCCGACGAAGTGCACGCGGCTGAGATCCAGCTGCCCATTCAATTCCTTCAGCAGCACGGCTTTCCAGGTGCCACCGCCGGCGGGTGCGGAGCCGTAGCTCAGCTCCTCCCCGCCGACGATCAGCACCTGGGCCCGGGGCCTGAGCTGTTGCAGCAAGGGCAGGGCGCGCATGAAGCGGTGGAAGCCGCGATAGGGCTCCAGATTGCGGGCGACGAAGCTGACCACCTCATCACCGGCCCGCAGAGTCAGGCCGGCCCGCTGCAGGTTGATCTCGGCCGGTCCCTGGGGCGTGATCGCGGCGGTGTCGATGCCTTCGTGGATGACGCTGAGCCGCGGCTGATACTCCACCGGCACGGTGCTGGCCTGCCAGGGCGTCGGCGCCAGGCCCCAGTCCAGATCCTGCAGGGCGAGCAGCTGGGTGCTGCGCCTCAGGCGAATGCGGCTGCGGTTGCGCCAGTCCGGTTGGCCGAACTCCGGATCGAAGCCGACATCGCCGCCTTCCAGCTGATACACGAACTCCACCTGGTGCAGCACCGGCACCGAGGGCAGCAGATCCTTGACGGCCAGCAGCTCGCCCCAGCCGGGATGGCCCACGATCAGATCGGGCCGCAGGCCCTGGGCCAGCAGCTGTTCCAGGCAGCGGCCCACGGCCTCGGCGCGCAGCACCTTGGTCTGCAGATCCGACACCCAGTCATGGCAGGGCGGCACGCCCGCCGCTGGCATCGGGTTGTAGCGATGCAGGGGGATCGATGGCAGCTCCCGGGCCGTGGGCCCGCCGATCGCCAGCACCCGCTCCCCGCGCGCCCGCAGCGCCGGCGCCAGATGCCGGTATTGCCCCGGGAAGTTCTGATGGATGAACAGGATCGTGCGGGCCATCGAAGCGGTGACGGGATGGGCGCCTGTTGAGGCAGGTCAGGGCTGTCAGTAGCGCTCCGGCCGCGGCCGCAGCCAGGTGAGCTGGTGGCCGTTGGCCACCAGCTCGGCCGCCCGGCGTTCAAGCCGGCGGCGATCGAGGCGCCAGAGCCTGTAGAGGCCGGCGCGGCTGAGTTGGATCGGCTCCAGCCCCTGCCAGAAGGGCGATGCGGCGGTGGTGCGGTCGATCACCACAAGCACCGTGGGCATCTGGGCCGGGGTTGAGGGGCGCTGGCCGGGTCGGCGCTCCCGCCGCAGGCGGTCGGCGAGGTTCACCAGTCCCTCGGGCTCAATCCCCTCGTAGAGCACCAGCCGGCGGCTGTAGTAATGCAGCGAGGGCTTGAGGATCCCCACCATGGCCAGGGGTTCCTCAGCCCGGGTTTCGTGGCTGTCGGCCGGGGAGGCCCGCCCTGGCGCCAGCGCCAGCGTCGCCCCAGCCGGCTGCGGCGACGCTCCGGATTCCGCTGCCCTGACGGCCGCGGCCATCTGGCGTACCGGCAGCCCACGCAGGCGATCCCCCAGGCTCCAGCTCGGCAGCAGGGCCGCCGGTACGAACAGCACCAGGGGCAGTTGCAGGGCCAGCAGCCGCAGCGCCGAGCGCCGCTGCGCCAGGAGCCAGCCCAGCAGGGCCGCCAGGGCCCAGAGCAAGCCAGCCGGGATCAGTCGCCGGCTGGCCAGTAGCTCGGCGGGCAGGGTGGGCATCTCCGGATCCTGGATCCAGGGCACCCACAGGGGAGCCAGCAGAAACACCACGGCCAGCAGCAGGGTGAGCAGCAGGGTGAGGCGCCAGGCCCAGCGATCCGCCCAGTACCCCGGTTCGCCGAGCCTGGACGGCGCCTGCCGTTCCGGGCTGCCCTCAGCTGTGGCGACGGCACCATCTCCAGCGCAAGCGCCAACAACGACCCTCGGCCTGGTCTGGGCCGCCAGCGCCACCAGCAGAGCCGCGGCCGGGGTGGCCGGCAGCCAGTAGCTGGGCAGTTTGGTGGCGGCGAGGGTGAAGAAGGCCAGCACCACCAGCAACCAACAGGCGGCGAACCGCGCCAGAGAGTCCGGCCCCGGCTGGGTCCGGGCCGGCCACAGGGCCAGCCGCAGCGGCCCCAGGGCCCGCGCCAGGCCCAGCAGCAACAGCGGTGTGGCCGGCAGGGCGGCGATCAGCAGCACCGGCAGAAAGAACCACCAGGGCTGCAGATGGTGGTTCACCACCGAGGTGAAGCGCTGCAGGTTGTGATAGCCGAAGAAGCTCTCCCAGAAGGGGAGGCCCTCGCGCCACAGGGCCAGGCCATACCAGGGCAGGGCCACCAGCAGGCTGAGCAGCAGACCCGCCCGCGGCCGCAGGCGCTTGGCCAGGCCGCTCAGATCCCGCTGCAGCCAGCCGAACAGCAGCAGGGTCAGCCCCAGCAACAGCAGGGCCACCGGTCCCTTGGTGAGCACGGCCAGTCCCAGCACCGGCCAGGCCAGCCACCAGGGTTGGCGCGGATCGACGTAGCGGCGCCAGCAGAGCAGCAGGGCCCCGGCCAGCAGGCCGCTGAACAGGGCATCACTGACCGGCACCCGGCCCCAGAGCAGCACCAGGGGGCCCAGGGCAAAGGCCAGAGCCGCCGCCAGCGGTGTCACCAGGGCGGAGGGGTAGCCAATGGCGGAAGCGGAGGTCAAGGCCGAGGCGGGGCCTGTGGGGACAGCGGCCTCCAAGACAGCGGCGGCTGAGACAGCGGCCTCTGAGATAGCGGCCTCTGAGATAGCGGCGGTTGAGACAGCGGCGACCGAGACAGCGATGACGGAAGCAGGAGTGGAGGCAGCAGCTGAAGCACCAGCTGACACTGAGGCGATCGAAACCGGAGCGGCAGCGGCAGCGACAGAGCCGGAGCGGAGTCCAGAGCTGCGGGTCCCGGGCATCGCGCCACAGGAGCGCCCCAGCCCGGTCTGGGGCCAGCGCAGCAGCGTGTCGGCCAGGGCCAGCATCACGCCGATCGAGGCCAGCGCCGATGGCAACGCCGCCGCCCAGGTGCCCAGGGGATTCCACTGGGCCTGGCCGGGCAGGGCATAGATCAGCCCCATCAGCCAGTACACCAGTGGCGGCTTGTCGTAGCGGGGCAGGCCGTTGACATGGGGGATCAGCCAGTCGCCCGTTTCGGCCATGGCCCGGGCGGAGGCGGCGAACAGGGGTGGCGTTTCATCCACCAGGCCGGTGCTGCCCAGCTGCCAGAGGAAGATCAAGGCCCCGAGGCCCAGGGTGAGCAGCAGCACAAGCCGCCGCTGGCGGCGGGAGGGCGACACCATCAGAGCGAGGCTCCGGATGGACTCGAGGCGCCGCCGCCGTCAGGGGCAGGGACCGCGGCACCCCCCCAGAGCTGCTGCCGCCGGTTGAGCAGCACCACCGAGGCCAGGGCCAGAGCGGCGCCGAGCCACTGCAGTGGCCTCAGCCGTTCATCCAGCAGCAACAGGCCGCAGAGCAGGGCGAACACCGGCGTCAGAAAGGTGAGGGCGGTGAAGCCGGTGAGATCGCCGCGGCTGGCGAACCAGAAGAACAGGCCGTAGGCCAGGGCGCTGCCGAACAGGGAGGCGTAGGCCATCAGGCCCCACTGCAGAGCGGTCCAGGACGGCCAGAAGGCCAGCCAACCGGCTCCCTCCCGCAGCACCGGCGAGATCACGGTGGCCGCGACCAGGGGCAGCCCACCGAGAACCATGTGCCAGCCGGTCACCACCAGGGGATCGCTGGAGCGGGTGGCGTAGCGACAGAGCACCGTGCCCAGCGCCATCGCCGCCGCCGCCCCGAGCATCCACAGCTCGCCGTGGCTCCAGGCCTGGGCGCCGATCACCGCGGGTCCCTCCAGCCACCAGTGGCGCAGCAGCTCCGGCGGCAGACCCAGGCAGACGATGCCCGCCAGACCGATCAGCAGGCCCAGCCAGCCCACCGGGTTGATCGCCTCGCCGAACAGGCTGCGGGCCAGCAGGGCCACCAGCAGGGGCTGGGAATCGATCAGCACCGAGCCGAGGCCGGCGCCGGTCTGCTCCAGGCCACGGGCCAGCAGGCCCTGAAACAGGCTGCCATCGACCAGGGCGAACAGCAGCAGCCAGGGCCAGTCCGCCGCCGCCACGGCCTGGGGGCGCCCCACCAGGCGGGCCACCAGCAGCAGCAGCAGCCCGGCGGGCAGCAGCCTCAGGCTCGCCACCAGCAGCGGTGAACCCTCGTCGAGCAGGGGTTTCATCGCCGCCATCGCCGTTCCCCAAAGGGCGAACGGCAGCAGCATCAGTGGCCAGCGCAGCAGGGACCCTTGCGAAGCCGGAAGCATGGACAGGGTCCAGGGGGGCTTCCTTTTTAAGATCCAACCACTTCACCGCATTCCGATGCCCTGGCCCTGGCGCCGCAAGACTCGACGCACCATGGCTCGCATCGCCATCGAAGGGCCGATCGCCGGCCCCACCCGCGAGCGGGTTCTCAAGGCCCTGGAGCAGGTGGGGCAACGGGAGTGCCCGGCCCTGCTGCTGCGCATCGACAGCCCCGGCGGCACCGTCGGCGACAGCCAGGAGATCCACGCTGCCATCGGCAGACTGCGGGCCAAGGGCTGCCGGGTGGTGGCCAGTTTCGGCAACATCTCCGCTTCGGGCGGGGTGTACATCGGTGTGGCGGCCGAAAAGATCGTCGCCAATCCCGGCACGATCACCGGCTCGATCGGCGTGATCCTGCGCGGCAACGATCTCTCGCGGCTGCTGGAGCGGATCGGCATCCGCTTTGAAACGGTCAAAAGTGGCCTGTACAAGGACATCCTGTCGCCCGATCGGGCCCTGACCGAGGCGGAGCGGACCCTGCTGCAGGAGCTGATCGATGCCAGCTACGGCCAGTTCGTGGCGGCGGTGGCCGCCGGAAGGGGACTGGAGGAGGCCAGGGTGCGCAGCTTCGCCGATGGCCGCGTGTTCACCGGATCCCAGGCCCTGGAGCTGGGTCTGGTGGATGCCCTCGGCGATGAGGAGGCGGCCCGGCTGCTGGCGGCGGAGCTGGCGGGCCTCGATCCGGAGCACACCAAGCCGCTCACCTTCGGCAAGCCGCCGAAGCGCTTCAGCCGACTGCTGCCCGGCAGTCAGCTGCTGGGCCAGCTCCACACGGCTCTGAGCCAGGAGCTGGCCTGGGCCGGCCAGCCGTTGTGGCTGCATCGCCCCTGAACCCGATTTCGTCCGCCCCCGACCCATGAATTCTGCCCTCGAATTGCGGGCCCTGCGTGGGGCCACCACCGCCAGCGCCAACAGCATCGAGGCGATCGATGTGGCCGTGAGCGAGCTGGTTGAAGCGCTGATGGCCCACAACCAGCTGCCGGCGAGCCAGGTGCTGTCGATCACCTTCTCGGTGACCGCCGATCTCGATGCCTGCTTCCCGGCCGCCATTGCCCGCCGGCTCCTCGCCTGCGATGGGGTGGCGCTGCTGGACTGCCAGCAGATGGCGGTACAGGGAGACCTGGAGCGCTGCATCCGCCTGCTGGCCCATGCCTGGCTGGATGGCCAGCAGATCCCTGTCCACCCCTACCTGCGGGAGGCGAGCCGGCTGCGCCCGGACCGGGCCCTGGCAGCTCCCAGTCACAACTCAGTCACAACCCCAGCTGGGGCCAGGGATCCGGCCGGCTGCCCCGCCCCTGGTCCGGCCGGTGATCCGGCCGGCCACTGAGCCCGCAAGCGGGCCTGGGGGCTGTTGAGAATCGACGGATCACCTCTGGCTGATTCCATGCCACCCCTGCCGCGCCTTCGGGTTCTCGCCTCCGGCGCCGCCCTTGCTGTGGGCGCCTGCGCCTTTGCAGCCCTGGCCCCCACGGATTGGTCCAGGCAAAGCAACCTGCCGGGGCCAGGCGGCCAGCCGGGGCACGCTGGCCTGCCGCTGCAGACCGGGCTGCTGCAGAGCGCCAGGGCCGAGGGCACGCCTGGCCTGATGGAGTTCCGCTGGGACAACAACAAAGACTTTCGCCGCCTCTACTTCTTCATGACGGAAACGATCCGCATGAAGCGCTCGGAGTATTACCTGATCCTCAAGCCGAAGGATCGCAAGACAGCGATCCTCAAGCTGGCGATCACCGTGCCCAGTTACTGGGATGGCAGCTTTGAGGCCAAGCAGATGAAGCTGTGTGAGATGAGTGAGGGCGGCATGATGAAGCGCACCCGTTGCGAGAAGCAGATCCCGGCCACGATCGAGGTGTCGCCGAACGGCAAGGCGATCGAGGTGTTCCCGGATGTGCCGGTGTCCGATAAGAAAACGATCGGTCTGTACATCAACACCTTCAACCCGTTCAACACGGGTATGTATCAGTTCAATGCCCTGATCCAGGCGCCGGGCGATGTGCCGGTGTCGGGCTACGTGGGCTCCTGGCTGATCCAGATCGACCCCAACTGATAGGGTGGCTGACTGAAGCAAATCGAGGAGCCGACAGGCCGCCATGACCAAACGCACCCTGGAAGGCACCAGCCGCAAACGCAAGCGCGTCTCCGGTTTCCGGGTGCGCATGCGCAGCCACACCGGCCGCCGTGTCATCCGCACCCGTCGCCGCCGCGGCCGCGCCCGCCTGGCGGTCTGAAGCTCCAGCGGAACCCCTCATGGCCCTGCCGTCCCAGCACCGGCTCCGGGGCCATCGGGTGTTCGATCGCCTCTATCGCCAGGGCCGCCGTATGCACGGCGAGCTGATGGTTCTGCGGGTGTTGGCGGCGGATTCGTCCCTGTTGCCGCCGCCCGTTCCCAGCCAGGCGCCCAGTCCCTGGCGCTGTGGCTTTGTGGTCAGTTCCAAGGTCCACAAACGGGCGGTGCGTCGCAATCGCCTGCGCCGGCTGCTGCAGGCCGATCTGCTCAACCAGCCGCTGATCTGTCCCAGTCCCCAGTGGTTGCTGCTCAGTCTCAAGCCCGGCAGTGCCGACGCCGAACCGGACCAGCTGCTGGGAGAATGGCGGCAACTGTTGCGTAAGGCAGGCCTGTGCCCATGACCCCAGCAAGCGACGAGCCCGGCAAGGTTCCGGCCAGCGGCATCGCTGCCACCCCGATCTCCGGCCTGCCCGGCAAGGGCAAGATCGAGGAAACGGTGATCTACGAGGGAGGTCCCGCCAAGGGCGACCTGATCTTCGGCCTGGTGCTGGCGATCACCCTGGTGGGCATTCCGCTGGCGGTGGGAGCGATCGTGCGGGCCCTGTGGTTGCGCTATCGCATCACCAGCCGCCGTATCGAAGTCAATGGCGGCTGGCTGGGCCGGGATCGCAGCCAGGTGGTCTACAGCCAGATCCGGGAGGTGCGCTCGGTGCCCCGCGGCTTCGGCGCCTGGGGCGACATGGTGCTGGTGCTCAACGATGGCTCCAAGCTGGAGATGCGCTCGGTGCCCCGCTTCCGCGAGATCGAGGCGAAGATCGAAGAGCTGCGCCAGGCCAGAACCAGCAAAGGGCTCAGCAAGCCGAGCAGCGGCTTCGCCGTGGCTGAGGCTCCTGCCGCCTGAGGCGGAGCCTGGCGGAGGACTGTGCCGAAATCCCCAGATCCCTCTGCTGGAGAGCGATCGTTGCTCCATTTCGTCTCGGTCGGCGGATCTCCGCCCCCGGTGATCCCCCCCGTTCGGGCACACTGGCCCCGGATTCCCTAACCCCTGAGCGCTGCCTGCCGTGATCGGCTACATCTCCGACAACCTGCTGCTGCCGATCCTCGACTTCTTCTACGGATTGGTGCCGAGCTACGGGCTGGCGATCATTGCCCTCACGGTGGTGATCCGGCTGGCCCTGTTCCCCCTCAGTGCTGGCTCGATCCGCAGCGCCCGCCGCATGCGCATCGCCCAGCCGGTGATGCAGGCCCGCCAGGCCGAGATCAAGGCCAAGCACGCCAGCAACCCCCAGAAGCAGCAGGAGGAGCTGGGCAAGCTGATGAAGGAGTTCGGCAGCCCATTGGCGGGTTGTCTGCCCCTGGTGGTGCAGATGCCGATCCTGTTCGCCCTGTTCGCCACCCTGCGGGGCTCACCGTTCGCCGATGTGCCCTACACCTTCAATCTCAAGGTGCTGCCGGCCGATCAGATCGCGGCGGTCGAAACCAAGCCCTTCAACAGCCCCAGCCATTCGATCTTCATCACCGAAACCAGCCATGTGCCGGTGATCGGCAGCCTGGAGGGCGGCACCAAGCTGGGGGTGGGTGACAGCGAAACCGTGAAGCTGCACACCCGCAGTGATGAGAGCTTCGCCTCGGTGCTCGCCGCCGTCGAGAACGGCGACAGCTTCCAGCCCAGCTGGAGTGTCACCAAGGGCGAAGGGGTGGTGAGTGTCGATGCCAGCGGCAAGATCACGGCCCTGGCCCCCGGTGATGCCACCGTCGAGGGCAAGATCCCCGGCCTGGCGGCCCGCAGCGGCTTCCTGTTCATCAAGGCCCTCGGCCAGGTCGGCTTCATGACCGACGGCGCCGTCAACTGGGACATCGCGATTCTGGTCGGGGCCTTCGGCGCCAGCCTGTTCGCCTCCCAGATCCTCTCGGGCATGGGCATGCCCGCCAACCCGCAGCAGAGCACGGCCAACAAGATCACGCCGGTGATGATCACGGCGATGTTCCTGTTCTTCCCCCTGCCGGCCGGCGTGCTGCTGTACATGGTGGTGGCCAACATCTTCCAGGGGCTGCAGACGTTCCTGCTCACCCGCGAGGCCCTGCCCGACAACCTGCAGGCGATCCTCGACAAGCAGATGGCGGCCACCGCCACGGCAACGGCCGGTGGCGCCGCGGTCGGACGGCTGCCGTTCGAGCCCAACACCAAGAAGTGAGTTCCACGGCCGGCGACGGCATTCCCCGGCTGCGGCCGGTACCGCTGCAGGAGCTGCGATTGCGGGCCGATGCACTGGTCTGGGCGGTGGAGCAGAAGCTGGTCGACCTGGACAGCCTGACGCCGGTGCGGGGCCAGGTTCAGGCCCGCCACCACGGCAGCGTGCTGGAGGTGGAGGGTGAGGTTGAAACGATCGTCACCCTCTGCTGTGATCGTTGTCTGCAGCCCTTCAACCGACCGCTGCAGGCGGCGGTGCATGAGCTGCTGGAGCTGGCCGGTCCCGACACCGAGGATCTTGAAGGTTCCGATCTGACGGCCCTGGCCGGCAGCCAGACCCGTCGCCGATCCAGGACCAGGGCCAAACCGGAGCCGCTGCTGATCGAGGTTCTGGACGATCGCCTCGATCCCCGCGGCGATTTCGATCCGGAGCGCTGGCTGTTCGAGCAGCTGAGCCTGCAGCTGCCGGTGGTCAACCGCTGCGGCGCCGAGTGCCCGGGCCCGCCCCAGGCCCGCGGCAACGCCAGCACGGTCCCCGCCGACAGCCAGCACCAGGTGTCAGCGCTGCGAGCCGGCCGCTCCAGCCTGGCCGCCGGCGCTGAGCCGCCCGACGCCCCGGCAGCGGCGCCGCCGATCGATCCCCGCTGGGCGGCCCTGCGGCCGTTGCTGCCCTGAAGCCGATGGCCGCCTCCAGCTCCCTGGCCGACCAACTGGATCTGCTGATCCGCTCGCGCACGCCGATCCTCTGGATCCGCAGCCTGGAGGAGCAGCGCCTCGAAAGCCTGCTGGAGCAGGCGGCACGCCGCCTGGGTGCGCGCCTGTTGCTGCGCTGGGATTTTGTCGCCGGGCTCAGTGGCAACGCCAATCGCCAGGGGGAGGCGGCCCGCAATCCGATGGCGGCCCTCGAGGCCCTGGCGGCGGTGCCGGCCGATCAGGGGGCGATCCTGCTGCTCAAGGATTTCCATCGCTATGGCGACGATCCCGGCATCTGCAGGCGGCTGCGCAATCTGGCCGCCTCCCTGCCGCTGGTGCCCCACACCCTGGTGATCAGCGCGCCGGACTGGCGGCTGCCCCGGGAGCTGGAGGACTGCATCACGATGCTGGAGCTGCCCCTGCCCGAGGCGAGCGAGATCGGATCCCTGCTGCGCTCGATCGCCGTGGCGGGCGGTCAGCCCCTGGCGCCGGAGGTGCTTGAGCAGCTCACCGCCGCCTGTCATGGCCTCAGCGAGCAGCGGGTGCGGCAGCTGGCCGCCCGGGCCCTGGCCCGCCGAGGCCAGCTGGGGGCTGAAGATCTGGCGGAGGTGCTCGAGGAGAAGCGCCAGGCGATTGCCCGCAGCGAGCTGTTGGAGTACTGCCCCAGTGAGGCCACCCCGGCGGACATCGGCGGTCTGGAGGCGCTCAAGCACTGGCTGGAGCAGCGGCACCGGGCCTTCAGTGAGGAGGCCCAGCGCTATGGGTTGCCGGTGCCGAGGGGCGTGCTGCTGGTGGGGCCCCAGGGCACCGGCAAGAGCCTCACCGCCAAGGCGATCGCCCACAGCTGGGGCATGCCGTTGCTGCGGCTGGATGTGGGGCGCCTGTTCGCCGGCCTGGTGGGTGCCAGCGAGGCGCGCACCCGCGAGATGATCCAGCGGGCCGAGGCGATGGCCCCGTGCGTGCTCTGGATCGATGAGATCGACAAGGGCTTCGGCTTCGCCGGCGCCTCCGGCTCGACGGCAGGGGATGGCGGCACCAGCCAGCGGGTGCTGGGCACCGTGCTCACCTGGATGGCGGAAAAGACCAGCGCCGTGTTCGTGGTGGCCACCGCCAATGCGGTGGAGCGGCTGCCGGCGGAGCTGCTGCGCAAAGGGCGCTTCGATGAGATCTTCCTGCTGGAGCTGCCCGATGGCGGCGAACGGCGGGCGATCCTGGATCTGCAGCTGCGCCGCCGTCGCCCCCAGCATCAGATCCCCCTGGAGGTGCTGGTGGACCGCACTGAGGGCTTCTCCGGCGCTGAGCTGGAGCAGACGGTGATTGAGGCCATGCATCTGGCCTTCGGCGAAGGCCGGGAGCTGGGTGAAGCGGATCTGATCACCGCAGCCAGCCAATTGGTGCCGTTGAGCCGCACGGCCCGCGAACAACTCGAGGCCCTGCGCACCTGGGCCAGCAGCGGCCGGGCCCGGCTGGCGTCGGGGCGTCGTCCTACAGATGGGTGAGGAACCAGTGCAGCAAACGCCGCAACCCTCGGGGCGGCGGCGGTGGTGATGGCGGCTGGGCGCGCAGTTCGTCCAGTTCGCGCAGCAGCTCGTCATGGCCCTGCAGCAGCAGCTGGAGCTCTTCGGAGTCCTCCAGATTCTGGGCCTGTCGGCGGTAGCGGCGTAGATCCTGGAGCTGCTGACGCCGTTGCTTCTCCAGCCAGGCCTGCTGCTTCGGGTCGGGCGCCGGGGCCTCGCCGGTTTCGTGATTGCCGGAGGCCTCGGGCCCCGGCTGGTCGTCAGGCAGGACTGCAGGCGCACCAAAAAGAGGTGCTGGCCTCAGTCGCTGCTGCGGGGCGGCCCAAGGCACGGGTCGGCTCGCTGGAGCCGCCGCCGGCCCTGACCGGCCAGGGCCGGCGGCCCTTGGCTCCTGCTCGCCTATCTCCACCGCCCCATCGGCCCCGCCCAGTCGGCGCCGCACATAGCGCACGCTGCTTTCCAGCAGGGTGAACCAGCCCAGGGCGACGCAGGCGCGCTGAAAGTCGATCAGCTCCACCAGGGTCATGGGGTTGTCATCGCTGGCCGCATCGGCGAGCACCCAGTCCAGATAGGGGATCGACTGCTCCATTTCGGCCATGGCACCGCGATGCAGGCCCCAGAGCAGCAGGCCCATCAACACCGCCAGGGCTGTGTTGATGGCCGCGCGCCGCAGAAAGGCATTGCGGGAGTTGGCCAGGTTGGTCTTGATGCGCTCGCGGATGCGATCGCGCTCTTTCTGCAGGGAGCCGCGCACCTGCTGGCGGGCCTCCGTTACCTGGGCGTTGGCGGGCACGCGCACCTGCAGGCCGGGGATGCGCTGCAGGCCCTCGAGCAGGGCATCGATGCTGTCGCTTTCAGCCAGGATCTGGCTGGCGCGATCGATCTGGCGGTCGATGCGCTCGAGCTGATCGAGGCCGATCTGTTGCTGCTTCTGCACCAACGTGACCACATTGGCCACGCTCACCGGCGCCAGAAAAAAG
>CAIJRN010000029.1 GCA_903823115.1 uncultured cyanobacterium
CTGGCGACCGAGGGCGCCGTTGCTGGCCCGATCCAGCTCGGCCAGATCACTGTTGCCCTGCCGCAGCTTTTGGCGGCTGCCGAGCTCACTCACCTTGATGATGAAGTTGGTTTCGAGCAGGGGCAGCCGCAGCTGGATTTCCTCCAGGGCTCGGGCGGGGCGGCAGCAAAGGCTTGAGGTACTGAACAGAGCCAGCAGGCCACAGGCCAGAGCCCGGCCACGAAGAGGACTGATCCGCAAGACACCGGCGTGGAAAAGAGGTCTTCAGGCTCGCATGAACCGGGGTGGAGGGGAAGCGGGCGGGACAGATTCGGTGTCTCCTTGCCTCGCCGGCAACAAACAGCGAAGGGGGCCGGCGTGGCGAGCGTCAACGCGTGTATGCATCGCGGGACCACGGATGTTGCGGAGAGGGGGGCAGACAAGAAGCAACCGAAACTGGCCCCCAGGCCGATTGGCTTCTAGAAGGCGGCAAGAACAGCCGTAGCACCGGCGCAGCCAAAAATTGAAGCATGGGCATTAAGAAACAGATCAGCAGATGAATGGACATCTACAACAGCTGGATCAAGAGGAAGAGAACCATCTCGCTGGCCAGACATTGCTCGGTTTAAAGACAGAGCCGACCCATCAAAGCCAAGATTTCCCTTTGCACTATGGGCCAAATCGTTACTGCTGGCACTGAAGCCGGAATGGCGATCAATGGAGTCACCCAAACCAGAAATTGAATCACCACCAAAGGGTCGGCGACCATGATTATTGCCCATATTATCCGCGTGTCCCAGCACTTCTCCCGTCACCACATCCTTGAGAACAATCGAGCCTGGATGCAGAGCCGATCCGCTGATGTGACCATAAACCTCACTAATATCGCCACTCGGGGTTGTGAAAGCAAAAAATATATCAACCACCGGTATTACATCGCCAGAAAGAGAGAGCCTTTTATCCGACTTCTGATCCCTTGACTTCAAATCCTTAGCACAAAAGAAATAGCCTCTCCGAAATTCTTTGATAACAAAATGCTCGGCCTGCCATCCGACAACTTTTGATCAAAGACCTGCCAGTTGGTCCCCTTCAACCAGTGGCAATTATATGACTGCAACGCTTTTACCAAAGTCAGGTATCATTTCTGCCTTTTGAAAGATTTTTTCTAATTTTCGTCATGTTTGCCCACTGCACTCAACATGGAGGCTTGGACTCGCTATCTTCCAATATCACCTGCATAGCATTCGCTATTGGCCTTCGAGAAACATCATCTGACCTACGGCATGTTGAACAGGATTACCACGGTCAGACTGGGATGTGATCGTCATTGCGATGTGGCCACTATCATCAATATCACCAGTCATCAATGCCACTGGCTGCAGAGAAGATTTCCAGTTAAATTTAAAGAGGCTAGCTGGAGGAGCTATGGCCGAGACTGTTGTGGCAGCGAAGTGTCCATCAACAATGTGCATGTTATAAACGCTCTAAAAACCTGGCTGCGCATGATTACCTAGTGAGTCAACAAAATAGGCGGTAGCATTTGGAATTAGGACGAACCATTTCCCTTCAACAATTGAATCCATTTAGCGTTCATTTAACCAGTCGAAAGCTGGCACCAGCGTAAAGACAAGTTGGCCAGCAACCTCGGAAAGCACATGCGCCTCTACGGCAAAGTAGCTCTCTGTGACATCCTTCAATAAACCAACCCTGCTAAATTACGAGAACTCATTTCATTATTTTTTTCGAACAAACGAACATCAAGCCGGAAGCGAGTCCATCCAGTCGCACTAAAATATCCAACCAGTTGTTTAGCAAACGATAGGGCGCCGCCTAGGAGAGAGGCAAGAACAACGGACAAAATCTGACGTTAACTGGCTCAAAGGACATGCCCAATTTAGATCATCAGATTTATAGATATTCAAATGATTCAAACTTAATCTGTGACAATCTCAAAACCGTTGCTTTTCATATTAAAAAGCCGGGTTCTTTACCTCAAAGGCAAAGAACCCGGGCATATCATTGGGTCAACAAATTAAAGCATTCCGCCGAGCGCTCCTCTGGTTCTCCGGAAAATCCACCTGGCTCAGGCACATGGGGCATCAGGACCTCGGCGACAAAACGATCAGATGATTCCTTCGAATCCCAGACAGCCACAATCAACACCCCACCCTCAGCATTGCCAGCCGCGTGATAAAGCTGCCCCTGCGGCAGGCCACCATCGGGATGAACAGCTGCGACTTCAGCCCTGTACTCTTCCTCCGTGGCACCGGGCCAGAAATGGGTGAGAATGTAAGTCATGAATCAGAAGAATGGTGCACTCAATACTAAAGACGCCCAGCCCAACATGCCCCTACAGAAGATTCACTTAAGCATCTTCTTAACATCTTGAGTCAACGGCCTTGTTCGGGGACTGGGAAAACACCATCCAAGCCGAGATACTCCTCCGCTTGGCCATCGCGTCTCCGATCAACAACGTGGCGCAACCGATCAGATCCCCCTCAGACCGCCACCACCTCTGGCGGATGCTGCTTGAGCACCTGCTTCAGATAGCGGCCCGTGTGACTGGTGGGATGGTCTGCCACCTCTTCGGGCGTGCCACAGGCCACCAGCTCGCCGCCCTTGTCGCCGCCTTCGGGGCCGAGGTCGACGATCCAGTCGGCACAGCGAATCACGTCGAGATTGTGCTCGATCACCAGGATCGAGTTGCCCTTGTCCACCAGGCGCTGCATCACATCCATCAGCTTGTGGACGTCGTAGAAGCTCAGGCCCGTGGTCGGCTCGTCGATCAGATAGAGGGTCTTGCCGGTGGCCCGCTTGGACAGCTCGGTGGCCAACTTGACCCGCTGGGCTTCACCGCCGGAGAGGGTGGGGGCGGGCTGCCCGAGCTTGATATAGCCCAGGCCCACATCCACCAGGGTGCGCAGCCGATCGGCCGCCTGGGGAATGGCGCTGAACTCGTCGGCGGCCTGTTCCACCGTCATTTCAAGCACATCGGCGATCGTGTGGCCCCGGTAGGTGACCTGCAGGGTCTCGCGGTTATAGCGAGCCCCCTTACAGACATCGCACTGCACATAAACATCAGGCAGGAAGTTCATCTCGATCACATTCACCCCCTGGCCGCTGCAGGCCTCGCAGCGCCCGCCTTTGACGTTGAAACTGAATTGCCCCACCTGGTAACCGCGGGCCTTGGCCTCCACCGTGGCGGCAAACACCTGGCGGATCGGATCGAAGGCGCCGGTGTAAGTGGCGGGATTGGAGCGGGGGGTGCGGCCGATCGGGGATTGGTCGATCACGATCACCTTGTCGATCGCCTTGATGCCCCGCAGTTCCCCCAGACCGGAGGGGAACGGCACCTTCAGGCCCAGCTGATGCTCGAGGGCCGGATGCAGCAACTCATTGACCAGGGTGCTCTTGCCGCTGCCGCTCACCCCGGTGACGCAGACCAGGCGACCGAGGGGGATCTCGACATCAACGCCACTGAGATTGTTGCGGCTGCAATCGACCAGCGTCAGGCGCCGACTGCCGGCATCACGGCGCTGGGCCGGCGTCGGGATCGAACGGCGACCACTGAGATAGGCGCCGGTGAGCGAATGCTCCGCCGCCAGCAGATCCTCGAACGAACCTTCAGCGACGATGTGGCCGCCGTGCACGCCGGCGCCGGGACCGATGTCCACCAAGTGATCGGCGGCACGGATCGTGTCCTCATCGTGTTCGACCACGATCAGGGTGTTGCCCAGGTCACGCAACTTGATCAGGGTGGCCAGCAGGCGATCGTTGTCGCGCTGGTGCAGGCCGATGCTGGGTTCATCGAGCACATAGAGCACGCCGGTGAGGCCGGCGCCGATCTGGGTGGCGAGGCGGATGCGCTGGGCCTCGCCACCACTGAGCGTCATGGCGGGGCGATCCAGGCTCAGGTAGTCGAGCCCCACATCGAGCAGAAACTTCAACCGCATGCGGATCTCCCGCAGCACCAGATCGCCGATCTGGATCTGGCGGGGATTGAGCAAGGGGCCTGCCTGTTCGCTGGCGCCCACCCCCATCAGGGCCTCGATGCGGCGCAGGCTCTCGCCGACGCTGACCGCCGTGAGCTCGTGGATGGCATAGGGGCCCACCTTCACGGCCAGGGCTTCGGGCCGCAGCCGCAGGCCACGGCAACTGCCGCAGGGAACCAGTTCCAGGAACTTCTCCAGCTTCTGGCGGATCGACTCGCCGCTGGCATCGCCCAGCTGGCGCTCCAGAATCGGCAGGATGCCCTCAAACGGGCGCACGTAGGTCTGGCCCTTGCTGTAGCGGCTGTCCGCCTGAATCGGAATCGGTTCCTGACTGCCATGCAGCAGCACCTGGCGCTGCTCTTCGCTGAGCTTGTTCCAGGGGGTCTTGAGCTCGAAGCCGAAGGCCTCACCGACGGAATAGAGCAGGGAAAAGTAATAGGAGTTGTCCTTATCGCTCCAGGGGGCGATCGCCGCATAGACCGGCAGGCTGGGATCAGGGATGACCCGTTCGGTGGTGAACTTGCGCAGGAAGCCGATGCCATGGCAATCGGCGCAGGCGCCATAGGGGCTGTTGAAGGAGAACAGCCGCGGTGAGAGCTCCTCCATCACGGCGCCATGCACCGGGCAGGCGAAGTTCTCCGAATAGAGCCGCTCCCGCTCCACCCCCTCGGGCAGGGGTTCATCGGCCTTGGGCACCACCTCCACCAGCGCCAGTCCCTCGCCGCGCTTGAGGGCCGTGCGCAGCGAATCGGTGAGCCGCTCCTCCACCCCTTCGCGGGCCACCAGGCGATCGACCACCACCTCGATGTTGTGGGCGTGGTTCTTGTCGAGCTCGATGTTGTCGGCCAGCTCCCGCACCTCGCCGTTGATGCGCACCCGGGCAAAACCCTCGGCCACCAGGCCGGAAAGCAGCTTCACGTGGGTGCCCTTCTTGCCCCGCACCACCGGCGCCAGCAGCTGGTAGCGGGTGCCCACCGGCAGGGTGACGATGTGATCCACCATCTCATCGATGGTCTGGGGCCGGATCGAGCGCTCGCACTGGGGGCAATGGGGTTCGCCAGCCCGGCCGAACAGCAGCCGCAGGTAGTCCTGGATCTCCGTCACCGTGCCGACGGTGGAGCGGGGATTGTGACTGGTGGATTTCTGATCGATCGAGATCGCCGGCGAGAGCCCCTCGATCGCATCGACATCGGGCTTGTCCACCTGGCCCAGGAACTGGCGGGCGTAGGCCGACAGGCTCTCGACGTAGCGGCGCTGTCCCTCGGCGAAGATCGTGTCGAAGGCCAGGGAGCTCTTGCCGCTGCCGCTGACGCCGGTGAACACCACCAGCCGGTTGCGCGGGATGGTGAGATCGACGTTCTTGAGATTGTGCTGGCGAGCGCCCCGCACCCGGATGACGTCCTCCAGGGAGCCGCCATTGAGGCTGCGACTGCCCTCCAGGGCAGCAGCTTTGTCATGGAGCGTGATGGCCGGAGGCTCGCTCTTGCAACTGCTGCTGGTGACACTGCCGCCGGTGACACTGCTGCTGGCTGGCCGCTTGGCGGCAGTGGTCTTGGGCCCGGAACCGGCGCTCGCGCGGGGCATCCAGCATCTTCGTGAACAATCGATCTTACGGGGGACAGGTAGTCACCAGTGGGCAAGCCAGCCGAAGGCAGAACCAGCAAAGTGGAGACCGTGACCTGTCGGCCGCTCCCCGTCACCCCAACACCGCCATGACAACCACCTCGGACCTCAGCGGACCCCATCCCCTGGCGCTGCTGTTCGACTCGCTGGTGGCAAGCCGGCCCGATGGGCTGGAAGGGGCGCTGGGCGCCGCAACAGGCCGCCCCTGGCCGCTGCCGCAGGCGTGGAGCGCCGCTGCCCAGACACCCCCTGAGCTGCGGCGCCAAGACGGAGCGCCAGACCATCTGGAGCTGAACGCCGTCACCAGGCCCAGTCTCAACCCGGCCGAGGCGCTGCCGGCCCAGCCGCAGTCGCCCCCAACAGCGGCTCCAGTGGTCACGGGCGTCGCCGGGGTGGCCGTCGGCGTCTGGAGAGCCCTTGATCCCATCGCCGGCAGCAGCACCACCCCGTCGCGCCGCCTGTGGCTCTATGACCCCAGTGGCACTGGCGCCACCAGCATGGCGGGCCTCCCAGCCCTGGACACCGTGGTGGTGACCCATGGCTGGCGGGGCAGCGGCGTCAGCACGGCACCGAGCGATCCGACGGGCTTCGGGACCGCGTTCACGGCCATGGCCAGCGCCATCTCCAATCCAGGCAAGGTGCAGGTGCTGTTTCTTGACTGGGGGCCGGAATCGATCGACCCCAGCCCTGCGGGCCTGGCTCCCTACAACGCTGCCGGCCGCGTCAAAGCCGTGGCGAGCTGGGCCAGCCAACAGCTGCAACCCCTGGCCAGCAGCGGCAAGCTCCTGACCCTGGCGGGCCACAGCCTCGGTGCCTATGTCAGCGCCCAGACGGCGCTCGCCCTTGGATCCTCCAGCAACCTGCGCCTGGTGGCCCTGGACGCGGCAGCCGCGGGGCTGAACGGGGCCTACGACCTCGACAGCAGCAACAAGATCGCCGATCCGGTACCGAAGCTCAGCGCCACGGTGGCCGCTGGCGCCTCCCGGGCCTTTGTGGTGGCCGATACGAATCTCAGCATCGGCATCGCCGGCGACAACGCCGAGGCCGGCACCGCCAGCCAATCCTTCGTCGTCAAAGGCTTCGCCAGCAACACCTCAGCGGGCGACGCCCATGGGGCGATCCCGACGCTCTGGGCCGACCTGGACCGCTATCTGAGCCCGAACAGCAAAGTGACGGAAGGGATTCTCGGCAGCTTCCTGGCCAACCGCTACAGCGACAGCGGCAGCACCAGCGGCACCTTGCGCCATGAGGGCGTGGCCAACCTGCGCAGCAACAGCCTGGGACTGATCGCTTCGCTGGACGGCTTCACCGCCACAGGCGTCGCCCAGAAAGTCAGCTTCGTCGAAGCGGGCATCGCCGATCCGACCGGCTCCAGCAGCAGCCAGGACACCCTCGTGTCCCTGCGCGATGTCGCCCTGAGCAGCAGCGCCAACATCGAGACGCTTGTGCTGGGTGGTCGCAGCAACCTGGCGGCCACAGGCAACGGACTGGCCCAGACCCTGATCGGCAACGAGGGCAGCAATCGCCTCGAAGGCGGCGGCGCCGTGGATCTCCTGACCGGCGGCGATGGGCCCGACACCTTTGCCTACACCAACCTTCTGGATGCCTTGATCGGCGGCAGCAGCCAGGCCCCCAGCTTTGAGCGCATCAGCGATTTCGATCTGCTCAACGACCGCATCGATGCCCCCGGCACCAGTCCTCGCACCGTGACAACACTGGGCCCGCTGGGCTCGCTCACCGTGACGACGATCACCACCCTGCTGAGCAGCAACAACTTCGGGGCTTCAGGAGCAGCCAGCTTCAGCTACGGCAATCGCACTTTCCTGGGGATCAACGACGCGTTCGCCGGCTTCAATCCAGCCCAGGACGCCGTTGTGGAACTGACTGGATATATCGCCAACGGCCAGAGTCTAAGTAATCTGATGATCACTTAAAGTTTCAATTAAGCGTGTTAATTGCTCGAGCAACAATTATTATAAATACTAAAATCATGGATAATGTATGAATAATTTGAAGCGTCTTGAGTTGATTTCCAATTAACATATGTCCCTCAGGCGAGCCAAAACAATTGCTGGAAAGAATTGTGAAATAAAAATAATCGACTGGACCTGGTATCCAATTGTCACTCTTTAAAACTCGATCTTCTATTTGCTCTTCCGGAAACAGTATTCCCTGGGGAATATAAGCTGAAGGCCGGTGATTGACTAAGTTGTTCTTCAGTGGATAATCCCAGTACCAATACCAAAAAACAAAAACCAGATTAATGGCAACATAGAGCGCTAAAGACTCAGCGAGAAGTTCATAGGATTCTATATGCAACCTATAGATTGTAATATTGACTGAAATGATATTGGTGACCAACTGTAACGAGGCCACCAGGCCGATCAACCGCAGCAACTTTCTCCGGATCGTCTGCCTCTGGCGCCGCAGATTCGGCAACCAGAAAAAGAAAATAAGACAGAAAAATGCCAACAATAAAGCTGCATAAAAGATCTGCAATAAATCTCGAACAGTGTTCAATGGAATATTGAACTTATAATGCTGGGTAGAATAATAATAGAAAATCTGAAGCCTGAGCAGTAAATCAATCAGCACCGAACCTGCGAGAGCCAGCACATAGGGGCGGCCAATTGATAGAGCCACCGTTTCATCGGTTAATAGCGACACTGATCTAGGCCACTCGCTTGTCCAGCAGGCTGGCCGCATAACTGTGGGCCTCGCCGGAATCGCCGCCGGCCAGTTCCACCAGCTCTGCCTGGCGCTCGCCAGTGTCCCGCAGCTGGGACACCCGGGTCTGGGTGATGCCCCCTTCCACCGCCTTGCTGACCCGGAAGTGATGATCAGCCGCGGCCGCCACCAACGGCTGGTGCGTGACACAGAAAACCTGGCGCTGCTGGGCCAGACGCTGCAACAGCTCGGCCATGGCGCCGCTGATCCGGCCGCTGACGCCACTGTCGATCTCATCGAACAACAGCGTCACGTGAGGGTCGGCAGCGGCCAGACAGGTTTTCAGGGCCAGCAGAAAACGACTCATCTCGCCGCCGGAAGCGACCTCAGCCAGGGGAGCCAGGGGCTGGCCGGGATTGGCACTGAAGCGGAACTGCACGGCGTCAGCCCCCTCCTCCCCCGGCTCCGCCGCTTCGATCGCCACGGCGAAGCGCACATTGGCCAGTCCCATCGGCCGCAACGCCGCCATCAGCCGGGTTTCCAGCGCCGCCGCCGCGGCCCGACGAGCCTGACTGAGGACCTTGCAGCGCCGATCCCGCTGCTGGACGGCCAGTTGCTCGCGCTGTTGCAGAGCCGCCACGGAAGCCTCAGCAGAACCGGGGGCCAGGCTCTGGCGCAACTGATCCCGCTGGCCGATCAACGCCGCCAGATCCTGGCCGTGGCGCCGCTCCAGCGCCCTGAGCTGGGCCAGACGCTCCTGCAGCTCCGCCAGCCGCTCGGGATCACTCTCCAGGCAGGTGCCATAGCGATCCAGCTCCCGGGCCAGATCCTGCAGAGCCACCAGGCCATCGGTGCACCTCTCCCTCAGCGCCGCCACGCTGGCATCGAGATTCTCCATCTGCTGCAGTTCCTGCTCGCAGGCAGCCAGGTGATCGAGGGCTGAAGGAGCGGCCTCCGCCCCCTCCACCAGCCGACCCAACAGGGTCGTCACCCCCTCTTGCAGACGCACCCCATGGGCGAGGCGATCCTGCTCGATCTGCAGTTGCTGGGCCTCAAAGGGATCATCCAGACCAGCAGCTTCGAGATCCTCGAGCAGCTGCTCCTGCTGCTGCCGCTCTCGCTGCAGCCGATCGCGATCGGCCAGGGCCGCCGCCAGTTCCGCCGCCAGGGAGCGCCACTGCCGGTGCGCCGTGCGCACCGCCTCCAGCAAGGGCAGCTGGTCCTCGCCGGCAAAGCGATCCAACCAGCGGCGCTGCTGACCTGGACGGGCCAATTGCTGGGTCTGGCCCTGCACCGTGAGATCGAGCAGCAGGGGGCGCAGATCCAGCACCTGGGCCCGGCTGACGACGATGCCATTGAGCCGGTGGCGACTGCTGAGCCGTTCGTCCTGCAGCCGCCAATCCCGACTCAGCAGCAGTTCGTCCTCCACCTCCAGCTCCTGGCTCTCCAACCAGGCGCGCACGGGGGGTGAAAGCTGAAAGCTGGCTTCAATCCGGCCCCGCTCGCAGCCGTTGCGCAGCAGACGTGCCCCCTGGGACCCCTGGGCTCCGCCCAGCAGGGCATCGAGAGCATCCAGCAGGATCGATTTGCCCGCCCCGGTTTCGCCGGTGAGCACCGTGAAACCCGCCTCGAAGGTCAACTCGAGGCGTTCGATCAGGGCGATGTTCTCCAGGCTCAGGGCCGTGAGCACGCCAGCCTCCGCAGCGCTGTCGGTATGTGGCCTGACCGTAGCGGCTACAGCTTTCGTTTAGAAGGGGTCACAATCCAATTGACGCCGTCCGCCCCGTGTGGCATGGCACCCCATCGCCATGGTCAGCTCGCCCCCAGCCATCTCGAGCAACCTGAAGCCGCTGGACCCCCCTCAAGGCGAGGCCGGCCCGTCTCCCCAACCCGCCGCCGTCAAACCCGGGGATCTGGGCGATTTCATTGAGGCGGCCGGGCTGCTGAGCTACGACCCCGATGCCATCACCCGCATCTACGCCGGCCATCCCCAGCGGCTGATCCGGCGGCTCTGGCAGACCCTGGTGCCGATTGGCCTCTACCTGCTGGGCGTGGGTTTCGACTGGATCAGCGGCGCCCTCAACATCAAGGACCGGGCCCGCGCCCGCGCCCGCGAATGCGCCGAGCTGCTGGCCCAGCTGGGACCCGCTTTCATCAAGGCCGGCCAGGCCCTCTCGACCCGGCCCGACATCGTGCCGCCCCTGCTGCTGGAGGAACTGGCCCAGCTCCAGGACCAGCTGCCCGGCTTCGACAGCGCCCTGGCGATGGCCTGCATCGAGGAGGACCTGGGAGCTGCTGTCGATGAGATCTTCAGGGAGCTCGACCGCGAACCGATCTCGGCCGCCTCGCTGGGACAGGTGCATCGCGGCGTGCTGCACAACGGCGAGCGGGTGGCGGTCAAGGTGCAACGGCCCGGCCTGAGGGAGCAGATCACGCTCGATCTGTACATCGTGCGCAACATCGCCGCCTGGATGAACACGAATGTGGGCTTGATCCGCAGTGATCTGGTGGCGCTGATCGATGAACTCGGTAAGCGGGTCTTTGAAGAGATGGACTATCTCAACGAGGCCGCCAACGCCGAGCGTTTTGCCGCACTGCATCGCCACAATCAACGCATCGCCGTGCCACGCATCTTCCATCAGGCCACCAGCCGGCGGGTGCTGACCATGGAATGGATCGAAGGCGTCAAACTCACCAACCTCGAAGCCGTGCGCGCCATCGGCGTCGATCCGGACGACATGGTGCAGGTGGGCGTCAACTGCAGCCTGCAGCAACTGCTGGAGCACGGTTTCTTTCATGCCGATCCCCATCCAGGGAACCTGCTGGCCCTCGCCGATGGTCGATTGGCCTATCTCGATTTCGGCATGATGAGCGAAGTCACCCGTGAATCGCGCACTGGTCTGATTCAGGCGGTTGTGCATCTGGTGAATCGCAACTTCGGCGCCCTTTCCAAGGATTTCGTCTCCCTGGGTTTTCTGGGTGAGGAAGTGGATCTGGAGCCAATTGTTCCCGCCTTCGAAAATGTTTTTGGCCAGGCCCTTGAGATGGGCGTCAGCCGCATGGATTTCAAGGCCGTCACCGACGACCTCTCGGGCGTGATGTATCGCTTCCCTTTCCGGGTTCCGCCCTATTACGCCCTGATCATCCGTTCCTTGGTCACCTTGGAGGGGATTGCCTTGAGCGTCGATCCCGCATTCAAGATTCTCGGCGCCGCCTATCCCTATTTCGCCCGCCGGCTGATGGAGGATCCCGATCCCTCCCTGCGCCGCAGCCTGCGCGAGATGTTGTTCGACGGTGACGAATTCCGTTGGCAGCGCCTCGAAAACCTGATCAGCAGCGCCTCGCTCCAGGCCGAACTGGACATCGAAGGCCTGCTCGATCAGGTGCTGGACTTCCTGTTCTCCGCCAACGGTGGCCTGCTGCGCCAGCAATTGGTGGAAGCGGCGGTGGAACGGATGGACAACCTGGCCTGGACCACGACCCTGAGACTGGGTCACCGCCTGCCCCGCTCGCTGCAACCGCCCGGCCTGCGCCAGCCCAGCCTCCAGGCCTTCGGCAGCAGTGGCCCCCTGCTCGATCTCGAACCGCTGCGGCAACTGGTGGCGATTCTCAAGGATCTGCCGGGATTCGAGCCCAAACTGCTGTTGCGCCGTCTGCCCCGGGTGTTGGGTGAACCGGACCTGCGGCGCATGGGACTGGATCTGGCCCGAGGGCTGGCGGAGCGGGGCGTGGTGCGCCTGCTGCGGGATGTGCTGGTGACCCCTGATGTGCGGAAGACCGTCGAACTCGCCCCGAGCTGACGGCCGGTGAAACCAGGATCTCGCCCTAGATTTGTTTCTCTCTTCGTCCCGGTGATCAGCTTGCGCAAACGGCAACGGCTCCTGGCAGCACTGCTCGGCCTTGGCCTGTGCTGCGCATCTCCAGCTGCGATGGCAGCCCAGAACGTGGTCTTCGTCAGCGGCGCTTTCCGCCGCTCGATCTCCGTCGCCGATCTTGAACATCTGGCTGTCACCGGAGAAGCCAGGGGCCTGCTGGCCGACGTGCTGAAGCTGAGCCATCAGCAACCGGAGGCGGTCGCCAAGCTGCTCAACCAATCGGTGAGCCTGCCGGTGGTTCTGGTCAGCCGTCTGCTCAACACCCGCATCGGCGAAGCGCTGCTGAATCGGCTGGCTCAGATCATCTTTCCGCTCAATGCCTCCAACGTCGGCCTGCCCGCCCTGCGCTCAGCGGTGATCCTGGGCATTGCCGACAGCAAGAACGGTCTGTCGGCCATCTCCTTCCTGCAGGCCTATCCCACCCAGGAAATCGCGGTCAGCCTGCCGGCCCTGATGGGTCTGATGAACAAGGCGAGCTCGATCACCGATCTGGTGCGCTTCTTCTCCGACTCACCCCTCGATGGGCTGCGCGGCGACAAGAGCACCAGCAGCAGCACAACCCCCTGACCCGACCACCGCTCTGACAGACGGGGGCAGGAGAGGTTGAGCGAGAAGTGGCGACGTAGATTCGCCACAGCGCCGCAATTTCACCCGTGCCCCTGCTTCGAGCTCTGCAGCGCCTGGGCCACAGGCCCACGATGCAGGACTGGCCGGGCTTGATCGAGGCCTACCGCTCCTGGCTGCCGGTGTCGTCCGCCACGCCGGTGATCACCCTGCACGAAGGGGCCACGCCGTTGATCCCGGCCCCGGTGATCGCCGAACGCATCGGCCGCGGCGTCAAGGTGTTCCTGAAATACGACGGCCTCAACCCCACCGGCTCCTTCAAGGACCGGGGCATGACGATGGCGATCAGCAAGGCCCGCGAAGCCGGTTCGGAAGCGGTGATCTGCGCCAGCACCGGCAACACCTCAGCGGCCGCCGCCGCCTACGCCCGTCGCGGTGGCATGCGCGCCTTTGTGCTCATCCCCGACGGCTACGTGGCCCAGGGCAAGCTGGCCCAGGCCCTGCTCTATGGCGCCGAGGTCCTGGCGGTTCAGGGCAACTTCGACCGAGCCCTGGCCATCGTGCGCGATGTGGCCGATCGCTATCCGGTCACCCTGGTCAACTCCGTCAATCCCTATCGGCTGCAGGGCCAGAAAACCGCCGCCTTTGAAGTCGTGGATGCCCTCGGCGAGGCCCCCGACTGGCTCTGCATCCCCGTCGGCAATGCCGGCAACATCAGCGCCTATTGGATGGGCTTCCAGGAGTACCAGGCCGCTGGCCACTGCCGCAAGCTGCCGCGGATGATGGGTTTCCAGGCCGCCGGTTCGGCGCCACTGGTGCTCGGCCACACGGTGGAGCAACCCGACACCATCGCCACGGCGATCCGGATCGGTAACCCGGTCAACCGCGAGAAAGCTCTCAAGGTGGAAGCCGAAAGCAAGGGGGGGTTCATGGCCGTCACCGATGCCGAAATCATCGACGCCTACAAGCTGCTGGGCCATGGGGAAGGCATCTTCTGCGAGCCGGCCAGCGCCGCCTCGGTGGCCGGCCTGCTCAAGCGGCACCAGGAGGTGCCGGCCGGAGCGACGGTGGTCTGTGTGCTGACGGGGAACGGTCTCAAGGATCCGACCACCGCGATTGAGAACAACGATTCCAAATTCCATACCGGTCTGCCCCCTGAAACCGATGTGGTGGCAAAGGTGATGGGCTTCTGAGCCAGCCGGCCGACCAACCCCGCACAGAGCGACCGCAGCCGCAGTAGCTGCTGAAGAACGCTGCCTGCAATCAGGGCGTTTCCAGGGAGTGGCTGCTGGGCGGTGCTGCTCGCTTTCCCGTCGCTCTGGCGTCTGAGACCGATGAGGTGGCAAAGGGGATGGGCTTCTGAGCCAGCCGGTCAGCCCACCTCCGACTGAGCAGCTGCAGCCGCCGTAGCTGCTGAAGAACGCTGCCTGTGATCAGGGCCCTCCCCTGACGTGGTCGCTGGGCGGTACACGGCCCTGTTCCCCCCTGGGGAGTGGCTCGCAGCGCAGTTGCGCCCGCGCCTGTCCCTCGATGGCGCCACCTGCCGGCGGCAGTTCGAACCGCCGCGGACGTGCGGCGGCATGGCTTGATCAGGCCCTGAGAACGGTGTGAACAGGGTCGTTCAGCGCTGCATCCGCGTTCCGATGGAACCGTTCACGCCGCCATGGCAGCAGCAAACCAGCCGGCAAAGCGTCTGAGGGAGACCTGGGGAATTCAGGCCCTCAACACTGGTAAAACAACCGGAGAGTTTCACCCCCCAGAACAAGCCTGTTTTCCCCATTCAGGGGAAACGGTGGAAAAGCGGATTTAACGCCTTTGGTTCAGCGGCGATTTCCCCAGCCGTGACGCGACAATCGCTAGATGGCGCAAGGGTTTTGGATTGTTTCTGCCGTTTTCCACCGCCTCTACTACGGCTCAAGATTTCTTTTTTTTAAAAATCAATCCTTCTTGAGCAGAAGAACAGGATCAGCGGATGGGCCCGGGACGTTGCGCTTTTGACCAGCGTGTGAAACCGTAGGCCCGCCCATGACATCGCCCCGGGCAGGCCAGGACCCCCACCCATGAAGCTGGTCTGCTCCCAGACCGAACTCAATGCCAGCCTTCAGCTGGTGAGTCGGGCTGTGGCTTCACGGCCGACCCATCCGGTCCTGGCCAACGTTCTGCTCACGGCTGATGCGGCCACCGGGCGATTGAGCCTCACCGGCTTTGATCTCAACCTCGGTATCCAGACCAGCTTTGCGGCCGCAGTCGAGAGCAGTGGTGCGATCACCCTGCCCTCGCGGCTGTTCGGCGAGATCATCAGCCGCCTGTCCTCGGACAGCCCGATCACGCTGAATTGCGTCGAGGGCGAAGAGGTGGTGGAGCTCACCAGCCTCTCGGGCAGTTACCAGATGCGGGGGATGCCCGCCGACGACTTCCCCGATCTGCCCCTGGTTCAGAGCGGCACCCCGATCCGCATCGATGCTGAAGCGCTGGTCAAGGGGTTACGCGCCACCCTGTTCGCCAGCAGTGGCGATGAGGCCAAGCAGGTGCTCACCGGCGTGCATCTGCGCCTCGATGACGACGGATTGGAGTGCGCCGCCACCGATGGTCATCGCCTGGCGGTGCTGCGGTTGGCCAACATCACCGAGCCAGCCGCTGCGGCGGCCAAGGAGCTGGTGGAAGGGGAGCCCTTCGCCGTCACCGTGCCGGCCCGTTCTCTGCGTGAACTGGAAAAATTGCTCAGCGGCCGTCCCAGTCATGAGCCGCTCAGCCTGTTCTGCGATCGCGGCCAGGTGGTGGTGCTCTGGGCCGATCAGGTGCTGACCAGCCGCATCCTCGACAGCGCCTACCCCAACTACCGCCAGCTGATCCCGGAGTCGTTCAATCGCCGCATCGTCGTCGATCGCCGTGGCTTCGCCTCCGCCCTGGAGCGGGTGGCCGTACTGGCGGATCAGCACAACAACGTGATCAAAATCAGCAGTGATCCCGTTGCCGGCAAGGTGATGATCCGCGCCGATGCCCAGGATGTCGGCAGTGGTGCCGAATCGCTGGCGGCCGAGATCAGCGGCGAGGAGATCGACATTGCCTTCAACGTCCGCTACCTGCTCGACGGTGTCAAGGCGATGGCCTCCGATCAGGTGGTGTTGCAGTGCAACGCCCCCACCACCCCGGCGGTCCTGGCGCCGGTGGGTGAGGAGAATCCCTTCACCTATCTGGTCATGCCGATCCAGATCCGCAGCTGAGCCCGTGTCTCTTCCCGAGCAGCTGCTGCTGAGCGATCTGCTGCGCCGGAAGGTTCGCTGCGATCAGGGCCTGGACCATGGCGGCGGTGTCAGCGGCTGGATGCATCCGCCGGTGCATCGGTTGCTGGGCTGGGTGAGCCGTCCCTCCGCCCTCTCCCGCAGGCGGCTGGTCTGGCGGCTGGATCAACTGCGGGGCCTGGGGGAGCTCGAAGCCTTCGTCCAGGGTCCCGGCGCTGAAACTGAGCCGGCCATTCTCGAACGCCTGCCCACCCTGATCGGTGCTGCCCTGATCGCAGCCGATGGCCAATCCCTCGGCATGGTCAGTGACGCGGCGGTGGAGCTGGCCAGCGGCCGCATCCGCCACTACCTGGTGTCACGCAGTGATCCGCGCCTGCCGGGCAGCAGCCGCTGGCGATTGAGCCCCGAGCGCATCGTCGATCAACAGCCCGGCCGGGTGGTCACGGCGCTGCAGGGTCTCGATGATCTGCCTCTGGCCCGGGCCAGCGTGCGCCAGGAGTTCCTGCGGCGTTCGCGGCGCTGGCGGGAGCAGATGGGTGAGGAGAGCAGCCGCCTGCGGGATCGCGTTCAGCAGGCGAGCGGCCGCTTTGAGGAGCGATTGGAGGGCTGGTTGGAGGAGCCCCCCTGGGATGGCCTGGAGCGTCCGGAAGGGCGCGAGCAGGGGCCATGGGAGGAGGAGGACGGCGACGACGTCAGGGCGGCTTCCCGGCGGCGGCGGCAGTCGGAGGCGCTGGGATCGGAGGCGCTGCAATCTGCGGCGCTGGAATCCGATCCCCTCGAGGACTGGTCCCCAGAGGACTGGCCCCCGGACGATCGTCACCAGCCGGACGATGGCGAGCAGCAGGCCTGGCAGGACCGGCAGGCAACAGAGCAACCCTGGCCGGATGAGCCTCCCAGCCGTGATCTCCCGGAGCAGGATGGGCCGGGCTGGGGTCGAGCGGAGCGACCCGCGTCGGGACGGCAGCGGCCCAGGCGGTCGTCCGATCCCCGCCAGGATCGCTTCCGCGGCCGTGACTCCGAAGACGATCCCTGGATCTGATACTGGAGGCCTGCTGCTACAGCCCGCTTTGGTCTCCTCCCCCCCTTTGCCCTTCTCGGTGCCCGAGGCCCTGCGTAAGGAAGGCCTCAGCCTGAGCGACTACGAGGAGATCGTGCGGCGGCTGGGCCGGGCTCCCAACCGGGCCGAACTGGGCATGTTCGGCGTGATGTGGTCGGAACACTGTTGCTACCGCAATTCCAGGCCCCTGCTGAGCCAGTTCCCCACCACCGGCCCCCGCATCCTGGTGGGGCCGGGTGAGAACGCCGGCGTGGTGGATCTGGGCCAGGGGCAGCGCCTCGCCTTCAAGATCGAAAGCCACAACCATCCCTCTGCCGTCGAGCCCTTCCAGGGAGCCGCCACCGGGGTGGGGGGCATCCTGCGCGACATCTTCACGATGGGGGCCCGGCCGATCGCCCTGCTCAATGCCCTGCGCTTCGGGCCGCTCGAGGACGAGCGCAACGTTGGCCTGATGGAGGGGGTGGTGGCCGGCATCGCCCACTACGGCAACTGCGTCGGCGTGCCCACCGTCGGCGGTGAGGTGGCCTTCGATCCCAGCTATGGAGGCAATCCCCTCGTCAATGCCATGGCCCTGGGGCTGATGGAAACGGACGACATCGTCTGTTCCGGCGCTCGGGGGGTGGGCAATCCGGTGGTCTATGTCGGCAGCACCACCGGTCGCGATGGCATGGGCGGCGCCAGTTTTGCGTCAGCCGAGCTCACCGAAGCCTCCCTCGATGACCGCCCCGCCGTGCAGGTGGGCGATCCGTTTCTGGAGAAGGGGTTGATCGAGGCCTGTCTGGAGGCCTTCCAGAGCGGCGATGTGCTGGCCGCCCAGGACATGGGCGCCGCCGGTCTCACCTGCAGCTGTGCCGAGATGGCCGCCAAGGGCGGTCTGGGCATCGAGCTCGATCTCGATCGGGTGCCGGCCCGGGAGAGCGGCATGACGGCCTACGAGTTCCTGTTGAGCGAATCCCAGGAGCGGATGTTGTTCGTGGTGCAGGCCGGCCGCGAAGAGGTGCTGATGGCCCGCTTCCGCCGCTGGGGCCTGCAGGCGGCCGTGGTCGGCCGGGTGCTGGCGGAGAACGTGGTGCGGGTGCTCCAGAACGGCGAGGTGGCGGCGGAGGTGCCCGCCAATGCCCTGGCGGATGACACACCGATCAACCGGCATGAGCTGCTGGCCGAGCCCCCTGAGGCGATCCAGCGCCACTGGCTGTGGCGCGAAAGCTCCCTGCCGGCGGCCACGGGCCAAGGCATTGCCCTGGGCGATGGCCGCTTGCCCTGGGGCGATGTGCTGCTGCGGCTGCTCGATGACCCGACGATCGCCAGCAAGCGCTGGGTGTACCGCCAGTACGACCACCAGGTGCAGGCCAACACGGTGATTCCCCCCGGTGGCGCCGATGCGGCCGTGGTGCGCCTGCGGCCCCAGCAGGGTGCCGGATCCCTGGAAGCGGCCAGTCGGGGCGTGGCGGCGGTGGTCGATTGTCCCAACCGTTGGGTGGCTCTCGACCCGGAGCGGGGCAGCATGGCGGCGGTGGCTGAAGCAGCCCGCAATCTCAGCTGTGTCGGCGCTGAACCGCTGGCCGTCACCGACAACCTCAACTTCCCGTCCCCGGATACCGCCACCGGTTACTGGCAACTGGCCCTGGCCTGCCGGGGCCTCTCGACCGCCTGCGCCGCCCTCGACACGCCGGTGACCGGCGGCAACGTCTCCCTGTACAACGAAACGCGCCTGCCCGACGGCAGCATGCAGCCGATCCAGCCGACGCCGGTGGTGGGCATGGTGGGGCTGGTCCACGACCTGGCTCACGTCACTGGCCTGGCCTGGCGCCAGAGCGGCGATGCCATCTGGTTGCTGGGGGTGCCCCTGGAGGCCGGCGACGCGGCTGGACAGGCGCCCGATCCGCGCCTGTCCCTGGCGGGCAGCAGCTATCTGGAGGTCATCCACGGCCAGCTCACCGGTCGCCCTCCGGAGGTGGATCTGGATCTGGAGCGCTCCGTGCAGGCCTTTCTGCGTCGGGCGATCACGGCTGGCCTGGTGGCCTCGGCCCATGATCTCAGCGATGGCGGTCTGCTGGTGGCGGCGGCGGAGGCGAGCATCGCCTCCGGTCTCGGCGCCCATCTGGAGATTCCCGCCAGTGGCGCCCGCCTCGATCGTCTCCTGTTCGCCGAAGGCGGCGCCCGGCTGCTGGTGACGGTGCCGCCGGCCCGGACTGTGGCCTGGCAGGACGCACTGGAGGCCACCGCAGCTGCCGGTACCGTGATTCCCGCCCAGTGCCTGGGTGTGGTGGAGTCGGGCCAGCAATTCACGATTGTGCAGGCCGGAGCGCCACTTGTGGATCTGCCGGTGGGCGATCTCAAGCGGGCCTTTGAGCAGGGCATACCCCGGCGTCTCGGGCAGGCCGGTCCTCCACCGGATCACTGAAGGAGGCCCATGCGGCAGGATGAGCGTCGATGACGGTGATGCACCCCGTGCCCTTCGACGAGCCTGAGCCCGTCCGCTTTCCAGCCGGTGTCTCCGTCGAAGGGTTCACACTTGCTCAGCCAGACGAGGAGCTGCTGAGCGAGCGGCCCGACAAGCCCGAGGAAGCCTGCGGCGTCTTTGCCGTGATGGCGGCTGGCCAGGCTGTGGCCAACCTCACCTATTTCGGTCTCTATGCCCTTCAGCATCGCGGCCAGGAATCGGCCGGCATTGCTGTGTTTCAGGGCGATCAGGTGCGTCTGCACAAGGACATGGGCCTGGTGAGCCAGGTGTTCGATCAGGAGGTGCTCGAACGCATGCCCGGCGAGCTGGCGATCGGCCATAACCGCTATTCCACCACCGGCAGCAGCAAGGCCTGCAATGCCCAGCCCGTGGTTTTGATGACCCGGATCGGTCCCTTTGCCCTGGCCCACAACGGCAACCTGGTCAATGCGGCCGAGCTGCGGCTGGCTCTCGACCATCTCTCCGGTGAGTTCACCTCCACCACCGACTCGGAAATGATTGCCTTTGCTTTGCAGCAGGCGGTCGATGGCGGTCAGGGCTGGAGTGAGGCGATTCGCCATGCCGCCTCCCTTTGCCGCGGTGCGTTCAGCCTGTTGATCGGTACGCCTGAGGGTCTGTTTGCCCTGCGGGATGGCCATGGGGTCCGTCCGCTCGTTTTCGGCCATCTGGGGGAATCCAGTCAGGCCCAGTGGGTGGCGAGCAGCGAAAGTTGTGGGCTTGACATCATCGGCGCCCATTTTGACGATGACGTCAAACCTGGTGAACTGATTCATTTCCACCAGGGTGATCCCACACCGGAGCGGATTCAGTGGTGTCAGGAGCCGCCCAAGCTCTGTGTCTTTGAGATGATCTATTTCGCCCGTCCAGACAGCCGCTTTTTCGGCGAATCTCTCTATAGCTATCGTGTGCGTATCGGCGAGGTATTGGCCAAGGAAAACCCTGTGGACGCCGACATCGTGATTGGTGTTCCTGATTCCGGTATTCCTGCTGCCATCGGCTATTCCCAGGCCAGTGGCATTCCTTTTGCCGATGGCCTGATCAAGAATCGCTATGTTGGCCGTACCTTCATCCAGCCCACCCAGGCGATGCGGGAGGCCGGTATCCGGGTGAAGCTCAATCCCCTGCCCGATGTCCTCGCCGGCAAGCGCGTGGTGGTGATCGATGATTCGATCGTGAGGGGCACCACCAGTCGCAAGTTGGTGCAGGCGTTGCGCGATGCCGGTGCTACGGAAGTGCACATGCGCATCAGTTCCCCCCCGGTGACCCATCCCTGTTTTTATGGCATCGACACCGACACCCAGGATCACCTGATCGCGGCTCGCCTCACCCTCGAGGAGATTCAACAGCACCTGGGAGTGGATTCGCTGGCCTATCTCACGAAGGAGGGCATGGTGCAAGCCGCCCAGACCAACGCCGGTGAATTCTGTACGGCCTGTTTTGATGGCAACTATCCGATTGATCTCGATCCTTCGGTGCGCGCCAGCAAGCTGATGCTGGAACCTGCCGGCATCGCCGCGAGCCTCTGAGTTGCCGTGGTTGTGTTGTTGATCTTGTTCTGCTGTTGATGGCAGGCGCCTGATGCGGATCGCTTTTCTCGATTCCTGGTTGCAGGATGCCGCCAATGGCAGTGGAACTGCTGTAGCGATCGGTGGGCTGGCCCGCAGTTTGATCGAACGGGGCCATCAGGTGGAACGTCTGGCGCCACAGGGGCGCTGGCCCCGGAATCTGCTGCTGCGCCGTCTCTGGTTCAATCTCGTCCTGCCCCGCCGCCTGGCCCGCGGCCGCTACGACCTTGTTGTTGGTTTTGATATAGACGGCGTTCGTCTTTCTGGTCGCCCCGGCCTCGCCTATGCCTGTTCGATCAAGGGGGTGCTGGCGGAGGAGGCCCGCTGTGAACGGGGCTGGCCGCGGCTGATGCTGGGGCTGCTCTCCCGCCTGGAGCGCCTCAATGCCCGCCGCGCCCCCCTGGTGCTCTCCACCAGCCGCTATTGCTGCGAGCGCATCCAGGCCCATTACGGCATTGCGGCGGAACGGCTGGCCCTGGTGCCGGAGGGCATTGATCTCAGCCTCTGGAGTCCCAGCACTGATGCGGCCGCCCTGGCCCAGATCGATGCCGCTCGCGATCCCTGCACCGTGCTCTGCGTGGCGCGCCAGTATCCCCGCAAGCGGGTCACGGACCTGCTTGCGGCCTTCCCGCTGGTGCTCTCCCAGCTGCCGCAGGCCCGGCTGGTGGTGATCGGGGATGGTCCCGAGCACGGCGCCCTGCAGCAGCAGGTGGCCGATCTGGGCCTCGGAGCCTCGGTGCAGCTGCTCGGAGCCCTGAGCTCCGATCAGGAGGTGCGTGGCTGGTATCAGGGGGCTTCGATCTTCTGCCTGCCCTCGATCCAGGAGGGATTCGGCATCGTCTTCCTGGAGGCGATGGCCAGTGGCCTGCCGGTGGTGAGCACCACGGCCACGGCCATTCCCGAAGTGGTGCCCCATGGCGAGGCGGGGCTTCTGGTGCCGCCGCGGGATCCAGCGGCCCTGGCGGCGGCGATCCTCAGCCTGCTGGGCGATCCGGCTTTCCAGGAGCGCTGTCGGCGGTTTGGCCGGCAGCACGCCCGTGCCTTCAGCTGGGATCAGGTGGCGGTGACGTTCCTGGCGGCGGTGGCGCGGCTTCGATCATGAGCCGGCCGGTCGCTACGGTCGCTGCCGCTGTGACGACCCGGATGGCTCAGCCCTGGATCAGCGGCACCAGTTGCTGGAGGATGTCGCCCTTGTGCAGGGACAGGAGCTGGCCGGTGCCGCTGCAGTCCTGAGCTTCCAGTCCATCGGAGCGCAGTCGCAGGTTGCGGTTGTCGGCGTTGGCCAGGCGCACACCCACCACGCCGCCTTGATCTTCGCGCAGGTCCACCAGACCATCGCTCCGTTCCAGGAAGCGCAGGCCGATCTGGCCGAGATCACCCCGCTCCGAGGTCCGCAGGCTGTCGACGCGCAGCCGCTTGATCTGGCCCTGGCGGCTGGCCAGCAGCACGCTGCCCTCGGGCTTCACACTGGCCGCACCCACCACCGATTCGCCGGGCAACAGGCGCATCAGCACGGGCCCCTGGGCCGTGCGACCCATCACCGGCAGGTTGTTCTCGTTCACCGCCAGTCGCAGCAGCCGGCCGGTGCTGCTGGCTACCACCAGTTCCTCGTCGTCGTGGCAGGCCACCACCCGCTGCAGTTCCACTCCTTCCTTGAGCTTGAGCACGGTGGCGGCACGGCCGGAGAGTTCCTGGAAGTCCTCCAGTGGCAGGCGCTTGAAGCGGCCATCGCTGCTGAGCAGGCCGAGGCTGGTGTGGCTGCCGTCGCCGGGCAGGGGCAGCACCTGGATCAGACGGGCATCGCTGAGGCTTTCGGGCAGGAATTTCTCCAGGCCGCCCGGTTGCTGACCGGCAAATTCCCAGCGCAGCAAGGCCACCCGTCCATCGGCGCTGAAGACGAGCAGAGCCGGCTGGGAGCTGATCGGCAGGATCAACTGGGCGGGAGCTGTCTGCTCGGCCAGCTCGGCCGGTTCATCGAGATGCAGTCGGCCCAGCATCTGCGGTGTCACGATCTTGACGGCGCCGTCGGCCTGGATCAACAGGCGGCTGTCGGGGGGCAGGGCCTCAAAGGCCTGTTGGCGCTGCAGTTCGGCGTTGGGCCGGACGGCCGCGGCCCGCTGGGCCACCAGTAGATCGCCGCCTTCCACCAGGCGGGTGCGGCGCGGGGTGTTGTAGCGCTTCTTTAGCTGCTTGAGCTCGGCCACGAGCGTGTCCAGGAGGGTGTCGCGATCGTCGAGCAGATGGCGCAAGCGGGTGCGCTCGAGTTTGAGCTCTTCGGCCTCCTTGCGCAGGCTCTCCTGTTCGAGTCCGGTGAGCCGCCGCAGCGGCATCGCCAGCACGGCATCGGCCTGGCGCTCGCTCAGATCCAGGTGCACCTGCAGGCTGGCCTTGGCGGATGCCGCATCGCTGGCGGCGGTGATCATCGCGATCACCTCGCGCAGGGCATCGAGGGCCTTGGTCAGGCCTTCCACCACTTCCAGTCGTTCTTCGCAGCGGCGCAGCGCATGGGTGGTGCGCCGGATCATGGTCAGTTCCCGGTAGTCCAGGAATTCCTGCAGCATGCGCCGCAGGCTCAGCTGCACCGGCTGGCCATGGACCAGGGCCAGCAGAATCGCCCCAAAGTTGCTCTGCAGGGCGGTGCGGCGCTGCAGTTCCGCCAGCACGGTTTCGGCATTGGCATCCCGGCGCACCTCAACGACGACGCGCATGCCTTCGCGATCACTTTCGTCGCGGATGTCGGCGATGCCGCCGATTTTGCCGTCGTTCACCTGTTCCGCCAGCTTTTCGATCCAGCCCGCCTTGCTGAGCTGGTAGGGGAGCTCGGTGATCACCACGGCACCGCGGCGATGCCGTCCCTTACCGGGTTGGACCTCTTCGATGTGGGCGACGCCCCGCATCGGGATGCTGCCGCGGCCGGTCAGATAGGTGTCGCGGACGCCGGCGCCGATCAGGACTTCACCGCCGGTGGGAAAATCGGGGCCAGGCACCAGCTCCAGCAGTTTTTCCTGGCTGAGATCGGGCTTGCGGATCAGGGCAATCAGGGCATCCACCACTTCGCCCAGGTTGTGGGGCGGGATGCTGGTGGCCATGCCCACGGCGATGCCGGTGCAGCCGTTCAGCAACAGGAAGGGCAGCTGGGCCGGCAGCACCGTCGGCTCCTGTTGGGAGCCATCGAAGTTGGAGGCGAAATCGACGGTGTCGTTGCCGATTTCAGCCAGCATCCCCTCGTGGGAGATCGGCGCCAGGCGCGTTTCGGTGTACCGCATCGCCGCCGGCGGATCGTCATCGACGGAGCCGAAATTGCCGTGGCCATCGAGCAGGGGATGGCGGCTGGCGAAGGTCTGGACCAGGCGCACCAAGGCGTCGTAGACCGCTTGGTCGCCGTGGGGGTGGTATTTGCCGAGCACATCGCCCACCACCCGGGCGCACTTGCGGTAGGGGCGGTCTGGGGTGAGCCCGAGTTCGTGCATCGCGAACAGGATGCGCCGCTGCACCGGTTTGAGGCCATCACGCACATCCGGCAGGGCCCTGCCCACGATCACGCTCATGGCGTATTCGAGGTAGGAGCGCTGCATCTCCAGGTGGAGTGCGATCGGCTCGATGCGTGCTTCTGGGCGCTCCTCGGCCATCCGGTGCTGGGGTCTGGGGGCTGGAGACGGGGCTCAGCCTACAGATCATGATCCGAGCCCACCAGGGAGCGGGGGGATTCAGGGGCTCTCGTCGTCCTTCTCGTGGCCTGTGGCGTTGGCTGAGGCCCGTTCAACGCTGGCTTTGAGTTCCGGCAAGGCCAGCAGGCGCCCCGTGGCGGCTCGCAGCTTCACACCCCAGAGCTGTTCTTTCTGGTAGGTGTCATGGACGTAGTTGGGGTCTGCGTTGAGGGCGTTTTCCGCCAGTTGCAGGGCTTCGCTGCGGTTCTGCTGGTTGCTCTCATAGAGAGCCGTGGCCAGGGCCAGGGAGGTTTCGGCTGCCTCCGGCTTGATCTTCAGCACCTTCCGCCAGCGTTCGATCGCCTGCTTGGGGTGATCCAGTTCAAACAGCACCAGCCCCTGGTTGTTCACGGCTTCCCAGAAATCGCTGCGCAGGCCTGAGGCCTTTTCAAAGGCGGTCAGGGCTTCGGTGGGGCGACCCAGCAGCAGATTGGCGTTGCCGAGGTCGAAGTAGGCACCGGAATTGCGGCTGTCGAGCTGCAGGCCGCGGCGCAGCAGGTCGAGAGCCTCGGCTGGCTTGCCATTGCGCAGGGCCAGCGAGCCCTCCGCAAACCAGATCCCCGCATTGGTGGGATCGAGGCGTTTGGCCCGTTCCAGGGCCACCACCGCCTTGCTGGAGTTATTGCTGCGCAGTTGGGTCTCCGCCAGCAGCACCCAGCTGCGGGGATCGTCGGGGAGCAGCCGCACGGACAGTTCGGCCAGGCGGGCTGCGTCTTCGGCCTGGCCGAGGCGCAGCAGGCGGGCTGCCGCCTGGGCAATGCCGAGGCCGGATCCCTCCAGTTCCTTCGTCTGGGGCAGATAGACGTAGGGCACCAGAGCCAGCGCTGGCGGGATCCCGCCCCACAACAACAGACCAGCTATCGGCAGGGAGGTGAGGAACTGCCACCGGCGCTGGCCCATGGAATCACAAGGAATTCGACTCAGCCTAGGGACCGGGAAGGGTTTCACCCAGATCTGGCATCGGGCTGGCGGCGGCGATGTTGCGGCGCCACATCCAGGGCTTGATGCGCCGCAGGGCCGAGGCTCGCAGCCGTTCGTCCCACTCCTGATCGCTCCAGCCGAGTGCCTCCGGGCCCTGCAGATTCAGCAGCCAGGGGCGGGGTTGCATGTCGGGGTCCTCGGAGCTCTGCAGCGCGTCGCCATTCCAGGGACAGACCTCCTGACAGATGTCACAGCCGGCCACCCAGCCCTGCAGGTTCTCGCTCAGCTCTGCCGGCAGGCTGGGATCGCGATTTTCGATCGTGTGGAAGGCGATGCAGCGCCTGGCATCAACCACGAAGGGTTCGCGGATCGCCGTGGTCGGACAGGCGTCGATGCAGCGGCTGCAGCGGCCGCACAGGCTTTCACTGGCCTGATCTGCCGGCAGCTCCAGGCTGGTGAGCAGGTGACCGAGCAGCAGCCAGGAGCCCCGTTGGCGGTGAATCAGGTTGCCGTGTTTGCCGATCCAGCCCAGACCCGCCTCCTCGGCCCAGGCCTTGTCCAGCAGCGGCGCCGTGTCGACGCAGGCCCGCCAGCTGGTTCCCGGGACCTGGGCCTCCAGCCAGTGGCCCAGCTGGCGCAGGCGGCGCTCGATCACGCGGTGGTAATCGCGGCCCCAGCCGTAGCGCGCCACCTTGAGGCTGCCCGCCTGGGGCCACTGGCGCACGTAATACGACAGTCCCACGGCCACCAGACTGCGCACACCGGGCAGCAGCTTCTCGATCTGCCGGCGCCGCGGATCCTCCATCCAGGCCATCGAGCCGTGGTGGCCCGCCGCCAGCCAGCGTTCCAGGGCGGCGGTGCGCAGCCGCAGGCGATCACTGCCGGCCGCTGAGGCGATCCCCACCGGGTCGAAACCCAGGCGCCGGGCCTCCTGCTTGAGGGTCCTGGCCAGGTCGCTGCCGGACGGGATGATCTTGGGCTGGTTCATCGCCGGTCGGTAGAGTCGGAGTCCGCTGGTTTTGATCGTGTGACTGCCACTTCATCTAGCCGTTTCAGCCCTCTCTTGCGCTGGATGGGTATCACCCTGGTGGCGCTGCTGCTGCTGCAGATGCTGGCGGTGCTCAATCTCTGGGACTGGAGCCAGGAGCCCTTCCGCCAGCTGGTGGTGGAACGATTGATCAACCAGTCCCCGATGGCCCTGGTGGGTCTGGTGCTGATGTATCTCTCCTCGCGCCTTGAAGACGAAGCCGAGACCCGCACGCCGGTGCTGTGGAGCGTCTGCATCATCAGTGGACTGCTGGCCGTGTTCCTGACCGCCTCCCTGCCGGTGGCCTTCGGCGGTGACCAGATCATGCAGCAGCAGTCCGATCAACAGCTGGCGGCCAAGAAGGGCCAGTTGGAGATGGCCCGTCAGCAAAGCCAGGATCCCGCTCTGGTGCAGCAACTGATCAAGCAGGCCGAGGCCTCCGGTCAGGTGCCCGCCAATGCCAGTGACGCCCAGAAAACCCAGTCGGCCAGGGCCTTTATTGATCGCCAGCTCGATCAGATGGAAGCCCAGTACAAGCAGGCTGAGCAGAGCAGCAAGGTGACCCTCAGCCAGCGACGCTTCGCCGGTTCCGGTGGGGCCATCGTGTTGATCATCGCCTTCACCATCCTCTGCCTCGGCAGCGTCCTCTGAAGTCAATCCTCCGCGGCGGCTCCGGCGCTCCACCGGCTGGTTAGCGTCGGGCTGTTCGCTCCGAACTCCCCCCCAACCACCTTGGTGACCTCCAGCCCCCGAACCGATCAGCCGCTGAGCGACCGACTCCAGCAGGATCTCAAGAATGATCTGATCGCCGGACTGCTGGTGGTGATTCCGCTGGCCACCACGATTTGGTTGGCCACCACGGTGAGCCGATTTGTGCTTGCCTTTCTCACCTCTATCCCGAAACAGTTCAATCCATTCAATACCCTCAATCCCCTGCTTCAGGACCTGATCAACCTTGGTGTTGGTCTCCTGGTGCCGCTGCTGGGGATTCTGTTGATCGGTCTGATGGCGCGCAACATCGTCGGCCGCTGGCTGCTGGAGTTCGGTGAGGGAACGCTGTTGCGCATTCCCCTCGCCGGTTCGGTCTACAAGACCCTCAAGCAACTGCTGGAAACCTTCCTCCAGGGCAGTGGCGGCAACCGCTTTCGTCGGGTGGTGTTGGTGGAGTACCCCCGTGAGGGGCTCTATGCCGTCGGTTTTGTCACCGGCACCATCGGCACTGCAGTCCAGGCTGATTTCCAGGAATCGATGTTGAGCGTGTTCATCCCCACAGCCCCCAATCCCACCACCGGTTGGTATGCGGTGGTGCCGGAGCGCCTCGTCAAGGACATCGATCTCAGCGTCGAGGATGCCTTTCGCACGATCATTTCGGCTGGCATCGTCAGCCCCGATGAGCGCGTGCCCAACACGTCCAATCGCAGCTTCTCCAGTCTGCTGGAGAAGTTGCGCGCACCCCAGCTTTCCTGATGAAGAGCCGAACTCTTGCCCGCGAACTGGCCCTGCTGATGCTCGGCCAGGTCAACGATCGAGGCCCCGCAGCCACGGCTGCCGGAACGGCCGCCCTGAGCGATGGATCCCTCGAAGGGCTGTTGCATCAGGCTCTCACCAGCCTCAGCCAGCACGTGCGCGATGCCCTCGATCGCTCGGCAGAGGATCTGCAGCAGGCCCAGCAGGAGCTGCTGGACAGCGAGCTGCAGGAGGAGGGCCAGGCCCGGTTGCCGCGGGTGCGCCAGCATCTCCAGGAGGGCCTCAGCCATGCGGAGCAGGCGCTCAATCGCCTCTCCGCCAGCCTGGAGTTGCCGCGGTTGCTGTTGCTGGCCGATCAGGAAGAGGTGCGCAGCGGTGCCATCGCCCGGGCCCGGGCGGTGCTGCGCGATCGCGATCGGATCGATGAACGCCTGGATCGGGTGATGGAGGGCTGGCGGCTGGCCCGTCTGCCCCGCATCGATCGCGACATCCTGCGATTGGCGGCGGTGGATCTGGAAAGTTTTGCCACGCCACCGGCGGTTGCCTGCAATGAGGCTGTCGAGCTGGCCAATCGCTACAGCGACGAGCAGGGCCGTCGCATGATCAATGGCGTCCTGCGACGCTTCACCTCGGCAACGGTGTAGCCCGCGATGGTGTTCGACTGGTTCAAACGCGCAGCGGTCCCTCAGAGCCCAGCCGCTGTCACGCCCCAGCTCCCTCCGGAGCCGCCGCCAGCCAGCGAGTCAGATCCGGCTCCAGCTCCTGAAGGCACCGCTCCCCCAGGGGGCTCGGAGCCTTCGCTGGAAGCTGGGGCTGGCGTTGACCAGGTTGCCGCTGAGCCCTCATCGCTCCAGGGCGCTGTCAGTGAAGTCGTCGCTGTCACCGTGGTCGCCAGCACGGACGGCACCGCAACGGCTCAGGCCCCGGCCGTCGGAGCCGTCGATCAGGAAGCCCTGGACTGGGCCCGCCAGGCCTACGCCCGCCTCAAGGCCCAGCAGGAGGCGGCCCGCTCGGCGCCAGCTGCCCAGCCGATCCCGAGCTCTCCAGCCAGCAGCCCAGCGCTCGCCGCATCCTTACCCTCGGGCCCGGCGCCGGAGCCAACGGCTGCTGCAGAAGCAGAGGCTGTTGCCCAGCCATCGGCGATTGCTGAGTCAACGGTTGACATCCAGCAGATGCCTGCTGCCGAGCAGGCGTTCCGACCAGAACCAACGCCCCCAGACACCGCCCCAGCCCAACCCTCAGCTCCCGTGGCGGAAGCAACGGTTGTGGCTGAGCCCGCGGCTGCTCCTGGCTTCGCTTCAGGAGCCGAGCTCCCAGCGATGGCTGCACCCATCCCTGGCGCCGAGCTGAGCACCGCCGCTGCTGGCAGCTCGGCGATCGATGAGGTCACGGCTGTTGCTGTGCAAATGGCTGTTGCTGTGCAAACGGCTGTTGCTGAGCAAACGGCTGTTGCTTGGCCAACATCTGTTGCCGAACCGCCAGCGCCGCAGCCGGCAGCGGTGCTGGCTGCGGATTCCCTCTCCGGTGCCCCCGCCGTTGCCCGGGGCCTGTCGCTGCTGGAGCAGGCTGCCGCCGAGCGCCAGCAACGGCTGCAGCAGCTGACGGCGGTGGCTCCGGTTTCGGAGCGTGAGTCTCTTCCGCTGGCTGCGGTGGCTCCCCCGGCTCTGGTGGAGAGCGAGCCTCAGCTGGGTGCCTTCGACGACACCTTCACCTGGTCGGCGGAGGTGCTGGCGGCCCAGGGCCGCAAGGTCGATGACATGTCGCTCGAGGAGATCGACTGGCTCGGCCGGCTGCGCCGCGGCCTGGAGAAGACCCGGCGAGGATTCGTCACCCAGCTGCTCGAGAACCTCGGCGACGATCCCCTCACCCCGGAGGTGATCGACGACCTCGAAACCACCCTGTTGCGGGCCGATGTCGGCGTGCAGGCCACCGATCAGGTGCTGGAGGCCCTGCGACGACGGCTCAATGAGGAGGTGGTGGATCCGGCGGAAGGGTTGCGTTTTCTCAAGGAGCAATTGCGCGGTCTGCTGGAAGCGCCGATTGCGGCCAGCGCCGCGCCGCTGCTGGCTCCCCAGAAGGATCGGCTCAATGTCTGGCTGCTGGTGGGGGTCAACGGCGTCGGCAAGACCACGACCCTGGGCAAACTCGCCAATCTGGCTGTGCGCAGTGGCTACAGCTGTCTGATCGCCGCCGCCGACACCTTCCGGGCTGCGGCCGTGGAGCAGGTGCGGATCTGGGGGGAGCGCAGTGGCGTCGCCGTGATCTCCAATCCCAGCGCCAATGCCGATCCGGCGGCCGTCGTCTACGACGCCATTGGGGCGGCCCGGGCCAAGGGCACCGAGCTGGTGCTGGTGGATACGGCCGGTCGCCTGCAGACCAAGCACAACCTGATGGAGGAGCTCACCAAAGTGCGCCGCATCATCGACAAGCTGGCTCCTGAGGCCGTCGTCGAGTCGCTGCTGGTGCTCGATGCCAGCCAGGGCCAGAACGGCCTGCGCCAGGCCATGGCTTTCGCCAGCGCCGCCGGCCTCACCGGTGTCGTGATCACCAAGCTGGATGGCAGTGCCCGCGGTGGCGTGGCGCTCGCCGTGGCCTCGGAGGCCAGGCTGCCGATCCGCTTCATCGGTGCCGGCGAAGGCATCCGCGATCTGCGCCCCTTCAACAGCTTCGAGTTCGTGGAGGCCTTGCTGGCGAGTTAAGAGTCTTTCTGCTGTCGAATCCTGGCAAGATTTGATAGTATTTTGTGATCCAAATGTACGATTCATTGTCGCATTGATTCGCCACATTCTTTGATCGACTCTTGCCTGCTGGTTCGGATTCCTTGTGCTTCAATTGTTCTGGTGAGGTGGAAGCGCCAGGAGTGTGATCGAACGGGATATGTCTGAGCTGATCTGATCTTGATCTATATGGTCATATCCAGTCTTGCGCATCGATTCTTTGGCTAAAAATTGAGAGTATTCCTGGCCGCAAGAAACCCAGGAGTTGGAAGCTTACTGAGTCAGCATCGATCTCAATCGCTGGATGCAGTAGAAGTGTTCTGTCGACGAGATCAGCCTGCGATCATTGTTGGCGTTGGCCTGGGGCGAGTTGCGGATCTTCTCCCCAGAATGAGCTATGTGCACCAGGCTTTTTGATTGGGATGGGCCTATTCATCCCATTTTCGGACGTTGGTCCACGGGCTTGCTCTGTCGCTCGTTGCTGCGGCTTGACGCCTTCACGATTGGCGCGCGCGAGACCAAAATCCGTCGTTTTTCCTAGGGTCTTGCGTTTTTTGCGCCTTGGTCTTGGTGTTTTGCATCCTGATCCCTAACCTTCAGCTCGCTGATCGCTCTTCGTCTGCCCATGCCTGCCTGGCGATCCGCTGGCGCTGCTCCACTTCCATTCATCAAGCTGCCTGGCGCGTCGCTGGCTTCTTCCAACACCGTTGATTTCGGTGGCGTGGTGGGCACCTTTCTGCCCCTGCATGTGCACCGCTGGGATCATCCCGATCGGGATCAGCCCTTCATCAACCATTCCGGCTGTATTCGCCTGGGTGATCTCACGCTGCTGGCCACCTGGGGATCGGCGATCAACGGCGAGGTGGAGCAGAGGTGTGAGGCCCAGCTGGTGCTTCCTTATGTTGCCGGCATCAACTCTTTCAAGATTGATCATCAAAGTCATATTTTCCGTTCCTCCTGCTTCTTCATTCCTGCTGCAGGCAGCCGCATCCAGATCAATTGCAGCATGTGTTCGGGCATCATCATCAGCTTTCCGCCCGCTTCGCTGCTGCCCGTAGCCCAGGCCATGGCTGGTCCCGGTTTCGATGGCCTGCCCCTGCAGCTTGCCCTGGAGCAACCAGCTGTTCTCAGCCGCAAGGCGGATGCCCGCCGGGATCGGGTGCAACAGCTGTTGATGGAGACCATGGCCTACGTGGAGCGCACCCTGGCGATTGGCGGTGCCATCAATCCCATGCTCAGACTCGACGATCTGGTCCGTCGCTTGATCGTGATGTTGCTGGTGCCCGATCTGCTGGAGGCGGCTGCGGAATCAGCTTCGCCAGCGCCTGAGCCCTTCATGCATCAGGCGCTGGTGGAATGGCTGCTGGCCCATCTGCACGAACCGATCAGCCTTTCGGACATGGAGCAGCGCAGCAGTTACAGCCGTCGCTCGCTTCAGTACGCCTTCAAGCAGCGCTTCGGCTGTGGCCCGATGCAGTGGCTGCGGCAGCAGCGATTGACCAAGGCCAAGGCCCTGCTGGAGCAGGCGGGAGGCCATCGCAGCCTGCTGGACGTGTCCCAGGCCTGTGGCTATCTCTCCCAGACCTCCTTCAGCCGTGATTTTCTGGCCCGCTACGGGGAGCGTCCGTCGCGGCTGTTGCGGCGCTGCCGGGATCTCCACCTGCTGTCCCATCTGGACGGCCAATCTGGAATCTCCTGACGGATCCCGTCTCCGTTCCACAGGCACTGGTCTCGTTGGGCAGCCCTGTTGATCCCTGCTTCTGCGGGCTTTCCGGCTTCGCTCTGCTGGCGTTTCCGGTGCTGAGATCCCAGGTTCGGCCGGCTTTCAGCGTCGCTCAGCCCGACGAATCCTCCGATCACTGCTACCTTTCGTGTCCTTCGCGGCCGCTCCTTGGGCAGCCAGCCGCCCCGCCGCCCCCCGGACCCCATCGCTGCTGCGGCCGCTCCAGGGCCAGCACCCGGATCTGCCGCCTCCGGACCGGATGCGGCCCAGCCCTTGCCAATCGCGCTCGAGTCCCTGCCTCTGGCCGGATCGGCGTCGTCGGCCGATGTCGCCGGTTCGATCAGCCCGACGGCCCACGCGGCTCTTCCCCTGGCCGGGGTTGCACCTGCCCCCGAACCTCAGGCTGGTTCATCCCATCCAGGTCAGAGCGCCTCGTCCCAGCCCCTGGCGGCGACCACGTCACTGCGGCAGTGGCTCGACAGCCTCAATCGCGAGCAGCGCCGCAACCAGGAGCTGTTGGCCTCGTTGGCCTTCGCCCTGCGCAGTTTCACCAATCTCAATCGCTTCCTCGAGCTGGTGCCGCTGGTGGCCTCCCGACTGGTGGAGGCCGAAGGCAGTGTCCTGGTGGTGTTTCACCCGGATGGCCGCCTCTGGCGCGACCATCTGCAGGCCACCCCGGGCGAGCGCTCCGCCGAGCTGCTGCGGCGACTGCTTGCCCTTCCCGACAGCCAATTGCAGGCCCAGTCGGGCGATGAGGCGGTGGCGGCCTTGCTCGATCCGCTGATCCGGCGGTTGCTGGGCCACGCCGAGCTGGTCGCCACCTCCGTGGTGGCTCGCAGCTGCCAGCGCGGCCGCCTCTATGTCTTCAGTGGCCGGCGCGGCTACAGCTGGAGCGATGTCCATCGCCGACATCTGCAGCTGGTGGCCGACCTCACGGGTGTGGCTCTGGAAAACGAGCTGCTGCAGCAGGACATGCGGCGCCATGAACGGCTCGATCGCCAGCTCAGCATCGGTGCTGAGATCCAGGCCCAGCTGCTGCCCGATCACTGCCCGGTGATTGAGGGGGTGGAGCTGGCGGCCCGTTGCCGGCCCGCCTATCAGGTGGGTGGCGACTACTACGACTTCATCCCGGTACGGCCCGATCTGATCGGACGCCGCCGCGAACAGGGCCAGTGGGCCGTGGTGATGGGCGACGTGATGGGGAAAGGGGTGCCCGCCGGCCTGCTGATGACCCTGCTGCGGGGCATGTTGCGGGCCGAGGTGCTGAGCGGATTGCCCCCCGATCGCATCCTTCACGATCTCAATCGCCTGGCCCAGGAGGATCTGGCCCATTCGCACCGTTTCGTCACCCTGTTCTATTCCGATTACAACCCCATCAGCCGCCGGCTGCGCTATGCCAATGCCGCCCATAATCCGCCTTTGATCTGGCGTCGCCAGCAGGCCCGGGTGGATCGTCTCGACGCGCCGGGGCTGCTGATCGGTCTGCAGAGTGAAGCGGAGTATGGCTGGGGTGAGGTGGTGCTCGAGCCGGGAGACGTGCTGCTGTATTACACCGATGGTGTCACCGAGGCCTCCGGATTCAGCGGTGAGCGCTTCGATGAGGAGCGGCTGGTGCGCGCTTTTGATGGCGCCTGTCGCTCGGGTCTCGGTGCCCAGGAGCTGCTGGATCAGCTGTTCGGGCGTCTGGATCGCTTCGTCGGTTCCGATCACCAGCTCGAGGACGATGCCTCGATGGTGGTGCTGAAGGTGCGCGAAGACGTGCTGCTGCCGGCGCTGCCTGGATTCTGAGGCCGGCTGCCAAGCTGGGATGTTCAGCCCAGCCCGCGATGGCCGCCGAATCCACGCCCCCTTCTTCGAGTTCCGGTGTGACGGGCGGTGCGGCCGGGGGCTGGAGCGATCGCTTCGAGCAAGGCCTGCATCCGGCGATCGAGCGCTTCAATGCCTCGATCGGCTTCGACATCACCCTGCTGCAGGAGGATCTCGATGGCTCGGTTGCCCATGCCCGCATGCTCGGCCGTTGCGCTGTGATCACGGAGCAGGAGGCCGATCGGCTGATCGAGGGCCTTGAGTCGATCCGCCGTGAGGCGGCGGCCGGCCAGTTCCAGCCCACGATCGAGGCGGAGGATGTGCATTTCGCCGTCGAGCGGCGGTTGATCGAGCTGCTCGGGCCCGTGGGCAAGAAGCTGCACACCGGCCGCAGTCGCAATGATCAGGTCGGCACCGATCTGCGGCTGTGGTTGCGGCGGCGTATCGATGACATCGAGCTCGCCCTGCTGCGTTTCGAGCGGGCCCTGCTCGCCCAGGCGGAGGCCCATGCCGATACCCTGATCCCCGGCTACACCCATCTGCAGCGGGCCCAGCCGATCTGCCTGGCCCATCATCTGCTGGCCTACATCGAAATGGCCGAACGGGACCGTTCGCGTCTGGCCGATGTGCGCCGCCGGGTCGACATCTGCCCGCTCGGGGCGGCGGCCCTGGCCGGTACGCCGGTGCCGATCGATCGTCGCCAGACAGCCGCCGCCCTTGGCTTCGCCAGCCTCTATGCCAACTCCCTCGATGCCGTCAGCGATCGGGATTTCGCGGTGGAGTTCATGGCCGCCGCCAGCCTGGTGCTGGTCCATCTCAGCCGGCTCAGTGAGGAGGTGATTCTCTGGGCCAGTGAGGAGTTCGCCTTTGTCTCGCTCACCGATCGCTGCGCCACCGGCAGCAGCCTGATGCCTCAGAAGAAGAACCCCGATGTGCCGGAGCTGGTGCGCGGCAAGAGCGGCCGGGTCTTTGGCCATCTGATGGGCCTGCTGACGATGATCAAGGGTCTGCCCCTGGCTTACAACAAGGACTTCCAGGAGGACAAGGAGGCGCTGTTCGATGGCGTGCGCACCTGTCTGGATTGTCTGGAGGCGATGGCGATCCTGTTTGAGGAGGGCCTGGAGTTCCGGCCTGAGCGCCTGGAGCGGGCGGTGGAGTCCGATTTCTCCAATGCCACCGATGTGGCCGACTATCTGGTGGCTCGGGACGTGCCGTTCCGCGAGGCCTATCAGCTGGTCGGCGGCCTGGTGAAGGGTTGCCTGCGGGAGGGGATCCTGCTCAAGGATCTGCCGCTGGCCCGCTGGCAGCAGCTCCATCCGGCCTTCGAGGCCGACATCCATGCCGCCATCGCGCCCCGTCAGGTGGTCCGGGCCCGCCGCAGTGAGGGCGGCACCGGCTTCGAGCAGGTGAGGCAGCAGTTGGATCTGGCTCGTCAGCGATTGGGCGAAGGATCGTCAGCGACTTCGGAACAATGTGGCCAGGCGGTTTAACCTTTGCGGGTGTGTGACGTTTCGGCGTCACTCGGGCCCCTCACGGTTCCAGCCCATTCCCGGTCATCAGGTCAGTTCAGTGAGTATTTTTGTCGGTAATCTGCCCTTCCGCGCCGAGCAGGAAGACATTCTCGAGCTCTTCGCCCCCTTTGGAGAGGTGGCGAACTGCTCCCTTCCCTTGGAGAGGGACACCGGTCGCAAGCGCGGCTTCGCCTTCGTCGAGATGGTGGATCCAGAGCTGGAGACCAAGGCCATCGATGCCCTGCAGGGGGTTGAGTTGATGGGTCGTCCCCTGCGCATCAACAAGGCCGAACCCCGCAGCGGCGGCGGTGGAGGAGGCGGCGGCTATGGCGGCGGCGGCGGGGGCGGTGGTCGCCGCCCTGGCGGCTATGGCGGCGGTGGTGGTGGTTATGGCGCCGGGGCCGGCGGCTATGGCGGTGGAGCTGGCGGCGGCGGCGGTGAGCGCGGCTCCGGAGCCCGGGGCTGGGAAGATCGCAGCTATGGCGGTGGCGATCGCGCTGGCGACAGCTTCGATGCCGGCCGTGCCCGCCGCCGCCGCAGTGGCAGTGGCGGTGGTGGCGATTTCGGCGGCGGTGGCGATTATCCCGGCGCCGAGGGCTGAAGCCCCGGCTTCCGGGATCGCTGCTCGCTGTCTGCCAGCGCCCGCTTGACTGAGCCTCGGATCAGCCAAGCCCCAATGCGGCGCTTTTCCCGTAGGGGAGAGGGCCATGTGCCTTGGGCAGGCTTGTCCCAGGCCTTTGATCGTTGCGGCTCTGCAGACGCCCCAGCCAGCAGCCGTTGATGCTGGCGCTGGTTTGTTGCACCCTGATCGCCGGAACTGTTTCGCTTGATCGCCTTGCGCAATCCTGCCCCGTTGCGGCTGATCCGGGTGAGGCTTTTCAGTGCCCCCGTTCCTCGAGTTGCCGGGCTGCCGTTTCCAGCACCTCGACGCCGGCGTCGGCGGCTCCGGCCGCCCGGGTCAGGGCAGCGCGCCAATGGCGGGCACCGTTGACGCCTTCCACCACATGCACCAGATGGCGGGCGATCGGCCAGAGCCGCCCGCCGGAGCCGCACCAGCGCTCCGTATGGGGCACCAGGCCTCGCACCACGCTGGAGGCCCGTACCGGGGTGGCGGGCGGTGCCGCAAAGAGGTCTCCATCCACCCCTGCCCAGCGCAGCGGGTGGTGGTAAGCCGCCCGACCCACCATCACCCCATCCACCTGCTCCAACTGCTGCCGGCACTGGTTCAGTTCCTCGAGGCCTCCATTGAGTTCGATCGTCAGGGCTGGGCGGTCCCGTTTGAGCTGGTGCACCAGATCCCAGCGCAGCGGCGGGATCGTGCGGTTCTGCTTCGGATCGAGGCCCTCCAGCCAGGCCTTGCGGGCATGGACGGCGAAACGGCGGGCGCCGGAGCGGGCCACCGTGTCCACAAAGGCCAGTAGCTCCTCGTAGGAGTCCCGGTTGTCGATGCCGATGCGGTGCTTCACCGTCACCGGCAGGGGCGAGGCTGCGGCCATGGCTTCGACGCAGCGGGCCACCTGCTCGGGAACCGCCATCAGGCAGGCGCCGAAGCGGCCCTGCTGCACCTTGTCACTGGGGCAGCCGACGTTGAGATTCACCTCGTCATAGCCCCAGTCGGCGGCGAGCCGGGTGGCCTGGGCCAGCAGGGCCGGATCGTCGCCGCCCAGTTGCAGGGCCAGGGGCCTTTCGATCGGCTCGAAGCCCAGCAGCCGCTCCAGCCGCTGCTGGCGCTCCCCCATGCGGCTGGATCCGCCGTCCTCGGCGATGTGATGCAGGGCCCGGGCCACCACCATCTCGCTGTACAGCAGGCAATGGCGGCTGATCTGGCGCATCAGCACCCGGAAGTGCCGATCGGTGCAGTCCAGCATGGGCGCCACACTGAAGCGATAGTTCTGCTGCATCTCCCCATGCTGCCTAGCCACGTGTCCCTGGTGGTTGCCGGTGGGGGGCCAGCGGGATTCATGGCGGCGATCACGGCGGCGGAGATCACGATCGCCGCGGGCGGCAGCCCGGCGGTTCTGGTGCTCGAGGCCACCCCAGAGCCCTTGCACAAGGTGCTGATCAGCGGTGGCGGCCGCTGCAATGTCACCCATGCCTGCTGGGATCCTCTGGCCCTGGTGGGCTATTACCCCCGCGGCGGCCGGGCCTTGCGGGGTCCCTTCTCGCGATTCGCCACGGCCGAGACGGTGGCCTGGTTTGAGCAGCGCGGGCTGGCTCTGGTGGAGGAAGCTGATGGCCGCCTGTTTCCACGCAGTCAGCGCTCCAGCTCGGTGGTCGACACCCTGCGCCGTGAAGCGGCCCGACTGGGGGTGACGCTGCGCACCAGTGAAGCCTTGCAAGCGGCGGAACCGCTGCAGGATGGTGGTTTTCAGCTGCGCTTGCGCTCAGGGGCGCTGCTGCGGTCCGATCGGCTGCTGCTGGCCACCGGCAGCCATCCCAGCGGCCATCGCCTGGCGGCCGGCCTGGGCCACACGGTGGTGCCGCCGGTCCCCTCCCTGTTCACCCTGCGCCTGGCGGACCATCCCCTGGCCGATCTGGCGGGGGTGGTGATGGATCCGGCCGGTCTTGAGCTGATCCTGGCCGGGACCCCGTCGCGGCGCCATCGCCAGAGCGGGCCCCTGTTGATCACCCATTGGGGCCTGAGTGGGCCCACCGTGCTGCGGCTGACGGCCTTCGCGGCCCGGGATCTGAAGCAGGCCGGCTATCGGGGCGAGCTGCGGGTCGACTGGAGTGGTGGTCGCAGCCAGCTGGAGCTGCAGGAGCTGTTTGCGGAGCTGCGCCGCGACCAGGCCCGCAAACAACTGAACAATGCCCGCCCCTGGCCGGAGCTCAGCCGCCGGCTCTGGCTGCATCTGCTCGATCGGCTGGGTGTCGATGGCGAGCTGCGCTGGGCCGATCTCGGCCGCCGCCCCCAGGAGGCCCTGATTGAGGCCTTGCGGGCCAGCCGCTACCAGGTGTCCGGCCGGGGTCCCTTCGGCGAGGAGTTCGTGACGGCCGGTGGGGTGGCCCTCGGTGAGGTGAACCTGGCCACGATGGAGAGCCGCCGTCAGCCGGGTTTATACCTGGCTGGAGAGATTCTTGATGTCGATGGGGTGACGGGCGGATTCAATTTCCAGCACTGCTGGAGTTCCGGCTGGTTGGCAGGACAGGCGATCGCCGCCACTGGTCCCTGAGGCAATAGCAGCGAACTCAGCGAATGTGCTCGAACACGGAGAACATCGGCAGGTACATGGCCAGCAGCACCGAACCCACAATGACCCCGACCAACACAATCATCACCGGCTCCAGCATGGAGGTCATGGCTTTGACGGTGGCGGCAACTTCATCTTCATAGAAATCGGCAACTTTTGAGAGCATCGCATCCATTTCGCCAGTTTCTTCGCCGATGGCCATCATGCTGATCGCCATGTCCGGAAATACTTTCTTGACCTCCAGGGCGGCGCTCAGAGGTACACCCTCGCTCACATCGTTGCGCGAGGAGCTGATCGCGTCACCAATCAGGGTGTTGGAGGTGATGTCGCGCACGATTTCCAGGGACATCAAGATGGGCACACCGGCCTTGGAGAGGCAGCTGAGGGTGCGGCAGAACTGGGCGGTGGCCGTTTTCTGGATCAGGTCGCCAAACAGGGGAATTTTGAGAGAAAAGGAATCCACGGAGCGCCGGCCGGTGGGAGTCGCGTAGTAGCGGGAGAACATGTAGGCGCCGATCCCGATGCCCCCCACCAGGAAGAAGGAGAAAGAGGAGCGCAGCAATTTGCTCAGATCGAGCATCATTTGCGTGAATAGCGGTAGCTTGGCCCCCAACTGATCGAAGATCGTCGAGAAGGTGGGGATCAGGAAGACCGTCATGCCCAGAAACACGGCGATCGCGATCACCAGCACGGTGATCGGATAACCCAGGGCTCCTTTGATCTGGTTCTGCAGTTTGGCGTTGTCTTCCAGCAGGATGGCCAGTCGCTTGAGGGTTTCATCGAGCACGCCACCGGCTTCGCCGGCTTCCACCAGGGCGATCGTGAGATTGTCGAACACCTGGGGCCAGCGACGCATTGAATTGCCCAGGCTTTCCCCCTGATTCACCTCCCGCGTCATGCTGGTCAGCGCTTTGCGGAACAAGGTGGAGCGCTGCTGGGTGCGCATCAGGTCGAGGCTGCGCAGAATCGGCACCCCCGCATCCACCAGGGCCGAAAGTTTGCTGGCGAACAGGGCCTTTTCGCGGATGCTGATGCCGCCTTCGATCAGGTTGCGGAAATCGAAAGTTTCACCGGTTGGGGCGATGGATTCCTTGCGCACCAAGGTGTTGGCAAGAATGCCGCGTCGCCGCAATTCCCTTCTGGCGCTGGCCGGACTGTCCGCCTGAATCGTCAGCTCGCGTTTCCGGCCGGAGTTGGTGGTGTAGGTGACAAAAAACGCTGTCATCGATCAGACCTGGTCCAGCAAACGGCCCAATTCGTCCGGCTTGGTTGTTTTTTCCATGGCTTCTCCCCGGGAGACCTTGCCAGCCTTGATCAGGTTGGCCAGGGAGCGCTCCAGGGTCTGCATCCCATGGTTGGCACCCGTCTGGATCTGGGAGTAGATCTGGGCCGTTTTGCCCTCGCGGATCAGGTTGGCGATGGCTGGGGTGTTGATCAGGATTTCCTGGGCCATGACACGGCCGAAGGCGCCGGTGCTGGGGTGGTTGCTCTTGCAGAGCGTCTGGGAAAATACAGCCAGCAAGCTGGAACTCAGCTGCACGCGGATCTGGGTCTGCTGGCCGCCGGGGAACACGTCCACCATGCGATCGACGGTCTGGGAGGCAGAACTGGTGTGCAGGGTGCCGAACACCAGGTGACCGGTTTCGGCGGCGGTGATCGCCAGCTGGATCGTTTCCAGGTCACGCATTTCCCCCACCAGGATCACGTCCGGGTCTTCGCGCAGAGCGGCTCTCAGGGCATTGGCGAAACTGCGGGTGTCCTCGCTGACCTCCCGCTGGTGGATGAGGCTCTTGTCGTTGCGATAGGTGAACTCGATCGGATCTTCAATGGTGAGGATATGTTCGGAGCGGCTGTGGTTGATGTGATCTAGCAGGGACGCCAGGGTGGTGGTTTTGCCTGAACCTGTCGGGCCCGTGACCAGCACCAGTCCTTTGGGTTTGCGGCTGATTTCCTCGACGATCGGCGGCATCCCCAGCTTGTCGATCGGCGGAATCGAGTTGCCGAGAGCTCTCAGGCAGGCCGCATAGGTGCCCCGTTGCCGATAGACATTCACCCGGAAGCGAGCGACGTCCTTGAGGCCGTAGGAACAGTCCAGATCCCAGTTCTGTTCCAGGATTTTGCGCTGAGAATTGTTGAGAAGCGAGAAGATCAGTCGGTTGCACTGATCTTCGCTCAGCTTCATGTCTTGGATCATTGGCCGTAGCTGGCCATTGAAGCGTCCGTAGGGTGGCTGGCCGCAGGCGAGATGCAGGTCACTGCCTCCGCTATTGACGAGTTCGACCATCAGGTCTTCGATCTGAAGGTCCACTGGATTGTCCCCCTACAGCTCTGATCGTGCATCGCTTTCACTTTAGCCAGGTCCAGCGGCGATCAACCTGTTCAGCGGCGTACGCGCAGGCAATAAGGGCATTCCAGCCATTCGTCCAGTAGGCCGGCTCCGCAGCCCTTGCAGGTGAGGGTGGTCAGGGCCCGGGCCCGCCGTTCCGATTCCAGACCCGTGTCGGTGAGCAGCATCCGTTCGACTTCCTCGAGGGTGGTCAGGCCTTGGCGCACCAGATCGAGGCCGTAGCCGAGCAGGGTTTTCATGCCCCCCTCCAGGGCCAGGCGGCGCAGGTCTTCGGTGTTCGATCGCTTGGCCACAGCCGATGAGAGCGATTCGTTCATGCGCAGAATTTCATAGACACCCACCCGGCCGGCGTAACCGCGGCCCTGGCAATGGGGACATTCCGGTTCCGTGCTGTTGCGGCTGGTTCTGGCTTTGAAGAAGCTGATGCTGCTTTCGTCGGTGGCCACCAGGCCGAAGCGCGCCAGTTCCTCGTTGTCGGGGTGATAGGCAATGCGGCAATGGCTGCAGAGTCGTCGCAGCAGTCGCTGGGAGATCACCCCCAGCAGTGAGGCGCTGACCAGGAAGGGTTCCACCCCCATCTCATCCAGGCGGGCGAAGGCGCTGGCGGCGTCGTTGCAGTGCAGGGTGGTGAGCACCAGGTGGCCGGTGAGGGCAGCCTCGATGGCGGTGCGGGCCGTTTCCAGGTCGCGGGTCTCACCCACCAGCAGCACATCGGGATCCTGTCGCATGAAGGCTCGCAGGGCGGTGCTGAAATCGAAGCCTTTTTCGCGGTTCACCTGGGTCTGGGTGATCCCCTTGAGGCTGTATTCGATCGGATCCTCCACCGTGGAGATGTTGATCGTCGGGTCGTTGCGCTCCGACAACAGGGCGTAGAGGGTGGTGGATTTACCCGATCCGGTGGGGCCCGTCACCAGGATCATGCCGAAGGGTTTGGAGCCGATTTCCCGCAGGGTTTCCCGGGAGATGGGATCGGTGATCAGGTTGTCGAGCCCGAGCTGGGTGGCGCCGCTGTCGAGCAGCCTGAGCACCACCTTTTCGCCATGGCGGCTGGGCAGGGTGCTGACGCGGAAGTCCATGGTGCGGCCGCGGAAATTGCGGCGGATCCGGCCGTCCTGGGGCATGCGCCGTTCGGCGATGTCCAGGTCGGCCATGATCTTGAAGCGGGAGGTCACCGCTGGGATCAGCGTCTTCGGCAGGGTTTCGACATTGCGCAGCACCCCGTCCTGACGGAAGCGGATCAGCAGGCCGTCTTCCTGGGGCTCCACGTGGATGTCGCTGGCGGAGCAGGTGAGGGCTTCGATCAGGATCCGATCCACCAGGCTCATCACCGGTGAGAGCCCGGCGGCCTTGCTGCTGGTCTCGAGATCTTCGGATCTGGATTCGTTCTCGGACTGGGGCGTGTTCGACTGGCCCAGGTCCAGATCACCGAACAGCGAGGTCTTTGCTGTGACCTGGGCCTTGATCCCCTGGGTGGCGGTGTCTGGATTCATGGTCGCTGCCGGAGTCGGGAGCTGGAATCGGGTTGCGGTATGGCCAAGGACCTTCGGGGGGTGGGCTCCAGGTCCTCAGAGCTGGTCTTGCTTGCTGCTCCTGGGGCTGCGGCTCCAGGCCTGGATGGCGGGCTTGTAGCGCCGGACTGGATGCCGGGTGCCAAGGCCGGGTGTCAACGCCGAATGCACAGGGCCCGCCGAGAGGGTGTGGGACCAACGGTTTGAACGATTTTGGCCAGAAAATGCCAACTTTGGTGAGACTTGTCACGAATACCCCGCCAGCGCTCGCGCCTGAGGTGCGGGCTTCCGCCGCTTGTGGGAGGAGGGGCCGGCGCTTCAACATGGCTCCATTCGAAACTGGTGCGACCGGTATGAGCGGCGACAATCCCCAGAGCAGCGACATCCCCTTGGAAGGTGACGCTCCCATCAACGGCGGCACCGAGCCTGGGCCCGTGCCCGTCGAGGCTTCTGAGTCAGATGGCCCGATCCCGGCTGCTGCTGACGCCTCGGCTCCTGGTCCGGAGGGTCAGGACGATGCCGCGCTCAGCGATGGCGACCGTCTGCAGCTGCTGGAAGCCAGGCTGGCCGCGCTTCAGGGCGAAAATGAGTCGCTGCGGGGCCAGTGCATGCGGATTGCCGCCGACTTCGACAACTTCCGCAAGCGCCAGAGCCGCGACCAGGACGACCTCCGCCTGCAGATCACCTGCTCCACCCTGGGCGAGATCCTGCCGGTGGTGGACAACTTCGAGCGAGCCCGGCAGCAGCTCAAGCCCCAGCACGAGGAGGCTCAGACCCTGCACGGCAGCTACCAGGGTCTCTATCGCCAGTTGGTGGATGTGTTCAAACAGCTCGGCGTCTCGCCGATGCGGGTGGAGGGGGAACCCTTTGATCCCAATCTCCACGAGGCGGTGCTGCGGGAGCCCAGCCAGGAGCACTCTGAAGATGTGGTGATTGAGGAGCTGCAGCGCGGCTACCACCTCAATGGTCGGGTGCTGCGCCATGCGCTGGTGAAGGTTTCCATGGGCCCCGGTTCCTCCGGCGATTCGACTGACGGTTCCAGCGAGGAGCAGGGCGGCTGATGGCCGACTACTACGAGTTGCTGGGTGTTGCCAGAAATGTCGACGCCGATAGTCTCAAGCGGGCCTATCGCCGTCTGGCGCGCCAATACCACCCCGACATCAACAAAGAGGCCGGGGCTGAGGACAAGTTCAAGGAGATCGGCCGCGCCTATGAGGTGCTCAGCGACCCCCAGACCCGGGCCCGCTACGACCAGTTCGGCGAAGCCGGCCTGGGCGGCGGTGGCGGTATGCCGGATGCCGGCGACATGGGCGGCTTCGCCGATCTGTTTGAGACGTTCTTCAGTGGCTTCGGAGGGGCTGCCGCCGGTGGTGGGCAACAGCGCCGTCGCAGTGGCCCGCGCCAGGGCGACGATCTGCGCCTCGATCTCAGCATCGACTTTCGCGATGCGGTCTTCGGGGTCGAGAAAGAGGTGCAGCTGCGCCATCTGGAAACCTGCGGCACCTGCAAGGGATCAGGGGCCAAGGAGGGCAGCGGACCCACCACCTGTGGCACCTGCAGTGGCGCCGGCCAGGTGCGGCGGGCCACCCGCACGCCCTTCGGCAGTTTCACCCAGGTCGCTCCCTGTCCCACCTGCGAGGGCAGCGGCCAGGTGATCGCCGATCCCTGTGGCACCTGCAACGGCGCTGGCCTGCAGCAGGTGTCCAAGACCCTGCGCATCAACATCCCCGCCGGGGTCGATTCCGGCTCGCGGCTGCGGGTGGCCTCGGAAGGCAACGCCGGCCCGCGCGGCGGCCCAGCGGGCGATCTCTACGTCTTCCTCAGCGTCAAGTCCCATCCGACCCTGCGGCGCGATGGCACCACGATCCTCTCGGAGATTCCGCTGAGTTATCTCCAGGCGATCCTCGGCGACACCATCGAAGTGGAGACCGTGGACGGCCCCGAGCCGTTGGAGATTCCCGCCGGCACCCAACCCGGCACCGTGCTCACCCTCAAGAACAAGGGGGTGCCGCGGCTGGGCAATCCGGTGGCCAGGGGCAACCACCAGTTCACCATCAAGGTGCAGCTGCCCACACGCCTCAGCGGTGATGAGCGACAGCTGCTGGAGCAGCTGGCCGGCCACCACAGCAGCAAGGGCCAGCGACCTCATCACAAGAGCGGGCTGTTCGGCGGCCTGTTCGGCAAGGGATGAGCGAGCCCTCTTTGCAGCGTCTCGATCTGCGCGGCACCCCCTGTCCGCTCAACTTCATCCGCAGTCGCCTGGCCCTGGAAAAGCTCGCGCCGGGCGCTGGGTTGGAGATTTTGCTGGATCGGGGTGAACCCGAGCAGATGGTCAGTGAGGGGCTGCGCCAGGAGGGTCATACGGTGCGGGTGCTCCCCCTGGAGCCCCAGGGCGTGCAGCTGCTGGTCCGTCGCGATGGTGGTCCGGGTCTGGATGGCGGGCTGCCCGCTTGAGTGCGGATACGGCCGCGGCCAGCCAGCGGCCCGGCCAGGTGATGGCCCTGGAGGCCAATTTCTGCCGGGTGGTCCTCGATCAACCGGGTCCCGACGGCACCAGCCAGCTGCTCTGCACGCGCCGCACCCGGTTGGGCAAGAGCGGCCAGCGCATCTGCGTCGGTGATCGGGTGCGGGTCGATGGCATTGACTGGGTGGCTCGTTGTGGCGCCGTGGCGGCGTTGGAGCCCCGGCAGCGTCTGCTGGAGCGACCCGCTGTCGCCAATGTCGCTCGGGTGGTGGTGGTGGTGGCCCTGGCCGAGCCCGCCATCGACCCGCTTCAGCTCACCCGTTTTCTGCTCACCGCCGAGCGCACCGGCTGTGAGGTCCAGCTGGTGTTCAGCAAGGCCGATCTGGTGGCTGAGGCCGAGGTGCGGCGCTGGTGCGAGCGGGTGGCGGCCTGGGGCTATCGGGCGCTGGCGATCGCCGCGCCAGCCGGGGGCGGCGATCTTGCGGCCTTGCGCCAGACCCTCAGCCTGCCGGGCATCTCGGTCCTGTGCGGCCCCTCCGGGGTGGGCAAGAGCAGCCTGCTCAATGCCCTGGCACCGGATCTGGGCCTGCGGGTGAGCGCCGTCTCCGGCCGGTTGCGGCGCGGGCGCCATACGACCCGCCATGTGGAGCTGTTTGCTCTGGCGCCGCCGCTGGCGGGTGCCGAAGCTTCCCTGGTGGCTGATTCACCGGGTTTCAATCGGCCCGATCTGCCCCAGGATCCGGCCGCGTTGGCCGGGCTGTTTCCGGAGCTGAGATCCCAGCTGGAGGAGGGGGGCTGTCGCTACAGCAACTGCCGTCACCTCGGCGAAGCCGGCTGCCGGGTGGGGATCGCGTGGGATCGCCACGGGCTCTATCGCCAATGTCTGGCCGAGGTCGAGGCCCAGTGGGAGGCTCGATCCAGCCGTGGCAAGGAAGCTGGCCTCAGACAGCGGGGCGATCGGCTCGAGCCGCTGCTGGATCCCTCGCTGCGGCGGCGCTCCCGTCGCCGCAGCCGCCAGGAGGATCTCGATGAGGCCCGCCAGGATCAGGAGCCGTGTTCAGAGCAGCTTTCCAGTCAGCCGGACGATGGCGAGAGCCTTGCCGGCAGGGGCTGAGGCGCGTTGCTGCCGGGAGCTCCCCAGGGCTGCGAATCCGGATTTCCCTCGGAGCCTCAGCCCCCCAGGCCGGGCAGGTTGAGATCGAGGCCGCCGGTGAGTTCTTCCATCCGTTCCCGCATGGTGCCGGTGGAGAGCTCGTAGGCGCTGCGCAGGGCTTCGAGGATGGCGGTTTCGGCGGCTTCGCTGTCGCCGCTGAGCAGCTCGGGGGCCACCTCAACCCGCAGTGGCTGCTGGTTGCCGGAGAGCCAGATGCTGACCAGGCCGTTGCTGCTCTTGCCCTCCAGCTCCATGGCGTCAAGCTGCTCCTGGAGCTTCTGGGCGTCCTGCTGGATCTGCTGGGCCTTGCGGAAGGCTTCGGTCAACTGACCGAAGTTGGGGAGACCGAAGCCAGCCATGCCGCTGTCGTGGAGTGCTGGCGCAGGCTAGGGCCCCGGCCGCTGCGTATCGACCCCTTCGAATCCGAGCCGCTTGACTTCGGTGTGCAGCTCGATGCCGTGTTCGTCGCGGATCCGCTCCTGCACCAGCCGGATCAGGGTGTCGATGTCCCGGGCCCGGGCGTTGCCGGTGTTGACGATGAAGTTGGCGTGCAGCGTTGACACCTGGGCGCCACCGACGCTCAGTCCCTTGAGTCCGAGGGCCTCAATCAGTTGGCCGGCTTTGCGCGGCTCGGGGTTGCGGAACACACTGCCGCAACTGGGTTGCTGATAGGGCTGGGTGCTGGTGCGGCTCTGCAGATTGGCGCTGGTGCGGGCGGTGATCTCGGCCGGGTCATGGCCGGCCGCAAGCCGGAAGCGGGCTGAAAGCACCAGCAGCGGTTCCGCCTGCAGACGGCTGTGGCGGTAGGCGAAGTCCAGCTCCCGGGCTTCCAGGGTGAAGGGCTGATCGGGCCGGCTCGGATCGAGCACCCGCACCGAGTGCAGCCAATCCGCCGTGCATCCCCCCTGGGCGCCGGCATTCATCACCACCGCGCCCCCCACGGTGCCGGGAATGCCCACGGCCCACTCCAGGCCGTGCAGACCGGCTCTGGCCACCTTGCGGGCCAGGGTGGGGATCGGTTCACCGGCTTCCGCCTCCACCCAGCCCTCGTGGGGATCGCTGTGGCTGCCCTGCAGGCGCCGGTTGCACAGGGTGAGGCCAGCCAGGCCGCCATCGGCGATCAGCAGGTTGGAGCCGGCGCCGATGCAGCGGAAGGGCAACCCGGCGCTGACGGCCCAGGCGGCGAGCTGGATCAGTTCGCCCTGGCTACCGGGTTCGGCGAACCATTCAGCCGGGCCCCCCACTTTCCAGGTGGTGAAGGCCTGCAGCGAGACGCTCTGCCGTACCCCGGAGGGCTGGGCGGTGGCTTGGGCCGCCATTCAGGCCGCCCGGGCCATGGGCCGATCTCCCAGGGCTCCCAGGCGCTCCCAGAGGCCGTTGACGTCGCCGGCTCCCATCGCCAGCACCAGATCGCCGGGACGGCTGGTGGCGGCGATCTGGTGGGCCAGATGGTCGAGGGTCTGGGCTTCCAGCACCTCCAGATGCGGTGCCAGCGTGCGCACGGCCTGGGCCAGGGCGGCGCTGGAGACGCCCGGCATCGGGGCTTCGCCAGCGCTGTAGAGGGGGGCGATCAGCACCAGATCAGCCTGGGTCAGGGCGGCAGCAAAGCCCTGCAGGAACTGGGCGGTGCGGGTGTAGCGATGGGGCTGGAACACGGCCACCAGGCGCTGGGGGGGGCGGGGCAGGGGGCTGCGACCGCTGCTCACCATCAGGCGCGCCATGCTCAACGTGGCGGCCACTTCGCTGGGGTGGTGCGCGTAGTCGTCGACGACGATCCGCTCCTCCCAGATACCGCGACAGTCGAAGCGGCGACCGGGGGGGCGCAGCTTGGAGATGGCCTGCTGCAGGTCGGCGAAGGGCACCCCTTCAAGGCGGCAGGCGGCAATCGCCGCCAGGGCATTGCTGAGGTTGTGGCGACCGGGCAGGGGCAGGCTGAGACTGCCCATCAGGATGCCGTCTTCGTAGTAGTCGGCGAGGGTGCCATCGCCGCGCTCTTCCTGGGCGATGGCGGCGAAGTTCACCCCCTCGGCGGCCTCGGTGGACCACCAGCTGTCGGCCTTGAAATGTTCCCGCAGGATCGGGCAGTCGCGGTTGGCGAGCAGCCGGCCGGACCCGCCAGCGAAGCGCTGCAGGGTGCTGATCAGGGCGTCAAGGTCGGGGTAGTGATCGGTGTGATCGAGCTCGATGTTGGTGAGCACACCCAGCTGGGCCCTGAACTTCACCAGGGAACCGTCCGATTCATCGGCTTCGGCCACCAGCAGCGGACCTTCGCCATGGCGGCCATTGCTGGCGAAGGCCGGCACGATGCCGCCGATCACGGCGGTGGGGTCCTGGTCGGTGGCCTCCAGCAGGGTGGCGATCAGGGTGCTGGTCGTGGTCTTGCCATGGCTGCCGGCCACGGCGATCGAGGGCTGGGCGTTGATCAGGGCCGCCAGCACGTCGGAGCGGTGCACCACCACCAGGCCGAGGCGCCTGGCTTCGATCAGCTCCCCATTGGTGTCGGGAACGGCGGAGCTGATCACCACCAGCGGGCTGGCGCCGCTGGCCTGGACCGCCTGGATCGTTGCGGCCGTCTGCTCCTGAAAGACCCGCACACCCTTGAGTTTCAGGGCTTCCACCACCGGGGCGCGCCGGGGGTCAGAGCCACTGACGCTGAAACCCCGGGCCGCCAGGATCCCGGCCAGGGCAGACATACCGATGCCTCCCACGCCGATGAAATGGACCGGTTGGAGGCGATCGAGCATCGGGCCTGTTGGGGGCGACTCCTGACCCGCTGAAAATAGGGCTGGACAGGCCATCGGCGCTTTACGAGATGCTTCGCTTTCGTGGTCGGCCCCCATCACACCAGGCCCAGCGGCAGGCCTGGGCAGGGATTTCTGTATGATCTGCGGCCGAATCACCCTTGCTAGCGGATCTCGCCGCTTGACGCCATGACCTTGAAAGTTGCGATCAATGGATTCGGACGCATCGGTCGCAATTTCATGCGTTGCTGGCTGAGCCGAGGCGCCAACACCGGTATCGAAGTGGTGGGTCTCAACGACACCTCCGATCCCCGCACCAACGCCCACCTGCTCCAGTACGACACGATGCTGGGCCACATCCGTGATGCGGAGGTGAGCCACACCGACGACACCATCGTCGTCAATGGCAAGCACATCAAGTGCTTCTCCGATCGCAACCCCCTCAACCTGCCCTGGAAGGAGTGGGGCGTCGACCTCGTGATCGAGGCCACCGGCGTCTTCATCGATCAGAAGGGTGCCGGCAAGCACATCGAGGCCGGAGCCCGCAAGGTGCTGATCACGGCTCCCGGCAAGGGCGAGGGTGTGGGCACCTTCGTGGTCGGGGTCAATGCTGACGAGTACCGCCACGACGACTTCGACATCATCAGCAACGCCAGCTGCACCACCAACTGCATGGCGCCCCTGGTGAAAGTGCTGGATCAATCCCTGGGAATTGTGAAGGGGATGATGACCACCACCCACAGCTACACGGGTGACCAGCGCATCCTCGATGCCTCCCACCGCGATCTGCGCCGCGCCCGCGCCGCCGCCGTGAACATCGTGCCCACCTCCACCGGTGCGGCCACCGCCGTGGCCCTGGTCTATCCGCCGATGAAGGGCAAGCTCAACGGCATCGCCCTGCGGGTGCCCACCCCCAACGTTTCGGTGGTGGACATGGTGCTTGAGGTGGCCCGGGACACCACCCGGGAGGAGGTGAACAGCATCTTCAAGGCCGCCTCCGAGAACGGCATGAAGGGCATCATCAAGTACTGCGATCTGCCCCTGGTGTCCACCGACCACGCCGGCACCGATGAGTCCACGATTGTGGATGCCGATCTCACCCTGGTGCTGGACGGCAACATGGTCAAGGTGATCTCCTGGTACGACAACGAGTGGGGCTACAGCCAGCGCGTCGTTGATCTGGCCGAGGTGGTCGCCAGGAACTGGAAGTGAGGTTCGGCTGGGCCTGAGCCTTGGCTGTCGCTGAGCTCAGGCTGTAGCTGAGCCTTCGGGCCCTTTTCAGCACCAGGGAACCCATTTCTGTATGGCCGCCGAGAGGTGGCCTTTTTTGTGGAGATCACCGCGATTGATGGAGACATCGGGATCAGCCAGGGCGAAGTTCTGCAACCCCGTGGCGTTGTCAGGCGCCGGGAGTGGGCTCACGGAAAGCGTTCTGTGACGCGGCCTGGACGATGGGATCCTGCGCCTGCAGTCTGTTGCTGCTGAGAAGACCCATGAGATGCCCCCTTTGATCCATGGCCCATCACTGGAGCTCTGGCCTGCGTCAAGACCGTTCGGTCTGAAAGCAACGGCTTTTGCTGGATCGTCTTGGGGTGCTGGCCTGCCTGGTTGGCGGCGTCACCACGGCCCGCCCAGTCTGATCCCACCGTCTCACCCATAATCGGCAGGACATCAGCTCAGGCGTTGCCGTGATCCCTCCCCAGAAGCAGATGACCGGGATGCTGGGACACCCGGTGGCGGAGAACCCGATTGATCAGATGTTTGATGCTGTTTATGCCCACTACGGGCTGAACTGGCAGTTCTGGAAAAGTGATGTGGCCACGACCGAATTGTTGCGGCCCGCCATCAAGGGTCTGGCACCTCTGGGTTATCGCGGCGTCGGCATCACGGTGCCCTACAAGGTGGATGTGATCCCCCTGCTCGACGAGATTGACGACGATGTCAAGGCGATCGGCGCCGCCAACTACCTGACGATCGAAGACGGTCGCCTGATCGGCCATAACAACGATGGCAAGGGTGTGGTCAAGGCGATCCAGAAACAGCGCAGCCTCAAGGGCGAGCAGGTGGTGATGCTCGGGGCCGGTGGCGCCGGCCGGGCGATGGCGGTGGAGATCGCCTGGGCCGGGGCGGCCCAGGTCACCCTGATCACCCGCCGCGAGGAGCAGGGTCGGGAGGTGGCTGAACGGATCACGGCGGTGAGCGGCGTGCCGGCCCAGTGGCAGGCCTGGAGCTCACCGGTGCAGGTGCCCGCCGGCACCACCCTGCTGATGAATGCCACCCACCTGGGCTGCGCCCCCGAGCTCGAAGCTGTGCCGATCGACTGGAGCAGCGTCGAACCCGGCTGCCTGGCGGTGGATGTGATCACCAATCCGCGCATCACGCCTTTTCTGCAAACGGCCCGCGAGCACGGCTGCGGCGTGGTCGATGGCGTCGAGATGCTGGTGCAACTGGCGATGCAGCTGTTCACCCTCTGGACCGGCATCGTGCCTGAGGAAGAGGTGTTCCAGCGGGCGGTGGCTGAGGCGCTGGGGGAGTAGGGGGCTGGCGCCTGACCCTGCCTGATCCAGTGCGGTTGAACCCGGTTCAGACTGTTCCCATCGCCCCACCGCCATGCCGCCTGACATCCGCTGGCAGCAGCGCTTTGCCAACTTCTGCCAGGCCCTGGATCAGCTGGAGACTTTCTTCCAGCCCCCCGCGCTCAACGAGCGGGAACGTCAGGGCCTGATCAAGGCGTTTGAGTACTGCTTCGAGCTGGGCTGGAACAGTCTGCGCGACCTGCTGCTGGCGGAGGGCAACGCCGGTCTGATCGGCTCGCGCGACACCTTGCGGCTGGCTTTCCGCGTGGGCCTGATCCGTGACGGCGAGGGCTGGCTGGCCATGGTGCAGGACCGCAACCTCACCAGCCACACCTACAACCGCAGCACCGCCGAGCAGGTGAGCCAGCAGGTGGGGGATCGTTATCTGCCCTGTTTCCGGGAGCTGCGCCTGGTGCTGAGCGAGCGCGTTCAGGCCACCGCCGCTGAGGAGCTGGATGGCTGAGCATCCCGCCGCCATCGCCGCGATCCCTGGATTGCCGCCGGAGGTCTCGGCCCGCCTGCTGGCCCTGCTCAACGCCGAGCCCGCCGTGCACGAGGTGTGGCTCTACGGCTCCCGGGCCATGGGCCGCCATCGCCCCGGCTCCGACATCGATCTGACCCTGGTGGCGCCGGACCTTCGCCACAACGATCGCCTGCGGCTGATGGGCGCCCTCGATGACCTGCTGCTCCCCTGGAGCATCGACCTCTCGTTGCATCACGAGTTGCCCGAACCCCTGCGCCAGCACGTGGCCCGCGTGGGGCGGAGGCTGGCGCCCTGAAGGCAGTTGCCCGCGTCTTGCGAAGGCGCCCCTGATCTCACCCACAGCAACCGTGGCCCAGACCCGCGCCCAACGGCGGGCCGAGCGCCTGGCAGGGTTGCAGGCCGGCCTGCAGGCGCTGCTGGATCGGCCCGCCGAGCAGGAGGTATGGCTTTCGGCAACCGGGCCAGAGGGAAGCCACTGGTGTGCGCCCGCCGTCCAACTCGCGCTGGAAACACCCAGCTTCCGCGACGGCGCCCTGACCGCCGTTGACAAACCGTTACAAACCCAGGAGGTCGTCTACCTATTAGTAGGTCAATCGGGGCGGTTCGGTGGGTGTCATCTACTCATTATTGAGTAGACGGGAGCCGTTCAGCGAGGGCCATCTACTCATTAATAGGTAGACCAATGTTTTGACTGACACAGCGTCACAGGCACCGGCGAGGGGGCTGCAGATTTGCGGCAGTTTTGTTGCCTTCAGTGGTGCCTTTGCGAGCCTCGATCAAGGAACCGATGGTTCCCATCGTTCCTCAGTCAAGTCAAAATTCAGCGAAGCCTTCGCGCCCATCTGACCTCAGGCGATTGACCGGCCGCGCCGCCTTTGCTGCTGCCCTGCTGATGACCTGCCTCCAGGCCGGAGCCGCCTCAGCACTTAGCTTCAACTTCACCTTCACCGGGACTGGGAATCCAACCTCCCCCGCAACGGTTACGGGCACCGTTGACGGGTTGGTGGACAACCTCGATGACCAGAAGACAGGCCTCACAGTGACCGTAACTTCGGCAACGAATTCAGGCTCCCTTCCAGATGTCTTCACAGATACAGACTATGCTCTAGGAGATGGATTCGATGTTTCGGGTGGCCAGGTCACAGGCGTTAATATCACTTACTTTAGTTTCAAATCTTTTACAATTCTTGAACTGGGCAACATCAGTCAGGGATCGCGCCCTGAGTATACGCGGCAAGGGGTTTTTCTAACATAGATTCTGATGGTTCTCCTTCAAGCTCCCTTAGCTTCACCCCAGTGTCTTCGGCCTCTATTCCAGGCCCTCTGCCCCTCTTAGGCGCTGGTGCTGCCTTCGGTTGGAGCCGCAAGCTGAGGCGCAGGATCAAGTCTCCGGCTTGAACCGAGGCTCATTGATGCACCAAGCCCTTCTCTCCCGGAGAGGGGCTTTTTTATCAGCGTCCTTGTCAGCTGATTTCTTCTCTGATGTCTCCACCGCCCTGATCACTCTCGATGCCTGCCAGCTCCGAATCTTCGCGATCGCTGCCCTCCCCCATCGCTCGCGGCGTTGGCCTGGCGGGGGTGGTGTTGATCGTGTTGTTTTTGACGATCCTCTCCACCTCGCTACTACCGGTGCGCCTGCTTGATGCGGCCTGGCAGCTGCAGGTTGGCGGGGCGTTGATCAATGCCTCCCCCTTTCCCTTGATCGGCTTGGTGCTGCTCCATGTCGCCGCCAGCCTTGATCCCCAGGATCCGCTGCTGGTGCAACGTCATCGCCTCGCCGCCCAGCTGGCGGCGGCCGTGGCGATCGGCTATCTGCTGCTTGCTCCGCTGCTGGCCACCGCCAACTTGCAACGCCAGCAGGGCCAGGCCCTGGCCTCGAGCAGCGGCCTGCTTCGTGACTCGGAGCGGCTGCAGCAGATGCGCCAGGTGGTGAGCAGCGCCAGCAGCATCCCGGAGCTGGAGCAACAGCTGGCCCCCCTGGATGGCCCCCGCCTCGATGCGGCCGATCGCAGCCTGCCCCTGCCGTTGCTGCGCAGCCGGATCGCCTCCGTTCTGGATCAGGCCGCCGCCCGGCTCGAGCGCGCCCGCAGCAGCGCACCGCCCACCAGCCCCTGGGCCCTGGTGGGCGACATCGTTCGCACCAGCGTGGCCTGCCTGGCGTTGGCCGCCGGCTTCGCCGGGCTGGCCCGCGCTCCAGGCAGTGAGTTTTCGCTGCTGGAGGAGCTACAGATGAGCTGGGATCACTTGCGCTATCGCAGGGCAAATCTCCGCCGGGGTTCGGGCCCGGGTGGTGCCGATGCCGACTTCTTTCGGCAACTCAGCGAAGAGGCGGAAGCGGAGGAGGCTGAAGCAGGGGGGAAAGGGTGAGGGGTGGGTGGAACTCACCTGTCATGGCGCTAGCCAGCGAACGCAGCGACCACCAAGCCCAGGCCCAGGCTGCGGCCCTTTTGCAGGTTTCTGAAACGGATCTGGCGGCCGCGGTCCGCGAGCTGCTCTGCAGACCTGCCGCTGATTTTGACGCGGCTGCCCAGCGGATCCTTCACCAGAACGAGGAGCTTGATCGGCAGCTGGCTTGATGCTCTACCCCGGCGTGATCGCCAAAGCCGCCGCCCTGGGCTTTGCTTGCATTCAGAACCATCCCTCTGTCGACGGGAACAAGCGCATCGGCCCATCGTGTTCAGCAGCGGAGCCTCTCGCTCATGGGCCGGATGATGTTCACGCCGGGGCAACGGCCATCCAGCGCAGGAAAACCCACTGACTTGGTTAAACTAAGTCCACCTGCCATTGCTCCCGTGCGCCAGGTCAATCTGCACGAGGCCAAGACCCACCTCTCCAGGCTCGTGGCTGAAGCGGTGGCGGGCGAAGGATTTGTGATCTGCAAAGCCGGCAAGCCATTGGTGCAGGTCACCCGGCTCACGGGCGCCGATGACCCCGCCACTCCCCCCCGGCGTCGCCTTGGTCTGCTGGCGGGTCAGTGCTCGGTGCCCGACGACTTCGACCAGATCGCCGCCGAGGAGATCGCCGATCTGTTCGAGGGCCTGACGGCTGACGCACCCAGCTCCAGCGAGCCGTGAAGCTCCTGCTCGACACGCACCTCCTGGTCTGGGCCATGGGCGAACCGGCTCGGCTGGGGCCTGCCCTGCGGGAGCTGCTGGAGGATCCGCAGCACACCCTGTGCTTCAGCGTGGTCTCCCTCTGGGAGCTGGTGATCAAGGCGGGCCTGGGGCGCGAGGGGTTTCAGGTGCAACCGTCGCTGTTGCGGCGCACCTTGCTGGATGGCGGCTTCGTGGAGCTGCCGATCGAGGCCGCCCATGTGCTGGCGGTGGCCCAGCTGCCGACGCTGCACCGCGATCCTTTTGATCGCCTGCTGCTGGCCCAGGCCGAGCGCGAAGGCTTGTTGTTGCTCACCGCCGATGCGCTGCTGGCCCGCTATCCCGGTCCGGTGCGCCATCAGGGCAGCTTCTGAGGGGTTCAGGACGGATGGCGGGGGTCATGCCCCAGGTCACCAATCACCCCACGGGCCAGAGCGGCACCACCTGGCTGCGGCGGATGGTGCTGTCGAAGGTCGCCAGTGGCAGAGCGTGGGCCAGGGCGGTGGCCACGATCAGGCGATCGGCTGGGTCGCCGCGGAAATCGACGGGCAGGGAGTTCACGCAGATCACCACCTCGCAGTCGAGAGGTAGCACCGTGATCACGTCCGCAGCCGCGGCTCGGCGCAACCAGTGTTCGAAGGGCCGATCCAGCTCCAGGCGCCCCTTGGCTTGCAGCATCTGCGCTTCCCACAGGCTGATCGCCGCCAGCCGCAGCTGGCGGGCCTGGGCTGCCTGATCGATGGCCCGCCGTTGCCCGGTTGTCAGTTGGGGTGAACCGAGCAGCCACCACAGCCAGAGGTGGGTGTCGAGCAGAACGCTCACTGCAGGGCTTCAAAATCGCCCGCCTGCAGCACCGATTCCTCTGGGGATGCCAGCAAAGAGCCGGTGCCCCGCAGCTGTTCCCAGGGTCTGGCGTCCTGTTCGGTTGGCCCCGGCGGTGGCGACAGACGGGCCACGGCCTTGCCGTGTCGGCGGATGGTGATCGGCTCGCCACCGGCCTCGATCTGCCGGATCAGCTCCAGACATTGGGCGCGGAAGGTCGTGACCGAAATGTCCATTTTCTGATCTTAGTGCCCATTTTGAAGGGTTCGGCTTTCGGGGATGCGTTCTCCCTGGTCTTTTGGCAGCTCGCCCCACCCGCTCACGCCTCAGCTGAAGTGGCTGTAGCCGCTGGTTGCTGGGTGCCCCCCATCGCCCGCGCTCCAGGGAGCCCCATCCGCCCAGCCCAGAGCTCCCGCCTCCCCTGCCACCAGCTCGCCGATCCGTGTCGTTTCCGGCAGGGCTGCGATCAGGGCCTCCGCCCAGTGCGGCTCCAGGGCCAGCACCAGCTCGAAGTCCTCGCCGCCCTCCAGGCACCAGCTCCTCGCCTCGGGCAGGCCTGCCATGGCGGGATCGAGGGGCAGGCAGGTTGCCTGCAGCCGGGCCGCGCAGCCACTGGCAGCGGCGATCGCCCCGACGGCCGCCGCCAGGCCATCGCTGCTGTCGCAGCCGCCCACCCGCCAGGGCTCCGCAGCCGGGCGACTGGAGATCAGGGCCCGCACCGCATCGAAGCGGGGTCGGGGCCGCTGGTGGGCGGCGATCGCCCGCTCTGCCAGGGCTGGATCCAGCCTGCCGGCGACGATTTCACCTTGCAGCAGGGCCAGCCCCAGCCGGCTCAGACCGTGGGGGCCGGTGCACACCAGCCGATCGCCGGGGCGGCCGTCGCGGCGGCGGATCGGGCCGGAGCCGGGGGGGCCAGGTGCCGTTGCCATCGCCAGCCGCCCGATCGCCGTGATCGCCAGGATGCGCTGGCCGCCGCCGCTGCAGTCGCCCCCCAGCAGCACGCCGCCATAGGTGCCCAGGGCCTCCCGCAGGCCGCCGTACACCCCTTCCACCCAGCTCCAGGGCGTGGAGGCCGGCGCCACCAGACCCACGGTCAGACCCACCACCTCGGTGCAGCCCATCGCCGCCAGGTCGGAAAGATTGGCCGCCGCCGCCCGCCAGCCCACATCCGCCGCCGCGGTGGTGCTGTCGCTGAAGTGGATCCCCTCCACCAACACGTCGGTGTTGACCACCAGCGCTGGGCCGCCTGCGGCCGCTCCCGCCTCAGCTGCCTCACCTCCCTCGGAGCCGCCCTGCGCCGCTGCGTCGGGTTGTCTGGCCAGGCCAGGCTTTTGCGCGCCAGCCCCGGGGAGGTGCAGCAGGGCCGCATCGTCGGCGAACTGGCCTGGCGGGGCAAAGGATCCCAGCCGGCGGATCAGCTCCCATTCGCCCAGATCGGCCAGGGTCTCCGGCTGTCGTTGCTCTTGGGCGCCGTTGATCGATCCGGCCAGTCTTGCCTCGGGATCGATTGGCCGGGGAGATGGATCGGCTCCGTGCTTCTCCATGACCCGGATGGCCTCCTTGCGCTGACTCAGGCGTGGGGCTGCAGGTTCTCAGCCCCATCGATCACGGTGGCCTTGACGATGCCGTCGTCGGCGGTGAGCTCCTCCATCACATCGAAACCGTCCACCACATAACCGAAGGCGGCATAGCGGCCGTCGATCAGGTTGAGGCCGGCGGGGGTCAGCTCGGGTTCGAACAGGAACAGGAAGAACTGCGATGAACCATCACCCAGGCTCTCGTCGGAATGGGCCCAGCCCAGGGTGCCCTTGGCGTTGAACGGCAGCACCGGCTCAGCCTTGAACAGGCCCAGTTCCTCGAAGGTCTGGTTGTAGAAGGGCAACTCCTGGCCCGGCACCTTGATCTCCAGCGGCACATTCCGCTCCGCCTTGGTCTGGGGATCGATGTAACCGTCGGCGTCGCCCTTGGGATCGCCGGTCTGCAGCACGTAGAAGTCTTCGGCGCGGATGAACGGCAGGTTGTCGTAGAAGCCCTTCTGCACCAAGTCGACGAAGGCGCCTGCGGTGAGCGGCGCGTTGTAGCCGTCCACCACGGCGATCAGATCGCCTTTGGTGGTGGTGAGCCGCACGCTGGCCCGTCCCAGCAGCCTGGGCAGATCGGCGTACGCATCCGGGATGCTGAAGGGGAAGGGACCCACCAGCAGCGCTTCGGCATCGCCGATGCTGGTGAGAACGTCACGGCGGGTGTCGAGGAAGGCGTCCCGTTCCTGGCCATCGGCCGCGCTCACCAGGAGTTGCAGCTGGCCCGACAGTTGCTCAAACAGCGCTTCGGCCCTGGGCCGGTCGGCGGGCGGGAAGCTGGCCAGGATCGCCTCCCGCTTCGAGGCGAACAGGGACTGGCTGCGGCGCACGCTGGAGGCTAGGGAGGGCCAGCGCTTGGCACGCAGATCGTCGCTGGTGCTCTCGAGCCGATGCTGGATCTCCTGCAGATCCTTCTGCTCGATCGGCAGGGCGTTGCGCAGCAGGGCGGCCGGATCGGTGACGGCGTTGCCCTGGGGCAGGGCGGCCCAGGCGCCGGGTACGGCGAGCAGCAGGAGCAACAGGGCCGCCAGGCTGGCGGCGCCGACCTGTCGCCAGGTGCCGGCCAGGGTTGTGCGGGCGAATCCGGAGACGCGTCCGGAGATGGGCCCTGCTCCGACGAACGCTGGCTCTCTGCCCATGGTTCCCCTGTCAGTGGCTGGACTCTGGCACAGGTGCCCGGAGCCGTAGGCGGCTCGCTCCGGGGGCCTGGCCGGAAGCCAGACGTACAATCCATCGGATCCGAACCGCCGGAATGATCTCGAGCAACGATTTTCGAACCGGAACCACCATCGAGCTGGATGGCCAGGTCTGGCGGGTCGTCGAGTTTCTGCATGTCAAGCCCGGCAAAGGCTCGGCCTTCGTGCGCACCAAGCTCAAGGCCGTCCAGAGCGGCAGCGTGGTCGATAAAACCTTCCGCGCCGGCGAGACCATGCCCCAGGCGCAGCTGGAGAAGGCCACCCTGCAGCACACCTACATGGAGGGCGATGACTTCGTCTTCATGGACATGGCCTCCTATGAGGAGACCCGCCTGACCGCCAAGCAGATCGGCGATGGCCGCAAATACCTCAAGGAAGGCATGGAGGTGAGCGTCATCTACTGGAACGGCAAGCCGCTCGAGGTGGAGTTGCCCAATTCCGTGGTCCTCGCTGTCACCCAGACCGATCCGGGCGTCAAGGGGGACACGGCCACCGGTGGTACCAAGCCCGCCATCGTCGAGACCGGCGCCCAGGTGATGGTGCCCCTGTTCATCACGATCGGCGAGAAGATCAAGATCGACACCCGCACCGACAACTATCTGGGTCGGGAGTCCTGATCGCCATGCAGCTCGATCACGACCAGCTCCGCTCTCTCCTGGCTCTGCTCGGTGAAAGCGACATCCAGGAACTCTGTCTCGAAGGCGACGACTTCCGTCTGGAGGTGCGTCGCAACCTTCCCGCCACGGCGCCGGTGGCCATGGTGCAGGCCCCTGTCCTGGCGTCGCCGCCCCCCCAGGCCGCCGCAGCTTCCCCGTCGGTGCCACCTCCGTCACCGCCCGCAGCCCGCAGCGATCTGCAGGCGATCACCGCTCCGATGGTGGGGACTTTCTACCGCTCACCGGCCCCGGGCGAACCGGCCTTCGTTGAAGTGGGCAGCCGCATCAGCGCCGGCCAGCCCGTCTGCATCCTCGAGGCGATGAAGTTGATGAACGAGCTCGAGTCGGAGATCAGTGGCGAAGTGGTGGAAATCCTTCTGGAGAACGGCACCCCGGTGGAGTTCGGTCAGGTGCTGATGCGGATCAAGCCTTCCTGATCAGCCTGGTTCCTCCGGGCTCAGCCCAGTTCTCGCGCCGTGGCGATTGCCGCCGCCATGCTGTCGGGCCTGGCCAGGCCCTGGCCGGCGATGGCAAAGGCGGTGCCGTGATCCGGTGAGGTGCGCAGGAACGGCAGTCCCAGGGTGGTGTTGACCGCGGCGTCGAAGGCCAGCAGTTTCAGCGGAATCAGTCCCTGATCGTGGTACATGGCCAGGTAGCCGTCGGGTCCGCCGGCCCCCGTCCGCCAGGCTGAGGCGGCCTCCAGCCAGCAGCTGTCGGGGGGCAGGGGTCCCTCCAGCCGCACGTCGGGATGGCGCCGGCGCCACTGCTCCAGGCAGTCCAGCAGCCAGTCCTGCTCTTCGCGGCCCAGCCGTCCAGCTTCGCCGGCGTGGGGATTGAGGCCGGCCACCACCAGCCGCGGCCGGGGCGCGAAGCGCTGGCAGAAGGCCAGCAGCACGTCCAGCTTGTCGCTCACCAGCTGGCTGTTGAGTTGGCCTGAAACGGCCGCCAGGGGGATGTGGCTGGTGGCCAGCAAGGTGTTGAACCGCCAGGGGCCGGCGGCAGAGCGGGCCGTGAACAGCATCGAGGCTGACGGGACTCCGGCCAGTTCCGCCAGCCGTTCGGTCTGGCCGGGATAGTCGTGGCCGGCGGCATGCCAGCTGCTCTTGGCGATTGGCGCTGTCACCAGGGCCTCACAGTCGCCGTGGAGCACCAGCCGGGTGGCCTCGCTGAGCCAGTCGAAGCTGGCGGCTCCAGCGGCAGCGCCGCTCTCGCCTGGGTTGATCGCCTCGGGCAGGGGCCGATCCAGAATCTCGAACCGGGCCGGATCCGCCACTCGGCAGCGGCCCTGCAGGCGGCGATGGTTCTCGATCAGCCACTGGCGGCAGCCCACCAGCACCACCTCGCCAGGCCGGCCGGCGTTGGCCTCGTCGGCGAGCGCCCCGAGGGTCACCTCCAGACCGATGCCGGCCGGATCGCCCAGGGCGATGGCAATCCGGCGGGGTCTGGGTTTCGATGGAGGTTGATCGCTGTCGTTGTGGCCGATGTTCCGTCTGATGTTGCTGGGAACCATCTTGCTGGTGATCGGACTGAGCTTCCGCAATGGTTGGGTGGTTCTGAACTGGAGCAAGTTCCTCACTGACATCAACCTGCCGTTCCTGGCCCAGCCCGAACCGGCGAGCAAGTTTCATTTCAAGGGCCAGTGAGGCCAGCCCTCTGGTGACGAGCCCTCCTCACCGGGCGGCTCGTCCGCCGGCGCCGGGGCTGTCAGGGCTGGGGCAGAGCGCTGCCCGGTACCCGTCGCGGAAACTCGGGTAGAGCAGGTGGTAGCCCAGGCCCTGGCGCAGCAGGGCACTGCTGACGCGGCGGTTCTCGCTCCAGAAACTGCGCGCCATCGGGCTCATCGTGGCGGCGATCTGCTTGTAGGGCTGCAGAGCGGGAAGTTTGCAGCCCAGCAGATGGGCGGCGTAGCCGAGGCTTTCGCTGGAGGAACACGGGTACTCGTCCGCCAGGATCAGGGTGTCCGGCCTGGCAGCGGCCGGCAGAGCCAGGTTGTGCAGCAGCGCCCCGACGATGTCGTCGACGTGGATGCGGCAGAACACCTGGCCGCGCTTGTGGATCAGGCGGGCCCTGCCCTGGCGCAGATCGTTGAAGGGGCTGCGGTCGGGGCCGTAGATCGCCGGCAACCGGAACACCTGCAGCGGCAGGCCGCGGCTTCGCCAGGCCCGCTCACAGGCCAGCCGGGAGCGGCTGCGCTCCAGAGTCGGCCGGGTTGGACTGGTTTCATCCACCCAGGCCCCGCCGGTATCGCCATAGACGCCGGTGGTGGAGAGGTAGCCCAGCCATTGCAGCGGCAGTTCCTTCAGCTGCTCGCCAAGGTGATCGAGCACCGGATCCCGACCGGCGGCATCGGGCGGGATGGTCACCAGGACGTGGGTGATGCCGACCAGCTCCTCTGGGCTGGGCAGGGCCCCATGCGCCGGGTCGAAGCGCAGCTGGCTCGGCCCGGCGCTCTCGGCAGGAGGCCCCGGGTCGCTGGGCTGGCGATGGCTGACGGTGGTGGCGATGCCCAGTCGCGTCAGGGCTGCGGCGAAGCGGTTGCCGGTGTAGCCACCACCCAGCACCAGCACGTGCCCGACAGCGCCAGGGGCCAGAGCGACAGCGGCTGCAGTGGCCCCTTCGTCTCGGGAGTTGACAGGAAGATCAGTCATGAGTACACCTGTATCACAGCCTTCGCGTTCCAGTCGTGACTGCCTCCATCTTTCCTGGCTCCACTCTCTTTGAACACCCGTTTTCCGCGGGCAACGGCTCCGACGGCACCAGCGTTGACGGCTCGGCCTTCGAGAGGGCGCTCGCCGCGGCCTCCGGCTCCACGGTCCCGCACTCCACTGGCCGCCGTTCCACTGGCCGCCTCACCCCAGTCAGCCCCTGCATCAGCCAGGTCCCTGCAGTCATGGTCCTCGCCGGGACTGGGGCCGGGGCCGCTTCCGGGCTGCTCGGCTCATCCCGCCTGATCGCCGCTGCGGTTCCCGGTATCCCATCCCGCCGGCGGGCATCCATCGGCCGTTTCAGCGGTGCTGAGGCCCGTGTCGGGGCGCCCCTGGCCCTGGCGGCCGTGCTGTTGTGCGTGGCCCTGCTGGTGGCGCCGGAGCAGCCCCGCGATCAGGAGGCCATCTGCCAGCGCCACAACGGCGTGGCGGCCTGCCGGGTCTGGTGAGCTGGCCTGGCCTGCCCTGGCGCGGCCGGCGATGTCGTCGCCTGTGGTTGTGACGCCCGCGGGTTCGAGGTCTGTGGTTTGGAAGCCAGCGTTGATGCGGTCGGGCTCGGTGCCGTGATTATCTCCTCGGGCCTGGTCCACTGCAGCAGACGCGTCGCCAGGCGCATGTCGCCACCGGTCCAGGCCCGCAGGGCCATCGCCCGTCTCGGGTCGTAGAAGCTCTGGCGGCGATACCAGCTGAAGGCGTCGCAGTCCCCCTTGCGGCCATTGCAGCCCAGGCAGGCCGGCACACAGTTCTCGGTGATGCTCTGGCCGCCGCGACTGAGGGGCTGCACGTGGTCGATCGATTCGGATCGCTCGCCGCAATACAGGCAGCAATGACCGGTCACCAGGTGAAGCGACTGCCGCCATCGCCGCACACGCAACTTGGGGCAGAGATCCTCAAGGAACACTCCATCCCTGGCCTGCATCGGCGCGCCTCGGTTGGCGGAAGTTTGCCGCCAGCTCCAGGCCTGTCAATGTGTCGTGGATTGCACTTTGGCGCTTTGGCCGAACCGCTGGTGCAGATGAGGCTCGGGCCCACCGGTCTGTTCGAGGTGGCCTGTCCCTTTGATCCGGTCACCCAGGCCCAGATGCGCAGGATCCGTCCCGCGGGGCGTTGGCTGACACGCCGCCACTGCTGGGAGTTTCCGCTCGAAGCCGCCGCTGCGTTGGAGCAGGCCCTGGCCGGCCGCTTCCCCATCACCGCCGAACTGGCCCAGTGGCTGGTCTGGTTGCGCCAGCCCCTGCCACCGCTGCCGCCCCATCGCCAACTGGTGGCCGCCGCCGCCCTCGAACAGCCCCTAGTCGATGGTCGCCTGCTGTTTGCCCATCAGCGGGTGGCGGCCCGCTGGTTGCTGGCGCGGCGCGGCGCTGTGCTGGCCGATGCGATGGGCCTGGGCAAGACCCTCTCGGCCTTGGCAGCCGCCAGGGCCATGGTTCGGCTGGCCGATTGCCGCCTGGTGGTGCTGGCCCCGGCCGGATTGCATCATCACTGGCGGCAGGAGGCCGCAACCCTGGGGCTGGTGCTGGAGCTGCACAGCTGGGCGCGGCTGCCGGCTGAGCTGCCCGAGGCGGGCTGTGTGCTGCTCGTTGATGAGGCCCACTTCGCCCAGACGTTCAGCTCCGCCCGCACCCAGGCCTTTCTGCGCCTGGCCCGCCATCCGCGCTTGCGAGCCATCTGGCTGCTGAGCGGCACACCGATGAAAAATGGGCGCCCCTCCCAGCTGTTTCCTCTGCTGGCCGCGATCGGCCATCCGCTCGGGCGCGATCAACGGGCCTTTGAAGAGCGCTACTGCCAGGGCCATTGGCGCGAGCAGGGCGGTCGTCGCCTCTGGCAGGCCCAGGGGGCCAGTCAGCTGGAGGAACTGCAGCGGTTGGTGCGCCCCCTGCTGCTGCATCGCCGCAAACAGCAGTGCCTTGATCTGCCTCCCAAGCGGCGCCAGTCCGTGGCCGTGGAGCTCGAGGCCGCTGCGGCCCGGGGATTCCAGCATCGCCTCGAGGCCCGGGTCGACGACTACCGGCGCAGGGCCGCCCTGGGCCAGGTCCGGCGGGATGCGGAGGCCCTGGCGGTGTTCACCGCCCTGCGCCAGATCGGATCGCACTACAAGCTGCCAGCGGCGATGGCCCTGGTCCAGCAGCTGATCGCCGCAGGCGAGTCCGTGGTGGTGTTCACCGCCTTCATCGCCACGGCCACGGCCCTGCATGGGCTCTGCGGCGGCGATCAGGAAGCCGTGTTGCTCACTGGCGCCGTACCCGCTCGCCGGCGCCAGGCTCTGGTCGATCACTTTCAGTCCGGGCGTTGTCCCCTGTTGATCGCCACCTTCGGCACCGGAGGGCTCGGTTTCACTCTGCATCGGGCCGGCCATGTGCTGCTGATCGAGCGCCCCTGGACTCCGGGCGATGCCGAGCAGGCGGAGGATCGCTGCCATCGCATCGGCATGCGCGGCCCGCTCAGCAGTCACTGGTTGCAGCTGGGGGTGGCCGACCAGCTGGTCGATGGTCTGATCGCCAGCAAGGCCGAACGCATCTCCCTGGTGCTGCAGAGCCGCCAGCAGCGCTGGCAGCGCCAGGCCCTGCCGGCCATGGTGCGCCAGTTGCTGGAGCGCTGGTGAAAGGGGGGCTGCCCCCCCCCTCAGTCGCGGCAACTGGCGCTGCGCAATTCCAGGTCGTTGCGCAGCAGGCGATCCAGCTTGTTCTGAGGCACCTTGCTGGCCACGGCCTTCGCTTTGGCGATGTCCTGGCAGGCGGCGGCATCATCGCCAGCCAGGGAGTGCAGCAGGAAGCGCTCGTTGAGCGGCTGGGGCTCCCTGGGGAAGCTCTTCACCACCTCATCGCAGCGCTGCAGCGCTTCCTTGATCCGATCGAGTTCCACATGCCGCAGGCAGTCATCGACGGTGAGACGGCGCTGGGGCAGGGGCTCCTCCGCGCAGCCCACCAGCAGGGCCAGCAGCAGCCCGGCCGCGCTGGCCACACCTGTGGCACGTCTGGTCCAGCGGCAGGCTCCGGCTGGTCGGGATTCAGTTGCCGAAGCGATCACTGCGTGTCTGGGTACCGGTGCCAGCATTACCACCGCCGCTGGCCGCTGGGGCCGGAGCCTCTGGGGCGGCGGCCGTGCCCTGGATGCGGTGGCTGTAGAGATCGCCCAGATAGCGGCCGCAATCGGGGAAGGTGGTCGGGTTCTGAACCACCGCTTCGGTGATCATCACCGCCGCATGCTCGGGGGAGGTGCGGAACATGCTGGCCGACTGGCGCTTGATCAGGGCGTAGGCCGCCGACCAGCTGACCTCATGGTTGTTGCCGTTCGCTCTCATGAAGCAATACACCTGGGCCCCCTTGCCGCCGGGGCTGTCGCTGACGGTCAGGGCCTTGGCCGGACTCAGGGCAGCGCTCCAGCTGACCAGGCCAGTGCCCAGGCCGAGCAGGCCAGCGATGAGGGGTGTGATCGCAGCCTTGGCGCTGAAGTGACGGGAGGAGCGGGGCGGGCGGGCTGCCATGAGTCGAAACGAGCGGAGCACCCACAGGGAGTGTTGCCCAAGGTATCGGCCTGGCCCGATCTGTCCAGGCGGCTCAGAGCGAGTCCGGGAGCCTGTTGCGCTCAGCCCCCGTTCTGAACCGAAAGCCCGCCATTGGACTCCCGTCCAGCGCCAGTGGCTCAGCAGGTGATCGTGTCTGCGCCCCATCCCTGCAGCGGTTCGCGCTCGAGATCAATCGCTGCCCAGAAGGTCTGCGGCGCGCAGGCGCGGCCGGATCCGGTCACTGCTCTTGCCGCTCGCTGCCACTCTGAAGCTCCTGTCTGGCAGCCATGCCTTCGATCTCCATCCAGCGATCTCAGCGTCGGCGGCTCCTGGCGTGTTGGTCCGTATGTTCGCTGCCTTCAGGCTTCCCAGTGGCTGGCGCACCGGCCCTTTTGCGGCCATCGCTCCCCCACTCGGCTTTGCCATCGGACAGCGCGAACCCAGCCGGGTGTCCTGATCTTCGTCTTCATCAACGTGCGGGATGTGGTCCCGGTCGGCGCGCTCAGCTGCCGGGGGGACTGGCCGTGGCCGGAATCACCAGCTTCACCACCAGGGGCAGCACCACCAGCACCGTGATCAGGCGCACGGCATGGAGGGCTGCCACAGCGGCTCCCACACCGAATTCGGCTCCCACCAGGCTCATGCCGCTGATCCCACCCGGGGCGGCGCCGAGCAGGGCCACCACCGGGTCGATGTGCAGCAGCCGGCTCGACCACAGGCCGACCACCAGGCCGGTCGCGACCAGGCTGAGGGTGATCAGCAGGGCGGGGCGCCAGAGCTGGCGCAGTTCGCTGAGAGCGGTGGCCGTCAGGGCCGTGCCGATCACGCTGCCGATCGCGATCTCCAGCACGGTGCGGGTGCCGCTGGGCCACTGGGCCACGTCCAGCCGCCCGCTCATGCTCACCAGGCCTGCCGCCAGCAGGGAGCCCGCCAGGGGAGCGGCCGGAATGCCCGTGCGCATGGCGGCCAGACCGCCGATCAGACCGGCGAGGCCGTAAACCACCAGGTTCCAGGGAGACGACATTCTGCGCAAATGGCACCGGGGAACCGTCTCATTCTGCGTGGTTTCGGTGCAGGCTTGAGCACACTCACTTTCTGTGTTGTCATTTGGACGAATAGCCTTCCCCTATCATGGCCGCCCCATCGGTGTCGTTCCGGATCAGCCGCAGTGCCGAGGATCTCGCCGAAACCATCCATGCGCTTTCGCAGCGGCTGGTGCAGCTGGAGCAGCGTCTGGTGGCGATGGAGCTACAGCTCGCCAGCAGCGCCCAGGATGATCCTGCCGAGCTCGAGAGTCTCAGCAATGTGGAGCGCCTGCTGCAGGACTGCCGCCTGTTGCTGACGGCGGAATCTGTTCCCCTGAAGCCTGACTCCGTTCTGCCGCGGCCCCAGCTCCAGCAGCAGCTGGATCGCGACACCGAACAGGTTCAAGTGTTCCCCGATGCCGCCTGAGGCGGTCACCCACTTCCCCTTCCCTGGTCGGCGGTGCCAAAATAGGAAGAAAGTGAATCATGGCTTATCCCTCATCTCACCCCATAGGATCTGCCTCCCATTCGCAGGGCCACAACTCCCAGGGTCATGGCGGCGGCTCCGTTGCCAATGGAGCGTCAGGTTCCTCGTCGCTCGCCCAGCCCGGCTATCGCTGCCATCTTCAGGGAGGCCCCCAGGCGGAAGGGGATCATCAACTTGAAAAGTTGGAGTTCGCTCTGGCTGTAGCCCTGACGCAAGGGGATATCCATCGTTCAGAGGTCCTGCGCGATCAGATTGCCGCTCTGGGCGGAAATCTCGAGGAGCCTGGCACCTGAGCCGCAGGATCTCCCAAGGTGAGATCAGACAATCGACGAACTTGTGGGATCCTGCGGCGCTTGATGCTGTTTCTGGTTGTCTGGCCAAGGCTCGACGCCCAGCCCCGGCGCCGGTGAGCTCTGACCCCTGATGGGCGCAGGTTCCAGCAGCAGTGGTGATCGGGACTGCCTGCCACCCGTTCCCACGGCGATGTCCCGCAAGTTCATGACGGCGATGGCCCCAGACAAGGTTGGTCCGGGGACTGGCGGTCCACTGGCAGTTTCAGGCGTGCTCCGCTCCGTCCCGTTGGCTCCCTGCCAGGGCGTCTTGGTGGCTTTCAGGGCTGTCAGGCCAAGGTTCTGGGCTGTGTTTTCTGCTGTCGCTTCAGCCGAATCACAACAAACTGCTCTTGTGATTGATGCGCAACGGGGGGTTCTCCGGGTCCAGCAGCGTCGTGTCTGGTTGCATCGGCCGTGGGATGGGAGGCTGCCGATTGGGATTTGATCACAACCCCTGCCAGTGTTGCAGCTGGATCTTGCTTTCGTTGCCTGATTTATTAGGATTGGCGCCAGTCCAAATGTGGCCTGGCTGATTGAGACCACCTGTTGGAATCAATTGGCGGTGCACCTCGTACGGAAGCCGCATCACCCCATCATCTGCGATGCTTCAATGCCAGCTCTGCTGAGCTCGGGGGTTGGTTCTCTTCGGCACCATCCCGTTTCTTCCCTTCTTTTCATCTCTGCCACCCGTCTTTCCCCTGAGCGGGAGAGCCCCCTTCCTCCATGACCGCCACCAGGCTTCCAGCGACCCCTTCGATCAGTCGGCCCCTGACCCCAGCGCCTGGTCTGGCTGAGCATCGCCAGAATTGGCTGGATCAGGCGACTCGCCTGGCAGCCCAGGCTGCCGATGCTGCTCGCGAAGGCGATATCGATAAGTCAGCCCGTCTGATCCTTGAGGGCCTTGATTGCGAGCGTCGTGCCGGTGGCGTGGGCCCCCAGGTGCTGCAGTTGATCAAACCTCGTGTCTGATCTGATCGCCTCACAGCGATGTTGAGCTGATCCTGCGGGGTCTCCAACTCGATCGCTTCAGCTCAGAGATTGGGCAGGGCCCCACGCAGCAGCGAACCTGCCGGAGGCCATTAACAACGTTGGAGCAAGCGGATGACCGGGCTCGAACCGGCGACGTTCAGCTTGGGAAGCTGACATTCTACCACTGAATTACATCCGCATGATGCTAATTTAGCATGCCCGGTTCCCCGGGCGGATCGGGAGTTCCGAACCGCCCGGGGAACCGGGCATGGCTGCCGCGCCGTCAGGGCTTGGCGGGAGTCATGGCGGCGGCAGGTTCCACACACTTGACGGCAGCGGAGAGCTGGCGACGGGCAGCGATCACCGGCAAGGCCTTGGCCTTGAGTTCTACGGCAGCCTGCTCCAGGGTCTGCTTCTTGTTGCCGGCCACCTTGGCCACCTCAGCCTTGAAGGCGCTCAGCTGGGTGCTGAAGTTCTGCAGCCGCAGTTTTTCGAGTTGCTGCTTGGACCCTGCCAGGGAGTTCAGCGCCGTGGCCAGGGCCTTGTCGGCGGCGGTGGCTTCGCCCACGGTGGAGGTGGGCTTGAGGGCCGCCACCTGTTCGAGGGCCTTGCCGACGCTGGCCAGCTGGCTGCAGATCTGGCTTTCGGTCTTCTGTTCGCGTTGGGCGATGGTTTGCTTCTGGCAACCGGCGCTGGCCAGGGCCAGTGCGCAGGTCAGGGCGAGGAGAGGGCGACGCATGGAACCACGTAAGTGTTCACGGTGGACGTTAAGGGGGTTGCGCCGCCCTGCCATCCCCCCTTCAGCGATTCAGTTCCGCCGCTGCTGCGGCCACGCCCGCTCCGGTGGGCACCTTGCCCAGGCCCAGATCCTGCAGGGTCGCCTCAATCGCCGCCACGGCGGTGAGCACGTCCCGGTCGCAGACGAAGCCGAGATGGCCGATCCGGAACACATGGCCCTTGAGATGGTCCTGGCCGCCGGCCAACAGGATGTCGAAGCGGTTCTTCACCTCCTTGCGCAGGATCTCCGCATCGATGCCTTCGGGGGCCACCGCGGTGATGGCGGGGCTGCCGTGACCTTCGGCGGCATACAGGGGCAGGCCGATGGCCTTCATCGCCGCCTGGACGGCGCGCCGATGGCGATCGTGGCGGGCGAAGATCGCCGGCAGGCCCTCCTTCTGCATCATCTCGAGGGCGGCCTCGAGGGCGAAGTAGAGGTTGATCGCCGGGGTGAAGGGGTTGCTGTCGGCCTTGGCCGATTTGCGGTATTTACCGAGATCGAGATAGAACTTCGGCAGGTCGGAGCGCTCGTAGGCGGCCCAGGCCTTCTCGCTCATCGCCACGAAGCTCAGGCCCGGCGGCATCATGTAGCCCTTCTGGGATCCGGAGCCGATTACATCGAGGCCCCAGGCGTCCATCGGCACATCGCAGGCGCCCAGGCTGGTGACGCAGTCGGCGATGGTCAGGGCGGTGCCATGGGCGCGCACATGGCCGGCGATCGTCTGCAGATCGTTGATCACCCCGGTGGAGGTTTCCGAGTGGGTGAGGATCACGGCCCGGATCGCCTTGCCGCTGTCCGCTTCCAGAGCCGCTTTGAAGGCTTCCGGATCAAGGGGCTGGCCCCACTCCGCCTTGATCACCTGGACGTCGAGGCCGTAGGCCTTCGCCACCTTCACCCAGCGTTCGCCGAACTTGCCGTTGTCACCGCAGAGCACCCGATCGCCGCGGCTGCAGGTGTTGATGATCCCCGCCTCCATGGCGGCGGTGCCGCTGCCGGTGATCACCAGCACGTCGTCGCTCGTCTGATGCAGCCACTGCAACTGCTCGGTGGTGCGCTTGACGATCTTCTGGAAATCGGCGCTGCGATGGCCGATCGGATGGCGGCCCATCGCCTGCAGAACGGTTTCCGGCACGGGGGTGGGGCCGGGAATCATCAGAGTGAGTTTGTCCTGCATGGGAAGGCTGGCGAAGGGCGCGGCGGAAGGTGGGCGGGGTGGTTCACGGCTGTGACCGGGCCCTTGCGCTGCCGAACGGCGGCAGTGCAATCCCCCACCATAAAAAACTGACCTCCCGCCGGCCCCGGCCTCGGATCAGCCTGGGGATCTGCTCCGCTTCCGGGCGGCACAGCCAGCGGCTTGATGATCCGGCTCACTCGCTGACGGAGCGTGCTGCGACAGGCCTGCTGCACACTCGCGAACGACCCAGGACTGACTTGCAACGGATCCGGTGGGCGGGGCTTTCCGGGTCAGCCAGTCCAGCGGCAGGGCTGGCGGCGATGCTGAATCGCCGGAGAGTGGTTTCAGGCGTCGGTCTGCCCGCCCTGTCCCCGAGGCCCACCACCAAACGCCCCGAATGTCCGCTTCGCCGTCGCCAGCCTCGAGTCAACCCCGCCGTGGCGGCTACAGCCTGCCGGTCTGGGTGGCGGCGGCGGCCCGGGCCGCTGTGGGGCAGCTCAGCGGTGATTCCTTCACGGCGGAGCAGCCCCTGCAGCTCGATCCCTCAGCGCCGGACCGGCCTGCCGAGGCGGTGCCGGTCGTGGCTGCGGCGCCCCTGGGCGATGGTCGTGCCCTGGCGGTGGCCCGTTGCGAGCCGGGTGATGGTCTGGATCTCACCCGCGGCCTGGTGGTGTGGGTGGAGGCGGCCTGGCACCCCCTGGATCCAGCTGCTGTCGACCGTTGGCTGTGGCTGGAGGCCGGTGAGGGGGTGGGCGTTCATGCCGAGTCCCGGGCTCTCTGCATCTCCGCCTTTGCCAGGGAGCTGCTGGAGCGCAACCTGCAGCCGCTGCTGCCCGCGGGCCGAGGCCTGCGGTTGCGCGTGATCTTCCCGCGGGGCCGCCAGCTGGCTGAGCGCACCAGCAATGCCGCCTTCGGCGTGGTGGATGGGCTGGCCCTGATCGGCACCCAGGCCGAGGTGCAGGCCAGTGCCGATCCCGACCAGCTGCGGCGCACCCTGGCGGCGTTGGCCGAGCGGCTGGCTGATCCCGCCTTCGGCGGCGATCTGGTGCTGGTGATCGGCGAGAACGGCCTCGATCTGGCCCCCCGGCTGGGCCTGCCGCCGGCGTTGCTGCTCAAGTGCGGCAACTGGCTGGGGCCGGTGCTGGTGGCGGCCGCGGCCGGCGGGGTGCGGCGGCTGTTGTTGTTCGGCTATCAGGGCAAGCTGATCAAGCTGGCCGGTGGCATTTTCCACACCCACCACCACCTGGCCGACGGCCGCGCCGAGGTGCTCACCGCCCTGGCGGCGCTGGAGGGCCTGGGCGGCGAGGCTCTGGCCGAGCTCCATGACGCCGCCACCGTGGAGGCGGGCCTGGTGGCGCTGGAGCTGGCCGATCCGGTCCTGGCCGAGCGCCTGCGGCGACGCATCGCCCAGACGATCGAGGCGCGCACCTGTGCCTATCTGCAGCGCCACGGGGAGGGCTGCCCGGCGGTGGGGGCGGTGCTCTTCGATCGTTCGCGCCGGATCCGGGCCCAGGGGCCGGTGGGAGCGGCCCTGCTGGAGGCCTTCAGGGGCCCGACCTAGGGTGCAGCCAGCCAGCCAGCGGTTGACGGTCGATTGGGCCGTTCAGACCGGAACCGACCCTACCGATGTCCTCTTCGACGACTGATGCCCCCGCAACGGGTCGCCAACCCGCCATCGTCATCCTTGATTTTGGCTCCCAGTATTCGGAATTGATCGCTCGCCGTGTGCGCGAGACCGAGGTCTTTTCCCTGGTGATGGGCTACACCACCAGTGCCGAGGAGCTGCGGCTGCTGGCGCCCAGGGGAATCATCCTCAGCGGCGGGCCGAACTCGGTGTATGAGGAGGGCGCCCCTCTGTGTGATCCGGCTCTCTGGGATCTGGGCATCCCGATCCTGGGGGTCTGCTACGGCATGCAGCTGATGGTGCAGCAGCTGGGCGGCTCGGTGATCGCCGCCGGTCGGGCCGAATACGGCAAGGCGCCACTGCATGTCGACGACCCCACCGACCTCCTCACCAACGTCGATGACGGCTCGACGATGTGGATGAGTCATGGCGATTCCGTGCAGGCGCTGCCGCCGGGATTTGTGCGCCTGGCCCACACCGACAACACACCTGAAGCGGCTGTGGCGGACCACGATCGCCGCATGTATGGCGTGCAGTTTCACCCGGAGGTGGTGCATTCCAGCTGCGGCATGGCGATGATTCGTAACTTCGTCTACCACATCTGCGGCTGCATCCCCGACTGGACAACGGACACGTTCATTGACGAGGCGATCGCCGATGTTCGCGCCCAGGTGGGTGACAAGCGGGTGCTGCTGGCCCTCTCCGGTGGTGTGGATTCCTCCACCCTGGCCTTCCTGCTGCACCGTGCGATCGGTGATCAGCTCACCTGCATGTTCATCGATCAGGGCTTCATGCGCAAAGGTGAGCCTGAATTTTTAGTGGAGTTCTTCGATAAGCGCTTCCACATCAATGTGGTGTACATCAATGCCAGGGAGCGCTTCATTTCCCGGCTGGCCGGTATCACTGATCCGGAGGAGAAACGCAAGATCATCGGCGCCGAGTTCATCCGGGTGTTTGAAGCAGAGAGCAAGCGTCTCGGCCCCTTCGACTACCTGGCCCAGGGCACCCTTTACCCCGATGTGATCGAGAGCGCCGGTACCGACATTGACCCCAAGACCGGTGAACGGGTGGCGGTGAAGATCAAGAGCCACCACAACGTCGGCGGTCTGCCCAAGGATCTGCAGTTCAAGTTGGTGGAACCCCTGCGGCGGCTGTTCAAGGACGAAGTGCGCAAAGTGGGCCGCAATCTGGGGCTGCCGCAGGAGATCGTCGGTCGCCATCCCTTCCCCGGACCTGGCCTGGCGATCCGCATCCTCGGCGAAGTGAACGACGACAAGCTCGACATCCTGCGCGATGCCGATCTGATCGTGCGCGAGGAGGTGCGCAATGCCGGCCTCTATCACGACATCTGGCAGGCCTTTGCCGTTCTGCTGCCGGTGCGCAGCGTCGGTGTGATGGGTGACAAGCGCACCTATGCCTATCCGATCGTGCTGCGCTGCGTGTCCTCCGAAGACGGCATGACCGCCGATTGGTCGCGTCTGCCTTATGACCTCTTGGAGTTGATTTCCAATCGCATCGTCAATGAGGTGCGCGGTGTCAACCGGGTGGTGTACGACATCACCAGCAAGCCCCCCGGCACGATCGAGTGGGAGTAGGGCCACGGCGCCTCAGGACCATGCCGCTGTAGCCGGCGTCACCTGGACAGGTGCCCAGAGGGGCCCTTGGCCGAAGCCGATGGCCCTGGATCATCGGCGTGAGCGCCGCGGCTTCCGGCTCCCGGTGCCGGGAGTCTGTCCGGGCGGGGGGAGCTCCGGACTGGCCAGAATCGGGATCAAGGCCTTGGTGAGCGCTGGTCCGAAAGCTCGGCGTTGCCGTCCAAGACCTCCCTGTGCTTGGGGCGATGGTCGGCCCAACGGGATCCACCCCGACGGTGGGCGGGGCTGGCTGAGGCTCGCTGCCGCCGATACCATCGGACACCGATCTTCTGGCCCGTGACTGCCGTACCTCCTGTCGTCAGCACGTCGTCCTCCGGCAGCAGCCCCAGCGGCGCCGATCAGGACATGCAGCTGCAGCGCCGTCTCCAGCAGGACAGCATCGTGCTGGCCGGCAAGACCATCTTTCTCAACCCCTTCCTTTACTGGCGCCGCTTTGACGCCAACACCGATCGCTGGCTCAGGGAGCCCGGCCAGCTTCCCGAAGAGCAGATCGAGGCCAATCGCCTGCGCTTCTATCCCGAGCTCGACTGGAAGCTGATCGAACCGGAGGAGAGCGCCGTCAAGGACGGTGCCGTGGAGATGTTCCTCAAGAGCCTGGAGCTGATCAGCACCTTCAACCCCGATCTCAGCGCCGGCCATCTGTTGGAGGTGGAGCGCAAGATGGCGGTCACCAAGAAAAAGGCCTTCGAGCGCTGGGTGGAGCGGGCCCTCAACCGTCGCCTGCAGGAGAAGCAGCGCGAGCGCCGTCGCTTCGATCGGGATCGGGCGATGCGGGGCTGGATGGAATGGTTCTCGCTGGACAACACCCGCCAGGCCCTGCTGCCCCTCTCGGCCCTGCTGGTGATCGCCGTCGCGGCCGGCTGGTGGTTCGGCAGCCAGCGCTTCTGCCGTCAGGTGATCGTCGATCCCGGCATCCAGCGACCCGCCGTCTGATTGGGCCTGCCTGGGGCCGCGGCGCGCCAGACTGTCCGTATCCTGCTGCCGGTTTCCTGGCCATGGCTGCCGATCCCCTCGACGCTCTGCGGCTGACGCTGATGCAGGACGTGTTGCCTGTTGGCGTGGCCATGGTGGACCGGGTTCGCCGCGGCGGCCCCAGGGAAGTGCTGGCGGCCTTCGATGGCAGCAGCTCCGATCCTCTGGGCCAGCTGCGCCAGGAAGGGGAGCCGATGGCATCCCAGCTGCGGGAAGGTCTGGATCGGCTCCAGCCTGGTCTGGGCAATCCGGTGATGAAGGTGGAGGTGCGGGATGTGGAGCCCGACGAGCAGCCGTTCGAGCGCGCCGATCCGGCCGAACTCCAGAGCGCCTTGGCGCGGATCGCCACCCGCCTGAACCTGTTGGAGCAGCACCTGGCTGCCACTGAGGCTGCCACTGAATCCGACGCTCAAGCCGTCACGCGCCGTTGAGATGGCTTACGGCGGTCTGTCATCACGTCAGACCGGCGTGGGGTCCCAGTCGGCGGTGCTGCTGCTGGTGGTGCTGCTGGTCTCCGGCGCCATCGCCGCCCGGCTGGCCTGGCTGCAGTTGCTCCATGGTCCCGAGTACCGGGCCATGGCCGATGAAAATCGCATTCGCCTGATCCCCCGCGATCCGGTCCGGGGACGCCTGCTTGATCGCAACGGCCGGGTGCTGGCCACCAATCGGCTCACCTACCAGCTCTATCTCCAACCCCGCCTGGTGCAGGAGAGGGAATGGCCGGCCCTGCGGGATCGGCTCAGCAGGCTGCTCCTGATTCCTGCGGCCCAGCTGGAGCAGCAGTGGCGCCAGGGTCAGCGCAGCTCGGATGCTTTCCGGATCCATCTGGCTGGCCCGCTGACACCTGTTCAGGTGCTGCGCTTCCGTGAGCAGGCTGGCCTGCTGCCAGGGGCCGAGGTGACCGCCGATGTGCTGCGCTCCTACCCCGGTGGCCGGTTGGCCGCCCATCTGATGGGCTACACCAGCAGCATCACGGAGGAGGAGTACCAGCGACTCCGGGACAAGGGCTATCGCCTCAGCGATCGCATCGGTCGCAGTGGGCTGGAAAAGGCCTTCGAGAGCTCCCTGCGGGGTGAATGGGGCGGGCAGCAGCTGGAGGTGGATGCGGCTGGTCAGGTGCAGCGGGTGCTGGGCGACAAGCCCGCCAAAGCCGGCCGTGACCTACGCCTCACCATCGATCTGGACCTGCAGCGGGCGGCTGAACGGGCCCTCGATACCGTCGCCAAGGGGGCGATCGTGGCCATGGATCCCCGCACCGGCGCGATCCGGGCCATGGCCAGCCGGCCCAATTTCGATCCCAACATCTTCTCGGAGGGGCCCACCACGGCCCAGTGGCACGATCTGAACCGACCGGATGCGCCGATGCTGAATCGGGCCTTCCAGGGGTTCCCGCCGGCCAGCACCTTCAAGATTGTCTCCACGATCGCCGGGATTGAATCCGGCAAGTTCGGCCCCGGTTCGACGTTGGCGACGATGACCCACTTCTGCTACTACGGCCAGTGCTACGGCGACCACGGCGCCTTTGGCTCCATCGGCTTCCAGAAGGCCCTGGCGGTGAGCAGCAACAGTTTTTATTACCAGGTGGGCCTCAAGGTGGGCCCGGATGAGTTGTTCAAGGCGGCGCGACGCATGGGCTACGGCCAGCACACCGGCGTTGAGCTGAGGGAGGAGGAGACCGAGGGGCTGTTGGGTGACCCCGCCTGGAAGAAAGCGGTGATGCACGAGCCCTGGACCCCGGTTGACACGATCACCTCGGCGATCGGCCAGGGCGCCGTGACCGTGACCCCGATCCAGATGGCCCGCCTGTACGGCGCCGTCGCCAATGGCGGCACCCTGGTGACGCCGCACCTGGTCGAGCACACGACCCCACGCCGCTGGCTGGCCCTCAAGCCGGAGACCCTGCGGGTGCTTCGGGAGGGGCTGCGGATGGTGGTGACCGAAGGCACCGGCCGCATCCTCAACGATCCGAGCCTGCCCGCCGTGGCCGGCAAGACCGGCACCGGGGAGGATCCCCCCCGGCCGGATCATGTCTGGTTCGGCGGCTACGCCCCGGCCGGCAAGCCGGATCTGGTGATCGTGGCTTTCGGCGAGAACTCCGGCGGCTTCGGTGGCACGGTGGCGGCGCCGATGGTCAAGGCGCTGATGAGCACCTGGTTCCACAGCCACCAGGGCCACTGAACACCCTCCCAGAGACCCAGGCCGGCGCCCCCGATCGGGGGCACCGACCCAAGGCGTGCCTGCGCGGATCGGCAGCGCAGGAGACATCAGACGGAGAACAAGGCCGTTGGGGTTGGCAGGGGCGAGTCCAGACGGGCGGTTCAGAACGGGCTGCCTGCAACAGGCTCTCAGCTGGCCGGCTGCAGATCCCGCAGGCCGAGCACCTGGCGGTAGTAGCGCCGCAGTTGGTCGGTGGCGCCGGCCCAGCCCCAGCGTTCCGCCTCCGAGCGGGCAGCCAGGCGCAGGGAGCGGCGGGTGGTGGCATCCCCCAGCAGCCGGTCCACGGCCGTCACGAAGCTATCGGGGCGATCCGGGTCGTAGAGGCAGCCGTTCACCCCATCGCTGACGATGTCGGGAATGCCGCCCCGGTTGGCTCCCACCACCGGGCAGCCGGCGGCCATCGCTTCGAGCAGCACCAGGCCCAGGGTCTCGGTGCTGGAGGGGAACAGGAAGGCATCGCCGCTGGCATAGGCGGCGGCCAGATCCAGCCCGCTCAGATAGCCCACGAAGGTGGTGGCGGTGCCCTCGAACGCCTTCTCCAGCTGCTGCCGGTGGGGCCCATCGCCCACCAGGGCCAGGCGCGCCTGGGGGATGGCCTCCAGCACGGGCCGAATGCGTTCGATCTGTTTTTCCGCCGACAGCCGGCCGATGTAGAGGAGCAGGTTGCCGCTGTCGCTGTGGGCGCCGTGCAGCCGTTGCCGCATCACCTCCGAGCTCAGTTCAGGCCGGAACAGGTCCGTGTCCACACCCCGCTGCCACAGGGCTGTGTGCTGGATGCCCTTGGCGGCCAGCTCCTCCACCATCGCCGTGGAGGTGCAGAGGTTCAGCTGGGCCTGGTTATGGGCGGCCTTGAGCAGCTCCCAGAGCAGCGGCTCCAGCATGCCCATGCCGTAGTGCTCCAGGTACTTGGGCAGGTGGGTGTGGTAGCTGGCCACCAGGGGCAGACCGCGGGTCTTGGCCAGCCAGATGCCCCCCAGGCCCAGGACGGCAGGATTGACGACGTGCACCAGGTCGGGGGCGAAGCCCTCCAGGGCCTCGGACACCGCCGGCCGCGGCAGGGCCAGCTTCAGTTCCGGGTACAGGGGCAGCGGCATGGCCGGCACGCCCACCACCCGGGCGCCGCAGTACTGGGAGGGAGCCCCCTCAGGGCAAAAGATCAGCACCTCGTCGCCGGCAGCCACGAGATGCTCCACCGTCTTGGTGAGTCGCGTGACGATGCCATCGACCTTCGGCAGGAAGGTTTCGGTGAAAAAAGCGATCTTCACGCGTGCAATCCCCGGCTCACACTGGTGACTGGATCGCCTGGGCCTGACGGCTGGTCCAGGCGGAAATGCAGGGGATGCGGGAGCGGTCGCAGCGGTCGGCCCAGCGCCTGGCCACATCCACCACTTCAGCCAGCAGGCCGTCATCGAGGGTGGTGGGCCGCAGGCCCAGCTCGATGAAGCAGCGGTTGTCGACGATCAGGTCGTTTTCGATCGCCTCCTTGCGAGGATTGGGCAGGTGGTTGATCTGGGCGCCGGTGAGGGCCGCCACCTTCTCGGCCAGTTCGCCCACCTGATGGCTTTCGGTCATCTGGTTGAAGATCTTCACCTTTTCGCCGTGGCTGGGGGGGTGCTCCAGGGCGAGCTGTACACAGCGCACCGAATCGCGGATGTGAATGAAGGCCCGGGTCTGGCCGCCGGTGCCATGGACGGTGAGGGGATAGCCGATCGCCGCCTGCATCAGGAAGCGATTGAGCACGGTGCCGTAGTCGCCGTCGTAATCGAAGCGATTGGTGAGTCGGGGATCTTTCTCGGTGAGGGCGGTGTTCGTGCCCCAGACGATGCCCTGGTGCAGATCAGTGACCCGGATGGCGTCGTTCTTGTTGTAGTAAAAGAACAGCAGCTGATCGAGCGTCTTGGTCATGTGGTAGACGCTGCCGGGATCCGTGGGGTGCAGGATCTTCTCGGTGAAGCGACTGCCATCCGGTTGGGGCACCTCGACGGTGAGATAGCCCTCGGGGATCGTGGCGCCCCGGTGGGAGCCGTAGCCGTAGACCCCCATGGTGCCCAGGTGCACGATGTGCACATCCAGGCCGCTTTCAACGATCGCCGCCAGCAGGTTGTGGGTGCCGTTGACGTTGTTGTCGACGGTGTAGCGCTTGGTGGCGCTGTTCTTCATCGAGTAGGGGGCAGCCCGCTGTTCGGCGAAATGGACCACGCACTCGGGCCGCTCGCTGCGCAGCAGTTCCAGCAGCCGGTCGTACTCCTGGGCGATGTCGAGCAGCACGAAGCGCATCGCACGGCCACCGACCTGCTCCCAGGCCCGCAGGCGATCCTGCATCGTGGCGATCGGGGTGAGGGACTCCACCCCGAGGTCAATGTCGATCTTGCGCCGGCTGAGGTTGTCAACGATGACAACATCGTGGCCGGCATCGGCAAGGTTCACCGCACAGGGCCAACCGCAGAACCCGTCACCGCCGAGAACGAGAACCTTCACCCCAGTCTCCTGAACGAGCAATTGCTCAGCCGCGTCAAGCTACTACAGGCCTTTGGTGTGACCGCTGCGTTGAGGCGTCGAGTCAGCTGATGCCCGCGGCCACAGCCACCAACAGCAACACCAGGACCAGCCCGCCGATCAGCAGCAACCGGTTGGTTCTGCGGCCTTCGCCCGCCTCGATCAGCACCATGCGGGGCTCCTTGGCGAAGGCATTGAGCTTGCCGCCATCTTCTTCGGTGACCTGCATGGAAGGGGATCCGTGGGACGGGTCACGTTATGGAGCGCCTGCTGAGGCGGAACCACTCCGGCAAAGTTCGTCACACAGCGGCCCCTGCTGCAGGGTTCAGGCGCCGATGCGTCCCTGCCGGGGCGAACTGGCACTGGCGTCGGCCCGGATCGGCAGCCGGCCGGCCCGAAAGGCGCTGCGGCCAGCCACGGTGGCCAGGGCCATGGCGCCGGCCATGGCGGCGGGATCTCCCGCCAGGGCAATGGCGCTGTTGATCAGCAGGGCATCGGCTCCCATTTCCATCGCCTGGGCCGCTTCGCTGGGGACGCCGATGCCCGCATCCACGACCACGGGCACACGGGCCTCCGCGATGATCAGGGCGATATTGGCGGCGTTGCGGATCCCCTGTCCCGAACCGATCGGCGAGCCCAGGGGCATCACCGTGGCACAACCGACCTCCTCCAGCCGTTTGGCGAGCAGGGGATCGGCATTGATGTAGGGCAGGACGGTGAAGCCTTCCCTGACCAGTTGTTCCGCCGCTTCGAGCGTGCCGAACGGATCGGGCAGCAGATGGCGGGTGTCGGGGATCACTTCCAGCTTGACAAAATTGTTGTCTTCCTGACCCGCCAGCTTGGCCAGTTCCCGGCCCAGGCGGGCCACCCGGATCGCCTCCTCCGCCGTGGCGCAGCCGGCCGTGTTGGGCAGCATCCAGATGCGCTGCCAGTCGATCGCCTCCATCAGGCCCCCATGGCCCGCCGCCTGGCTCTGCACCCGCCGCACGGCCACGGTGACGATCTCACAGGCACTGGCGGCCAGGCTGGCCTGCATCACGGCCAGGGAGGGGTACTTGCCGGTGCCCGTCATCAGGCGGCTGCGGAAGCGGCGACCGCCGATCACCAGGCTGTCCTCGGCGTCGTGGGGCGATGGGGTCAGCCCGTCTGGCGGCAGGTTGCCGGATCGCTGGGGCTCTGGGGCAGGGTCGGCCCCGATCGGAGCATGGGGGCCGCCGCCGGCGCTCGACGGGACTGTGGCTGGGGCGGAATCGGCCACGGATGGATGCGGCAATGGGCGTCTCGCCTCTAGTCTGCGCTGCGGACCTGCGAACGGACGTCATGCCGCTGCCCCTGCTGCTTGCGGTCAGCCCGCTGCCCAGCGATGCCTTCGCGCCCTATGTGCCGCCCGCAGCCTCCGAGAGTGCCGATGTGCTGTTCGGTACCGGTCCGGTCGAAACGTTCGATGCCATCGGTCGCGCCGCGTTGATTGCCAGCGAGTTGCCCCGCTCTTGGAGTGGGGTCTACCGCTCCTACGAGGGGGCTGCGCCGTTGCCGGTGGAGCTGCGCATCGCTTCGGCCACGGCGATGGGCCAGATGGTGGACATCCGCGGCAGCCTCTCGGTCGGCGGCGTCGAGTCTCCGGTGCAGGGGAATCTCAACGCCAAATCCGATCAGCTGGATCTGCTGTTGCTGGGTGACAAGCTCGGCGGTGACCTGGAGCCCGGTGGCCAGATGCTCGGCCTGCAGGGTTTCCCCCTGATCACCTGGCAGCCCGCAAGGCTCACCAGCATCGGTGGCCGCTTGCTCCTGACGCCCCAGGCCGCGCCAGTGCCAGCTCAGCCCGCTGCGGCACCCACCATCCGTGGTCTCTGGTGAGAGTGGGCTTGGAGCGACGCCTCGCGGCTTTCTGAGGCCTGCAGGCAGGGGGCCTGGGGCGCCTGGCCCTGGACTGCAACGGCCGCGTCTGCTGCCCGGATCAAGGTGCTCCTGGCGCCAGTGTGACTTGCTCAAGCTCGCGGCCATTCCCGTCAGGCTGGGTGAAGCGGCTGAACAGCGTCCTGTTGTGGTCCGGGGCAATGGGCCCCTCCGCCAGGAAGGCGAACTGAGCCAGCCGGAGCAGAATTGGCAGGCACCGGCGGCATGCCGCCTTGGCAACGGGATGAAAAACCTCGGCAGACCTCAGCCGTGGATGCTGCCGAGCCTGGCCAGCCCAGTGGCAGCAAGCGTGTTCGCCTCCTCCTGTCTCTGATCTCCCCTCATGCGGGGACTTTGCAGCAGCCTCGCAGGCGTCTGTCGTGGTTCGTCTCAGGAGCTGGTTCTGGCCGCATTGGGTTGCCGTACGCGGCAGGAAGCTCCAGGCGCGTACGGGCGAGTGGCCTCAGACCTGCAGCCAGGTTGGTTGTGCCAGAGGCGATCCTCAGGCTTCCGGCCGGAGCGCTGCCATGCCGTGCGCCGAGAAGCGCCTGAGCCGGTGGATCTCGCCATGAATCCTTGCCCTGATCCAGGGCGGAAGCCGGTTTCGCTCAGGAGGGTTCAGGCCGCCTTGTCATCACTGGAGGGTCTGGCGCCGATACCCCTGGCTCGGCCATCCACCTGGCCACTGCCACTGCCGCCAGGGCCATCGCCCTCAATGACGCCACTGCGCCGATCCAGGGTTCTGAGGCGCTTGCGGGCCGTTTTGTTGTCGGGTTCGAGCTGTAGGGCCTGTTCGTAAGTGGCTCTGGCCTCTTCGGGTTTGAGCTGCTTTTCGAGGGCGAAGGCGAGATTGTTGAGGGCGACGGGATAGTCCGGCTTGGCCCGCAGAGCAGAGCGGTAATGGCGGATGGCCACCGGATATTTGTTCTGGGCTGCCAGGGTGAAGCCCAGAGCGTTCTCCATCAAAGCCCTGGCTTCGTTCGGGACGGGATCGCGCTCGGCGGCCTTGAGGGCTTGCTTGAGGGTGTCGGCGGCCTCGGCATACAGCCGCTTGCGCAGTTGCACCGAAGCCAGTTCATAGAGGGTGCCCGGATCGCTGGGGCGCTCGGCAGGGATGCCGGCGCCGCCCAGGCGCACCAGCGCCAGCTCATCGCGGCGCACGCGCAGGATCTGGCGGGCCACCACAAACGCGGCGCCGCCCAGCAGGACGATCAGGCCGATCAGATAGGCCTGGGGCAGCAAGTCGTTCATGGGGCCAGGGGACCGATCAATGGCCGGCGGCGTGGACCACGGAGGAGAAGCTGACGGGGTCGGCCACAGCCAGTTGGGCGAGCATCTTGCGGTTCAGACGCACGTCGACCTTCTTGAGGCCACCGATCAGACGGCTGTAGCTGACGCCATTGATCCGGGCCGCGGCGTTGATGCGGGCGATCCACAGGCGACGGAAGTCGCGCTTGCGCCGGCGGCGGTCACGGTAGGCGTTGCAGAGGGCCTTCATCACCCTCTGGTTCGCGGTGCGGAAGAGGCTGCCGCTGCTGCCGCGGAAGCCCCGGGCCAGACGCAGAATTTTGTTACGGCGTTTGCGGGCGACGTTGCCCCTCTTGACGCGAGACATGGGTGGAACTCAGGAATTCAGGTTGTAAATGGGGGGCGGAAAGGCTCCGACCCGGCCTCAAGCCAAAGGGCTCAGGCGTAGGGAAGCATCAGCGAGACGTTGTCGTGATCGCGATCGTCGACCACCGCCATCGTCCCCAGGTAGCGCTTGCGCTTGGGGCTCTTGTGGTCGAGCAGGTGGTTGTGGAAGGCGCGCCGGCGCATGAACTTGCCGCTGCCGGTGATCTTGAACCGCTTCGCGGCCGCTTTGCGGGTCTTGAGCTTCGGCATTTCGGTAAGCGCACGCACAAACAAGCAGAGTACGACGCGGAGGATCCTTCTTCCAACCCCTCCCCTTCACTGTTGCCTTCCGCCTTGCCTTCGGTACCCGCTTCTCTGTCCGTGATCCCCTGTCATCGACTGGCCCAGGCCGCCTGCCACAGCCTGTTGGCAGGTCTGGTGCTGGCGGGGGGCTGTCGGGCCTCGTCCCTGCCGCCCGCGGCCCCGGGCCCCGCGGCGGTCGTCGATCCCGCCGCCATCCCCGCCCTGTCGTCGCCCGCCGCCAACCCGCCGCGGTCGAGCGGTTCGCTGCACTGGCCGGTCCCTCCCCCCGCTGAGATCCAGGCGGCCGATCCGGTGCTGTGGGTGGCCCTGGCGGCCCGGATCGGTCCTGCGGTCGGCAGTGATGGGGCCAGCGCCTCACCGCTGCGGCTGCAGGCGGCGAGCGGGATGCTGGTCCTGATCGATGCCCGGGGTCAGCGCTTCATGGCCCCCCAATTGCTGCTGCATTGGCGACGACGTCCCCTGCCGGCACCGCTCTTGATCGAGCGGCGGGTGGTGGGCCCCCTGCCCAGCTACGAAAGTGCCGAACAGGTGGCCCGGGGCTGGCGGGACCAGGGGGCTGTCGTGGAGATCGCCAAACCCGGCGACTGGGAACTCTGGGCTCCGGCCGGTGCTCCCGATCCGGCCGGCCAGTCGGTCCGCTCGGTCAGCAGCATGGAGACCAGCCAGCTGGTGCTGGAGCTGCACCGCTCCCAGGGCAGCGTCTCCCAGGGCAGCGTCGAGCTGGAGGGTCCGCTGCGGCTGGAGGCACCCCAGGGGTTGCAGTGGCAGGGGGGCACCTACGCCGGCCCATTCCGGCTGCAGGCCGATGCCTATGGCACCTGGAGCCTGGTGGAGCAGGTGCCGCTGGAGCGCTATCTCGAAGGGGTCGTTCCCCACGAGATCGGCGGCGGCTCGCCGGCGGCGGCCCTGGCGGCCCAGGCGGTGCTGGCCCGCACCTGGGCCGTGCGCAATCGCCACCGCTTCGCGGTCGATGGCTACCACCTCTGCGCCGACACCCAGTGCCAGGTCTACAGCGATCCGCGCCAGGCCGATGCCGCCGTTCGCCAGGCGATCGCCTCGAGCCGGGGCCTGGTGCTGGCCGCCGCCGGTCAACCGATTCATGCCGTCTATCACGCCAGTAATGGCGGGGTGGCTGCCGGTTTTGAGGAGGTCTGGCTGGGTGGTGCGGTGCCCTACCTCAAGGCCTTCGCCGACGGCCCTGCTGCCTTTTCGGCCCGCTTTGCCATCCCTCTGGCGCCGGCGCGCCTGGCGGACTTGCTTGGCGATGGTGACCAGGCCTGGGGGGCTGACCATCCCTTTTTCCGCTGGCACCGCCGCATCACGGCGGCCCAGTTGCGGGCGGCCCTGGGGGAGGGACCGGCCTCGGTCGGTCTGCCCAGTCGCTTGAATGTGCTGGAGCGGGGCCCCAGCGGCCGGGTGCTGGCCCTGGAGATCGCCGGCGCCAGTGGCCGCCGGGTGCTACGCCTGGATGCGATCCGCCGCACCTTGCGGCAGCTGCCGAGCACCCTGTTCAGGGTCAGCCCGGCCGGGCCCGGAGCCTGGATGGTGGATGGCGCTGGCTTCGGCCATGGTGCCGGCCTGTCTCAGGCTGGGGCGATCGATCAGGCACGCCGGGGCTGGAGCCGCGATCAGATTCTTCAGCATTACTACGCGGGCACCCAGCTCGTGCCGCTCGAGGCCCTCGGCAATGCCCTTTAGAGTTCCCCAACTTCCGGGGATGCCATGACCGGCGGCGGTGGTACCAGTGATGGCTGCCAGGATGGCCGCCCCGATGGCAGCTCCGATGGCCGCCGCGGCAAAGCCGCCCTGTTTCTGCTGTGCTGCGCGGCTGCCGGGATCGCTCCCCATGGATTGCCACCGCTGCTGCGGCTGCTGCCGGCGCTGATCCTGGCGCTGCTGCTGGGCGGATACAGCTTTCGCACCGTTCTGCGCCCGGCCGCCCGCAGGGCTGTTGCCGAACCCGACGGCCTGGCCGCAGCAGCAGGCGATGGAGCCATCCTCCAGGAGCTGCCCCTGCTCGATGTCGTGGTCGCCGCGCGGGATGAGCAGGCGGTGATCGGCCGGCTGGTGCAGCGGATCATGGCGCTCCGCTATCCCGCCGAACGCCTGCTGCTCTGGGTCATCGATGACGGCAGCGAAGATCGCACCCCCGTGTTGCTGCGTGAGCTCCAGGGCCAATACCCCCAGCTGCGGGTGCTGTGCCGACCGCGAGATGCCGGTGGTGGCAAATCGGGGGCCCTCAACCTGGTGCTTCCCCAACTGCAGGGTCGCTGGCTGCTGGTGCTCGACGCCGACGCCGATCTGCAGATCGATCTGTTGCAGCGCCTGCTGCCCTGGGCGGAGCGGGGCGGCTGGGCGGCTGTGCAGTTGCGCAAGGCCGTGGCCAATGCCCAGGTGAATCTGCTGACCCGGGCCCAGGCCATGGAGATGGCCTTCGACGCCATCATCCAGCTCGGTCGCCTGGCCGGCGGCGGCGTGGTCGAACTGCGCGGCAACGGCCAGCTGTTGCGCCGCCAGGCGGTGATCGCCTGCGGTGGTTTCAACGAGGCCACGGTCACCGACGACCTCGACCTCAGCTTCCGCCTGCTGCTGGAGCGGCAGCCGATTGGCGTGCTCTGGGATCCACCGGTCCAGGAGGAAGCGGTGCTCACCCTGGCGGCCCTGTGGCGGCAGCGACAGCGTTGGGCTGAAGGTGGCCTGCAGCGCTTCTTTGATTACGGACCAGGCCTGCTTTCGGATCGGCTTGGATCCAGACAGAAACTCGATCTGCTCTGCTTCTTCCTGCTCCAGTACGTGATGCCGGTGATGGCTGCCGCCGATCTGATCGCGGTGCTGCTCACCGGTAGCTCCTCGACGATGTGGCCCTTTTCGATCGTGGCCCTGGGCCTGTCAGCGCTGGCCATCGTGATCGGCTGCCGGCGCCCGGCGGAAGGCCCGCCCCTGCCGCTGATGACACCCCAGAGCGTGATCCTGGGCATGGTCTACCTGGTGCACTGGTTCGTGGTGATCCCCTGGGTCACCCTGCGGATGGCCCTGCTGCCCAAGCGGTTGGTCTGGGCCAAGACGCTTCATCTCGGCGGTGACTCCCACGCTGATGGCGATGGCGAGCCGGCAGGACTGGAAGCCCAGGCCGAGTGCCGTGCCGTCGATGGCGAACCCGACCTGGCGGCAGAGGCCGGTCAGGCTTGAGCCAAAGGCCGCTGGCCAGCCTGCGGCTCCCTCAGCTCCGATCGCGATCCCTGATCTGAACCCGCCTGGCAGAGCGCAGCTTCAAGTCTTCTCAGCCGTCCGTCCGTGCCGGGAGCGAAGCGCTTGAAGCCCGTTCTGCTGTTTTATGGGCCGATGGGACGCAGCAGCAAGCTCAGCGCCACTTGTGGTGGTGGCTGTTCAGGCCGCCTCGCCCTGGTCCGCAGCGCCGCTTTCGTTGAGCTCGACCACCTCGCCGTTGAAGAAATCGGCGAGGCGCCGCGCCTTCTCATCGATCGGCGAGGGGAACCCTGGGGTCGGGCTGAGGCTGCCGGCGGGGGCTGCCGCGATGGTGGTGGGATCGGGCGGGCCGGGGGGCTGGGGCTGGGCCGGCGACGGGGGGCTCAAGGCCGCCTGTTGCGGCGCCGACAACGGCGTGGCAGGGTTCGCCGCTCGCCTGGTGGAGGGCTCAAGGGGATGGCCAGGATCACCTGGGGCCAACGGGGCGCTGGATGGTGGCTCCGAGAGCACTGGCTCCGAGATCGCTGAGCCCCTGGGCGCCGAGGCTGGGCTCGCAGCAGCTCTCTCAGCAGCGTGGCTGGCCGACGGGGCGGGGGCTGCATCAGCGCTGCCAGCGCTGCCGGAATGGGCGCCCGCGCCCTCAAGGACCGGTCCACCCGTTGGGCTGGGATCGGTACTGATCGGCAGTGTCGCCAGCGGGGGCGCTGCCGCCATGGGCACGGGATGGGTTGGCGCAGGAGAATGGGGCGTGCCGCTGAAGCCGGCGGCGTCGGCCGGGGGCTGGGGGCTGGCTGACAACGGGGCCGGTCTGGTCGGCATCGGTGCTGACGCCGCCGATGCTGCGGCGCGGGCTTCACTGGCTCCCTCCAGCAGCAGCTGGCGCGGACTCCCCAGAGCCCGGGCCACAGCCGCCTCCAGCAGGCTGACCCGGCTCTGCACCATGGCCATCCAGGTGCCGGCGACCCGCACCACGGCGCGATGGTCGTCCAGGCGCACCAGCTGGGCCTGCTGGGAGAGCAGCATGCGGGTGGAGGGCAGTTCGAGTCCGGCCAGGATCTGTTGCCAGAGTTCCGCCAGATTCGGGCTGGCTGCCGCCCCAGTGGCTTGAACAGCTGGGGCTGCGGTGGCCATTGCAGTGGCGGCGCTGGCGGCGGCGTCTGCGGGGAAGGGTGCGGGGAAGGCCGCCGTTCCGGCGCCGGCAGCGGCTCCAGAGCCAACGGCTGTTTCAGAACCAACCGTGCTGCCGGCTGCTGCTGCAGAACCTTCAGTGCTCTGGGCACCAGAAGCGGCTCCAGAGCGCACAGCGGCTTCAGGGCCAACTGCCGCAGGTGGCCCTGAAGCCGTGCCGGACTCCACCCCCGCGGCTCTGGCCTGAGGGGCTGGGCGGGCCGGGGCGAGGCCGGTGGCCAGGGGTTCAGCCAGCAGGCCCAGCACCAGCACCTCCAGCCACAGCCTCGGCTGCACGCTCATCCGCAGCTGTTGTTCGCTGCCCCGCAGCTGGGCCTGCCAGTGCAGCAGCTTCGCTTTGCCGATCCGGCGTGCCACCTCCGGCAGACGGGGCCGCAGCTGGGGCGAGACGCTCGTCAGCTCCAGTCGGTCCGGGGCCACTCCGGCCAGCAGCAGATCTCGCAGCAGGCTGGCCAGACCCTGAAGCACCGCGCTCGGTTCTCGCCCCCGCTCCAGCAGGGCCCGGCAGGTTTCGATCACCGCCAGCGGTTCGGCCGCGGCCATCGCTTCGGCCAGCTCCAGCAGCTCCTGTTCGGGCACCGCCCCCAGCAGCTCCCAGACGGCGATCGCCTCGATCGGCGCGGGCAACAGGCTGAGCTGATCCAGCAGACTCTCGGCATCGCGCAGCCCCCCCTGGGCCCGCTGGGCCACCACGTTGAGGGCCTCGGCGCTGATGCCGATTCCCTCCTGCTCGGCGATCCAGCGCAGGTGTCCCTCCAGGGCCTCCATCGGGATGCGCCGGAAATCAAAGCGCTGGCAGCGGGAGAGAATCGTCGGCAGCACCCGCTGGGGGTCGGTGGTGGCGAGCACGAACACCACCCGCGGCGGCGGCTCCTCCAGGGTCTTGAGCAGGGCGTTGAAGGCTGCCGTCGAGAGCATGTGGCACTCGTCGACCACGTACACCTTCCAGCGGGCCTGCACCGGCGCGAAGCGGGAGCGCTCGATCAGTTCACGGATGTTGTCAACGCCGGTGTTGGAGGCGGCGTCGATCTCGATCACATCCAGGGCATTGCCGGCGGCGATCGCGGTGCACAGTTCGCAGATGCCGCAGGGTTCGGGCGTGGGCCCGTCGGCGCCGATGCAGTTGAGCGAGCGCGCCAGGATCCTGGCGCTGGAGGTTTTGCCGGTGCCGCGAGGGCCGCTGAACAGGTAGGCCGGCGCGATCCGGCCGGTGCGCAGGGCGTTGCAGAGGGTGGCGGCGATCGCCTCCTGCCCCACCAGCTGATCGAAGCGCTGCGGCCGGTATTTGTGATGCAGGGGCTGGTAGGCCTGGGCCATCGCGGACGCCCGTGGGGGAAAGGGTGGTGCAGAGCGCCCCGCGCGACGCCGCGGGCCAATCAGGCTACCGGCCTCCTCCCGGTTCCAGCAGCCGTTCAAGCTGGGCCTCCATCTCCTCTACCTGGCTCAGCTGGTCCGCCAATTGCTGGGCCGCCAGCCGCACGCGCAGGAATTGCTCATGGCCCTCGTCGATGGGCCAGCGCAGTTCAGCCTTGGCCAGTTCCTGTTCGAGCCGCTCCTGCAGGGACCGGCGCAGGCCATCGATCTGATCCAGGCTGCGCAGGGCCAGGGCCCGGCCCTTTTCGAGTTGGCCGGGATCGAGGTTGAGCCCCTGGCGCAACAGCACCCGCGCTCCGGTGAGCAGGGCCGCCGGCATGAACTGGCCCAGGGCCAGGGCGCCGAGGCTGCCGGTGTGCAGCCAGTCTTCGACCTGGCTGCTGCGATGGCGGCCGGTCTTGCACCAGTGGGCGAAGTGCTCGCAGTTGTTGAACAGCAGGTTGTAGCGCTGTTCCCCCAGCCGTCCCATGGCGCGCCGCAGGGTGACCCCGGCAGGGGAGCAGTCGGCCGCCGCGTAGGGCACGGCCGTGATCAGCTGGCCGCGGCTGAACTCCTCGCGGGGACTGCGCAGAATCTCGCGGCCTTCCAGATAGTGGGCCACGGTTCCATCACCCAGGTCGATGCCGTGGTGCATGAACAGGCCGTGTTGCCGGGGGGCCTGGAGGTGGTCGGCGGCGGCCAAGGTGGTTCAGGCGGCGTTGACGCCTGATCAGCTTGGACCCGGCTGGCGTTCCGCAGGCTGCCGGGGATGGGGTGATTGCCCGACCGGCAGATCGGTGCCCGGCACTGGCTTCAGGCCGAGGCTGCTTCGTCCATCAGGCTGTCGCGGTCATTGTTGGCACTGGGGATCTGCACCACATTGGCCTTGCTGCGCTGTTCGACCAGATCCCGGGTGATCGTGAAGCTCTGGATGTCCTGGCGCGATGGCAGGTCGTACATCACCTCCAGCATCAGCTCCTCGACGATGCCGCGCAGGGCCCGGGCGCCGGTCTTGCGGCGATGGGCTTCCACGGCGATGGCGGCGATGGCGTCCTGCTCGAAGTCCAGGCGCACGTTGTCCATGCTCAGCAGGGTCTGGAACTGCTTGATCAGGGCATCGCGGGGCTCGGTGAGGATCGACTCCAGCGCGGCGGTGTCAAGCGGCTGCAGCACTGCGCAGACCGGCAGGCGGCCGATGAATTCCGGGATCAGGCCGTAGCGCACCAGATCATCGGGTTCGAGATGGCGCAGGGCTTCGGCCACCTGCCGCTCCTTGCCGGTGCGCGGGCGTGACTGGCCCCCTTCGGGCAGGAAGCCGATGGCGTTGCGACCCATGCGCTTCTGGATCACGTCCTCCAGGCCGACGAAGGCGCCGCCGCAGATGAACAGGATCTGGCTGGTGTCGATCTGGATGCAGTCCTGGTAGGGATGCTTGCGGCCCCCTTGAGGCGGCACGTTGGCGACCGTGCCTTCGAGCATCTTCAGCAGGGCCTGTTGCACCCCCTCGCCAGAGACATCGCGGGTGATTGAGGGGTTCTCACTCTTGCGAGCGATCTTGTCGATTTCGTCGATGTAGATGATGCCCCGCTGGGCCTGTTCCACATCCATGTCGGATTTCTGCAACAGGCGCAGCAGGATGTTCTCCACGTCTTCGCCCACGTAGCCGGCCTCGGTCAGCGTGGTGGCATCGGCCACGGCAAAGGGCACATCCAGCATCTCCGCCAGCGACTGGGCCAGCAGCGTCTTGCCGCAGCCGGTGGGCCCGATCAGCAGGATGTTGGACTTGTGCAGCCGGGTGGCCGTCTGGTCGGTCTCCCCCTTGCCGTCGCCTTGCCAGGCCAGGCGCTTGTAGTGGTTGTAGACCGCCACCGACAGCACCTTCTTGGCCTCGTCCTGCCCCACCACCTGTTGATCCAGGAAACTCTTGATCTCCTGGGGTTTGGGAACCTGGGCCAGGGTGGGGGCCGGCTTGGAAGATTTCTTGGGCTGGGCCTTGCGGCTGGTTTCAGGACTGGGACGGCTGCCGTGGCCGGGCCCATCGGCCAGTTCTTCGTCGAGGATTTCGTTGCAGAGATCGATGCACTCGTCGCAGATGTAGACGCCTGGTCCGGCGATCAGCTTGCGGACCTGCTCCTGGGACTTGCCACAGAAGGAGCATTTCAGGTGGGCGTCGAACTTGGCCATCGGCGACGGGAGGGGCGGCGAAGGAGTGGACAGGGACGGCTGGCGAATTCAAGGATCAGCTTGAAGTCGCTGGCGGTTGCTCTCCTTGGGGATCTCAGCGGGGATGGATCGCCCCGAGGGGAGGAGTCTCCCGCCCAGGGCGTCAGGTCGCGGCCGGAAGGCCGCTGTCGTTGACCACCCGGTCGATCAGCCCGTATTCAACCGCTTCTGCCGGCGAAAGGAAGTAGTCGCGATCGGTGTCTTCGGCGATTTTGTCGAGCGGCTGACCGGTGTGTTCGGCCATCAGCCCATTGAGCGTGTCCTTGAGAAACAGAATTTCGCGGGCCTGAATCTCGATGTCCACCGCCTGGCCCTGGGCACCACCCAGGGGCTGGTGGATCATGATCCGGGCATTGGGAAGGGCCATCCGCTTGCCCTTGGCGCCGCCCGAGAGCAGGAAGGCCCCCATGCTGGCCGCCAGTCCGTAGCAGATGGTGACGATGTCAGGGGCCACCTGTTGCATCGTGTCGTAGATGGCGAGGCCGGCGGTGACGGAGCCGCCGGGGGAGTTCACGTAGATCTGGATGTCCTTTTCCGGATCCTCGGCCTCGAGATACAGCAGCTGGGCCACCAGGGAATCGGCCACCTGGTCGTCGATGCCGGTGCCCAGGAAGATGATCCGCTCCCGCAGCAGGCGTGAATAGATGTCGAAGGCCCGATCCCCGCGGCCGGACTGTTCCACCACCGTGGGCAGGACGCCCGGGGCGGCGCTGGGGGGCGGCGCGGTCAGGGCGTTCCACGGCTGCGCACCGCTCCAGTGGCTGTGCACCGGGTGGCGGCGAAGGCCTGCGGGGGAGGGAATCGCGTTGGGTTGGGCGTCGATCACGCGGACGTTCTCAGGCCTGGGTATGGGAGCAATCTATGGGCTCAGTCCTTGGCTTCGCCGTCAGCGGCCTCGTCAGCGGTGGTTTCGGGGGGCTTTTCGGTGATGGTGCTGTGGGCCTCCAGCCATTCGAGCAGGCGCTCGTTGAGCAGATCGTCAGCGACGGCCAGGCGCAGCCGCTGCGGATCGATGGTGCTGGTGTCGCTGAGGCCGCGGCTCACCTCCATGACCTTGGCCTCGATGTCCGCTTCGGCCACCGCGATCGCTTCGGCGGCGGCGAGGGCCTTGAGGGCCAGGTTGCGACGCAGCCGCTGTTCCGCCTCGGGGCGGGAGGTGTCCATCAGGCTGCGCACCAGATCCTGAGTGAACAGCTTCTTGACATCCATGCCTTGCTGGGCGATCTGGCTGGCGGTCTGCTCGATCAGATTGCGGATCTCCACCTGGATCAGGGTCTCGGGCAGCTCCACCTCCAACTGCTCCACCAGGGCTTCGAGCAGGGCGTCGTGGCGGTTGGCCCGGTGGCGCCGTTCGGCGTCCTCCTTGAGGCGGGCTTCCAGATCGGCCCGCAGCTCGGCCAGGTTGCCCTTGTCGCTGGCCTGCTGGGCGAAGGCGTCGTCCAGGGGCGGCAGTTCCTTGGTTTTGAGCTCAATCAGGCTGATCTCGAATGCCGCCGGGCGACCGGCTGCATCCGCCTGGGGATAGGACTCGGGGAAACTGCAGGTCACCGTGCGGCTGTCGCCGGGTTTCATGCCGATGATCCCCTCGATGAAGCCGGGAATCATGCGGCCCTCCTCGAGTTCCACCTCCATGCCCTCGGAGCTGCCGCCGACAATCGCCTCGCCGCTGTCGCTGTAGGTGCCGCTGAAGCTCACCTCGGCTACGTCGCCACTGGCGGCTGTCCGGCCCTCGACGGGCACCAGCGTCGCCAGCTGTTGGCGGGACTGGTCGAGCAGCTCGTCGATCCGGGCGGGGTCGTAGCTGATTGATGCGGCTTCAGCTTTGAGGCCCTTGGTGGCCTTGAGGCTGGGGTTGGGTTCCACATCCAGCTCCAGGGTGAGGCTGAGCGCGTCACCCGGCTCGAAGCGCGCCAGCACCACCTCGAAGTCTTCGCTCAGCTGGGGCTGGCCGAGCGCCGCGATCTTCTCCTGGCCGACGGCCTCGCGAAAGACGCTGTCCACCAGATCTTCGAGAGCCGTGGCCTTGATGCGCAGGGGGCCGATCTGCTGGAGCAGCACCGGCCGGGGCACCTTGCCCTTGCGGAAGCCGGGCAGCTTGACGCTGCGGCTGAGTTTGGCAAAGGCGGCGTCGTAGCTGGCCTGGCAGCGGGCCCCCGGTACGCCGATCTCCACCGCCAGTCGGCTGCCCGGGCGGGGGCTGGTGCTGACCTGCAGCGAGGCGCTGCCCTCGCTTGTGGTGGGCGGGGTCTGGGCGGCTTTGGAGCTGGCGGCGGCAGGACTCATGAACGGGGCTGATCGAGCGGGGCAGCCCGCGATCCTAGAAAGTGGTGCGACCGGGGTCCGCAGGATCGCCGCGGGCGCGTATTGTCGGAAGGACGCAAACGTTCGACATATCTCCAATCCGGGCGGTGACGGCAGTTGGCCGAACCGTCATTTCAGTTGATGTTCCGGTCTCGGAATCAGCGCACCAATCCGCAACGGGCCAAGTTCTGCCGTTGCCCCTCTCTATCGATCCCGGACCCGAGCGCAGCGTTTTCCGCTCCCTGCCCCTTCGGTCTCCGACAGTCCTGTTTTCAATCCGTCCCTTCCGTTGACCGCCCTTTCCACAAGCCCTTCCGCCGATCTCCGCTCTGCCTGCCCCGGTGGCTTGCCCCGCCGGCCATTGAAGGTGGCTGTGCTTGGAGCCACGGGGGCGGTCGGCCAGGAATTGCTGCAACTGCTGGAGGCGCGTTCCTTCCCCGTGAGCGAGCTCACGGTGCTGGCTTCGCCCCGTTCCGCTGGCGTCGCTGTCAGCTGGCGGAACGAGAGCCTCACGATCCAGCCGGTTGAGGAGGGCTGTTTCGATGGCGTGGATCTGGTGCTGGCTTCGGCCGGTGGTTCCGTATCCCGCCACTGGGCACCCCGGGCCACGGCCGCCGGTGCGGTGGTGATCGACAACTCCAGCGCCTTCCGCATGGATCCGGCGGTGCCCTTGGTGGTGCCTGAGGTGAATCCCCAGGCCGCCTTCGCTCACCAGGGCATCATCGCCAACCCCAACTGCACCACGATCCTGCTGACCGTCGCTCTGGCCCCCCTGGCGGCGCGGCGGCCGATCCGGCGCGTGGTGCTGAGCACCTATCAGTCCGCCAGTGGCGCCGGCGCCCGGGCCATGGAGGAACTGCGCCAGCTCAGCCGCACGGTGCTTGATGGCGGCGAGCCGGTCAGCGAGGTGCTGCCCCATTCGCTGGCCTTCAATCTGTTCCTGCACAACTCGCCGATGCAGGCCAACGGCTATTGCGAAGAGGAGTTGAAGATGATCAACGAAACCCGCAAAATCATGGCTCTGCCGGATCTGCGCCTCTCGGCCACCTGTGTGCGGGTGCCGGTGCTGCGGGCCCATTCCGAAGCCGTGAACATTGAGTTCGAGGAGCCGTTCCCGGTGGAGGAGGCCCGGGCCCTGCTGGCGGTGGCGCCGGGGGTGGAGCTGATCGAAGACTTCGACAGCAATCGCTTCCCGATGCCCACCGATGTCACCGGACGCGATCCGGTGGCGGTTGGCCGGATCCGTCAGGATCTCAGTGAGCCCAATGCTCTCGAACTCTGGCTCTGCGGCGATCAGATTCGCAAAGGAGCGGCTCTCAATGCCATCCAGATCGCTGAACTGCTGATTGCCGGAGCCCAGCAGGATCAAGGAGGTGCGGCTTGAGATCCGATCTCCCCACCGGTACCTGTGCCCAGGCGCCTTTCGGCCGGGTGATCACCGCCATGGTGACGCCGTTCAGCGCCGATGGGACTGTGGATCTGGAGCTGGCGGCGCGGCTGGCCGAGTATCTCCTGGCCCATGGCTCCGATGGCCTGGTGCTCTGCGGCACCACCGGTGAATCCCCCACCTTGAGCTGGCAGGAGCAGCATCAGCTGTTTGCCGCCGTCAAGGAGGCCGTGGCGGGCCGGGCGCCCCTGCTGGCCGGCAGTGGCAGCAACTGCACCGCCGAGGCAGTGGAGGCCACCCGGGAGGCGGCGGCCCTGGGTGCCGATGGGGCGCTGGTGGTGGTGCCTTACTACAACAAACCACCCCAGGATGGGCTTGAGGCCCATTTCCGGGCGGTGGCGGCGGCAGCCCCCGAGCTGCCGTTGATGCTTTACAACATCCCCAGCCGCACCGGCTGCAGCCTGGAGCCGGAAACCGTCGCCCGGCTGCTCGACTGCCCGAATGTGACCAGCTTCAAGGCCGCCAGCGGCACCACCGAGGAGGTGAGCCAGCTGCGGCTTCTCTGCGGCAATCGCCTGTCCATCTATAGCGGCGATGACGCGCTCACCCTGCCGATGCTGGCCGTCGGGGCGGCTGGGGTGGTGAGTGTCGCCAGCCATCTGGCCGGTCCTGAGATCCGAGCGATGGTGCAGGCCTTCCTGGCGGGCGAGAACGCCGCCGCTCTGGCGCTGCACGAGCAACTGCTGCCGCTGTGCAAAGCCCTGTTCTGCACCACCAATCCCGTGCCGGTCAAAGCCGCCCTTGAGATCGCCGGCTGGCCTGTTGGCGCCCCCCGTTTACCCCTCCTCCCTGCTGAGCCTGATGTGAGACAACGCCTTTATTCGGTTCTGGCTGCCCTGCGTCCCACCTGACGCCAAGGCTTGCTTCCAGCTACGGCACCACGCCCTCAACGAACGAATCATCCGGTTATCCCTTCATGACAAGTCAGAACGGTCAAGGTCAGACAGCTCAGACGAAACAGCCTTGCCTGAGGGTGATTCCCCTCGGCGGCCTGCACGAGATTGGCAAGAACACCTGTGTTTTTGAATACGGCGACGACCTGATGTTGGTCGATGCCGGCCTCGCCTTCCCCAGCGATGGCATGCATGGCGTCAACGTGGTCATGCCCGACACCAGCTATCTGCGCGAGAACCAGAAGCGCATTCGCGGCATGGTCGTCACCCACGGCCATGAAGACCACATCGGTGGCATCCCCCACCACCTCAAGAATTTCAATATTCCGATCATCTACGGCCCACGGCTGGCGATGTCGATGCTGCAGGGCAAGATGGAGGAGGCCGGTGTCACGGATCGCACCACCATCCAGACCGTCGGCCCCAGGGATGTGGTGCATGTGGGTCAGCACTTCAAGGTGGAGTTCATTCGCAACACCCACTCGATGGCCGACAGCTTCTCGCTGGCGATCACCACGCCGGCGGGGGTGATCGTGTTCACCGGTGACTTCAAGTTCGACCACACTCCCGTGGATGGCGAAACCTTCGACATCCAGCGCATGGCCCACTACGGCGAGCAGGGTGTGCTGTGTCTGTTCAGCGATTCCACCAACGCTGAGCTGCCCGGTTTTGCTCCGCCGGAGCGCTCCGTGTTCCCCAACCTGGATCGCCACATCTCCCAGGCCGAAGGCCGGGTGATCATCACCACCTTCGCCAGCTCGATTCATCGCGTCTCGATGATTCTGGAACTGGCCATGAAGAACGGCCGCAAGGTGGGCCTGCTGGGGCGCTCCATGCTCAACGTGATCGCCAAGGCGCGCGAATTGGGCTACATGCGCTGCCCCGATGACCTGTTTGTGCCGATCAAGCAGATCCGGGATCTGCCCGATCGCGAAACCCTGTTGCTGATGACCGGTAGTCAGGGCGAGCCTCTGGCGGCGCTGAGCCGCATCTCCCGCGCTGAGCATCCCCAGGTGCAGGTGAAGTCCACCGACACGATCATCTTTTCCGCCAGCCCGATTCCCGGCAACACGATCTCAGTGGTCAACACCATTGACCGGCTGATGATGATGGGCGCCAAGGTCGTCTATGGCAAGGGCGAAGGGATCCATGTGTCCGGCCATGGTTTCCAGGAAGACCACAAGCTGATGCTGGCTTTGGTGCGACCCAAATTCTTTGTGCCCGTGCATGGCGAACACCGCATGCTCGTGGCCCACGCCAAGACCTCCCACTCGATGGGGATTCCCGTCGATCACACCCTGATCATCGACAACGGTGATGTGGTGGAACTCACCCCCGATTCGATTCGCAGGGGCGAGCCGGTCAAGGCGGGCATTGAATTGCTCGACGCTTCTCGTAATGGCATCGTCGACGCCCGGGTGCTCAAAGAGCGTCAGCAGCTGGCGGAAGATGGTGTGATCACGCTGCTGGCTGTGATCACCACCGACGGTGTGATGGCGGCGCCGCCCCGGGTGAATCTGCGTGGCGTTGTGACCAGCGCCGATCCCCGCAAGCTCTCGATCTGGGCTGAACGGGAAATCAGCTGGGTGCTCGAAAACCGCTGGAGCCAGCTGTCGCGCAACACCGGTGGCAAGGCCCCCGAAGTCGACTGGGTGGGGGTGCAGCGCGAGGTGGAGGTCGGCCTGCAGCGTCGCCTGCGCCGCGAGCTGCAGGTGGATCCCCTGATCATCTGTCTGGTGCAGCCGGCTCCCGCCGGCACACCGGCCTACAAGGGCCGGGCTGACAGCGAGCCCGACACCAGGCCTGCCCCCCGCGGTCGCCGCGATGGCGGCGCTCGTGAGGGCGGTTCCCGCGAGGTTGTGCGCCAGGTCCGCAGCGAGCAGTCAGCCCCCCGCCAGCTCGTGACGGCGGCGGCCGCCACCCCAGCCCCCGTGGCGGCTCCAGGGCCGGCGGCGGCGGTGAAGGTCGCGGCTGAAGAGCCCGAGCTCAGCGGCCGCATCCGTCGCCGTCGCTCAGCCGCCGTCGCCGGCTGAATCGGCGCTCACCAACACGCGCAGCAGCCCCAGCAGCAGTTCAGGGTCCTCCTCCTCCACCGGGGCAGGAGGATTGCGGAACAGCTCGCAGAGCACGTCCGCATCCGCCGTGAAGTCGGGGGTTTCCTTGGTCAGGGAGAGCAGGCTCTGGGGTTCACCTGGAGCGATGTTCTGCTCATGGCCAGGGGCGGGCTCCGGTCCCGGCTCTGGCTTGAGCGTCTGCTTCTCCTGCCCGGTCAGATTCGCTGGCGTTCTGGCTGCGGCCGCCGGGCTCGCTGCCGCCCCCAGGATTGCGGCACTGGCAATTGCTGCAGCTGCCGAGAGGCTGGTGCCGGGCAGCTCCACGATTTCGGCGGCCGTCACGGCGATGGGCGGTTCCGGCTCCATCACCGTCAGCTCCAGTTCTTCGGCCAGAAGCGGATCAGCCTGGTGGACCTCAAACAGTTCCGGTTCCTCCACCACCTCCGGGATCAGGGTGACGTCCAACGCGGTTGGCTGCGCCAACGGGGCACTGGGCTGCGCCAACGGGGCGAGGGCCTCGCCGGCTGTGGCCACTGGCTGGGGCGGCAGGGGCTCCCCCGCCTCCTGCTGCGCCTGTGCTTCTGGTGACGGAGTCGGCTCCGGGGTTGCCGGCTGGGTGGCCGCCGTGGCCCAGGGGGTGGGCGCCGACGCCGATGCTGCGGCGGCAGCGGTTGTGCTGGCCATGGCGCCGGTCACCATCCAGGGCATCGCCAAGGAGCCGGTGGTGTCCGAAGACGGGGCTGCTGGAGTTGCGGCTGCCGAACTGGCGACTGGCTGATTGTTCGTGGCTGGATTGACACTCGCTGCAGCCAAGCTGGCCGCAGGCGCAGGGCTCTGTGCTGGCAGCGCTGTCTCGGCGCCCAGCGCTGCGGCCCGATCGGTATCGGCTGTGCCCTTCAGCTCCTGGGACAACAGTTCCGGCCGGCACAACTCGCTGGCGTTGGCTTGGAGCGAAGCTGGGGCCTGGCTCTGGGCTGGAGTCGGTGCCGCCGTGGGGGCTTCGGCTGCAGCGACCGGTGACGCCTCTGCTGCCTTGCCGGCCTCGATCACCGCCGGGCTCTCCTGCTGCGACAGCGAGCATTGCTGCAGGCCCTGCTCGGCGATCTGGCGCAGGGCCAGCTCGGCTTTGCTGTGGAGCACATCGCTGTAGAGGTCTTCGGCGATGTCCCGTTCGTTGAAGCCATAGAGATGGGCGTGGGCCATCAGCAGTTGCACCCGTTCCTTCAACCCCTCGGGCATCGGCCCACTGGCTCGGGGGATCTCCCGCAGCAGGCTCTGGCCCTGGTCGATCACCTCGCCCCACTGATCAGCGCAGTAGGCCTGCTCGATGGCGGCATAGCGCTCGGTGGAATTGCTGTGATCAGCAGACTCAGCCATGGCCCTCAACGGCTCGGATCAGCTTCAGTGTGGTCCGCTCCCAGACGAGTTGCCAGCGATCCGCCAGGTTGAGCAGGCCAGGGCCCCGCTCGGGGGCCAGCCGTGCGAGCAGGATGTCCAGGGGCTGACTCTCGAGGCTGCGGCCGGTGTGCCGCGCCAGCCAGTGCTGCAGAAGCCGTCCTTGTCCGGCCGATGACAGCGCCAGCAGGCCTGGGCGCAGCAGAGTCAACCCGATCGGATCGCTGCCGTCGCTGAGGGCGGCCAGGGCGAGATCCAGCAACTCCGTCTGCTGTTCCAGTTCCGCCGCCAACCGTTCGGCCTGGGCGCTGATGCGCAGGCTGGCTCCTGGATGCAGGTCTTCCAGCACCGGCAACACCGCCGCGCGCACCCGGTTGCGGCTGAGCCGCTCGTCGTGATTACCGGGATCCAGCCAGATCGGCAGCCCCTGTTGCTGGCAGATTCGCGCCGTATCGGCCCGGGAAAAGAGCAACAGCGGCCGCACCAGCAGCAAGTTGTCTTCGCTTTGTGGCTGGTCTGCCTGCCGCTGGCCGGGGGGGCAGGACAGCGGCCGGCTGGCCCTGAGGCTGGCGAGGCCGCGCCGATGGCTGCCGCGAGCCAGATTCAGCAGCACGGTTTCGGCCCGGTCGCTGGCGGTGTGGGCGGTGAGCACACGTCGGCAGCCTTGCCGCAGCGCCTCGCGCGCCAGGCAGTCGTAGCGCCACTGGCGGCCGATCGCCTCGCGATTGCCACGGCCTTTGCCGCCTGCTTCGTTGTCGCCAGTGCCTGGGTCACCCCCGTCGCTGGCCTGGGCGCGCTCGCCGTGCAGGACCAGACCCTGACTCAGAGCCCAGGTTGCCAGCTCCTGAGCCTGGCGGCTGCCCTCGGCCCGCCAGCCGTGGTCGCCGTGCCACAGCCTCAGCGTCCAGTCATGCAGAGGTTGCAGGTCCCGCAGCAGGCCCAGCATCGCCATCGAGTCCTGGCCGCCCGAGATGGCCAGCAGCAGCGAAGCGCCCTGGGGCAGCAGCTGGGGATGGCGCCGCAGATGGCGATGCAGCCGGTGATGCTCGGCGCTCCAGCGGGCGGGCTGCCTGCTGGCTTCGGATGGGAGAATCGGCTCAGCCATTCCGCTCGCCGTCGATGACGCGTCTTTCCAGCCTGCCCTCCCCCCTGGCCCGCGCCATCGAGGAACGCCGCCTGCTCAAGGTCATCGCTGGCCTGACCAATCATGACGGCCCTTCCGTGCTGGCCATCGCCCGCGCCGCCGCCGCCGGTGGCGCTGATCTGGTCGACATCGCCTGTGATGCTGATCTGGTGCGTCAGGTGGCCAAGGCGGCTCCCGGTCTGCCGATCTGCGTGTCAGCCGTCGATCCCGAGCTGTTCCCTGCCGCCGTCGCCGCCGGCGCCCAGCTGGTGGAGATCGGCAACTTCGATGCCTTCTACGCCCAGGGCCGCATCTTCGAGGCCGCCGAGGTGCTGGAGCTGACCCGCCGCACCCGGGAGCTGTTGCCGCAGGTGGTGCTGTCGGTGACCGTGCCCCACGTGTTGCCGCTCGATCAGCAGGAACAGCTGGCGCTGGATCTGGTGGCGGCTGGCGCCGATCTGATCCAGACCGAGGGCGGCACCAGTGCCCGCCCCTTCAGTGCCGGGGTGCTCGGCCTGATCGAGAAGGCCGCCCCCACCCTGGCCGCGGCCCATGCCATCAGCCGCGCCCTCGCCGCCGCCGAGCTGGATTGCCCGGTGATGTGTGCTTCCGGCCTCTCCAGCGCCACCGTGCCCCTGGCCCTGGCAGCCGGCGCTGCCGGTGTCGGCGTCGGCTCGGCTGTGAACCGGCTCAGCGATGAGCTGGCGATGGTGGCCGTGGTGCGTGGGCTGCGGGAGGCGATCACCCCGGTGCCCGTCGCCGTCGCTGGCCTCGTCTGAGGCGGGCAGGAGCCCCTGCTCAGGCAGGCCAGCTGTTTGAGCCCTTGCGCTCCCTGCGATCCAGGGTTGCGTCGGGGCTTGATCCGGCCGTTGGCTCCACGCCGAAACGGGGCGGTATCAAGCGATGGCGGCGCCTTGGTTGTGATTGTTCATCAACTTCTGGGTCGTTGCCCTGGAACTCTGTTGCGCTAAGGCCGACCCGGGCCTTCCCTCAGGGCTGTGGGTCGCGTGGTGCAGCTGGCTACTCCCAGAATTGCGACATGGCGTTGTGCGTTGGGCGTGCCTTGCCTAGTTTGCGGAACTGAATCCTCAAGTCCAAATCCATGGGTGCGCTTATCTGGTTGGTGCAATGGCCGATCCGGGCTCTGATCCTGCTGCTGGTTGCCAGGTTGCCCCTGGGGGTGGAGATGGCCAGCTTCCCGATCGCCCTGTTGTCGGCGGTCGTGATCGGCCTGCTGGGCACGCTGCTGGTCTGGCCGCTGAAGTTCCTGCTGGCGCCGATCTGGGCGATCACGTCCATCGGTGGCCTGATCGGGCCGATCTCCTTCCTGTTCAACTGGCTGATCACGATCATCCTGTTCGGCCTGGCGGCCTGGCTGATCCAGGGCTTCCGGCTCAGGAACGGACTGGTGAGCGCCGCCCTGGGTGCCCTGGTGTACAGCGTGCTGAGCTATTTCATCTTCAAGCTGCTGGGCCTGGAAGTGCCCCTCACCCGGGCGATGGCCCAGCTGCTCTCCGGCTCGGTCGCCTGATCGGCTGATCGCCTCGCAGCGCCAATCAGCGCCCCAGCCCCCCTGTCGGCCCTGCATCGTGGCTGCCAGGGGGGTTTCTTCGGATCGGCCTGGCCGGTGGTCGCTGCCGGCCTGCTGGTTCGAGCTATCCAGGGGCAGAAGCAACTCTGGTCTGGCGGTTCTCCTCCGCCTCGCAATCCAGGCCCGCGGCCCCAGAATGGGCTGATGCTTTTTCAGCTCCACGCCCCCTACGAACCCAAGGGAGATCAGCCCACCGCCATCGAGACCCTGGTGGCAGGGGTCGATGCAGGCGATCCCTATCAGACCTTGCTCGGTGCCACCGGTACCGGTAAGACCTTCTCGATTGCCAATGTGATCGCTCGCACCGGTCGGCCGACCCTGGTGCTGGCCCATAACAAGACCCTGGCGGCCCAGCTCTGCAATGAGCTGCGTGAGTTTTTCCCGAATAACGCGGTTGAATATTTCATCTCCTATTACGACTATTATCAGCCCGAGGCCTATGTGCCGGTCTCGGACACCTACATCGCCAAGACGGCTTCGATCAATGAGGAGATCGACATGCTGCGGCACTCTGCCACCCGCTCTCTGTTTGAGCGACGCGATGTGATCGTGGTCGCTTCGATCAGCTGCATCTATGGCCTCGGTATTCCCTCGGAATATCTCAAGGCGGCGGTCAAGTTTCAGGTGGGCGAAAGCCTTGACCTGCGCGGTTCCCTGCGGGAGCTGGTCAATAACCAGTATTCCCGCAATGATGTCGAGATCTCCCGGGGCCGTTTCAGGGTGCGGGGGGATGTGCTCGAAATCGGTCCAGCCTATGAGGATCGGCTGGTGCGCATTGAGTTGTTCGGCGATGAGGTGGAGGCGATCCGCTATGTCGATCCCACCACGGGTGAGATTCTGCAGAGCCTCGAAACGATCAATATCTATCCGGCCAAGCACTTCGTGACGCCGAAGGAGCGATTGCAGGGAGCGATCAAGGAGATCCGGGGAGAATTGCGCGAACGGCTCGATGTGCTCAACCTCCAGGGTCGCTTGCTGGAGGCCCAGCGGTTGGAACAGCGCACCACCTATGACCTGGAGATGCTGGAGCAGGTGGGTTACTGCAACGGTGTCGAGAACTATGCACGCCATCTGGCCGGGCGCGAGGCGGGAACGCCGCCCGAATGCCTGATCGATTACTTCCCCGATGACTGGCTGTTGGTGATCGATGAGAGCCATGTCACCTGCTCCCAATTGCAGGCGATGTACAACGGCGACCAGAGCCGCAAGCAGGTGCTGATCGAGCACGGCTTCCGCCTGCCCAGTGCCGCCGACAACCGGCCGCTCAAGGGGGAGGAGTTCTGGCAGAAGGCGAAGCAGACGATCTTTGTCAGTGCTACCCCCGGATCCTGGGAATTGGCCCAGAGCGAGGGACACGTGGCCGAGCAGGTGATCCGCCCCACCGGCGTGCTGGATCCGATCGTGGAGGTGCGGCCCAGCGATGGCCAGGTGGTCGATCTGCTCGGTGAGATCCGGCTGCGGGCGGATCGCCATGAGCGGGTGCTGGTGACCACCCTGACCAAGCGCATGGCCGAGGACCTCAGCGATTACCTGGCCGAGAATGGTGTGAAGGTGCGCTATCTGCACTCCGAGATCCATTCGATTGAGCGCATTGAAATCCTCCAGGATTTACGCAATGGCGAATACGATGTCTTGGTGGGAGTGAACCTGCTGCGTGAAGGGCTGGATCTACCGGAGGTATCCCTCGTGGCGATTCTCGATGCCGACAAGGAGGGCTTCCTGCGGGCCGAGCGCTCCCTGATTCAGACGATCGGCCGGGCCGCCCGCCATGTGGATGGCAGGGCTCTGCTCTACGCCGACAACCTCACTGATTCGATGGCCAGGGCCATTTCTGAAACCGAACGCCGCCGGGCGATTCAGCATGCCCATAACGAGCGACATGGCATCACGCCGTCCCCCGCCGGCAAGCGTGCCGGCAATTCAATCCTCACGTTCCTGGAGACGTCGCGGCGGCTCAATGATGATCAGCTGGATCAGGCCGTGGAGCAGGCTGAGCACAATGAAGTGTCGCTCGATGCCTTGCCGGAGCTGATCAGCCAGCTGGAGGACAAGATGAAGAGCGCCGCCAAGAATCTCGAGTTCGAGGAGGCAGCCAACCTGCGCGATCGCATCAAGAATCTGCGCCAGAAGCTGGTGGGGCGAGCCTGAGACTGCCGCCATGGAGTTCACCAATACCTGGTTTCAGGGGGTTTGTCCGGCCTGGGAACAGTTGTTGCCCATCTACAAACCGGCGAAGATTCTGGAAATAGGCAGTTTTGAAGGACAGGCAACCTGTTGGCTCATGCAGTTCTGTTCGCGCTGGCATCCGCTGGAGATTCATTGTGTCGACACCTGGGAAGGTGGCGTTGAGCATCATGCCGGTGGAGCTTATGAAGTCGACATGGTGGCTGTGGAGCAGCGATTCAGGCGCAATGTCGAAGAGGCCGCCCGATCTTTGAGCCATGGGGTTGAGCTTCGGCTGCATAAGACGATTTCAGCCGATGCTCTCGTCAACCTTCTCCACCAAGGCTATTCCGACTATTTTGACCTTATCTATGTTGATGGCTCCCATCTGGCCGCTGACGTGCTTCAGGATGCCGTTCTAGGCTTTCGTCTGCTGCGCCGCGGTGGTTTGCTCATTTTTGATGACTACCTATGGATCGGTGATCCAAATGCCCCCGTTGATCCTTACGCGATTCCCAAGGTGGCCATCGATGCATTCATTAATCTTTATCGTCCAAGATTAAGGCTGCTTCAGGCTTCAAATCTGCAGGTTTATGTGTTGAAGAACTGAATGCGATTTTTTTTGCTGACCTTCTGAACCGACGGCGAAGGCTGATGGCCGCGTTGGACGCTGAACTGCCAGAGGTCTCGAAAGCTCGGATGGCCATGTTCCACGGCCAGAAAGCGCCATTGCTCCGGCGCTGGCTTCAGCACAGGGAAATGGGCCAGCACCGTCAGGGTGGCCGCCGTCTCCATCGGTCCGATGAAACCATGGCGCGGTAGCTCCACACCACGCAGCTGTTCCACCTGGACACGGCTCAGACAGAAGCTGCCGGAGTGGGGATTGCTCGCTACGTCGAACTGAATCGTCGGGCCCTGACGCCAGCGTCTTTGCAGCACCTGGCGGCGAGGTGTCGTGAACTGGCCGATGAACTCAGGTCGCAGTGGCCCGTCCACCAGCAGCGCTCCGATCCCATCTTGATCCAGCCGTTCATAGCGGTGAGGCATCAGCACCATGCGGTGCCGGCACAGGTCCTGAAACCAGGCCATCTTCTCGAGATAGTCCCTGTCGCTGATCACCAGATCGTCCTCCAGGTAGAGGTTCAGATCCGCCGGTTCGTGGTGATGCAGCAGCAGGTCCCGGGCCGTCAGGGCCAGCTGGCGCGGGTCCTCCAGCTCAACGCGGTGGTAGTGGATGTGCTGTCTGAAGTGATGCAGCACCCCATCCAGCTGGTGGCGGCCATCGCCGCAGACATGGATCTCAAGCCGCACGTTCGCGGTGGTGTCGCCCTCCGTCTGGGTCTGGAACGGTTCAATAGCGCGATGGCCGATCGCGAGCTGGGCATCCACCCGGCGCGTCTGCAGATCGAGAAGTGCCGCCAGGCAGCGGCCCAGAGCCAGGCTGCGGGTCAGCTGGCTTCCCGGTTGCCCGGAGCCGTAGCGGAGGTCGCCATCGTCCTCCCGAAAATAGTGGGGAATGCAGACGCGGACGTGACGTTCAGAGACAACCATCAGAAACAACCATCGGCTCAGGGGGTTCAGACAGGACTGATCCCCGGCATGGGCGTCAGGACCACGGGAGCCTGAGTCTGAAGGTTGTCAGGCCGGAGGCCCGCCGAGCTTGTTCAGGCCTGCTCGTCCGTTTGGGGCGCTTCGCTGCCTTCGGCCCGGTGTTGCATCACGCCGCCCAGAGCGAAGGCCGCATGCACCGCCTGCAGCGCCCGCACGCCATCGCTGTCGGGCACCACGCAGCTGGTGCGGATCTCACTGGTGGCGATCAGTTCGATGTTGATGCCGGCCTCGGCGATGGCGCGGAACATGCGGGCGGCGGTGCCTGGACGGCAGGGCATCCCCGCACCGACGGCGCTGACCCGGGCGATGGCGGAACCCTCCTCCACGCAGGCCTCGGGCCACTGCAGCAGCAGCGGCGCCAGCGCCGCTTCGGCGCGGCGCAGATCCTCCCGTTTGAGCACGAAACTCATGTCGCGGCTCAGCTGTTGCCCCATCGTGTGGGTGCGCTCGGACTGGACGATCGCATCGACGCTGATCGTGGCCTCCGCCAGGGTTCGGCAGACCGCCGCCGCACTGCCGGGCTGGTCCGGCACATGCCGCACGGTCACCTGAATCTGGTCGCGGTCGAGGGCGACGCCGCGCACGGCTGGATCGGCCAGCTGGCAGCCCAGTGGGTTGTGACGCACCTGCCGTTCCTGCAGCTCGAAGGCCTCGGCCGTGGCCCGCAGGGCCTTGGATCCTTCGCGGCCGGCCACCACGCAGCTCACCTTCACCTCGCTGGTGGCGATCAGGCGCAGGTTGATGCCCAGGCGGGCCAGGGTGTCGAACAGGCGGGCGGCGACGCCGGGGCGCCCGAGGATGCCGGCGCCGGAGATGCTGATCTTGGCCATGTCGGCCTCACCGCTCAACACGGCGGCCTCCGCGCCCATGGCGGCCAGCACCTGGCGGCAGACCTCGCTCGCCCGCTCCAGATCGGCTTCGGCCAGGGTGAAGGCGATGTCGTTGCTGCCGCCGTCCTGGCTGGCCTGCACGATCAGATCCACATTCAGATCAGCGCTGCCGAGGGCCTCGAACAACTGGGCCGCCACTCCGGGCCGATCAGGCACGTCCGTGAGTGCCAGCACCGCCTGGTGCAGCTCGAGTTCGGCGCCATCCACCGGTTTGCCCAGTTCCAGTCCTTCGGGCCCGCAGGCCCTGGGATGCCCACTGGTGAGCCGGGTGCCGGGGGCATCGCTCCAGCTGGAGCGCACCACCAGGGGCACGCCGTAGTTGCGGGCGATCTCCACGGCCCGCGGATGCAGCACCGCCGCCCCCAGGCTGGCCAGTTCCAGCATTTCATCGCAGCTCACCGATTCCATCAGCTGGGCATCGCTCACCTTGCGCGGATCGGTGGTGAGCACGCCGGGCACATCGGTGTAGATCTCACAGGCATCGGCCCCCAGGGCAGCGGCCAGGGCCACGGCTGAGGTGTCGGAGCCTCCCCTGCCCAGGGTGGTGATTTCCGGGGTGCCGCAGGCGCCGCTGCTGGTGCCCTGGAAGCCGGCCACGACCACCACCTGGCCGTCTTCGAGCAGGCGCCGCAGCCGTTCGGTGCGCACCTCGAGGATGCGGGCCCGTCCATGGGCCGATTCGGTGATGATGCCGACCTGGGTGCCGGTCATCGACACGGCCGGTACCCCCAGTTCCTGCAGAGCCATCGACAGCAGGGCGATGGACACCTGCTCACCGGTGGCCAGCAGCATGTCCATCTCCCGCTGATGGGGCTGGACGCTGATCGCCCGCGCCAGAGCGGTGAGCTCATCGGTGGTGTGGCCCATGGCCGAGACCACGATCACCAGCTCATGGCCTTCCTGGCGGCAGGCGGCGATGCGCCGGGCCACGGCCTGGATGCGCTCCACGTCCGCCAGCGAGGTGCCGCCGAATTTCTGAACCAGCAGGGCCATCCCCGTTGCTGTTGCGGTGTTGGCCTTGATTATCGGGGCCAGGCCCCCGTGGCTCCGCTGGGCCGTGGCGTCGGCAGCAGAAAGCCATCGCGGAAGGCGTCACCCGGATCGCTGCCCCGCTTGAGGGCCATCTCCACCTCCAGCAACCGGCTCAGCAGAGCCAGCAGCTGGCCCGGAGCCTTGCCCCGGATCTGTTTGCGCATCACATAGATGCGTTTGGGATTGCCGATGCCGGCCGCCTTGGCGATCACCGCCACGTCCTGTTCACCCGTCTTTTCGAGAAGGGCCACCCAGAGCCAGCCGCGGATCTGACTGCTGAGGGAGGCCACGATCCTCAGGGCTGGTTCGTTGGCCGCCAGCAGGGCATCGACCAGGGCGATCGCCTCCGCCGGCTGGCCCGCCAGCAGGGCATCGCCGACGGCGAGGCTGCTGGTGCTGCGGCCCCCCACCAGCGCCTCCACGGACTGGACATCGATGGCTGCGGCTGGGTCGCGCCCCTGCTGGTAGAGGCTCAGCTTTTCCAGTTCGCTTTCCAGCCGGGTGCTGTCGCTGCCGATGATGTCGGCCAGGGCCTCGGCGGCAGCGGTCTCCAGCTTCAGGCCGAGGTCGCGGGCGGTGCGCAGCACCAGCTCCACCTGGCCGCCCCCATCCCAGATGGCCGGCAGCTGGAAGCTGTGTTCCTGGGCCAGCTTCTTGAGGGCCTTGGTGGTGCGCAGGCGGGCATCGGGTTTGGCGGAGCTGACCAGCAGCAGATGGCAGTGTTCGCTCACCAGCTCCAGGGTGGCCTCGAGTTGGTCGGCCAGCTCGGCCGGGCACTGGTTGCAGAAGGGGCTGCGCTGCAGCACCACCACCCGGGCGCCGCTGCCGAAGGGCGGCGTGCGGGCATCCTCGAGGGCCTGGGCGGCCTGGGCGGTGTCATTGCCATCGAGGCGGCTGAGGTTGATGGCGGCCCAGGCCGGCTCCACCAGTTCGTTCACCCGGGCTTCCACCGCCCGATGGCGGGCGGCCTCGTCATCACCCCAGTAGAGATGGATGGGCATCGCCCGCATCCCGATCCATAGGCTGAGGCTAGATGGAGGGTGGGATGGACAGCTTTGATCACCCGATTTTCACGGAGAGCGTGCGCCGCATTCGGGGCTGGCTTGGGGACACGGGCCTGGACGGTGTCGAGCAGGAGCTGCTGGAGCGCCTGGTGCACAGCAGCGGTGATCTCAGCCTCGTCGCCGATCTGCGCTTCGGCCCCGGGGCCTGCCAGGCGGGCCTGGCGGCCCTCTCCGCCGGCGAGGTGATCCTCACGGATACCGCCATGGCGGCGGCGGCGGTGGCGCCCATGGCCCGTCGCAGCTTCGGCAATCGGGTGGTGAGTGTGCTCGATTGGGCCCCCGCCACGGCCCCCGTGGGCGGCACCCGGGCTGCGGCGGGTCTGGATCTGGCCCTGGAGGCCCACCCCGGTGCTGTGGTGCTGATCGGCAGCGCCCCCACGGCCCTGGTGCGGCTGCTGCAGCGGCTGGCGGCCGGTTCGCCCCGGCCGGCCCTGGTGGTGGGCATGCCGGTGGGTTTCGTCGGTGTGCTGGAGAGCAAGGCGTTGCTGGCGGCCAGTGATCTGCCCCAGATCCGCCTGGAGGGGAGCCGCGGCGGCGCCGGCCTGGTGGCGGCCAGTGTCAATGCCCTGCTGCGGCGGGCCTGGCTGGATCGCCAGGGCGAGGGCGGCTGATCCGACCAGGGCCTAGGGCTCCAGCCCCACCACCACATGGCTGTTCGCCTCGATGCGGCCGAGCACCTGGCGGGCCCGCAGCACCACGGCCGGGGGCACGCCCGCCAGCCGGGCCGCCTCGATGCCATAGCTGCGGCTGGCGCCGCCGCGGCTGACCCGATGCAGGAACACCAGGTCGTCGCCGGTTTCCTGCACCAGCACCTGGGCGTTGCCGACGTTGGCCAGCAGCGCGGCCAGTTCATTGAGTTCGTGATAGTGAGTGGCGAAGATCGTGCGGGCGCCGATGGCGCTGGCCAGGTGCTCGGCCACGGCCCAGGCGATCGAGAGGCCATCGAAGGTGGCGGTGCCACGGCCGATCTCATCGAGCAGCACCAGGGAGCGCTCGCTGGCGTGGTGCAGGATGTTTGCGGTTTCCGTCATCTCCACCATGAAGGTGGACTGGCCGCTGGCCAGGTCGTCGACGGCGCCGACCCGGGTGAAGATGCGATCGGCGATGCCCAGGCGGGCGGAGCGGGCCGGAATCCAGCTGCCGATCTGCGCCATCAGCTGCAGCAGGCCGCTCTGGCGCAGATAGCAGCTCTTGCCGCTGGCATTCGGCCCCGTGAGCACCAGCAGATCGGGCGCGGTTGCGGAGTCGCCGATGCCGGCAGCGGGGGAGGAGAGCTCCGCCTCGCCGTCGGCTCCAGCGGACCCTTCCCCGATGATCCGCTCAGTGCCGGGGGGCTGGGGGAGGGCATCGCCGCCGCCCAGGGCCAGATCGTTGGCGGTGAAGGGCTCATCGACCAGCAGTTGTTCCACCACCGGATGGCGACCGGCCTCGATCCACAGCTGGCGTCCCTCGCAGAGTTCGGGCCGGCAGTAGCCGCTGGTGGCGGCCACCTCGGCCAGGGAGGCCAGGGCGTCGAGTTCGGCCACCAGCCGGGCGGCGGTGCGGATCGGTCCGGCCTGCAGGCCCACCCGGCTGCGCAGGGCCGTGAACAGGTCGTACTCCCGCTGGGCCGCCCGGGCCCGCAGCTGCAGGATGCGCCCCTCTCGTCCTTTGAGGGCGGGCGTGACGAAGCGCTCTTCGTTGGCCAGGGTCTGGCGGCGGATCCAGTGCTCGGGCACGGCGGCGGCCCGGGCCCGGCTCACCGCCAGGAAATAGCCGAAGCTGCGGTGGTACTGGAGTCGCAGGTTGGCGTTGCCGCTGGCCTGGCGTTCCAGGGCTTCCTGTTCGGCCAGCCAGTGGTCCTGGTCGTCGAGCTGATTGCGCAGACCATCGAGCACGGCATCGACGCCGTTGTGGATCAGGCCGCCCTCACTGAGGCTCAGCGGCGGCGCCGCCACCAGCTGATGACGCAGTTCGGCAGCCAGGGCGGCCAGCTCCGGCCAGGGCTGTCCCAGGGCTTGCAGCGGCTCGCTCTGGGCGTCCCGCACCAGGGACGCCAGCCGCGGCAGCCGCTCCAGGCCGTCCGCCAGGGCCACCAGATCCCGGGCGGAGGCGCTGCCGGCTCCGGCCCGACCGGCCAGCCGTTCCAGATCACCCATGGGCCGCAGCAGCCGGCGCAGGGCCAGACGCTGGGGGCGATGGGCCACCAGCTCGCTCACCGCCTCCTGGCGGATCAGGATCGCGGCCAGATCCACCAGCGGCGCTTCGATCCAGCGCCGCAGGCAGCGGCCGCCCATGGCGGTGGCGGTGCGATCCAGGGCCCAGAGCAAGGAGCCATGCAGGGAGCCGCCCAGCTGGGTGCGGGTGAGTTCCAGGTTGCGGCGGGTCTGGGCATCGAGCACCAGCTGATCGCCGGCCTGCCAGACGGTGGGCATGTCCAGGGGGATCGCCGGCCTGTCCTCATCGCCGGGCTGGGTGGCATCGAGATAGGCCAGCAGCCCGCCGGCGGCTCGCATCGCCAGAGGCAGCTCAGCCAGACCCAGACCAGCGAGGCTGGCGAGGCGAAAGCGCTCCAGCAGCCTGCCCCGGGCCTCGGGGCCTTCAAAGGGGGTGCGCAGCACGGCGGTGAGCCGTCGGCTGTCGGGGCACCAGGCGGGAGGGCTGTCCCCCGGCTCGCCCGGGCTGGGCCAGATCACCTCGGCCGCCTCCACCTGCAGCAGCTCCTGGTGCAGGGCGGCGCTGCCCTGTCGCTCGGTGACACGGAATTCGCCGGTGCTGACGTCGGCCACGGCCATCCCCCAGCGGCCGCCGCCCGGCTCGAGCACCACGGCGCAGAGCCAGTTGTTGCGGCGGGCGGCCAGCATCCCCTCCTCGAGCACGGTGCCGGGGGTGAGCACGCGGGTGATGTCGCGGCGCAGCAGGGCCCCTTTGGCGGCGGTGGTCTCCAGTTGGTCGCAGAGGGCGACGCTGAGGCCGCGGCGCACCAGTTCGGCGCAGTAGCGCTCGGCTGCATGGTGGGGAATGCCCGCCATCGGCACCCGGCCGACCGCCTTGCCGGCCTCCTTGCCGGTGAGGGTGAGCTCCAGCAGGCGCGACAGCAGGATCGCGTCCTCGAAGAAGAACTCGAAGAAATCGCCGAGGCGGTAGAGCAGCACCCGCTCCGGATGGGCGGCCTTGAGCTCGACGTAGTGGCGCAGCACCGGCGGCAGGGCGGCCGGATCGATCAGGCTGTGGTGGTGCCAGCGGGGCAGATCGGAATCCAGCTCGCCCCCCTCAGGCGCTGGCGGGCTTGCGGCAGCCGCTCCCGTGGCGTCGCCGGCGACTGACTTGTCGTCTTCGGCTGGCTGGCTGGCGTCAGCGGGGAGGGTGTCGCCGGCATTGTTCTGGCGCGGCCGCGGCCGGGCGGCGGCATCGGCGCACAGCCGCTCGTCATCGAAGCCGGTGTTGCCATCTCCTTCGCTGTCGCCTGCGTCCGGCGCCGGAGGAGCGGGGGGCGGTGCCGTTGCCACCAGCCCCAGATCGGCCACCAGGGAGAGCTGTTGCGTGGCCGCAGGGGCCTCGGCCGCCGAGCGCGCCACCATGACACTGGGGATGGGGGCTTTCGATCTTAAAGGCCCCCATTGGTGGTGTCTTCGCCGTTGGCGGCCAGACCGTTGGCGGCGTCGATCCAGGCACCCCAGCCCCAGTGCCGTCACCGAGCCGTTCCTGGCGTCCAGGCCTGTCTCAGGGTGAGGCCTCGCTCCCGGCAAGGTCGTCGTGGCGAAGTGGCAAGATCCTTTGCCGTGCAGTCAACCTGAAGCCTTCCTCGCCGGTTTGTCTCATGGCTCTCGCTGGGGGTGGTTTGAGACTTGGGGCTGGTTGTGATCAGCCAGTCAGCTCCCCACCGGCAGGCAACGAGCAGCCGCCCCCAGCCCTACCCCACAACATGTGAAGGATGGCGTCCGCCTGGGCTGGTGGCGCGGGGGGCTCGTGTGAGAATCCGCTCAATGCCTGTTATGGCCGGCGCGCCCCTTCACCCATGCAGATCCTCAACACCCTCACCGTTCTGGCCTTGGTGGTGATGTCTTTTGCCTTGATCGTGGCTGTGCCGGTGCTCTACGCCAGCACGGAGGACAGCGGCCGCTCCAACCGCCTGATCCTGCTCGGTGGCGCCGCCTGGGTGGCCCTGGTGCTGCTCAACTGGGGTATGAGCTACTTCGTGGTTTGAATCCTTGACGATTTTCGAAGGTCGCTTCACCGACACAGCCGGTCTCAAGATCGCTGTGGTCGTGGCCCGCTTCAATGATCTGGTCACCGGCAAGCTGCTGAGTGGTTGTCTCGATTGCCTGTCCCGGCACGGCGTCGATACCACCGCCGACAGTCCTCAGCTGGATGTGGCCTGGGTGCCTGGCAGCTTTGAAGTCCCGCTGGTGGCCCAGCGCCTGGCGGCCAGCGGCCGCTACCAGGTGGTGATCACCCTTGGCGCTGTGATCCGCGGCGATACTCCCCACTTCGACGTGGTGGTGGCGGAGGTGAGCAAGGGGGTGGCGGCCGTGGCCCGCGACACCGGAGTGCCGGTGATCTTCGGCGTTCTTACTACAGATACGCTGCAACAGGCTCTGGAGAGGGCCGGTATAAAAAGTAATCTTGGCTGGAATTACGGGCTGCAGGCTCTAGAGATGGGTAGCTTGATGGCAGCACTTCCAATCTGACTTGCCTCAGGGCTAGCCCTCTGGATGACGCATGCCCTGACTCTGGAGAGCGAGTGATCTGGCATCGGCCACGCCAAGTTCTTGCGCTCTGTGCGCTGTTTGATCTTCTGGGTGTAGTGCTTGCGGCAGCACTCGTTGATCTGTACTTCGCCATCCATTTGCTTGACCATCCGGAGTGGTTCTTCCCCTTCGGCGTCGCCTATGTGGCGTTCAGCTGGCTGTTCGGCAGTTACACCCTGCTGCGCTTGCCCCGGCTGAGCCTGGTGCAGGTTCTGATACGTCTCGGTGCTTCGGCTCTGGCGACGATGTTGTCCGTGGTGCTGGCGTTCTGGCTGCTGAATCTGCCCGTCACGTTCACCCTTGGCCATCGCCGCATCCAGGCGGCCCTGTTGCTGGGGATGAGTGTCTGGGCTCTGCTGGTGCGCCTGCTGTTGCGTCGCCAGGTGAGCCACCGCCAGACCACATTCCCTTCCAGTCTGGAGATGGCCGAGCAGCGGTATCAGCGCCTGCTGCCCAATCAATTGCCGGAAAATGCGCTGATCCTGGCCGATGTGCCTTGGACTAATACGCTCAGCGTTCAGCGTCAGCTCAAGCGTGCTGCTGATGTGACGGTGGCCCTGGGGCTGCTGTTGATCACTTCGCCATTAATTGGGCTGGTTGTGCTGCTGATCTGGATCGAGGATCGTGGACCAGTGCTCTATGCCCAGGCCCGCAGTGGCTGGATGGGTCAGACCTTCCAGCTTTATAAACTGCGCACCATGAAACAGGTGGATACCCAGGGCAAGGCCAGTTGGACGCTGCCGGGAGATCAGCGCATCACGCGGGTGGGCTGGTTTCTGCGCCGGGTGCGAATTGACGAACTTCCCCAGCTGTTCAATGTGCTGAGGGGTGATATGAGTCTGATCGGACCCCGTCCCGAGCGCCCCGAACTTGAGGCGGAACTTGAGGCAGGGATCCCTCACTACCGCAAGCGCCATTGGATGCCGCCGGGCCTGAGTGGCTGGGCCCAGGTGAGTGCACCCTATGCGGCCAATCTCGAGGAGGCGGAACTCAAGCTCAGCTACGACCTCTATTACCTGCGGCACTGGAGCACCGCCTTCGATCTGTTGATCCTGATCAAGACGATCAAGACGGTCCTCAAGGCGCGGGGGCGCTGAACGGTGATGCCAATCCTGGACGGCTGGTGCCATCGTCTGCTGGCGGTGGGCCGATGACAGAGACGCGCAGTCCCGGCGGCAACACTGAGAAGGTGGCGCCGGTGCAGCGACGGCTGCTGTTGATCCTGGTGGCTTTCCATCCACCGGAGTCCCATGTTCAAGCCCTGCACACTTGCCTGGCGGCCCTGCCCCCGGAGATTGGCTATGCCGTGGTGGTCAATGACCATCGTGTCGGCGAACCGGTGGAGCGGCTGAGGGCCGGCGCCGATCGCTTTCTCACCAGCTCTGAAAATCTTGGCTACGGGCGGGCTGTCAACTGGATGGTGGCTTCCCTAGCCGATCTGCCCCAGTGGCTCGGGGCCCTCAACACGGACTTGAGCTGGGGGCCTGGCACGTTTGAGACCCTGCTGTCCTGGCTCAATCTCCATCCTGATGTGGTGCTGGCCGTACCGGAGATCCAGGATCCCGAAGGCAGGCCCCAGCTCCTCTGCAAGCGGGATCCCAGCCTGCTGGCTCTGCTCAGCCGGCGCTTCCTGCCCAGGAGGCTTAAACCGCTCTGGCTGCAGCGCTACGACGCCTGTTTTCAGATGGCGGAGCAGGATTTTTCTCACCCGGTTGATGTGCCCTATCTGAGTGGTTGCTGCATGTTGATTCGCAGTACGGCCTTCAAGGCAGTGGCTGGATTCGATCGGCGCTTCTTTCTCTATCTTGAGGACGCTGACCTCAGTCGCCGTTTGCGGCCCCTGGGCCGCTGCATTCATCTGCCGGTGGCTGCAGTCCGTCATCACTGGGGTCGTGGCAATCACAAATCGCTCTGGCTCACCATGGTGAACATCCAGAGTGTCTGGATCTATTTCAGCCAGTGGGGTTGGCGCTGGTGGTGAGTGCTTTGCGATAGATTTCGGTGTAGGCCATGCCCATGGCCACGGGATCGAACTTGCGGGCGGCGATGCAGGCCAGGGCTGTGTGCCGCTCCAGCAGGGAGGGATCATCCAGATAGCGTCTGAGACGATCCGCAAAGGCCTGGGGATTCACCTTGCCATCCTCCAGGGGGATCACCTGTCCCGCCAGTCCATCGGCAGTGGAGAGCATGGCCCTGATTTCGCCCAGGTCGGAGGCCAGATAGGGACGGCCTGCCCCCAGGCATTCGAGCAGGGTGAGGGGTTGACTCTCGCCGGGGTAAAAACTGGGAAGAATGCCGAGATCGGCGCAGGCAAAATAGCGGCCTGAGTCTGCCTGGAAGCCGAGAAAGTGAATGAAGCTGTGGTCAACGATTGGCTGGAGTCGGTTCAATTCCTTGCCGTCGCCAAGGATCAGCAGCTGAATATCAAAGTTACTCTGCTCACGCGCCAGTTGCACCGCTTCAATCGCTTCTTGCCAGCCTTTCTCGCGGATTCCCCGGCTCACCAGGCAGACAACAAAGGCATCCTTATGGATGCCCAGACTGGCACGCTCGATGGCCGGTGCCTGCTGCGGATCGATCGCATTGGCGATCTTGGCGGTGATCTCCTGTTTGAGTCCAAGGCGCAGCAGAGCATCGAGATTGCGATCCGCCACATAGGTGGCGCTGCTCACCCAGGGCCTCAGCAAGGCGCCAATGCGTTCAATCTCGTCGGTTTCAATCTCGTTGTACATGCCATGGGATGTGATCACATGACAGACATCGCAACTTCCGTGCAGGAGTTCACAGATGGTGGTGTCCACCCAGGCGTGGTGGGAGTGAATAAGATCAATGCCGAAGTCATTGATGATGGTGCCAAGAGAATCAAGGGCATCCAGCTCAATCAGGGGGATGTCATTGCGTAGCATCCGCCGGACTCCGGGTTGGTTGGGATATTGATGGCAATTGAGTACTGTTATGCTGAGGCCCAAATGCTTCAGTGTATTGGCTAGTCGAATCGGCAGAATCTCGCCGCCGCCGGCAATCAGCGAGTAGGTTACAATCAGTAGATTGGGATCGCGTTCGCCCTGACTGGCTTTACCGGGATGCAGTGCCTCGACGCGTTCGAGTAGATCGCTGGGGATGGCGTCATCGTGATGATCAAGCCAGCGGCGACGCAGTTCGGTTTTGATCGCGTTGCAGATTTCTGTGTCGAGTCGGTAGAGCTTTAAGAGTTGTTCGGCAATGATCAGATGCTCCTCCAGATAGAGGCGCTGACGGTGCAGGGAAACTGATGTATTCTGGGGATGCTGGCGATAATAGCTGCTTGTTTCTGGTGTGTAGCCAACGAGGCCGCCGCGGGCTACATGGAGATAGAAGAGCCAGTCTCCGCAGATTTTCATGTTCAGCCATTGTTGCTCCTGGAGCAAGCGCATGCTCTGGCAGTTCCGGAAGATGCTGGCGCTGACATTGGGAATCAGATTGCGTCGGTTCCAGATCTTGAGCGTCAGTTTGTGCGCCGAGCTGACCAGGCTCTCATCCCAGATGCTTGCTTCAAGTTCAGGCAGATAGTGTTGCATTGACCAGACATCCTGGCTGCCGCTCTCGTCGACGAAGCGGATCCGGCAAAAGGCCAGCATCATCGCTGGGTTGGCGAAGTTTGGAATCAGCTTGCCAAGAAAGTCAGGGTCGCAGAAGTCATCACTTTCTGCGATCCACACCAATTCACCATTGGCCAGCTCCAGGCCCCGCCGCCATTGCTGGAAAGGCGAGCCCGAATTCTGCTCATTGATCACCAGGCGACTTTGCTCTGGATAGCGTGAATGATAATCCCGAAGAATTTGTTGGCTGCCATCGCTCGAAGCATCGTCGAGGAGGATGACCTCAAAATTGCGATAGCTTTGATCGAAGATGCTGTCCAGTCTTTGGACAAGATAGGCGGCGTGATTGTAGTTGGGAACAATGATGCTGACCAGGGGCTCAAATGGCTCCGCTGGCCGGTTGATGTCGCTGAGAAAGATGCGAGGAATGGAGGTGAAGCGCCTGCGTCCCGTCAGCAGGCTGAGGGAAATGGCCTTGCGCCTCAATGTGAAGAACAGGAAGTTGTGCAGCCCCGGCGCTACTGGATAGAGATAGACAAACGAGCCCCGCCGCAGTTTGCGTGCCGCCTTGCGACCCAGTCTGCTCAGGCCGGCGCTGCTGATCTTCATCTTGCTCTGCATGGGGTCGCGTCGGGCTTTTGAGCCACAGGCCTGGGAGCTGAGCGCTCAAGGCTGGCTGGGGCCGCCGCTGACAGGCCAGTCGGCGTTGGCCTGCAGGGGATCAGGCTCAACTGGCTCATGCGGCACTGCGGGTGGCCGCAAGCGCCACAGCTTCCTGCCGTTGGCCGCAGGGGCCCCAGTGCCATTCCACCCTTTCGGCCCGTTCCAGCACCGGGATGGCATGGGAATGCAGGGTGCCGGGGCAGAGGGCCTCCAGCAACGGACTGAGATCTGAATCAAGGGTATCCGGCAGGGCATCGGGCCCTTGGCGGCGATAGCCGAAGGTGCCGAAATCCTGGGCGTAGAGATGATGGGCCAGTTGCACTTCGGCCTGATCCAGAGCGGTGTCGATCGGCACCGGGATGGGCGCAAGCGGACGATTGCGCAGGGTGGCCTGGGCCACCTGCCGCATCCGCTCCGGCAGGTTCAACCGGGTGGCGAGGCGCTGGAAATCATCGGCGAGGCTCTCGCAGCGCAACAGCTGATCGACCTTGGCCGTCGCTCCGAGATGGGTGAACCAGGTCATCGGCAGGGAATGGATGAAGCGGGGGTCGCGCTGGCTGTGACCCAGGGGCAGCTGGCTGTAGTAATGCCGGCGCATGGCCGCCGTGATGCCGGCTCCGTTGATCACGGCTTCGTCCGCGCGGCAGCGCTGGCGAAAGTATTCATTGGCGGCGGATCCCAGTCGCTCATAGGGATTCCTCACCGCGGCGATCACCGTGTAGCGATCGAGCCAGGAGTAGGCCGGCCAGTGCACCAGGTCGGCCATCGGCAGGTGGGCCAGGTCGACATAGCGATGCAGGATCGGGCTGTAGTCGAAATTGAACAGCTCTTCGCTGTTTTCGGGGGAGGCTCCGATCAGCAAGATCTCCCTCAGTTCCTTGCCGGCGCATTTCGGCACATGCAGGAAGATCAGCTCAAGGTCGTGGCGAATGATCATGGTTGCTCAGCGCAGGTGGTCCGGGACTTGCCATTGCCCCGCATCGATCTCCCGTTGTCGTTCGCTGCCAATCCCCAGCTCCTCGGGATCTTCAATCCAGTGGAAGTGGGCTGCTCCAGCCTGCAGCAGCATCGAAACGCAGACATCTTCATAGAGCATCGATTCGACAAAGCCCCAGCTATGCAGCGCGAAATCGCCCAGCAGGCTCACCGCCTGGCCATTGAGCAGGTAGCCCGTGCCGCCAGACATCCAGCGAGCGGCGCCAAGAGAGCTGAAGGGGCGGAGATTGGAGCGTGCTGATTTGCCGATATGCCAGGCCCGTTCCAAGTGCAAAGGCGACGGGGTGAAGATCGGGAACCCCGCGGCGGCGGCTCCATCGGCACCCAGCTTCTCGACCAATCGCCGCAGTGCTGTGGGATCGCGCGGCTGGGCGTCATCGTCCATCTTCAGCAGGGCCGGAGGCGCTGGCAACAGCGAGAGCACCCAGGCAAGGGTGATCAGCTTGGCCGGCAGTCCTTCGTAGGCATCGTCGGCCGGCAAGCGCAGCAGCCGCTGCTCGGGGCAGAACTCGAAGCGCCAGTCGGGCAACTGGCGATCACCGATCACGATCAGCGGTTGACCCCAGCCCGCCGCCGCCCAGGCTGAAAAGGCCGTGAGGCTGGCCTGGCTGTCGGCCAGCTGCGGCCGGCAACTCACGATCGCCAGCACGGGAGCGCCATCGGCCAGGGTGGCTGCCAGGGCGGCGAGGGGAGCGGCATTCAGGTTGGCCAGCAGGCGCCTCGCCGAGGCCAGGACCTGTTGATTGAGTGGCACCAGGCTGAGGATGGGCCGCAATCGCTTCAGCAGCTGGATCGGTGGGGCCGAGTGGCCCAGTTTCCTGCCCAGCTGGACAGCCAGTAGATGGCGCTGAAAGTCCGAGTGCAGGCGTTGGATCGACGCCCGGCGGATTGGCACGTCGCAGTGGTATTGAACACCGCATTCCAGTTGCTCTATCACCTCCTGGTGAGGACGCAGCAGGCGCGCTTTGAGCTGCTGAGGGGCGCCCCAGAGGCGGCGAGGATTCATAGAGTTTTCACCTCCACCTGCAGAGCTCGATCGTAGGCGGCCACTCGCAGCATGATCAGCTAGACAGCGCCATGGATCGAGCTTTGTCCATCTCCCCTGCGACTCCCCGCATACGGCTGCCCGACTTCCTCGGCCTGGGGGTGCAGAAAGGTGGCACGACAACGCTGTATCGCCTGCTGGCCGATCACCCCGAGGTGTTCCTTCCCGAGCAGAAGGAAGTGCATTATTTCAGCCTTCACTACGCCGAGGGGCCCGACTGGTACGCCGCGCACTACGACGCGGTGGCGCCGGGCCAGCACTGTGGCGATATCACCCCCTATTACCTGTTCCATCCCGAGGCCCCCGCACGCATCAAGGCGCTGCTGCCAGCGGCCCGACTGATGGTGCTGTTGCGGGATCCCGTGCAGCGCACGCTGTCCCAGCTGTTCCACTCTCGCCGGCTGGGCCTTGAGCCCCTCGATCTCGAGGCGGCGATCGCGGCGGAGCCGCAGCGGCTGGTGGGGGCCGAAGCGGTGCTGGCTCGCCCGGATGGCCGCCACGGCTCCCACCAGGAGCACAGCTATCTCAGTCGCAGCCGCTACGAGCAACAGCTGCCCGGCTGGCAGGCCCTGTTCCCGCCGCAGCAGCTGCTGATCCTGCGCAGTGAGGATCTGTTCAAGGATCCAGCGGGTGTCTGGGAACGGCTGCAGAGCTTCCTGGGGCTGACGCCGATGGCCTGGGCCGGTGAGCTGCCACGGGCCAATGCCGGCAGCGGCGAGCAGGCCACGGTGCCGCCCCAGCTGCGAGCCTGGCTGCGCGAGCAGCTGGCCCCCACCTATCGGGCCATGGAGGAGGGCTATGGCATTGGCTGGTGATGGCATCGACCCGCTCGGGAACCAGCCGGCCGGGGCCGCGCAGGTGTTTGACCTGGGCTTCCACCGGGGGGAGGACACGGGCTATTACCTGGCGATCGGCTGCAGGGTGGTGGCGGTGGAGGCCAGCGCCGAGCTGGTGGCGGCGGGCCGGCAGCGCTTTGCGGTGGCCATCGCGGCCGGGCGCCTGGCGCTGTTGCACGGGGCGGTGGTGGGAGCTGAGCAGCGGGCCGCCAGTCCGGACCTGCTCTTTTATCCGCACCCGCAACGCAGCGAGTGGGGCAGCGTTGATCTGCGCTGGGTGCGGCGCAATGCCGAGGCCCATGGGCTGCCCCATGCTGAGCCGGTGCGGGTGCCAGCGCTGGATCTGCCGGAACTGGTGGGACGTTACGGCTGCCCTGACCACCTGAAGATCGACATCGAGGGTGCCGATGAGGCGGTGCTCGCCGATCTGGCCCGCCTGGCGCAGCGGCCCACCACGGTGAGCTGGGAAACAGGCAAGGAGGGTCTGGGGGCGGTGCTGGCCCAGCATCGGCGGCTGGCGGCCCTCGGCTACGGCCGCTTCCGGGTGGTGCAGCAGGCCTATCTCCACTGTCTGCCGCCGGTGTCGTGCCCGGGCGGGGGCCTGTGGCCTTTCGAGGCGGGGTGTTCAGGTCCGCTGCCCCAGCTGGTCAGCCAGCCCTGGCGCCCGCTGGCCTGGGTGGCCTGGCAGTATCGGCTGCTGTTTCTGGCCTACGGGCTGGTGGGGCCCCGCTCCTGGTTCCGGGCGGCGGCCCGCCACCCCTCGCCGTGGATCAGCGGCCTGCCGCGGCGGCTGCAGCGCTGGTGTGACCGCAGGCGACTGCCGCTGCCGGGTTGGGTCGACAGCCATGCCGCCCTGGGCAGCTGAAGATCAGTTGCCGGCGTTGAGGCCACCGGAAGCCACCAGGGCCATCAGGGCCAATTGCTGTCTGAGGCAGGCGTCAAGCCCGTAGTGCTGCTGCACATGCTGGCGAGCGGCTGCCCCCAGGGCCTCAGCCCGCGGGCGATCTCGCAGCAGTTCGGCCACCGCCTGCGCCAGGTCGGCGGGGGAGAAGAAATCCACCAGCAGGCCGTTTTCGCCATCCCGGATCACCTCGCGCACCGGAGCCGTATCGGAGCCCACCACGGCGCAGCCGCTGCTCATGGCTTCCAGCAGGCTCCAGCTCAGGACAAAGGGATAGGTGAGATAGACATGCACGGCACTGATTCGCAGGAGTTGCAGGAAGGGGCCGTAGGCCAGGGTGTCGGTGAAATGCACGCGGCTGGGGTCGTAGTGGCCCTCGATTTCCTTGAGGAAAACCTCCTTCCAGCTGCCACTGGGGCATGCGGCGCCATAGCTGACGCCCTCCTGTTTGCCGACGATCACCACCCGGGCATCGGGGGCCAGTCGCTGCAACTCCGGCAGCGCCCGCAGGAAGCTGTGGCAGCCGCGATAGGGCTCAAGCCGGCGGTTCACGAAGGTGACCACCGGATCGCCGCGGCGGACCGAGGTGCCGTCGGGCAGCACCAGAGGGGCAACAGCCGCATCGGGGCAGGCGTGCTGGGTGTCGATGCCCTCGTGGATGACGCTGATCCGCGACTGCCATTGCTGCGGGAAGCTGGAGCGCTGGAACTGCGTGGGGGTGACGCACCAGTCGCTGGCCTGCAGATTCAGCAGCAGGTTGGCGGTTTTCATGCGCAGCTTGGCCGTGTCTTGCCAGCTGTCCAATCCCTGCTGCTCCTGGTCGAAATTGGAATCGAAGCCGATCGGCTGGTAGTAAAACTCCTGATAGCTCAGCAGGGGAGCCTGCGGCCAGATGTCTTTGATGAAAAGGGCTTCACCCCAGCCAGGATGGGCACAGATCAAGTCGGGATGGAAGCCTTTTTCGCGCAGGCGATAGGCGACCTTGGCACAGGCTTCGGCGCGAATCACCTTGCTCTCGGTTTCCATCACCAGAGGGTGAATCCCTGGGGTGTTACTGCGTTGGACGCCGTAGGGGATGTAGGCGATCTCCGCCGGAATGGAGGCATCGCGGCGGGCCCGGCCGAGACCGACGATCTTGTGCTGTCCGGAACCGGCCAGGGCTTTCAGAACCCGAATGTACTGGCCGGGAAAACCTTGGTGGATGAACAGGATATTCATGGCGAGGTGGTGCTGCCCTGCAGGCGATTGTGCTGCCAGTGGTGGAAGGCTTGCAGGATTCTCTCCCAGGCCTGCTGGATCGACGCCGCTTCCTGGTCGCGGCCGTACAGGGTGCGGATCGCCAGGGCCTGACGGGCCAACCGCAGTTCCGTATGGCGGCGATGGAGCGTGAATCCTTCCAGGGCCTGCTGCAGCGAAATCAGAAAACCCTCCCAGTCGCCGAAGGCCACGGGTTCCGACGGGCCGAGCCGGAACAGCTCATCGGCACCGCCACCGCTGTAGCCCACCACCCAGCAACCGGCGGCCATGGCTTCCATCACCGGCAGGCTGAAGCCTTCTGGATGGCCGAAGGAGAGAAAGATCCGGGCCTGGTTGAGCCGTTCGGCCAGGGCAGCATGGCTCATCGCCTGGAGTGGCACGGCCCGCCAGTTCTTGGCATGGCGCACCCCACCGCGGCGCAGGCCCAGCAGGATCGCCAGGGCATGCTCAGGATTCTTGCGCGGTAGCCAGTGGATCGTGTCGCTCTTGGTCGCTGCGGCCTGGAAGATGGGCTCAATGCTGTTGATAATGCGGCTGATCCTGTTGTCGGCCAGGCCGAGATTGCGGCTCAGCAGCTGATGACTGTCTTCGGAGACGCATAACACCTGCAGAACTTCGGGGGCGTCGTAAAACCGGCTCAGAGTATCCAGCGGCTGCAAGCCGATCTTGTCATAGCTGTAGTAGGCGTTCTGGTTGAACACCACCCGGGCCAGACGCTTGAGATTGACACCGTAGTAGTTCTGGAGGTTGATGCCGAGATAGGTCTCGGGCAGCACCACAATGCTTCTGTCCAGCTCAAAGTCGCCGCGCTGCCGGCAGCTGGCGAAGTCCAGGCTGGGGGCGCTGCTTTCAAACCAGCTCGGCCGGAAGCCCGGCGCTTCCGTCACCACGGCCGCATCCCAGCCCAGCTCCACCAGATGCTCCACCTGGCGGTAGAGCTGCTTGCAGCCGCCGATCGGCACGTCGAGATCCGGCAGGCAGAGCAGCCGAACGCAAGGCCGAACGGCAGGGGAGCGTGACATCGCAGAACGGCAGAGAGATGAACAATAAAAAAGCCCCGCACTAGGCGGGGCGGAGGTATCAACCAACTAGAAATCAGACAGGGGCACCTGTTTTGTCGAATTCATAAGTGGTGGTGATGTCCGTGATCTTGCCATTGGTGATTTGCAGGCCACCGGTGGGATCGATTTGACCGACATTGTCCAGCGCCACCAGCAGGTCACCATCGGTCAAGCCAGCCTTGCCATCGCTGATGAACAGGTAGGAAAGGATGGGGTTCTCAGGCGTTTTGGTGCCGACAGGCGTGCCAAGGAAGGCCGTGTCATTCTCGGTCCAGATCAACGCTTCGCCACGCAGCTGTTGGCCACCAGCCTCGATGAACTCGGAGATGTTGTCAACACCGCTCGTCACCAAGCCGTTGTTGTTGACGGCATAGATGTCGCCGTTGCTAGCGAGCCTGCCGCCAGCGCCGGTTGTGATGTTGAACTGAACGCCAGTCTCGTCATCCAGCTGAATCTGGTCGCGCTCAAGGCGACCCAGACCAAAGAATTCGCCGTTCGCTTTGAAGGCGTCGTAGGTCAGCTTGTTATCGATGTTGCGATAGAAGCTGGCGTTGGAGTCGAAGTCGGTGATGGTATCGGCGCCAACTCCGAAGGAGTTGATGACTGAATCGCCGAAGGCGAACACGAAGAGATCGGAGCTCACACCCTCAAGAGACTCGGTGTTGCTGAAGCCCTTGGGATCAAAGGTCTGGGTGGTGGAATCACCCGTCATCGTGTCGCTACCGGTGCCGCCATCAAAGGTGGCGCCAAAATCGGCGAATTGAGCGAGGATGATGCCAGCGCCTTGACGCAGGACATCATTACCGGCTCCACCGTCGAGCAAGTTGCCGTTGGTGCGTACAAAACCGGAGTAATCATCGATTTCGTCATCGCCTGTGCCACCGGAGAGGGTGGTCTCAATCGATTGGGCAGCTCCGAAGTTGATTTTGTCGGAGCCGATGTCACCACTGATCAGGGTGTTGATGACTTCAAGCGAGGCAACGTTGATGGAGTCGTCGCCCTTGCCGCCGTAGATGGATGAGTTCTTGAGCTCGAGGCCGAGCAGAATCAAGGTGTCAGCACCCTGGTTGCCGTTGACCACCGAGTCCTGGACGACTCCGGAGAGCCCCAGAATGAAGTCGTCGCCTTTGCCGCCGTAGAGGGAGGTCTGATCCATGTTCCGGGCCCAGGCGATCACGTCCTGGCCTTCGTTGCCATAGACAAGGTCACGATTGAATTCCGTGGAATCTTCGCCCTCGATACCATTGAAGAACATGACATCGTCGCCGCCCCGGCCATAGAAGGTCGACTGGGAAACTTCCTGGGCTTCGACGACAACGGCTTCGACGCCGATATTAACGAGATTGGCGAGATCGAAGGGGTTTTCGCTGTTGAGGTTCAGGAAAAAGTCGACAGCGTCATCGACGAGAGAGCCGAGGATCGAGTTGTCGTTACCGCCGAGGTCGACCAAGCTGCTGTTGAAGCTCTTGACCGTTTCATCGATGTAAACGAAGTCAGTGCCGTCTCCAGCGGGGTTGGTGCCATCAGCTTCGATGATGACCTTGTCGTAGTTGGCGTCGAAGGACTCGGAACTGAGGGTGATCTGGTCGTTGCCCGAATCACCCCAGAATTGATCGCCACTACCCGTTTGGGTGTTGATGAAGATCAGGTCATCGCCTTCTCCTCCGTGGACAGTGGAGTCCTGAATCTCAGTGGAGTTGGAAACAATCTCATCGCTTCCCTCGTTGCCGTTGAGCGAGGAATCGAGCAGATCGGCGTCGACCTGAAGGTAGTCGTCGCCTGTAAGCAGGTTGGACACGACAACCTGTTGACCGGGAAGGTCAATAAAGATGTTGTCGTTGCCGGGGGAGCCGTTTTGGGTGTAGGTGGGCATGACTTTGTTGGGTTGTGGGACAGAGTCCTCTCACCCGTAAATATAGCAAGCAATGCCCAGCCTGAAACTGTGACAGGGGTGAAAGTGTCCTGTATTTACGGGTCGTTACGTGCGTTACTCGGTTTACGGTCTTTGGTCCTGAGTCGGCGCCGGTAGGCCGTATCACCGCAGGCGACGAATGGAGTCGGCCTTGTCCTGGAAGCCGCCAAGCAGCATTTGCAGGTAGGACACCTTGCGCAGCTTAATGTTTGCTTTGAGTGACATGCCGGCTTGCAGGGGCAGGGTGCTGCCTGACTTGAGTTTCAGCTGCTGGGAATTGAGCTTGATATCAGCTGGAAAACGATAGGACTTGATGATGTCATCGGGAGGCAGTGCATCTGATGCAATTTTTACCACCTTGCCCTGGATGACGCCAAAGTCGCTGGCGGGGAACGAGTCAATACTGATGTCAGCAACCTTGCCGACCGAGACAAAGCCAATCTGATCGCTGGGTATGGTCACCCTCGCCATCAACTGGTCAAACGGCACGATCTTCATGATCGGCTCGCTGGATTGGGCTACAAACCCCGGCGTGGTGGGCTTGAGGGCGAAAACTACCCCGTTAACGGGTGATTTGATCGCCTGATAGCGAATATTGACATCGAGCTCGGCCAGTTCGTTGCCGAGCTTGGTGATTTCAGCTTCGAGTTGTTGGGTGGACTGAAGCAGAATGGCTTGTTGTCGCAGACGTTCAATCCGGCTTTGATCGAGCTGGCCTTTGACTTCTTCGACTTTATTTTTCTGTTGCAGATATTGCATCTCAGCCGTGGCCCCTTCCTTGGCCAGTGTTTGATAGCGCTCCATCATTTCGCGATTGAGTCCAAGGTTGCGGCCTAGCACTTCTTGTTCGGATTTGTTTAACTCGAGATAGCGCGATAGCTCGCTGTATTTCAGGACGAGTTCTCTTCGTTTCAGTGAAATGGTGCGCCTCAGGGATCTCTGGCGGTCCATCGTGGATTCAGCGTCCAGCCGCATCAGCACTTCACCGGCTTTGACCGTGTCACCGTTGTGAACAAGAATCGTTTTGGCGATGCCGCCGATCGGCATCTGAATCTCCTTGACCTGGCCAACGGGCTCCAGCTTGCCACTGGCTACCACGATTTCCTCGGTTTTGGCGAGACAGAGCCAACCAATGCCGAGGGCTGTGGTGGCGATCAGGGTCCAGGTGACGGAGCGGGCCCAGAAGCTGGACTGGGTGAGGTGCACGTCGTCCTGGCTGGACGATGTGAGTTTTTGCTCGATGCTGTTCTGAGCATTGCGTAAAAGGGATCCAGGTGTTTGTATCTTTTTCATCAGTCTGAACCCTGTTGGCGAAAGAGTGCGTAATACCGACCCCTCAGGGCCATGAGCTCATCGTGGCTGCCGCTCTCAGCGATCAAGCCTTGATGCATCAGGATGATCCGATCTGCATTGCGGATCGTGTTGAGGCGGTGAGTGATGAAGAAGACGGTGCAACCGGAAAGCTCATGGCGAAGGTTGTCGCAGACAATCTTTTCGGTTTCATAGTCAAGGGCGCTGGTGGCCTCATCCAGCACCAGTAGCTTCGGATTGCTCAGCAAGGTGCGCGCAATGGCCAGTCTCTGGCGTTGACCGCCGCTGAGCGCCCCCCCCCGTTCGCCCACATTGGTGCTGTAGCCGGAGGGTAGTTCCATGACGAAGTCGTGGGCCATGGCAATCCGAGCCGCACGCACGATCGCATCGCTGGAAGAATCAGGATCCGTGAGGGCGATGTTTTCTGAGACGGATCCGGCGAACAGGAGAGGATCCTGGGGCACGATGCCGATCTGTCGGCGCAGGGAGTAAAGCTCGACTTTGTCGATGTCGTAGCCATCAATTAACAGCCGCCCAGACTGAGGTGCATAGAGGCGTGGCAGCAACTTCATCAAGGTGCTCTTGCCGCTGCCGCTCTGGCCGACAATGCCAACGAAGGTGCCGGCAGGCACTTCAAAGCTGATGTTTTTAAGAATCAGCGGCGCACCTTTCTGGAAGCTGAAGTCGACGTTTTCGAACGTGACTCTGCCGTGGATCGGAGGAAGAGGGATCTTCTGTTGATCGATTTCTGTGGATTCAACCGGTGTATCGACCACGTCTGCGAGGCGTTCCATCGACACCTTCAACTCCTGGATGTTCTGCCAGATGCTGGAAAGACGCAGGAGTGGTTGCGTGACATAGCCACTGATGATGCGGAAGGCAATCAGTTGTCCGAGTGTGAGTTCTCCTTTGAGAACCATGGCTGCACCGAGCCAAAGCACCAGCAGTTGAGAAAGTTTCTGAAGCACCTGACTGGTCTGGCTCAAGGCCGTCCCCGTCATCGTGCGCTCAAAGCTGCGACTGATGTATTTGGCGTAGAGATCTTGCCATTTCCAACGGCTCACCATCTCCACGTTTTGCGCCTTCACGGTCTGGATGCCCGTGAGCACCTCAACCAGGTGGGACTGGGTGCGGGCGTTTTCGACAGCGCTCTGACGCAATTGGCGACGGAACAGCGGGCTGCCCAGAATCGTGAGCAGGATCTGAATGGGCACCACCGCCAAGGCCACGAGGGTGAGCACCCAGCTGTAGATCATCATCACCGCGATGTAGATCACGGAGAAGATCGAGTCGATGATGGTCGTCAGCCCCTGGCCGGTGAGGAAGGTGCGAATCTTCTCAAGTTCGGCTACCCGGGACGAGAGCTCGCCAACGGGGCGCTTTTCGAAGTAAGCAAGAGGCAATCTCAGCAAGTGGTCGATCACTTCAGCCCCCAGGCGCATGTCGATGCGATTGGTGGTTTCCGTGAACAGGAAGGTGCGCAGGCTGGTGATCACCCCCTCCAGCAACGTGACCATCACCAGGGCAATGCCGAGCACCTGCAAGGTGTCGAGACTGCGCTGGGAAATCACCTTGTCGATGATCACCTGGATCAGCAACGGATTGGCGAGTGTGAACAGCTGCACCACGAACGATGCCAGCAGCACCTGTAGCAGCACGGAGCGGTAACGCCGCATCGCCGGCCAGAACCAGTTGACTCCAAAGCGTTCTTCCGGGCTGCCCACCGTGCGTTCGACCAGCAGCAGTTCAATCCCTTCCGGATAACGCTCGCGAACTTCGTCATGGGACAGGTTGACCCAGCCTTCGCCTGGGGAGGCGATGGTGAGGCCGCGGGCATCGCAGGCCGTGATCAGGGCGAAGGATTGCCCCCAGACCAGCATGGATGGGGTCTGGATGCGGCTGGATGCACTGGTGGGCACGCGCACCCCGACCACATGCAGGCCCATGGATGCGGCCAGCTGGCCGCAGGTCTGCAGATTCAGAGATTGACCGCGGCGGATCAGGTCGCGCAGCGTTTTTTCGATCGAGTCCTTGCGGAACGGCAGCTTCATCGAGCTGGCCAGCATCTGGAAGCAGGCCTGGGCTTCCTCCAGCGGTCCCTGGCCGCGGATCAGCCGCAGCCGCTGGGATGGGTTGTCCTGGCCAATATCGAGCGAACTGGCGACCGGCAGGGCCGGAGCGGCCTCGATCGAGTGGATGCCAGCGGCCAGGGCACTGGCCTGGTTCAGAGCGGCGATCGTCGTCGGGTCATCGCTGCTTTCATCGAGGCAGGCCTTGGGCAGGCTCAGCAACCTGGCGGGAAAGGGTGGCCTGGCCTTGGGCAGTGGGCTGCCGGGGTCGAGGGGATCGCCCGGTTGCAGTCCCTCCAGATTGGCGCTGGAGACCAGCACCACCTGGTCGGCCGGAAGGGCCCGAAGCGCCTCGTCGGTCGGCGTGAGCAAGCGGACTTCTGGTGACCAGCGCTCAAAGTTTTCGCGCAGTTGTCCCGGCGCACGGGCACTGCGCTCCCGGATGGCCTGGAGCACGGCAAAGATTTCCGACGACCAGACCTGGCTGGAGCACCAGTCCCGAAAGGCGGGCTCAGCGGTGTAGAGGTCGAGGATGACGCGGTCGGGGATGGCAGCGGCGATCAACTCCGTGGACGCGCTCACTTCCTCGCAGGGGGCCGCACGCAGCAGCGAGACGAGGCCGACGATGCTGCCGGGGCCAATCTTGCCCAGCGGAATCAGCTTGCCCCCGGCCCGGGCGGTTTGCCTGGCCTGGCCCTGCTGGATCACCAGCACCTTGGCCGGCAGCACCTTGGAATCGGCCAGCAGTTGGCCGACACGGAACTGCACCAGGCTTGTCTGGTCCTGGAGGGCCGCCAGACTGCGCTCCCCCAAGCCCTGAAATGCCGGGTGCCCCAGGAGCTCTGCAGCAGGAGAAACCGTCATTGAGCGGCGGCCGGCGGTGCGAATAGCTCCGTCATATTACGGGTCAACTCCTGCTGGATACTCTCGTCGAACAGTTCCATCGCCATTTGCTCAGCAATGGCGTTGCTGAAATTGGCGGGAATGAACTGTTCCAGCCGAGCCACGAGCCACCACTGCTCGATCGGGAACGGCTCCAGCAGGTGCCTGGGCTCGCTGCTCAGCAGCTTCTCGGCCAGGATCGGGTGTGCCTGGTTCATGGGCTTGGGGCCAATGATGCCGTGACTGGCCTTTTCGGGACCTTCGCTGTACTGGGCGGCGACCTCGGCGAAGGTGGCCTCTCCGTCGAGGATCCGCAGGTAGAGCTCCCTGGCCAGCATGCCATCCTTGACGCGCACAAGGCTGTACACCACTTGATCCAGCTGCTTCTTGCGGCTGAGGAAGCGGGCTTCCGCCTTGTCCAGGTAATGGCTGAGACAGTGCTGGCGAATACGTAGCGGCAGGCTGATCTGCCAGAGCAAGTCAACCTGGGAGAGCCCCTGGCTCTGCAGGTAGCTGGTCAGGTCGCCCTCGTTGGCCAGGCGGTTCTGCTGCAGGAACTGGGCTTTGGCTTTTTCGAGGTCGTCGGGACTGATCTCCTCCTCGGAGACGGCCTGGGCAATCAGCTGGCGTTGGACCAGGTTGCGAAGGAGCTGGTGACGGCTCAGGAGAGCCACGGTGGCGGCAGGAATGCCTTGGAGCGATTCGATCATCGGCTAGATTCTACAGCCTCTGCTTCGGCAGGGCTTCGGCTGACGGTTTGACAAACGGCTCCGCCATGGTGCATGTTGTCTTGGCCGGCGATGCCGGAGCAAAGCCCGTCCGACATTCAATCGGAAGCTTTGTTGATGCGGATGTAGCTCAGTGGTAGAGCATCTCCTTGCCAAGGAGAGGGTCGAGAGTTCGAATCTCTTCATCCGCTTTCGATAGTGCGTTGATCATCAGAATCCTTTAGAAGGCTGATTTAGTCTTTTTTGTTGATTTTCATTTATTTGGTTGATCCCGATCCGTTGCTGTTGTCGAGCTGCATCAATCGTTGGCTCTCTACGCTGCGGAATCCCAGCCGCTCGTAAAAGCCACTGCTGTTGGTCGTCATCAGGTAAACCCGTTCACTGGTGCTCAGGGCTGGTGCCTCCAGCAGGGCCTCGACGACGCGTCGGCCCAGCCCCAGGCCCTGCTGTTCCTGGGTGACGACCACGTCCCAGAGCACCGCTCGATAGATGCCATCGCTGGTCGCCCGGCCAAAACCCACCAGTTGAGGCCCATTCCAGGCGGTCACCGCAGCCTGGCTCCCCGCCAGCATCCGGCGCAGGTCGGCGCAGCTGCGCCCGCGAGCCCAGAAGCTGCTGCTCTCGAACAGATCCCGCAGCTGGACCATCGCCCTGCAGGGCCGCAACCCGGGCCCCAGTCCCAGCCGCAGACTCCGCGCACCGGCTCGATGACGGATCAGGCGGATCAAGCGCTTCAACTGGGGCGAAGACCTCCATTGTGACCGTTGGCGTTGGCTCGCCCTGGAGCTGGGGTCTGGCGGCGAAGGGCCCTGCTTCCCGGGTCCAGGTTGGGCCCCAGAACCCTTCCCAGCACTGCCATCTATCGCTCTGGCCTCCGCGTCTCAAGTGATAAGATGGTGTGCTTCGATCGGCTTTTTCCATGCTCAAGCTGCTGCTGGGCGATCCCAATGCCCGCAAGCTGAAGCGCTACGAGCCGCTGGTTTCCGACATCAACCTGCTTGAAGAGGAGATCGCTCCCCTCTCGGATGACCAGTTGCGTGGCCTCACGGCAGAGTTCCGCCAGCAGCTGCAGAAGGCCGAGTCCCCCAGCCGCCAGCGAGCCCTGCTCGACGAGCTGCTGCCTCAGGCCTTTGCCGTGGTGCGTGAAGCCGGCAAGCGCGTCCTGGGCATGCGCCACTTCGATGTGCAGTTGATCGGCGGCATGGTGTTGCATCGCGGCCAGATCGCCGAGATGAAGACCGGCGAGGGCAAGACCCTGGTCGCCACCCTGCCGGCCTATCTCAATGCCTTGACGGGGCGCGGCGTGCATGTGGTCACGGTGAACGACTACCTCGCACGGCGCGATGCCGAGTGGATGGGACAGATCCACCGCTTCCTGGGGTTGTCGGTGGGCCTGATCCAGCAGGACATGCCCCCGTCTGAGCGCCGTCGCAATTATGGCTGTGACATCACCTACGCCACCAACTCGGAGCTGGGTTTCGATTACCTGCGTGACAACATGGCGAATGACATCGTCGAGGTGGTGCAGCGGGATTTCCACTATTGCGTCATCGACGAGGTTGATTCGATCCTGATTGATGAGGCCCGTACCCCACTGATTATTTCAGGTCAGGTTGAGCGGCCGCAGGAGAAGTACCGCAATGCCTCGGCGATTGCCGAGCAGCTGGAACGGGCCGCCGAGATGGGCAAGGACGGCATTGATCCTGAAGGGGATTACGAGGTGGATGAGAAGCAGCGCAATGTCACCCTCACGGATGAGGGCTTCGCCAAAGCTGAGCAGCTGCTGGGTGTGACCGATCTCTACAACCCGGCTGACCCTTGGGCCCACTTCATCAATAATGCTCTCAAAGCCAAGGAACTATTTGTCAAGGACGTCAACTACATCGTTCGCGCTGGCGATGCTGTGATTGTCGATGAGTTCACTGGGCGGGTGATGCCCGGTCGTCGCTGGAGTGATGGCCTGCATCAGGCGATTGAGGCCAAGGAAGAGCTGGAAATCCAGCCCGAAACCCAGACCCTTGCCAGCATCACGTATCAGAATTTCTTCTTGCTTTACCCCCGACTGGCAGGCATGACCGGTACGGCCAAGACCGAAGAAGTGGAGTTTGAAAAAACCTACAAACTCGAGGTCACGATTGTTCCGACGAATCGTGCCCGTTCCCGTAGTGACTGGACCGATCAGGTGTATAAGAGTGAGCCAGCCAAATGGCGGGCCGTCGCTCTTGAAACGTCCGAGATCCATAAGAATGGTCGCCCGGTGTTGGTGGGCACCACCAGCGTCGAGAAGTCGGAGCTGCTTTCTGCCTTGCTGGCCGAGCAGCAAGTGCCCCACAATCTGCTGAATGCCAAGCCCGAAAATGTCGAGCGGGAGGCTGAGATTGTGGCCCAGGCCGGACGTGCTGGAGCGGTGACAATCGCCACCAACATGGCGGGTCGCGGCACCGACATCATTCTGGGAGGCAACAGCGATTACATGGCTCGCCTCAAGCTCCGCGAGGTGCTTCTGCCCAGACTGGTGCGTCCAGAAGAGGGGCATAAACCGCCGATTCCGCTGCAGCGACAGCTCGAGGGTGGCGGCGGTTTCGGTGCTGCTGCCGCTGCGGCCACGGCCCCCTCGGAGGCCCGTGCGATGGGAAATCTTTATCCCTGTACTCTCTCCCATGACACCGATGAGGCGCTGGGTGCTCTGGTGCGCCAATTGGTGAGCAGCTGGGGTGATCGGGCCCTCACCGTGCTCGAACTGGAGGATCGCATTGCGCTGGCAGCGGAAAAGGCCCCAACCGATGATCCCCAGATCCAGATGCTGCGCGACCTGATCGCCACTGTGAAGGGGGAGTACGACACTGTGGTCAGGCAGGAGGAGGCCCAGGTGCGCCAGACGGGGGGGCTGCATGTCATTGGCACCGAGCGCCATGAATCTCGGCGGGTCGACAATCAGCTGCGTGGCAGGGCCGGCCGCCAGGGGGATCCAGGTAGTACGCGCTTCTTCTTGTCGCTTGAAGACAACTTGTTGCGTATCTTCGGCGGCGAACGGGTGGCTGGTTTGATGAACGCCTTCCGCGTTGAGGAGGATATGCCGATTGAGTCGGGCATGCTCACACGCTCTCTGGAGGGTGCTCAGAAAAAGGTGGAAACATATTACTACGACATCCGTAAGCAGGTGTTTGAATATGATGAAGTTATGAACAATCAGCGTAAAGCAGTTTATGCTGAGCGCCGGCGTGTGCTGGAGGGCCGCGAGCTCAAGCAGCAGGTGATCGGTTATGGCGAGCGCACGATCGATGACATTGTTGAGGCCTATGTGAATCCCGATCTGCCGCCGGAGGAGTGGGATCTGGATCGCTTGGTGCAGAAGGTGAAGGAGTTTGTTTATCTCCTTGAGGATCTTTCTCCCGAGCAGGTGCGTGGTCTTTCAATGGAGGAGCTCAAGGCCTTCCTGCAGGAGCAGTTGCGCAATGCCTATGACATCAAGGAGGGTCAGGTTGAGCAGTTGCGTCCTGGGTTGATGCGGGAAGCGGAGCGTTATTTCATCCTGCAGCAGATTGATACTCTCTGGCGCGAGCACCTGCAAGCGATGGACAGTCTGCGCGAATCAGTCGGTCTGCGTGGCTATGGCCAGAAGGATCCGCTGATTGAATACAAGAATGAGGGCTACGACATGTTCCTGGAGATGATGACGCAGATGCGCCGCAATGTGATCTATTCGATGTTCATGTTCCAGCCCCAACCCGACCCTACGCCCCAGACAGCGACGGCCTGAATTCGGGTGGCTTGAGGGCCAGGTTGCAGGCTCCGGTTGCAATCACGCTGGTGGCTGGCAAAACCCGAAGGGCTTTGAAATCGATGACACGATGTAAGTAATGCTGCCCTTTGGGGCCCATCAGCCAGACACCACCGCCGATGAAATAGAGACCAGGCCACAGGGCGCCTTGGACGTAGAACGTCACTGTCCAAAGCGTTCCAGCGCTGACATGGCTGATGGTGGCATCTCCTGCCGGATAATTCTGGCCACTGATGCGTAGGCCGCTGTTGCTGGCGATGTGGTAGCTGGTGCTGATATCTTTTAATTCTTCTGATGCGAAGTAGTCGAAGCTGAGGCTGAAGCTTTCGCCGCAGGGAATATGGTTGACTTCCTTGCCATTGAGAAGCTGGATGCGTAGCTCCTCAATGCGGGCGCCAAGATCCGGGTAGACCACGGTGGAGCTTGGCTTCAGGCGGGTGTCCAGCCAGGCTTTGATGTCGTGGGCAGGCTCGGTTGCAGGGGCAGCAGTGGGTTGCGCTTCGCTGGTTTCTGTCGGTGGGCGGGTTGCTCCCTGATCCTCATCTTCCAGCGCTGCTTGTTGCTGATCGGCTTTGAGACGGTGATGTTCCTCAATTGCCTGGTCCCATTCGCTGTCTGGAGCGTTAATGAGCCGCTGATAGATCACGGTTACGGTTGATGGTTTGCCCATCAGCCTTGCGAGGCCTTTGTGTAGCAATAAGGCTTCGTCGCAGTGCTGAATGATTTGCGGGCAGCTGTGGGTGACCAGGATGATCGATGTGCCGTTTTCCTTGAGCTTTTCGATATAGGCGTAGCATTTTTTCTGAAACAGTTCATCGCCGACGGCGAGCGCTTCGTCGACGATCAGAAGATCGGGATTGATGTGGGCTTGAACGCTGAATGCCAGCCGCACAACCATGCCGCTGGAGTAGGTCTTTACGGGCTGATCGATAAATTCACCGATGTCGGCAAAGGCTAGAATATTGTCAATTTCGTGATCGACTTCGGCTTTCCGCAGGCCCAGTACTGTGGCATTGAGATAAACGTTCTCTCGGCCGCTGAACTCAAGATTGAAGCCGCTGCCCAATTCCAGCAAAGCTCCGATTCGTCCATGGGTTTCGACTGAGCCCGTGGTGGGGGTGAGGGTGCCACAGATCAGCTGCAGCAAGGTGCTCTTGCCTGATCCGTTGCGGCCCACGATGCCCAAGGTGCGCCCACGCTGTAGCTCAAAACTCAGCGATCGCAGTGCCCAGAATTCCTGGTACCTCGTCTTGTTTGACCGTGAAAGTGCTTGGAGAAGTCGATCTCGTGGGTGGGCATAGATGCGATAGTTTTTGCTGATATTCTCGACCCGCAGGGCCAGGTTCCCTTCAGAGGACATCGGCAAATCCACGGCGGGCGATAGTGAAGGAACGGTAGCTTAATTCACATAGGTAGATACTGATCAGGATCACAACGGTCAGGGTGATGATGTTGGGCATGATGCCTCTGATCAGGATATGCCTTGTTTGCTCGATGACCCAAACCAAGGGATTCATTCCCAGGATGGGTTGCCAGCGTATTGGCAGGGAGCTCAAAGGATAAAAAACCGCACTCAGGAACATCAGCATGTTCGTGGCGACCCCCACGATCTGCCCAATATCGCGAAGGTAGACTCCTAGCGCTGATAGTGCCCAGGATAGTGATAGCGACCAGCCGAAGAGAGGGATCCAGATCAACGGCAGCCATAGGGCTGTGATCGGGATGTAATGGGTTGTGATCAGTTGAAAGATTCCAAGGATCACCAGGCTGGTTGCCGCGTGGAAGCCTGCCGAAGCCACGGTTACGGCTGATAGGATTTCAAGAGGAAAAATTACCTTGGTGACATAGTTTGAGTTTTCCGGGATCAGTTGAGGGGCTTTGTTGATGCTTTCTGCAAACACATTGAAGACAATCAAGCCTGCAAAAAGATTGATGGCAAACCCCATGGTCCCGGAGTTGCTCAGATTGTCCCATCGTGATTTGAATACCCCTGAAAACACGAAGGTGTAGACGGCCAGCATCAGCAGCGGTGTGAGCAGGCTCCAGATCAAGCCCAGGGCTGATCCCTTGTAGCGGCCAATGACGTCTCTGACCGTGAGCTGCCACCACAATTCTCTGTACTTCCAGAGGCGATCAGCAAAGAGAAGACGCATGGGCATTCAGTTTGTTGATAAATCGTTGATTCCGAGGGGCTGGAGGCTCGTTTGAGATGATCCTCGTACGAACTGATTGCCGCAGTTACGTCGTCCTAGTTTGACATAGAGGAAGTGAGCTCAATTGTTGTCTTCCTGGACTCCGCAAGTCAGCTCTCGACGTCGTCCACCATCTCTCAGGGTTCCTCCCCCAGAAATTCCAGGATTTCCCGATCGCGCAGGCTCTGGGAGCGTCCGCCACAGGCTTCCGCCAACGGTCTGCCGGCTGCGACTTCGCGCAGGCAGGCCTGGGTGCGGACCAGTTCGTTTTCCAGGTTGTCGATGCGCTCCATCAGGTTGCGGATCACCCTGGCCTCAGCATCAGGCAAGGCCGAGTGGGCCAGCGGATCGATGCGCACGCCCGATTGGTGGATCACCCGCCCGGGGATGCCCACCACCGTGCTGTCGGCTCCGACGTCGCGCAACAACACGGAGCCTGCGCCGATGCGCGTGTTGGAGCCCACCGTGATCGCGCCCAGCACCTTGGCGCCAGCTCCCACCACCACATTGTCCATCAGGGTGGGATGGCGCTTGCCATTCTGCTTGCCGGTGCCTCCCAGGGTGACGCCCTGGTACAGCAGGCATTGGTCGCCGATCACGGCCGTTTCGCCGATCACCACGCCCATGCCGTGGTCGATGAAGACGCCCCTGCCGATGCGGGCACCGGGATGGATCTCGACGCCGGTGAGACCGCGGCTGAGCTGGCTCAGCAGGCGCGCTGCCAGGGGCAGTCTCAGATGCCAGAGACGATGGCTGATGCGGTGCAGCACCAGGGCGTGAAAGCCCGGGTAGCAGAGCAGGATCTCGAGCGTGCCGCGGCAGGCCGGATCGCGCTCCTTGATGATCGCCAGATCGGCGCGGATGGCGTGCAGCAGCATGGAGCGGACCCTCAAGTGGGCGGAGCGACCGACTGCACGTCGGTGAGCGGGAAGTCGTCACCCTTGTAGAGCAAAGGCTCCTCCAGGGCCTTGGCCAGGGCGTAGCTGAAGCAGTCGCCCAGGTTCAGGTTGGCGGCATGGCGGCCCTTGCCGTACCTGCGCCAGCCTTGCAGGGCCCATTCCACGTGGCCTGGGGTGAGGGCTATCGGTGCGATCTGCCCCAGTTGCAGCAGCAGCCGCAGTTCCTGCAGTCCCGCCTCCCCGAGGGCGCGCAGGGTGACGATCTGGCTTTCCACCAGCGTGGCCGTGCTGATGTGTTTGGGTTCATCGCGGCTGAGCTGGTCGAGAAACTGGCTGGCCTCCGCCTCCGCCAGCAGCACGGCCAGCAGGGCAGAGCTGTCGATCACCATGGCAGCCCTGCCTCGTCGTAGAGCTCAGCTTCGATCTGGCGCCTGTCCCGGGTGTCGGTTTGTCTCAGGTTGCGGCAGCGTTCGAGCAGGTCGTCCAGGGCCTGTCGGCGTGCCCGCAGGCTGGTGGCACTGTTGGGGTCATGGGTCCGTTTCAGCTCGGCGGCGAGGGCATGGCGAACCGCGTCGGTGACGCTGCTGCCCCGCCTGGCGGCCAGCTCCCGGGCCATGGCATGCACCTGGGAATCCTTGATGTTCATTCCCATGAACCGAGCCCGACGCCTGAGAGGGTAGAACGTTCCATAAGTCTACCTGGAAGGCTGCTGGGGCGGCGCAGTCCGCCCGAGGGCTCGCCGATCGCCGCTCGGGATCAGGCCGCCAGCAGGCCGATTTCCTTGCGCAGCTGGTTGATCGTGGCGCTGCCCAGGTAGCTCCTGGCGCAATGGACCACCGGCAGCCGCATCAGCTGGGCCCGGTTCTGCCTCAGGGTCTGCTCCACCAGGGGCAGGCTGGGGCGGTCGCAGAGCACATGGCTGGCCGCCCGCAGCAGGGCCAGCAGGCGGCTGCCCGTGTCGGGGTTGGCCGTCATCACCAGCAGCTCGTTGCCGCGCATGCTGTGCAGAATCACTTCAGCGGCCCGCAGGATGCCGGGGCTGATGCTGACCAGGCCGACGCAGCTGCCGGAGCGCAGCTCCTTGAGCAGGTCGAGTTCCTGGCGGAAGTCGTTGAGATCCACGGCCACGGCGCGCACGCCGTGGTTCTTGGCGATCTCCTCCACCGGCTGCAGGAAGTACCGGCTGGTGACCACCGTGCCCTTGCTGGAGCTCTCCAGCACGGCTTCGAGCTCCTCCATCGGCACCACCTCCACCGGCACCTCCAGATTGGGGGTCAGTTCCTCGGCGATCAGCATCGAGGCGCCGATGTCCTCGCGGGGGGTGGAGACCAGCACGCGGGCGCCGCAACGCAGGCGCCAATCGATTTCATGGGTGAGCAGTTCGCGGGCCTGCTGCAGGGTGCACCCGGCATTCAGCAGGCCATCGACGCTCTGGCGCACCTCCCGGTCGATGTCGGGCAGGCTCTTGGAGCGCAGTCCCGGCGGTGGCTTGATTTCCCGGGGCTTCTGCTGATCGCGCACATAGATGCCCGAGCCGGCCATCGCCTCGACGACGCCATCGGTTTCGAGCTGGCGGTAGACCTTGCTGATCGTGTTGCGGTGCAGGCCCGTCTGCATGGCCAGTTGCCGGGTACTCGGCAGCCGGTGGCCCGGCGGGTAGTGCCGGGCGGCGATCGCAAAGCAGATCTGGTTGTACAGCTGGGTCGACGCCGGGATGTCGCTTTCCTGCTGGATATGGAATCGCACGCCGGGTGGGCCAGATGGACACCCGGCCACCCTAAGGAGCTTTTGCCCCCGTGACAATTCCTGCGTTGGCATACGAGCATGTGCCGGGCTGTGCCGGTTGCTGTGGACGACACCTTGATTTCTGCCGTTTTCCCCCCGATGGACGGGGCTGTCCACGGGTCGTGGCAGTTGCTGCCACCGCTCTCGCCATCCCAGGTGCCCCTGCGGGCCTGGCTGGCCTGCCCTGCAGGGGACCGCGCAGCCAGGGCAGGGGTGCTGGTGTTGCCTGAGGTGTTCGGCGTCAACGCCTGGGTGCGCAGCGTCGCCGATCGGCTGGCGGCCCAGGGGTATGCCGCCCTGGCGGTGCCCCTGTTTGCCCGTACGGCGCCGGATCTGGAGCTTGGTTATGACCAGGCCAGCCTGGTGGAGGGGCGCTCCCACAAGGAGCGCACCACGACTCCGGAGCTGCTGCTGGATCTGGGCCAGGCGGCCGATTGGCTGCGGAGCTGGCTAGGGAGGGCCGATGGGGCTCTCGGTTGTGTCGGCTTCTGTTTCGGCGGCCACGTGGCCCTGCTGGCGGCCACCCTGCCCCAGGTGGGGGCCAGCTGCGCTTTTTACGGCGCCGGCGTGGCTTCAGGACGCCCCGGTGGTGGGCCGCCCAGCCTGGAGCTGGTGCCGTCGATCAGGGGACGCCTCCTGTGCCTCTGCGGCGATCAGGACGAGCTGATCCCGGAGCCCGATCTGCAGGCGATCGAGACGGCGCTGCAGGGCAGCCGCCATCGCCTGATCCGGGTGCCCGAAGCGGGACACGGCTTCATGTGTGAGGCAAGGGACGCCTACCGGTCGCCGGCGGCCTCCCTCGGCTGGCAGCAGATGCTGGCTCTGTTTGCCGAGGAGCTGGAGCGGCCTCCGGCCTGCTCAGCTTGAACCTGGCCGGGTCCGGGGCTTGGTGTTCGCTTGCCGAACTCTGGGGGGCCATCCCTGGCTGGGAGCGTGTTGCATCCAGCCCGATCTGATCGAAAAGTCCGCCCACGCCCCAGGTAAGCGCCCCGAGTGGTCTCAGACCGCTCTCGTACGGGCCGGGGCGGAACTTCCAACTCTTGCTTGGGTTCTCGCAGCCGGCTCCATGCCTCTCTGAGGCGCCGAGGCTCAGGTGCCCGGTGTCTTGATGATCCGCAAGGGTGTGGGAGCCGGGATCCCGGCCGTCGGGGAGCCTGGCTTGGACCCGGCTTTGCCGGCGCTCTGCTTGCGGGGGCTGAGGAACATGATCATGTTGCGGCCTTCCCGTTTGGGCAGCTGCTGGATCTCGGCGTTCTCCTCGAGATCTTTGGCCATGCGCAGCAGCAGCACCTCGGCCAGGGCGGTGTGCTGGATTTCCCGGCCCCGGAAGATCACGGTGCACTTGACCTTGTCGCCGGACTTGAGAAAGCGAACAGCCTGACCGATGCGCACCTGGTAGTCGTGCGAGTCGATCTTGTAGCGCATCTTCACCTCCTTGACTTCGGTCTGGTGCGACTTCTTCTTGGCCTCCTTGGCCTTCTTCTCTTGCTCGAACTTGTATTTGCCGTAATCCATGATCCGGCAGACCGGTGGATCGGCTTTCTCGCTGACAAGAACCAGATCCAGCTCACGATCGCGGGCCACGTCGAGGGCCTCTTCGCGCGTGATCACTCCCAGTTGACTGCCGTCGGCATCGACCACCCTGAGGTTGGGGTAGTTGATGCGATCGTTGATGTTGGGCAGCTCCCGGACGGGAGCCCGGCGGTCAAAACGGGGACGGGGAGGCATTCAACGAGGCGATTAGACAGTCACCCTAGACCTTGCCGGGTCGCCAGCAGTGCTTCCTGCAGCAGATCGGCACCTTTGAGCCACTGGGGTTGGTGCTGGCGGCGGAACCAGGTGCGCTGCCGTTTGGCGAACTGGCGCGTGCGCCGCTCGCTGAGGGCGATCGCCGTCGGCCGATCGAGCTCCCCCAGCAGCAGGCGCCTGGCTTCGTCGTAGCCGATCGTCTGCAGCAGCGGGCAGTCGGCGCCGTAGCGCTCGATCAGTCCTTCGGTTTCCGCCACCAGGCCATCGGCGTAGAGCTGCTCAGTGCGGCTGCCGATGCGCTGGGCCAGATCCGGTGGATCGAGGGCCAGCTCGATCACCCGCCAGGGGGGCGGGGTACGGCCCTGTTGTGCGCTCAGGGAGCGGCCGGTGGCATAGATCACCTCCAGGGCCCGCTGCGTGCGGACCGCGTCGAGGGGCATGATCCGGGCCGCCGCCTCGGGGTCGGCCTGCTGCAGCAGGCGATGGCAGTGGGACTGGCCCAGGGCGCTGAATTGTTGGCGCAGCTGGGGCTGGGGAGGGACGGCCGGCGGCTGCAGGCCCGCCAGCAGCGCCTTGAGATAGAGCCCTGTGCCTCCCACCAGCAAGGCGACACCACAGCGGCGGTGTTCGGCGGCGATGGCCTCCTGGGCCAGCAGCACGAACTCCTGCAGGTTGATCGGTTGGTCGGGATCGCGCAGGTCGAGAAGTTCGTGGCGAACCCGCTGCCGCTGGGCCGGGGTTGGCTTGGCGGTGCCCACATCCATCTGCCGGTAGAGCTGGCGTGAATCCACCGACAGCACCGCCAGGCCCTGGGCCTCGGCCAGTTCGATCGCCAGGGCGGTCTTGCCGCTGGCGGTGGCACCCATCAGGGCAATCACCAGGGGGCGCTGATCAGGGCCGTTGGTGTTGATGGCGGACGGTGGCACGGCAGCGGCATCGAGGAGGGGGAGCGAAGCGGCCGCTGGCCGGGGGCGCCTGGGTGGATGCTTCAGAACTGGAGCCCGGCTTGGTGCCGCTTCCGGCAGCGCGCGCCATGGACCGCTGGCTGAGGCCAGAGGGGAGCTGGCCCGCATGGCCCTGTCCCTGTGTAGACCATCAGCGTGTAGAGCATCAGCCTGACGACCATCCCTGGCGATCAGGTGGCGATCGAGACGACCCTGGAGCGTGGGTTGGCTTTGGCGGATTCTCCGGAGGCGGTGCTGCCCGGCGATCGATCGAAGCAGCGGCAGTGGGGCGAGCTGAAGCTGGAAGCCGGCTGAGCGTTGGCCACCAGCGACCAACCTCGCCAGAGGTGCTGCTGGTGCGCCCCGGGGGACTTCGGTGCCAGCCCCCCGGCCGATCCCGCCGGAGGGGGCGGGATCCACCCCCCGAGCGAATTGCCCCGGAGTGGTGCCCAGGCGCCGCTCCGGGGCGGCGGTGGTAAGTTTGCCCTTGAGGAAAGGCTTCAGCGCCCCCTCGCCCTGCTCCCTGCGCCCCTGTCTGCCCCGGGGTTCCGCCGTCCTGAGCCCGTTCCCTGGGGAGCCCCTTCCGAATGAGCGACGCCACCAAAGTCCAGTCCGCCTACGGCGCCGAACAGATCCAGGTGCTTGAAGGCCTGGAGCCGGTGCGCAAGCGGCCCGGGATGTATATCGGCACCACCGGCCCCCGTGGTCTGCACCATCTCGTCTACGAGGTGGTGGATAACGCTGTTGATGAGGCACTGGCCGGCCATTGCGACGCGATCCTGGTGGTGATCCACGCCGATGGGTCCGCCAGCGTCGCCGATAATGGCCGTGGCATCCCCACGGACATTCACCCCCGCACCGGTCGCAGCGCTCTGGAGACGGTGCTGACGGTGCTGCATGCGGGCGGCAAGTTCGGCTCTGGGGGTTACAAGGTCTCCGGCGGTCTCCACGGCGTCGGCGTGTCCGTGGTCAACGCCCTCAGCGAGTGGGTGGAGGTCGTTGTTCATCGTCAGGGACAGGAGCATCACCAGCGCTTTGAGCGTGGGACTCCGATCGGCAGCCTCAGCTCCAAGCCAGCCGAAGACCCAACGCGCACCGGCACGATGGTGCGCTTCCTGCCGGATCTGGAGATTTTCAGCAACGGTATCGAGTTCGATTACCAGACGCTCTCGGGCCGGCTCAGGGAGCTGGCCTATCTCAATGGCGGTGTGCGGATCGTGTTTCGCGATGAGCGGGCGGCGGCGCTCTCGGCCTCGGGTGAAACCCATGAAGAGGTCTATCATTATCAGGGCGGCATCAAGGAGTATGTCGCTTATATGAACGCTGAGAAAGATCCGTTGCACCCGGAGATCATTTACGTCAATTCTGAAAAGGATGGCGTGCAGGTGGAGGCGGCGCTGCAATGGTGTGTCGATGCCTATTCCGATAGTATTCTTGGCTTCGCTAATAACATTCGCACCGTCGACGGTGGGACCCACATTGAGGGTCTGAAAACGGTGTTGACCCGCACCCTCAATACCTTCGCCAAGAAGCGGGGAAAGCGTAAGGACGCCGACACCAACCTGGCTGGCGAGAACATCCGCGAGGGGCTCACGGCCGTGTTGTCGGTGAAGGTTCCCGAGCCGGAATTTGAGGGCCAGACCAAGACCAAGCTCGGCAACACCGAGGTGCGGGGCATCGTCGACACCTTGGTGGGGGAATCCCTGAGCCAGTACCTGGAGTTCAATCCAGGTGTGATTGATCTGATCCTTGAAAAGGCGATTCAGGCCTTTAATGCGGCCGAGGCTGCCCGTCGTGCCCGTGAACTGGTGCGCCGGAAATCAGTGCTGGAAAGCTCCACGCTTCCTGGCAAGTTGGCTGATTGCAGCTCCCGTGATCCGAGCGAATCTGAGATTTATATTGTTGAGGGCGATTCAGCTGGAGGTTCGGCCAAGCAGGGTCGTGATCGGCGCTTTCAGGCGATCCTGCCGCTACGGGGAAAGATTCTGAATATTGAGAAAACCGATGACTCCAAGATCTATAAAAATACTGAAATCCAGGCTCTGATCACCGCCCTTGGCCTTGGTATCAAAGGGGAAGAGTTTGAGGAGAAAAATCTTCGCTATCACCGCATCGTCATCATGACCGACGCCGATGTGGATGGTGCCCACATCCGCACGCTGCTGCTGACGTTCTTCTATCGCTATCAGAAGGCACTGGTGGAGGGTGGCTACATCTACATTGCCTGTCCGCCTCTTTATAAGGTTGAGCGCGGCAAGAATCACAATTATTGCTACAATGAAGCTGAGCTCAAGAAGGTGCTGGCGGGCTATGGTGAGAAGGCTAATTATAATATTCAACGCTTCAAGGGCCTGGGCGAAATGATGCCCAAGCAGCTCTGGGAAACCACCATGGATCCCGGCACGCGCATGATGAAGCGGGTGGAGATTGAAGATGCCGCCCAGGCTGATCGCATTTTCACGATCCTGATGGGTGACAAGGTCGCCCCGCGCCGGGAGTTCATCGAAACCCACAGCGCTGAGCTCGATCTCACCCAGCTCGACATCTGAAACCATGGCATCTGCGGCCTCTCTGCGTCTGTGGCCGGCCTGGCGCTGGGCCGCCCTGCTTGGTTTCGCCCTGATGGCACCGGCGGCGCTGCCGGCTGGCGGCGGCGATCGACGGCTACCTGAAGTCAGGCGCCGCGAGCGGGGATTGGATCCCCTGCTCAGCCAGGCCTGCATGAGTCTGCGCTGTGCGCCGGAGCACCAGGCGCCGGTGCTGGCCCAGCTGGAATCCGGCGTGCCGTTGCGGGTGCTGCGGCACTGGTTGTCCCCGGGCGGGCGCCCCTGGCTGCGGGTGGAGGTCACCAACCTGGCTGGCGAGGCCGCCAGGGGCTGGCTTCCCGGCTGAGGCCTGTGCTCTCAGGAAGGCTGCCGATGGCGCCGGCGCTGTTCCCCTCTGAGTACCGAGAGGCGGCCTTGATCGGTCGCCTCCTGGAAGGGGCAGGGCCCCCAAGCGTCCAGCGTCTCAGGCCGCCAACGCCGTCTCAATCGCCTGGGTGAGTTCGCTGCTGTCCGGTTCGACGCCACTTTTGAAGCGCGCCAGCACAGTGCCGTCCTTGCCCACCAGGAACTTCTCGAAGTTCCAGGCCACATCGCCGGCCGGTTCGGCCTGGGTGAGGGTGGTGTAGGGCTCGGTCTTGGCACCGGTGGCGTGCACCTTGTCGAACAGCGGGAAGCTGGCGCCGTAGGTGGTGGAGCAGAACTGCTGGATCTCCGCCAGGCTGCCAGGCTCCTGGGCGCCGAAGTCGTTGCAGGGGAAGCCCAGGACGGTCAGTCCCTGGGCGCCGTAGGTGTCCTGAAGCTTCTGCAGACCGGTGTACTGGCGGGTGAAGCCGCAGCGGCTGGCCACGTTGACGATCAGCAGCACCTGGCCTGCCCATTCCCCAAGCCTGCGCTCGCCACCCTGGGCATCGCGCACGCTGATCTCGCTGACATTGACGGCCATGGGACTCTTCGACAACGCCGTGATTCTGGCGATGTGCCGGTGGGCCTGTCGCGCCAGGGACGTGTTGGCCGACCCAGTTGGCTTCCACCGATCGGTTGAGCTTGGGCTGGCGCAGCCAGAGTGCCCCATACACTCACCATCAATGGCGGCACGAGGGGCATGAGCGAGGGGTCCGCCGTGGCGGAGGTGGTGGCCCGCCAGCTTGAGAGCCTGCTGGAGGCCAGCAACTACGACGGCGCCAAGTTGCTGATGCAGCCGGTCCAGCCCGTCGATGCGGCTGAAGCGATCGGTACCCTGCCTCGCACCCTCCAGGCCCTGGCCTTCCGGCTGCTGCCGAAGGACGAGGCGATTGAGGTGTATGAGTACCTGGAGCCCTCCGTGCAGCAGAGCCTGCTGGAGCGGCTGCGCTCCGGTGAGGTGCTGGAGCTGGTGGAGGAGATGTCCCCTGATGATCGGGTGCGGCTGTTCGATGAGCTGCCGGCCAAGGTGGTCAGGCGGTTGCTGGCGGAGCTGAGCCCTTCGGAACGGCGGGTCACGGCCCAGATGCTGGGCTACGAGGCGGAGACCGCCGGCCGGCTGATGACGAACGAGTTCATCGATCTCAAGGAGTTCCACAGTGCCGCCCAGGCCCTGGAGATCGTGCGCCGCAGGGCCCGCGAAACCGAAACGATCTACAGCCTCTACATCACCGATGCCTCCCGCCATCTCAGCGGCATGCTGTCGCTGCGTGATCTGGTGACGGCCGAACCCGAGGAGCGCATCGGCGACGTGATGACTCGGGAGGTGGTGAGCATCTCCACCGACACCGACCAGGAGGAGGTGGCCCGGGTGATCCAGCGCTACGACTTTCTCGCGGTGCCGGTGGTGGACCGGGAGCAGCGACTGGTGGGGATCGTCACTGTCGATGACGTGATCGACGTGATCCAGCAGGAGGCCACCCGCGACCTTTATGCCGCCGGTGCGGTGCAGGCCGGTGATGAGGACGATTACTTCCAGAGCAACCTGTTCACGGTGGCCCGTCGCCGAGTGGTGTGGCTGCTGGTGCTGCTGCTCGCCAACAGCGGCACCGCCGCCGTGATCGCCTCCGAAGATGCGGTGCTCAAGAAGGTGGTGGTGCTGGCCGCCTTCATCCCGCTGTTGATCGGCACCGGTGGCAATGTCGGTGCCCAGAGCTCCACGGTGGTGATCCGGGGCCTCAGCACCCAGCGGTTGCAGGCCCTGGGCCCGGCCCTGGCGATCGGTCGGGAGCTGGTGGCTGGGGCTTTGCTGGGCCTGTTGATGCTGCTGGTGGTGGTGCCCTGGGCGGCCTACGTCTCTCACTGGAACTGGCTGGTGGCTGCCGCCGCCGGCATCAGCCTGGTGGCGATCACCACCCTGGCGGCCACGGCCGGCGCCGCCTTGCCCTTGCTGTTCAATCGCCTTGGCCTGGATCCCGCCCTGATGTCGGCCCCGTTCATTGCCACCGCCACCGATGTGGCCGGGGTGTTCATCTACCTGCACACGGCGGGCTGGCTGCTCAACCGGATGCCGGATGCCGGCTGAACGGGCCATTAGCGGGGTCGAGGCTGTCTCGGCGTGGGTCTGTCGCGGGAATGCGGCGAAAGATGAGAGGAATTCACACTTCTTCAGGTTAGGCTTCACACACCTTTACGGACCAAGCCGTGGTCGTTGCCGTTTTTCAGGACAGGGTGGCCGATTCTCTGCCTCCAGACAGGGTCCCCAGCGCGTCCACCGAAGTGGACAGTGTGTCTCTCAGCATGCCGCGCAGCGCTTCTGCTTCATCGGCGCGGCAGATGCCTTCGATCGATGGCGATCTGGTGCGTTCCTACCTGCGGGACATCGGCCGGGTGCCGCTGCTCAGCCATGAGCAGGAGATCACCCTGGGCCGGCAGGTGCAGGAGCTGATGCAGCTCGATGAGCTGCGCGAGGAGCTGAAGCTGCGGGCCGGCGGTGAGGAGCCGGCTGCGGCGGTGCTGGCGACGGCGGCGGGCCTGAGCCCCCAGCTGCTGCGGCGCCGTCTGCAGGCGGGCCGCCGGGCCAAGGAGCGGATGGTGGCGGCCAATCTGCGGCTGGTGGTGAGCGTGGCCAAGAAGTACACGCGGCGGAACATGGAGCTGCTGGATCTGATCCAGGAGGGCACGATCGGCCTGGTGCGGGGCGTGGAGAAGTTCGACCCGACGCGGGGCTATAAGTTTTCCACCTATGCCTACTGGTGGATCCGCCAGGGGATCACGCGGGCGATCGCCGAGAAGAGCCGCACGATCCGGCTGCCGATCCACATCACCGAAACGCTGAACAAGCTCAAGAAGGGTCAGCGGGAGCTGAGCCAG
>CAIJRN010000030.1 GCA_903823115.1 uncultured cyanobacterium
GAGCACCCTGCAGCGCTGGCGGCGTCAGTTCACAGGTGATGGGGATGGCACTGATGGTCGTAAAGGCAGCCAGCGCCTGGTTTCTCACCGACTGAGCGAGGAGGAACGCCAGCGGATCCTGCTCACCTGCAACCAGAGCGAGTTTTCAGCGTTGCCACCGGGTCAGATCGTGCCGGCGCTGGCCGATCGCGGGCTAGATATCGGCTCGGAGCGCAGCTTCTATCGGGTCCTCCATGTGAACGGCCAGGCCCATCGCCGTGGCCGTGCCAGGCCGCCCCAGGAGCCACGTCCGATGCCGCGGCTGGAGGCCAGAGGAGCCAATGAGGTCTGGAGTTGGGACATCACGTATCTGCCCACCAGCGTCCGTGGCGTCTGGCTCTACCTCTATCTGGTGGTCGACGTCTGGAGCCGCAAAGTGGTGGCCTGGGATGTCGCCGATCGCGAGGAGGCCCAGATCGCCGCTGATCTCGTCAGTCGGGCCTGCCTGCGGGAGCGGATCAGCAAGGGTCGCCGCCAGCGCTTGATCCTCCATGCCGACAACGGCAACGCCGTAGCCGAAGGCTTCCGCGAAGCGATTGCGGGCCGCCACCTTGGAAGTCCGGCTGGAGGAGCTGGGTGTCCTGCGGTCGTTCTCCAGGCCGAGGGTGTCCAACGACAACCCCTACTCGGAGTCGTTGTTCCGCACCGTGAAATACCGGCCGGACTACCCTCGGGGCCATTCCGCAGCGTGGAAGAGGCCTGCTCCTGGGCCTGTGCATTCGTGGACTGGTACAACCACCAGCACCGCCACAGCGGCATCCGGTTCGTGACGCCCGATCAGCGCCACAGCGGTCAGGCCATTGCGATCTGCAGCCAACGAGCCCAGCTGTACGAACAGGCCCGTCAGCGTCATCCCCGCCGCTGGAGCCGCAGCACACGCTGCTGGCGTCAGCCGGAGGTGGTCTGGATCACTCCACCACCTCCAGAAAACAGCATCATTCCGACTACGTTGGTGATGGCCGCCTGATCCGCGGCAGTGGCGTCATCTTTCCTGGCAGTCACCGACCTGGCTGGCGGGAGCGCCCGGCAGGTGGTTGTGCCGGCCGAGGCCATCACCCAAGTGGCACCTCCCGCCGCGCTTGCGCCAACCTGAAGCACCTCTGCGCTGGCCCCAGCCGATGACGGTGAACCCGGAGACGCTGGAGAAGCTGGGCCGCTTTCTTCTGCGCGGCCTGCGCATCGGCGCCAGCACGGTGGCAGTGGTGGAGCTGCTGCGCAACGACTGGACCGGCGGCATTAGTGCCGGGTTGGCCTGGCTGGTCTTCCTGCAGGTGGAGAGGCGGCTGCCGCCCCTCAGTCCGGAGCCTGAGGACTGATTTGCAGCTCGGCGTAACCCGTGGCCGGATCCAGCTCCCGGCGGAAGCGCCACTCGGGCAGCAGGCCGATCACCAGCTCGGCGGTGGTGCGCACCAGCGAGCCAGCGCAGAGGTGCCCGCCGATCACCGCGCCCCTGCTGTCTGCCACGGCAAGGTGCAGGTGGGCGCCATCGGGCGAGAGGGTGCCGGAGAGGCTGAGGATCTCCAGCTCGCCGTGGATCGCCGTTGCCTCAACCGCCCCCGCGAAGCGCAGCTGGGCCACCGACAGGCTGCCGACGGCGCTGATCACACAGCCGGCCTGCTCCTGCTGCTCGGCCATCCAGGCCTCCAGCGCCCTGCGCAGGTCGGTGCCCGGCTGGAGCCGCAGCGGCACCACTTTCATGGCTTCGGCCCCTCCACCAGGGCCTGGATCATCACCAGCGCATCGACATACCCCAGTTGCCGGTGGCGAAACGCCCCAGGCAGGGTTCCCACCACCTGAAAGCCGTTGTGCTGCCAGCAGCGGATGCCGGCGGTGTTCGTGCTCACCACCAGGTTGAACTGCATCGCCCGGAACCCCAACCGTCGCGCCGCCTGCAGGGAGTGCTGGCAGAGGCGGCTCCCGATGCCCCGCCGGCGGCAGTGCTCGGCCACCACGTAGCCCGCGTTGGCCACATGGGCGCCGAGGGCGAGGGAGTTGGGCCTTAGGTAATACGTGCCCACCAGCGCACCGGTGGCATCCACAGCCACCATCACCGCCTGGCTCTGCTCCACCCAGGCCAGCTGGGCCTCGGCCTCGCTGATGGCCGGGTCATGGGGGAAGGTCTCCCCGGCGCGGAACACCGGCTCCAGCAGCGTCCACACCGCCGGCCAGTCGCCGGGCCCAAAGGGACGGATCTGCAGTGGCGATGGAGCGGGAGTCAGAGATCAGGAGCACTGCCATGGTGATTGTCACCCCAACAGGAAGGCGCCCCGTGGGGGGCGCCTTAGCACCGGTTGCGGCTGTCAACTCCTCACACCAAGGACTGCCGGTCGGGTGTCTGTGGTTCACGCATGCCCTGTCTGGGGCCTGGCAGGGAAGGAAAGGAGATCACGTCTGGGAGAAAAGATGCTCGAGGCTTGACCTTCTCGGTTGTGATCCCGGCTCGGGTTATCCAGCCCTGAGGTTCAACACGCGGGAAATAGGACTGGCATATGGCTCTCTGCTGCTACGGGATGACGCTCGCGCCGCGTCACCGAGCTCACCTGTTGTGTGTCGCATCGTTGGCGCACCTCCGCTGTACGCACCGGCTCGGGTGATCCCTGGCCGGACTCTGTTGGAGGGTGAGGGTCGGGTTGGCTGCCGGGCCTCCCCTCAACTTCAAAATACGCCTTCTGGCCCATGGTGGGGACTGGCAGGTTCCTGTTTCCGTACCTCCTTAACCCCAGTCAGCGCAACGATTCTGAGGCGGACCACTCCTTCTCTGGAGTCTGCAGAGCCGACGGTTTGATGCGCTGGGCGCATGGATTTGCGGACTGCTGCATCAGCACGGCAACCTGAAGCCTGCTCGGGCCATCCCTGCGAGCCAACCCGCTGATTGCCATGGGCTTTCGCTTCCGCCGCTCCGCCCGCCTGGGTCCACTGAGGTTCAACTTTTCCAGCAGCGGACTGAGCTCGATCTCCGTCGGCGGGCGCGGGGCTTCCTTCAACATCCCAGTGAGCCGTAGCGGCGGCCCCCGCACCACCGTGGGGCTGCCGGGCACGGGCCTGAGCTGGAGCGTGGAGCACACCCCGGACCGTCCCGCTGCCATCCCCGCCGGACCGGCCGAGGGCCTGCCCAACAGCCGCCGGCTGCGGCCGGGCCAGCTCGATGCCCTCAAGCAATCGCTGCTGAGAGTGCTTCACCAGGAGCTTTTTGCAGCCGGCTCCCCAGGGGAGCAGTTGTGGGACCACGGCCTGATGAGCCGCCAGCTCGCCGATGGTTCCCTCGGTGCGCGAAGCACAGGCCTGTTGGCGCTGATCGAGACGCCGGAAGCGATGGAGGCCTACCTGCTGCGGGCCCAGGGCCAGGACGATGCCAAACGCCGGGCTCAGCGCTGCATCACGGCCGTGCAGGAAGCCACACGGCTGGCTGCTGGCCGGGGCTGGCTTCCTTGAGACGGCAAGGGCGGGTGCCCGCAGGGCCGGTTCCCCGTATCCGGCCGCACCTGCGCTCTCGCCTCGGCAGGCCAAGGATGGAGCCGGAAAGAAGGAGTTACCCCCGCATGCGTGAGGTCGTGTTCCGCCTGGAGGCTGAGCGTCCCGGCCACCTGGAAGCCCAGGCCGAGTCCCTGCCCATCCGCATCACCGCCCCGACGCTGGAGGAGCTGCAGCACGAGGCCCGTGAGGCCCTGATCGAGCATCTGGGGCCGGCCCATGGCACGGTTCGAGTGAGGGTGCGCCGCGACCCCGGTACTGCCGTCAGCAGCATCCGGCCTGCGGGCCGCCGCCTTGCCGCTCTGTGCCGCTGATCCCGGCAGCTGCTTCCACGATGGGAGCAATCCGCCAGGACTGACCATGAAAGTGATCGTCGATCTGTGCGTGGTGCCGATCGGGGTGGGTGTGCACCTGGCCCCTTACATCGCTGCCTGCGAGAAGGTGCTCACCGAAGCCGGCCTCAAGATCCAGCTGCACCCCAACGGCACGGCGATCGAGGGCGAGTGGGAGCCGGTGTTCGCCGCGATGGCGGCCTGCCACCAGGCGGTCCACGCCATGGGCTGCCCCCGCATCTATACGACCGTGAAGATCAACACCCGCACGGACAAGGACCAGACCCTGGAAGACAAGGTGGCCAGCGTGCAGGCGCTGCTCTGATGGAAGGCCAGCGGGACCAGGCCAGCGAGGTGCTGGACTTCTGGTTCGTGCAGAGCCGGCCGCGCCAGTGGTTCGCCAAGGACCCGGCCTTTGATGCCCTTCTGTGGGAACGGTTCCTGAGCCAGACGCGGCGGGCACTCAGCGGTGAGCTCGACGCCTGGGGCACGGAAGCGGCCGGTGGGCTGGCGCTGGTGCTGCTGCTGGATCAGTTCCCACGCCAGATCTGGCGCGACACCGCCATGGCCTTCGCTGGCGATCCCCAGGCCCTGGCTGAGAGTTTGCGGGCGGTGGAGCGCGGCTGGCCGGAGGCGGAGCCCGAGCAGGCTCGCCGGCAGTTCTGGCTGATGCCGCTGATGCACGCGGAAGACCTGGCGGTGCAGGAGGCCGCGCTGCCGCTGTTTGAGCGGTTCACTGATTCCCGTACCGCCGATTTCGCCCGCCGACACCGGGATGTGATCGCCCGCTTTGGCCGCTTCCCCCACCGCAACGCGCTCCTGGGACGGGTGTCGAACGCGGAGGAGCTGGCCTTTCTGCAGACGCCGGGCTCCCGCTTCTGAAGCAGCTCAGCGCTCAGCGGGGGAAGGAGGCGGCAGCCACTGGGGTTCACAAGGCTGCCAGCCCTGCTGGCGCTTCTGGGCCCAGAGCTTGATCGCCTGCTCGCGGGTCAGCTCCCTGCGCTTCTTGAGCAGCGGCGGCTCACCGCCGGTCATCACCTCCCCGAAGGTCACCTCCAGGCTCTGGCTCCAGCGGTCGTAGCGCCTTGGCCTGAAGTGCAGCACCTGGCGGCCGTCGCTCAGCCAGCCCTCCCGGGGTGAAAGCGGTGGATTCTTCTGGTCACCAACGTGCATGGGCCGCTCAGGCCACCTCCGGCGCCCAGCCCTTCTGGCGCACCATGTCGTCCGTCCAGCCCTGGCAGCGGTGGGTGAGGTGCTCGCCATGGGCGATCAGGCCCTGCTGCAGCTGGCAGGTAAGCAGGGGAATGCAGTTCACCCCAGCGTGGTGGCGGAACCAGTGGCAGGTCATGCAGACCTTGCGGCTGCGGGTCTTGAGCAGCACGGCCTCATCGAGATAGGGCCAGTCCTCGATCTCCTCCTTGCGGGAGGCCTGCAGACGGGAGAGCGGGACCGGCACCATGACAACCATGACAGACGTACACCTGTACTAGCGTGGGATGTGCTTCGGCGCCAGGGACTCAGTCGCTGCTCGCCTGAGGCTGATCCGCTGGGCGCACCTCCCGGTGCGACACCAGGAAGGTCTCAATCCAGTCGTGGTGGCACTTCTGGTTGATCCGATCGGCGATGGTGGCTGCGGCCTCGGGCACCTGGAAGCGTTTGCGGAAGGCCCGGGTGAGGCTCTCCAGCAGTGGCCGGGGCAGGGCCCGCAGGGTGCTGTGGAGGTGCTGGATCGTCTCGGCATCGAGGGGCACCTGGCCGAGGTCGGCCGGGGCTGATGGCGGTGGCGTCGGGGCCGTGCTCTGGGTGCGACCCTGAGCCGGGGAAGCAGCGGCGGCGGGGGGAGAACCAGCCGACGGTCGGCCCACCTTTGGCCGCTGCCCGCACGGCCGATGGCGCGATCAGCGCCACGGGCCCCGCCATGAAGCAGCAGATGGACAGGCCGGCCACCGCTGCGCTGGAGCAGGGCGGCAGCGATGCGCTCCTGGGGCCAGACGAGATCACGACCACCGGCAGCGACGATGACGACCGAGCAATGGGCCAGCACCGGCGGCGGCAGGAGAGCGGGAAGCGGCAATGCAGCGGCCTGGGCCACTGCAGCAGAGGACAAGCTCATGGGCTACAGAGCAAACGAACGGGGCAAGTTGTCTGGGGATTTCGTTGCCGCAGGCGATGGGCTCGTGGCCTTTGGCGCAGTCCTTATTTTAGCTGTACAAGCGCACCATTGAGCGAGCGGGATCGCTGCGGGGCAGTGGATCTGCCCGAAACCCCGCCACCACCGCCGGGCCGATCAGGTTGATAACCAATGCAGCCAGATTCGCTCCAAATCGACCGGTGCCCGCGCAGTCGCGCGAGGAAATCTTGAGCCTCACCCCGACACCCCGACGGCTGCCAGCCGCCCGGCCACCGCAGCCGCGGGAGAGCAACCATGCCCGCCACCCCCACATCGGCCCCGGAGCGGAGGGCGGCGGCGGCTGGCCGATGTACGCCACGGCGCAGCCGTGGCACGCTGAAGGACGGCCGCTGTCGCACCGGGAGGTGCGCTCAACGAATCCGACCGGAGCCCTGCGGTGTCTGCTCAGCCCCAGGGAACGTCCAGGAACTCCACCAGCAGCACGCCCCTGTGGGTGCCATGGATCTTCACCAGGCCCGCCTTGGCGGCCTGCTCCATCCCGGCGCGCTCCTTGCGCACCTGCTCGGCGCTGGCGAGCACCCGCACCCAGCCACCGGTCATGAAGTCCTCGCTGCCCGTCTCGAAAACCTGCAGCCGTCGATGCTGGTTGCTGTTGCGTTCGTAATACAGGCCCCCGCCGGTGGGATCCGTTCCCTCCGCCCACACCTGATCCACCAACCGCTGCGCGGAAGCCTGCGGCTACAGCTTCCCGATCGCCAGTGGGTCCTGTGCCGCTGCGTCAATGGCCTCACCATCAAGCACCAGCGGGTTGCCCGGGTCCTCACGGTTGTCAGAAATGATCAATCGGTCGCCCATGAAAGGGTTCTCCTCAGCCCCTTCCTGTCGCCTGATGAGGCCGCATCGGTCAATCCAGCGATGGTGCTCCTCAGTCTGGCTGCGGATCAGCTCTCAGCCCCAACCAGCACCGGCTCAGCCGTCTCCCCTGAACCCTCCGGTCCGGGTCTCAAGCAGATCCCACAGCGGTCTGCAGCGTGGAGACCGGCCCGCTGGTGCCGCCAAACGGACTAACATGACGTAAGTCCTGCCGTGAGGCGCCGCTTGCCATGGCTGTCAGTCCTTACCGCGTCACACCGACCCGGATCGGTAACTCCTCCGGCCTGCGGCTGCCGGCAGCCTTCTACCGGGACCATCCCCAGTTCGCCGGAGCCGCCGGCCAAGTGGAGGTGCTGGACAACAGCACGCTGTTGCTACGCCTGGAGCCAGAAGAGCAGCAGCAGGGCGAGGCAGAAGAAGACACTCTGATGCTCGGGCTGTTCCTCGATTTCCTCAGCCGACAGGCACTGACGGCCGATCAGGGCCCTGTGCTCTACACGGAAGCGATGGCGGCAGACGACGACGAGCTGCTGGCCGGCGTGACGGTTGACGCCGCAGGCGAGCCGCTCGGGGCATGAGTGCGCCGCTGGTGCGCCATGGCTGGACGATCGCCTTCCAGCCCCAGCTCTTCGCACGGCAAGTCGTGGAGCTCAAAGCCGAGGTGAAACGACTCAAGCAGGAGCTCGATCCCCAGTCCTTCGTTCAGCACCCCCAGGTGAAGCTGCTGGCGGCAGTGATGGAGGGGATCAAGGAGCGGATCGCTGCCGATCCCTACGCCAGCCGCTTTGCTCTCACGGGCCCGCTGCGCCGCTATGGCCGGCTCAAGGGCCTGGGACTGCCGGATCGCTACCGCCTGTTCTTCCGCCCCTTTGAAGCGGAGGACCGGCGCCTGCTGTTGATCCTCTGGCTGGGCTTCCCCCGCAAGGACGGCGACCGCAACGACTGCTACGCCGTGTTCTCGCGCCTGGTGCAGCGCGGCGAGCTGCCGGAGGACTGGGAGAGCCTGCAGCGCGAGCTCGACGCCGGCTGAGGGGACGACGTCTGGCAAGGGAGGACAGGACCTAGCCCGCCCCCTGAACAGGGCGATGGCGCAGCTGCAGACCCACTCGCTATTCATCCCCCATGGCATCTCCCGCTGCCGGCCGCAGCGCCTTGCGGAGTGTCGAGCCCCCTCAAGCGTCCGTTGCAAGCAATCCGGTGCCTATTCACTGGGGCCCCGTCGGACCGTCACCCGGGCTGAATGAGCTCCAGATTCCTGGCTTTACCGGCCCCATGCGTTTAACAAGGTCGGGAGGATTGATCCGGCTCGTCGTCCCCCGAGATCCCAGCCCATCCCCCACAAGCCCGGCAAAGTGGTGGTGCAAATGGTGGTGTATTTGCCGAGCTGCATCACCTATAAGCCAGTGTTTGCAGGCATTCTTAAAGCCGGTTCAGAGGACACCCTCTCCGTTTTGCCTGAATCCTGAGACGGTTCAGATCGTCACCGGGATCGTTCAAGTAGGGGAGATTTTCTGCAGATCGTTATCTCAGGATCGCTCCGTCGGTTTATCGGTGCTCATTGAACCAGTGGTCGGCGAGGCGCTCTTGCAGGTACTTTGTCCAGCAGGGGAGCAGATGTCTGAGGCGGCCAGGCAGGACGCTGTTTGAAGCCCAGAGCGGTGGTGCTTGCAAGGCCAGCCAACGATCTGCCCGCTGGTCAACGGCCGTACAGGAGCGTGCCGATGCCGCCCGGGAGTTGGCGATCCAGACAGCAGAACCAGCGATCCATGCTTCCCCAACAATCAGCCTCACGCCTGCCCCGCTGGCGACCCTCCAGCGCAATCGTGATGTCAGGAGAAATTCAGGATCGTCTTTGGGAAGAACGTGATCGCCCAGGAGCAGTACAGCCGTGGTAACTCCCTGACGATCGCCATGGCAGTGGTATGAACTGCTCGTTGCCAAGAGGTGTGTTCAAGGGCCCGGGCTCGGGGCCGAAACGCGGCTCAAAACTCGTCTACACGCTCTGTCGGCGTGACTGAGCCAGCCGTTCAGCGGCTTTCGTCAGGAATTCAGCCCCGCGGCGACAACAGCGCGGCCCCGGACAGGGTTGTTCCAGAGACTCCTGGAGCGACTTAGCGTCAGGGTTCAGCGCCACTCACCTCCTCAAGTTCTTTTTCCGAATCCAGTAGCCCAATCCTCCGCCTTCTCTCTCGATGCTTGATCAGCCACTGGCCCAGCGCCACCGGCAACCCGAGTGGATGGACCAGCCCGGCATCGATCCCGCCGCCCACAGCCAGGCCCTGGAGGGTCTGCGCAGAATCAATGCCTTCAGCGGAGCCGTCGGTTCGCTGTTCGCGCCGATCCGTTCCCTGGCCCGGCAGCAGAGCGGACACCCGCTGCGGGTTCTGGATCTGGCCTGTGGCGGCGGGGACAACACCACCGCCCTGGCGGAAAAGGCCCGCCGCGAAGGGCTCAATGTTCGGGTCGACGGCTGTGACCTCAGTCCCCAGGCGGTGGCCATCGCTGCCCGCAGCGCCGAGGAGCGCGGTCTGAGCGCAACGTTCTTCCAGGCCGACGCCCTCCATGATCCCCTCCCGGACGACTATGACGTCATCCTCTGCACCCTCTTCCTGCACCATCTCGAGGATGCCGAGGCGGTGGATCTATTGCGACGGATGGCTCGCGCCAGCCGGTGCCTGGTGTTGGTCAATGACCTGATCCGCAGTCCCCTGGGCTACGGCTTGGCCTGGGCAGGCTGCCGGCTGCTGAGTCGCTCGCCGATCGTCCATTTCGATGGCCCCGTCTCAGTACAGGGCGCCTTCCAGTTGCGGGAAGTGCGCGAGCTGGCAGCCCGGGCAGGCCTTGAGGGTGCCGATCTGCGGCGCAGTTGGCCTGAGCGCTACCTGCTCTGCTGGCGCCGTCCGGGCGGCCCGCCCCTGAAGCGATGAGTGCTCCGGACTGGGACGTGATCGTGATCGGGGCCGGACCCGCCGGTGCCCTGGCCGCCCACCAGTTGGCGCGTTGCCAGCTGCGGGTGCTGCTGGTGGAGAAGCGGGCCTTTCCCCGCTGGAAGATCTGCGGCAGCTGCCTCAATGGCGCGGCCCTCAGGGCCCTGGAGGAAGCGGGGCTGGGCCACCTGGTCGACGACCTGGGAGGCGTTCCGCTCGAGCGGATCCGTCTCGGCCTGCAAGGCCGTCAGCTGGACCTCGCCCTGCCCATGGGCCGGTCCCTCTCCCGAGGCCGTCTTGACCTGGCCCTGAGCGAAGCCGCCGTTGCCGCCGGAGCCGTATGGCGCCTGCAGACCGAGGCCACCGTGGTGGGGTCCTGTGCGGGGGGCCGGGAGGTGGAGCTGCGTTCCGGTACCGACTGTCAGACCACCAGCGCCCGGGTCGTGCTGCTCGCCTCGGGGCTCGGCAGTCCCGGTCTGGCCCCGGACCTGCCGATCCAGACGCGGATCAGCCCCAGGGCCAGGATCGGCGCCGGCTGCCAGCTGGAAGCAGGGGTGAGCGGCTACGGCAGCGGCACGATCCACATGGCCATCGGCCGACACGGCTACGTGGGGCTGGTGCGCAACGAAGCGAGCGATCTCAACCTGGCGGCGGCCTTCGATCGGCCCCACCTGATCGCGGCAGGTGGGCCGGCCGCCTGTGCCGCCGAAGTGCTGGCGGAGGCCGGCTTCGATCCCATCCCCGAGGCGGCTGACGCCTCCTGGCGGGCCACCCCGGCCCTCACCCGCCGAAGCACCCCACCGGCGGCTGAGCGGCTGCTGCTGCTGGGGGATGCCGCCGGCTATGTGGAACCGTTCACCGGCGAGGGCATGGGCTGGGCCCTGATGGGGGCTCAGGCGGTCGTGCCCCTGGTGCTGCAGGGACAAAGGGAATGGAGCAGGGATCTCGAGCGGGCATGGACCCGCCGCCATGCCCGTCTGATCGGGTCGCGGCAGCGCTTCTGCCATGGTCTGGCCTTCGCCCTGCGGCGCCCCGGCCTGAGTCGGGGCCTGCTGGCGGCGGCCGGGCGCTGGCCGGCCCTGACCGCCCCCCTGCTCCAGCATCTCGATGGTGCAACCCTGCAACGGATCACCCCAGAGCCATGTCCCTGACGATTCAAGGGCTGGGCACGGCCCTGCCGCTTCATCGCCTCGCCCAGAGCGCCGCCGCCGCGATCGCAGCCCGGGTGGCCCTGCCGGAGCAGGTCCTTTCCCCGTCCAGGCGCCGGCTGCTCGAGACCCTCCATCGCCGGACAGGGGTGGCCACACGCCACGTCGTGCTGGCGGAGCTCACAGACACGAATTCCGGCCACGAACAGAGCTTCTTCGGCACCACCAGCCCCGGCACCGGCGAACGGATGCGTCGTTACAGCCAGGAAGCGCCGCCCCTCGCCCTGCAGGCCGTACGGGCTGCCCTGGAGCAGGCGCAGGTTCCCCCTGAACGGATCACCCACCTGATCACGGTCTCCTGCACCGGCTTCCACGCACCCGGCGTCGATCTCGCCCTGATGGCCGCCCTGCCGCTGAGCGCCAGCGTGGCCCGCACCCATGTGGGGTTCATGGGCTGTCACGGTGCCCTCAATGGCCTGCGGGTGGCGGCCGGCTTCACCGGCGCCGATCCCGAGGCCTGTGTGTTGCTCTGTGCCGTCGAGCTCTGCAGCCTGCATCTGCAGTACGGCTGGGAGGGGGAGAGGATCGTGGCCAATGCCCTGTTCGCCGACGGCGCCGCTGCCCTGGTGGCCTCCGGGGAGGGAGCGGCGGCTGAGGCGGGCCAGGCCCCGGGGCTGCGGCGATGGATCGCCAGCGGCTCCCTGTTGGTGCCCGCCAGCTCCGGGGCCATGTCCTGGGCGATTGAGGATCACGGCTTCGTCATGGGCCTGTCCCCCCAGGTCCCCGATCTGATCGCCGAGCATCTGAGACCCTGGCTGGAAGCGTGGCTGGCGGAGCAGCATCTGACCATCGACGCGATCGGCTCCTGGGCCGTGCATCCCGGCGGCCCCCGCATCCTCTCGGCGGTGACGGAGACCCTGGGGCTCGATCCGATCCTGATCGAGCCCTCCCGATCGGTGCTCAGGGAATGCGGCAACATGTCCTCGCCGACCCTGCTGTTCATCCTCGAGCGATTGCGGCGCAGCGGTGCGCCTGGTCCCTGCCTGGCGATGGCCTTCGGCCCGGGCCTCTGTGTCGAGGTGGCCCTGCTGGCATGAGCTGGGGCACGGGTGGAGGCAGCGGGTCCATGAAGCTGACCATCAACCGCTGAGATTGCTGTCCACATCACGCGCTGCTGTGGGTGCGTCCGGGACCGCAGCCGCACTCTGGGGGTCAGATGGCATCCGCACGGACACACACCATGGCCTGACGGACGCCCCAGCTCCGAGGCTGTCCCCAGGCCCGGCGAGAGCAAAGCCAAACGGTCAGGGATCAAGCATTGTTAATCAACCAGCCAAGAAAGTGCGCTTGGATGGTAAAGAGCGCAGAAATAAACCATGACCATTCGATCCGGTGACCTGATCAGCCTCAGCCAGAAGCCAGGCGCCACATACCAGGTGGTCAATCTCGACGACTGCTCCGACTGCGTGTGGGTGAGGCGCTGGCCCCTTGACACGCACCGCTCACCGACCTTTGCAGTGCAGAGCTCCCAGATCAGGCCGCTGCTGTCGGAGGTGATCCGATGATTCCCCCGATTGCCGCAGTGCTCAACCGCCTGTTATGCCATGCCTGGAAAGCCGTTCTGTGGGGAGTCTTGATCGCCAGTGCCGCTGAGTGGTGTGGCATGGAGTTCGGCAACGCCTGAGTGGTCAGAACCTTGCCGGTTCCTGCCGGGAATGAATGCGCATTCGCCGGGGGTGCCGCCCACCCACCTGCCTGATTGAGGGCGAAGATGGTGTCGCCATGTGCCGCTGATGGAACGGGGAGTCAAGATCCGGTGTTCAATCCTGAGTCCATGGATTGGCAGCCAACAGCGACAGATCCAGCCGGCTCACTCCTCGTCGTCAGCCCCTCCGACCGGAACCAGGCGGATCTGTTTCTTGCCGAGCTTGATCTCAAACTCATCGCCAGGCTTGAGGTCCAGCAAAGCGGTGTAGGCCTTGCCCACCATCAGATTGCCGTTGAACTGCACCTTGGTGGCGTAGCTCAGGTGACGACCGGGACGCTTGGCAGCGCGGCTGCTGCCTTCTCCGAGGTTCACGCCCTTGGCTTCCAGCAGCGCTTCATAGAAGGCTGTGAAATTCAGCCTTTCGGCACCGCCTTTCATGGTGCTGACATAGCCAGCAGCACGAACGAGATCAGACTTGGAGGCATCGCCCAGCTCTTTGACCTTGGCAAGCAGTTCTGGACCTGCAAGTACAGAGGGGACAGCAAGCATTGCCATGACGTTAAAGCCGTTGATCGCACCATACCCAACGTCGACCAACTTTCCAAGCCAATCTGGTTCAATATTGATTTCTGGATTGCAGCACTTCTCCTGCATCACCGAAGCTGATTCAGCTCCGGCGCGGCACCTGCGTCCAAAGCCACTGCCTGCCGTGCCACTGCCTGCCATGCCACTGCTTGCCATGCCATTGCGCTTCCGCCGCTCCGCCGGCCTGGATCCTCGGCACTTCACATAGCACTGCGCCGGCCTGCGACGACAGCAAAGGGGAGCCTGAGTTCGAGCTCCGTAGGTGGTCGGGGCTTCCACATTCCGGTGGGACGCCGTGGCGCCCCCGCACCACGGTGGGACTACCGGGTACCGGTCTGACCTGGTGTCGAACACATTGCCGATGGCGGTGATGGAAACAGCGGAGGCGAAGCAGGGTGATCGATTGCGGGCCCAGAGCCAGGACAACACCAAACGCCCTGCTCAGCATTGCAGGGAGGCCGTACAGAAAACAATCAAGCTGACGACTCAGCGGCGCTCGCTGCGCAGAGTCGACTGCTGCGGCGTCAATTCGACTGCCTCCACAACGCTGCGTCCCCAGCGCCACCTTTGCCAGCGTGACCGTCCGCAGCGTGATCATCGAGCCGGCACCGTGCCCCAGAAGCGGGGGAAGCCAGCAAGTGGGGGGGGTCACCGCAACCCGGCTGAGGCGGCAGACCCCTGACTCTCCAGCCACATCCGGGCCAGGGCCAACTGCAGCTGCGGGCAGGCCTGCAGCCCCACAAACTCCGGCGCATCCGAAAGAGCGCCGCTGGCGGGGTCGTAGCTCAGGGCGATCAGCGCCTCCAGAGGTTCCAGGTCAAGGCGGTCAAGGAGCTGCTGCCGCTGGCGCCAGCCCCAGCGCAAGTCCGTGAAGCTGCGGCGCCGTTGCACCAGGAGCGACCGGATCGCCCCATCCCCAGCACAAAGCTCCCGGACCTGCTGACGCACGCGTTCGAGACGTAGGGCGCTCATCGGCGCCTGCTCGGCAGGTACTTTCTCGGCAGGTATCTGGTCGGCCGGTGACTGCGGCGATACGGCAAGGCCCAGCGGCCCGAGCCGGAACAGGGCCAGCGCCGCGACGCCGAGGCAGCCCATCAACACGGCAACGATCAGGACCTGAATGGCGCGTGGGGGCCGCCGACCTGGTCCTGGCCCCGGCTTACTGCGTGGCGCTGGCCGTGAGGGAGCGATGGAGGCGGCTGCCGCTTCGTCGGGCAGCCCTTGAACGGCGTGGTCAGGAGCGGCGACCTGAATCTGTCCCTTCGGATCAAGGCTCCGGGGCCGGCGGGGCTGGAGCCGGGGGCCGCCCGGACCCTGCTCAGAGGGCACCAAGGCCAGGTCGTGCCATGCCTCCTCAGGGCGCCAGTGGGCGATGGCCACCGTCACGTCGTCGCCGCTGCCCTGGCTGCTGATGCGATCCAGGCTCGCCGCCAGGTCGACAGGCGGCTCTACGGCCTGCGGCAAGGGCGCCTGGCTCAGATAACGGCCCAGGGCGAAAAAGTCGTCATCGGTGCTGCAGGACTTGCGGATGCCATCCGTGCTCAGCAGCAGGGCGAACGCCGGCGTCTCCAGATCGAGTCGCTGGATGGCGGTGCGGGGCGCACAGTGAGCGGCGGCATCGTTGAGGCAGAGGCTGAAGGTGGCCTCGCCGGCGGCGGCTGGATCGTTCTCCTGGCTCAGCAGCCGGGATCCACTGGCCTGCAGCTGCAGCAGATCCCAGTCGCCGAGACCGGTGTGCCCCCACCAGCGCGGTGTCATCACCACCAGCCCCAGGGTCGTCCCGTAGAGCAGGGGTGAAAAGGCCTCCCGGCCATCGGCCGGCGGCTGCACCCGCCAGTGCCTGCGCACAGCCCGCAACCAGCGGCGCTGAATGACCTGGGGCAGCTCCTGGCCCAGCCACTGCTGCCACTGATCCTGCTGCCACTGATCCTGCTGCAACTGTTCCTGTTGCCCCTGGTCCTGCTGCAACTCCAGCAATTGCTGCGGCGAGGGTTCGCTCAGCGCAGGCCCTGCGTCTGTAGGCCGTGACGACAACGGTGTCGCGGCGCCGATCGCCTGGCTCTGGAACAACTGCCGGGCCGTGTTCAGGGCCGTGCGGCAGGCCAACCAGCTGCCGACATCACTGCGTCCGTAGCGGGCACCGCCATGGCCGTCGGCCACGGCCATCACCTGCACCAGCTCCCCCTGGCGGTCCTGGAAGCAGTGCCAACCGCTGGCGTCCTGACAGACGACTCCCTTGCGACGGTGCGAGGCGCCCGGGCGGGTGCAGCAGAGCGGGGGCAGCCAGTGGCTCACCAGACAACCTGACCGATCACGGTCGGCGGCAGATCGGGCAGGGGCACATTGGACTCAGCCGTGCTGGGGATCCCCACCTGACTCACCGGCATCGAGGCGGCACCGACAACGGCCGTCGAAGCCCATTGGATGTACTGGGCCAGGGAGGTGGCGTTGCTGGCCTGCAACGGCCGACGCCCGGATCGTGGCACGGGCTCACCGGGAAGGCGATCCCCGCCGGCAGCGAGGCCAGCCACTGGTGGCATAGCCACTGGCGGCACAGCCGCTGACGACGGCTCAGCACCGATGAACTGCTGCAGCGTGTCCAGATCGGCATCGTGCCCGACCGCGATCGCCAGGCGCACGGCCTTCTGGGCCCAGGGTTCCCGCATCAGGGTGCGCAGACCATCCTCGAAGTCGTCGGTGGGAGCGCCATCGGAGATCAGCACCAGCACCGGCGGCAGGGCTCGCTGCTCCATCGGCGGCGTTCTCAGCACACCAGCCACCAGCCTGAGCGCTTCACCCATGGCCGTCAGCCCTTCAGCCTGAAGATCCACCCAGCTGCTCTGCAGTTGATCCACGGGTGTGGGCTCGGCGACATGCCAGCGGGCCTGATGGGCAAAGCTGACGGCACGCACGAGGACCTTCGCTTCCGGGTTCTGACGGGCCACCTCCGCCATACCTGGCAGCGATTGGCGAATGGCCTGATTGAGTGCCTGCATTTTGCCATTCGCCTGCATCGAACCCGAGCAATCGCAGAGATAGATGAAGTGCAGGGGGCGCTTCGAAAGCTGAACGTCAGGAAAAGCCATCAGAACGATTCAGAGAAGACCGGCGGAATCAGCGGATTAATTCAATCGAACCCAGAGAGGTTCGCAGCCGAACGAGCAGGCTGAGATTACAACGCTGGCCCGGTTCGACCGGCGAGGATTCTCCATTCTCCAGTTCGGCTGTCCAGGTTTCGTCTGAGAGGTTCTTGAGACCGAGGAGCGCCGCCTTGACGGGGTGCGCTTCGACGATCGCCAGGGGCATGTCGATCCGCTCGCTGGCCAGAGGATCAAAATGGTGCGGATGTAATTCGTTATCCGGTTGGGCGGCCACGCTGCCCCGGGCGGTGTGGAAACGGGGGGCCGGATTCAGCGGGCCGCCACAGGCCCAGCAGAGGCTGGCTTGCTCGAGGTCACGGAACACTTCCTGGCCGCAATCGGGACAGAGCCTGCGCTGATCCAGGGTTCTGGCCAGACCTGTTTTCCATTGGCCCGTGTAGACGCGGCGGCTGGGATCTTTCATGCCGGCACCAAGAGTCTGCTGGAACAGCGCCTGCAGATGGGCGGGATAGATCGGCCAGGTGAGCAGGGCGGCGGCATGGTCGAGGGGATCGGGCCGGTTGCGCTCGTCATTGGCATCGAAAATGAACACCGGATCCTCGCCATACAGGCGCCGGCGAGCCGGTTCATCGAGGCAGCGAATCTGCAGCTCCAGCTTGCCTTTGAGCGGATCGTGGCGGGTGAGCAGGCGGAACATCAACACCGCCAGGGAAAACTGATCGCTGCTGGCGCCAGGCTTCATCCGGCCCAGCAACACTTCCGGCGCCATGAATCCAGGCGTGCCGACTGCGCAGCCGAGATCGCGACCGTCAACATCGACATTGTCATTGTCACAGATCAGGATGCGCCCACTCTGGGGCTGCAGGAAGAGATTACCAAGCGAGATGTCTTTATAACAGAGGCCTTTGAGATGCAGCTCATGGAAGGCTTCGGCCAGAAAAAAGCAGGCTCGCAGCACATTGCGAACACTGATCTGCAGATGGCCGCCAACATGTTCATGGACACCGACATAATCAGCTGGACGCAACGCCATCATGTAACCAAAACTCTCGGGAGGTATGGATAACCTTGATGCGGTTTCGAAAGGGAGAGAAAGCAAAGCCATCGGCCAGAGAAAACTCTGATTCGGGCTGGTGGCACGGATGCACTCCCGCAGCCGCTGCTCAAGGCCGAGGTCTTTAGCGATACATCTCGGGAAATACCACTTCAAAGCCACCCGCTCCTTGGCATAGACAGCCTCATACACCTGTCCCTGCCCACCACCGCCCAGCAGACGGACCACCGTGACAGGCCCCGAGACGCCCTGGAACTGCAGCGTCGTACCGACCGGAAGAAGGGCGCTCACAGCAGCAGTTCAGGCCTCAAGACTCTGCCCGATGGCCTGGCGAATGCCATTGCGATGGGCGAGGGCAGTGGCTTTGCTGGCAAAGTTCTGGCGATACGCCATGCCATCACGCAAGGTGAGCACGAGGGTATGGTCTTTTTGCGAACCCAGCAGCAGCCAGCCCACCAGAGCCGCCACTTCCCAGGGCCAGAACAACCAGGGAACCGGCAGCAGCAACAGCCCGCCCAGACATGACAGGGCCCACCAACTGAAGATCTGCGGATAGCGCCGCTGACTGCGCACGAAGGCCGAAGCCACCCGCTCCAGCGCCACATGGCGTCCGCCGATCTCCACAGCACCCGGAGCGGGCGGCCTGGCTGCAACCCGGGCCGGAGCGGGGCGACGGGACAAGGGCGAGCCCGTGGGCGCTGGAGTTGTGGGCGCGGCACTGGGCGCAGCAGTGGACGCGGCAGTCGGCGCGGCAGTGGCCGGCGACAGGCGGAAGACGAGCACCGGCCCCTGGCCCCCGAGCTGGATCTCATCACCATCGGCGAGGGGGCGGCATTGCTGGAAACGCCGACCTTCGAGCAGGGTGCCCTGGGGGCTGCCCCAGTCACAGACAAGCCAGCCGTGGCTGCGGGAAAAGCGGACCACCGCGTGGTTGGCGGCGACAGTCTCGAAGCCCGGCAGGCAGAGCTTGTTGTTGGCGGCCTTGCCGATGGTGAGCGGTTGGCTGCGATCCAGCGGTGCCACCTTGGTGGGGTCCTGGCGCAACACCAGGCAGGCCTCGCCGCTCATCGGCCTCCAAGGCGACGGCGCCACCAGTGGCCCCAGTCCTCGCGGATCTCGCTCCAGAAGCCGCCTTCACCCTGCCGCCAGGGAGTGACCCGGCCCGGAAACAACAGCGCTCTCAAGGCCAGCAGCAGAGCCACCAGCACCATCAGCGTCAACACAAAGCCCGGAATCGCTCCGGGCCAGGTGACGACGAAGGCGGCGCGGATCGCGTAGAGACCGATCGTGAGCGCCACCCAGAGCCGAAAGGATTCCCAGGGGTCGCGCCGCTGCTCCACCACCAGGCCCTGAAAATGACAGCAAGTAGTGTAGGCAACCAGGGCGTACCCGGCTGGTGGGACAAGGAATGTCAGGCGCGGACAGGCCAGAGCAAGCCAGGGCCAGCCAGCTCGCCAGCACCTCGAAAGCCGTTGAGCAGTCCCCGACAAAGGGCACGCTGACCGAACGATGGCGGCAGGGCAGCTGGTCTGATCGCTGGAGCGCCTTACGTCAGGGCTGGACGGCTCTGCAGACACGCCAGGCCTCGCTGGAACTCTGGCGCGATGGTGTTCTTGTGCAGCAGTTGCCGCTGGGGCCGGACCGGATCCGCATCGGCCGTGATCCTGACGGTGAGCTGGTGGCCGAGGCCGAGGGCGTCAGCCGCGTGCATTGTGTTGTCGAACGGGAGCGAGCCAGCGATCGCGATGCCTGCCTGGAGGACTTCAACTCCGCCAATGGCGTGTTCTGGAAGGATCAGCGCATCCGGGCGATCAGGCTGCGCCATGGCGATGCCCTGCAACTGGGATCGGCGCTCGCCCAGGCCCCCACCCTGCGCTACCTCCACCCCCGCAGCAGGCTGGAGCAGGTCTGGCACTGGGGCGGCATCACGGCCCTGACGGTTTCGGGCCTGGCGATGGGCGGCCTGTTGCTGGCCAGCAGCATCGCCGGCGGCTCCCATATCCGGGCCATCGGGGGACCGGTGAAGATCGTCAGCAGTGACGGCCGCCAGATCGATGCCAAGGAGGGTTCAGCCACCGCTCTGACCAGCCTCAACGACTACCCCCTGCAGCTGCGCCAGGCCCTGCTGGCTTCGGAGGACTCCCGCTTCGGCTGGAACAGCGGACTGGATGTGTTCGGCACCCTGCGCTCCCTGCTGCGCCACAGCGGCGGCGGCAGTGGTCTGACGCAACAGGTGGCGCGGATTTACTACCCCTCGGTTGGCAATGACTACAGCCTGCGGCGCAAGCTGCGCGAGCTGTGGATGGCCTGGCAGCTGGAAACGGGTTTCAGCAAAAACGAGATCCTGAAAATGTATCTCGATCGCGCCCATCTCGGCCTGGGAGCCGATGGCTTTGAGCAAGGGGCACAATTATATTTCCGCAAGTCGGCCCGTCAGCTCGATCTTGCCGAGTCAGCGTTTCTGGTGGGACTGCTGCCCCTGCCCAATGGCTATAGCCCCTGTTATGCACCCTCACCCGAAACACTTCGCCAGGAGAGAGAAGAGCGGCAACAACGCGGCGGTCAACCGGAAGCACCGCTAGCAGACGAGAAGATCTGGACACCGAAATTGCGCCGGGACCTCGTGCTCAAGCGTATGCATGAGGAGGGCTACATCAATGATCAGCAGTTGATCGATGCCAGCCGCAGACCCCTGAACACCGATCCATCAGCCTGCAGACAATCTTCGTTCACAAGTTATCCATTTTTCAGCGACTATGTCTCGGCCGAACTCACAGGAACACGATTTGCCTTGAATCTCAATTCCGACAGAGAAGGAGGCAATTACTACGTTGTCAGCACCATCGATCCCCATTTGCAATCTCTGGCCCAACAACAGTTGCGGCAATTCCTGGACACCAAAGCCAAGCCCCTGGGCGTGAGTCAGGCGGCATTGATTGCGATCGAGATCAAAACCGGAGCGATCCTCGCCTATGTCGGTGGCGGGGACTACAAGCAATCCAGTTTTGATCGGGTCCAGGCGCTGCGCCAGCCGGGCTCCACCTTCAAGCTGTTCACCTATCTGGCCGCTCTCGAAGCTGGTAGCAAACCCCAGGATCTGATCTCCTGCGCATCACTGAGTTACGTGGCCGGTTGCGGCCATGGCCCGGTGGATGGCGACGGGCGCATGAGCATGGCCGATGGTTTCGCCTATTCCGAAAATGTCGTGGCCCTGCGCCTGGCCGAAAAGGCTGGATTGAACCAGGTGATCCACAGGGCACGTCAACTGGGGATCAGCACACCACTGGAGGAGAACTACAGCATGGTGCTGGGAGGACAGGAAACCCTGCTCTATGAAATGGCACGGGCCTATGCGGTGGTGGCCAATGGCGGCCGCAGCGTACCGATGCATGGCGTCAACAGGATCTACGACCTGGGGATCTGCAAGTCCGCCTTGAATCTGGCCCAGTGCCCGCCGAGTGGTGTGACGACACCGATCGGTGAAAAGCCGCAGCAGTTGATCGACCCACAGCTGGCCGATGCCATGGATGGCCTGTTGCGCAGGGTGGTCCAGGTGGGCACCGGTCGCAATGCCGGCAGCGTGGCCGATGCCCGCGGCAAGACCGGAACCACCAATGATGGCGTCGATGCCTGGTTCATCGGTTATTCGCCCAGTCGGGGCATCCTCACAGGCATCTGGATGGGCAACGATGACAACCACCCGGCGGATTATGCCTCAGGTGCTCTGGCGGCCCAGCTGTGGGGAGAGTTCATGGGCAAGGTGTAAAAGCAGCTTTGTTGTCACACCATGGAGTGAATGATAAGGGCTGATCATTCGCCAACATCATCAACCCACTTGACAATGTTAGCAAATGATCAACTGGCAGGCCTCAACCACAGATACCGGAATCAGGGATCAGGATCGACAGTGCATTCAAACTATGACCAGAATCGAACCGCAGACGTCGATCACCGGAACCCGGGGCTTCGGACTTCAAACTGAGGACAACTCCACACCGAAAAGATGGCACCCTGAAGGTAGCGAGCTACCAACAGGGTGAGGAACAAGCGCAACCTGCTGCAGACCGCTCTACGAACAACCACGTCCCAACAATGGAATGCCGCGCCTGCAGGTTTCTTTCATGTTGTGGCTGTACCTGATACTTCCCCCATTGATCGTGAAAGATCGATATTCTCCTGAATGAAAACAGGCTCGTTGCTACCAGGCTTCGCCTTCTGTTGGATCATCTGGATTCCAACCCAGATCTTTTTGTTGCTCTAAATGCATCATCACGGCGACCAGGATCAGGATCAGGCTCTGAGCCATAACCTGGGGGCGCCTGTGTGGACGGTGCTCAGGTTGACGCTGCTTCCAGGCTGTAGCCCTTGTCGCGAAACAGGCGCAGGCAGGCGTCGACAACGGCTGGTTCGTAGAGCTGACCACGACCGGCCTCGATCGTGGCGAGAGCCGCCTCAAGACCAACGCAGAAGCGGTAAGGGCGATGGGTCGCCATCGCTTCCACCGTGTCGGCAACCGCCAGGATGCGGCCGCCAAGACTGATGGCCTCACCACAGAGGCCCTGGGGATAGCCGCTGCCATCGAGTCGTTCGTGATGATGATGAACGGCCTCTGCCACAGGCCAGGGGAAGTGAATGGGCGCCAGCACCGCATAGCCCGCCTGCACATGGGTGCGCAGCAACGCATGTTCGGCGGGCTTGAGCTTGGTGGGTTTGGTCAGAATTTCGGCGGGGATGGCGAACTTGCCGATGTCATGCACCAGGCCGGCAATATGAATCCCTTTGGCAAGGTCAGCGTCGAGGCCCATCTCCAGGGCGATCGCCACCGCCAGATCGGCAACCCTGGCCTGGTGGCCGGCGGTGTACGGATCGCGCGCTTCACTGAGGGCCACCAGGGCGGCGACCATATCCTGCAGGCTCTGGAGCACCTCGCTCTGACGTTGCAGGGCCAGTCGTTCGGCGGCCTTGCGATCGGAGATGTCATGGATGTTGCATTGAATCACCTGCTCCTCCCCGACCAGGTAAACGTTGCTGACAAACTCCACCTCCCGCAGGCAGCCATCAACAGCCTTCAGGGTCATGGCGTCGCAGCGGACACTGCTTCGGCTCTGGAGTGCTCGGAACAGGGCTTCCGCCTGCGGCTGACTCTCAAAGGCATCGATCTGCCAGAGCGTCTGGCCAATCAGGCTGCTGGCGTCGCGGTTCAGCAGCCGAGCGATGGCGGGATTGGCCAGGCTGATGCGGCCACTGTTCCAGTCCAGCAGCACAATGCCGTCCTGGGAGTTGAGCGCGAGCATGCGAAAGCTCAGCTCCGAATCCACCAGGGCCTTCTCCGCCAGCCGAATCGGGCTGAGATCCGCCGCGATCAGGCAGTAGCGCGAGCTGGCCTCAACGTCGAGACGACTGACCGTGACGAGGACCGGCAGCGTGGATCCATCAGCGCGGCAGAAATTGAGCGGCGCGCTGATGGTGCAACCTGGCTCCTGCGACAACAGACTGTGCAGATCAAGATGCTGGGCCTCGGGCAGCAAGACGCTGATCGGCCGGCCGATCAGCCAATCCTCCGGGCGTGCAATCAGGTTCGCCAAGCGACGATTGGCGAACAGAATCAAGCCCTCGGCGCTGAAGGTGGCCGCTCCCTCCCCCATCTGCTCCACAATCACCCGATAGGGACGATCGGCGGAGCTGCTGCTGTAGAGCTCCACGCTGTCGTCATCGCCCTGCACCAAGGCGTCGACATCGCCGCTGCGGATGGCAGCCAGGGCCGCATTGAGGTCAGCGACCTGGGTGCGAAGCCGCCGCAGCTCCTCTGACTCAGGCGGAGGTGGGTTCGGGTTCATCGCTGGGGCGTGGGTCTGGCGCTCTCCGGCGCCAACGGCAGCGGAGCGAGATCGAGAGCGGCGCGCACCCGTTCTGCGTCGGCCAGATCGCCGACGATGTGGCGCAATGGCTCGGGCCAGCGACGGATCAACACCGGCACCGCCAGGACGTGATCCTCCACCAGCGCGGCCGGGTTGCTGCGGATGTCGACCACGTTCAACTCCACCCTGCCGGCGAGTTCCTCGTCGCAGATGCGCCGGATCGTCATCAGCGCCGCACTGGAGCGTGGCGACGCCCCGCTGATGTAAAGAGTGAGAACCATTGTCGGCCGGGCTGGGTCAGGCAGGGCCTCTGGGGTGGCGCTCATGGTCCTTGACCCTGACGTGCTGTGCGGTTCTGCTCGGCCTGCAGCAACAAGCTGGCCTCGCTGACGCTGCGCTCCTGCTCCTCCAATACCAGCGCCTCCAACTCGGCGCGTTCGCCATCGAGCTGCTCCTGCAGCGCTGCAACCTGCTCCTCCACCTGGGCCCGGCGGCGTTCAAGGGCCTGGCGGCGCCGCTGGATCTCGGCCTGGCGGCGGGCGGCTGTGGCCTGCAGCCGCACTTGATGCTGGGCCCGGGCGGAGCCGGTGAGCACGCCATCGCGGCCGATCGCCACATCCAGCAGCCTCGCCCCCTGATCGGTGATGCAGAACTCGCGCACCTGGTTCGAATGGGACATACCGCGGCTCTTGATCACAACCAGCAGGCGGTTGCGTTCGGCGTCGCTCTCAACATTGCGCAGCAACAGCCAGGTGTCAGTGATCGAGGAGATGCCGATGACACTTTTCTCCTCGTTTCCCTGGTGGGTGAGAGCACTGATGGCAGCCGTGATGCCGCGTCTCTTCATCAGATCAATCTCCCGCACCAAGGTGGTCATCACTTCCCGCTCGCTACCGACGTGACTCAGGTTTCCCATGGCATCCAGAGCCGCCAGGGAGGGCTGGAAATCATCCAGCAGTCGTTCCAATCGTCCCAGGTGTTCTTCCAATCCCTTGGAAGAACCACGATCAGCCCAGATCAACAGCAGACCCGTGTCCAGCCAGGCCTGAAGATCGATGCCAACGGAACTGAGATTTCGGATCAATTGATCGGGTGATTCTTCAAATGAGATCAGCAAGGCTCGCTCTCCACGGCGACAAGCTGCTTCGATAAGATGGGCCATGATCGTTGTCTTACCCGTGCCAGATGTGCCGGTGATCAGCAGGGTGGAACCACGGAAAATACCGCCGCTCAGCATCTGATCCAGCTCGACGATACCGGTGGAGATCCGATCTCGAGAGGCGGGGTAGGTCAAGCCAAGGGAGGTGATCGGCAGCACCATGAAGCCCCGATCCGTGATCAGAAAGGGGTACTCGTTGGTGCCATGGATCGAGCCCCGATACTTCACCAGCCGCAGTCGCCGCGTGGAGATCTCGTCCTGCACCCGATGGTCGAGCACGACGACGCAGTCGGAGACGTATTCCTCAATGCCGTAGAGGGTCAACTCGCCGCGACGGCCCCGTTCACCGGTCACCACCGTGGTGAGCCCACGCTGCTTCAGCCAGTCGAACAGGCGGATGAGCTCACTGCGCACCATGCCCTCCTGACCGAAGCTGGCCAGCAGCACCTCGATCGTGTCGAGCACCACCCGCTTGGCGCCGATCCGATCAACGGCCGTCTCCAGGCGGACGAACAGACCCTCCAGATCAAAGGAGCCGGTCAGCACCAACTCGGCCGAGCGAATCCGGCAGGATTCGATCACCAGCTGGCGGGCGGCCACCATGGCGGCCAGATCAAAACCCAGGGAGGCCATGTTGGCGGCCAGATCCTGCACCGATTCCTCAAAAGCCAGCAACACCCCCGGTTCGTTGTAACTGAGGGCACCCCGCACCAGGAACTCAGTGGCGAACATGGTTTTGCCCGATCCCGCCGAGCCGGTGACCAGCGTGGGCCGACCCTGGGGCAGGCCGCCATCGCTGATCGCGTCGAAGCCGCGGATACCTGTCGGTACCTTGCGCACTCCAGGGAGTGAGAGCTGAATGGTGTCGCCCGAGCCCAGAGGATGAATCGGCATCAGCTGACCTTGGCTATAAGAAAGCTAGGGGCACTGGCTGCCGTTGTCACGGCCACTGAACGGTCCCTTCATGCTCGGTTCCCAGGGCGTGCTCCCGGCCAAAGGGACACGACACAGGCCCAGCGGCCGAGGTGTGGTGGGGCTCGAGGCCACGGCGGTGGCTCAACAGTGCCGCGCTGAACCGGTCCTGAGCTGAATCCAGTCCTGTACTGAAAACTGTCCTGTGCTCAACCCAGTCCTGTGATGAAGCGTGGCCGTTCCCAGGGTCAGTGGTGACCTGGCGACGCCCTGTGGCCGATCAGCTGACGCCGCGGCCCAGCAGCAGATCGCGGGCACCGTTGACCAGCTGCATGGTGTCGTGCATGCCACCCCGATCGGGATGGTGCTCGGCTGCGGCGCTTTTCCAGGCCCGGGTCACAGCCCCTTCACTGATCCGGCCGGAGAGGGGCAGGTGCAGGCGCTGCCTGGCCACGATCGCCTCGATGTCGGGATGTTTACCCAGCGGGCCCCAGTCCGCCTTGGTGAGGGACGGACTGCGCTTCTTGCCGCCCTTGCGCCTGGATGGTCTGGCTTCACTGCCGCCACCGAATCCCCTGCGCTCGGCTTCGGCCTTGTCCTTGGCAGGGGGTTGTTCTTCGCCGGGGGATCGGGTGATGACCAGGGGCAGGGGCCGCTGGCGCTGGGTCTGGGGCATGGTGATCACAGTTCGTACGCCCAGCTTCGTGCATCGTCATCTGGGCTGACGGTGAGCGGCGACACGAAGGCCATCGGATCAGCGATCACATCGCCTGGCTGGGTGCGGGCGGACGGAGGCCAGCCCGTCAGCCCAGGGCCCTGACCGCCGATCTGCATGCTGGGTCGATGGAAGCCAAAGGCCGTTGCCGTGATCCAGCCCCCCGCCCCTCGCCATCAAGGGCTGGAGCGCCTGTTGGATCTGCCCCCCTTCGCGCTGTCCCTGCTCTTTTCGCTGCTGTTGCCCCTGCCCCAGACCTGCTGTTGTCGGCCATCGCCGCCGCCAGCCTCGGGCCTGGCCTGGGCCTGATCGGCGCCGGCAATGTGTTGATCACCGCAGGCCTCAGTGAGTCGATCGTGCGGCTCGGGGACGACGCCCGGGGGCGCACCACCCTGGCGGCCGTGGCCGAGTACTACCTGGGGCCGATCCGAAACCGGATGGCCCCTTCGCCATCCTGGCGATGTGGTTCACGGCGCTGCCGACGGTGGCGGGCCTGCTGCTGATCCTGGCCTGGATGCAGGGCGGATCCACCAATCTCACCCAGGCTCTTTCGATCGGCGGCGGCCTCGGGATTCCCGTCGGTTGCTGGATCGTGCCGGCCCTGATCCTGCGTCAGGCCCGCAGGCAACGGCCCGGTGCGGTGCCAGGCAGCTGGCCCCTGGCCGGCCATCCGGTCGTCACCTCGATCCTGTTGACCATCGGCTTGCTGGTGCTGCTGATGTTTGGCCTGTTGGTGTGGACCTGGTGGCCGATCAAGATCTTCAGCGTCAGCCTGGCTCTGGGATTGGCGATCTGGATTCAGTGGTTTCAGCCGCGATGCAGGGCATAAACCAGCCGAGTGCTGCTGCTGGCGACGCCGTCAGCAGCGCGGATCGATCGAGCTGCCATGGCGCCTCTGGCGCTGCAGCATGGGGTCGTCTGTGGGGGAGCCCCTGAAACTCCTGCAACAGAGAGCACCGCTGAGCCGGCCAGGGCGACCCAGCTGATCCAGGCTCCTTCTGTCGCTTTGCCCTGCGGGCCATGACTTCCACCGCCGCCACCGCCCGTACTTCCGTCAGTGCCAGCGCCTGGCTGGCCCGCTTCGCCGCCGCCCTGGAGCGGCACCGGCTGGAGGAGCTGCCGGCCCTGTTCGGCGCGGACTGTTACTGGCGGGATCTGGTGATCTTCACCTGGAACCTGCGCACCGAGGAGGGCCTCGGCGCCATTACCGCCATGCTGGAGGCAAGGCTGGACGATGTCGCCCCCCATGGCTTTGCCCTCAAAGGCGACGCCAGCGACAGCGAAGGACAGCAGGAAGCCTGGTTCCAGTTTGAGACTCGCGTGGCGCGGGGTATCGGCCATGTGCGGCTGCGCGATGGCCGGGCCTGGACCCTGTTCACGGCGATGGAGGAGCTGAAGGGGCACGAGCAGCATCTGGGCCCGCGGCGCCCCCTGGGGGCAGAGCATGGGATCCATCCCGGCCGCCACAGCTGGGCGGAGCGGCGCGCCACGGAGCGGGCGGCCCTCGGGATCACGGTGCAGCCGGAGGTGGTGATCATCGGCGGCGGCCAGGCGGGCCTGAGCCTCGGCGCCCGCCTGAGGCAGCTCGACGTGCCCACCCTGATCGTCGAGAAATTGCCCCGCCCCGGTGATCACTGGCGCAATCGCTACAAGTCGCTGTGCCTGCATGATCCGATGCACTACTGCCACTTGCCCTATCTGCCCTTCCCGGCGAGCTGGCCGCTCTATACGCCGAAGGATCAGCTGGCGGACTGGATGGAGGCCTATGCCAGTGTCATGGACCTCAATGTCTGGGGCTCCTGCCCGGCCCGCAGCGCCCGCTTCGATGCCCAGGAGCAGCGCTGGGAGCTGACAGTGGAACGCAACGGCAGCACCCACACCCTGAGGCCTCGCCAGCTGGTGTTCGCCACGGGGGTTGCCGGCTTCGCCAACGTGCCGACCATCCCCGGTGCGGAGACGTTCCTGGGGGATCAACACCACTCCACTCGCCATCCGGGACCGGATGCCTATGTCGGCAAGCACTGCGTGGTGCTCGGCTCCAACAACTCCGCCCATGACATCGCCGCCGCCCTGTGGGAGAGCGGGGCGGCGACGGTGACGATGGTTCAACGCAGCTCCACCCTGGTGGCGCCGATGCCGGCCCTGGAGCGGCTCGCCTTCGCCGGCTCCTATTCCGAGCAGGCCCTGGCCGCTGGAATCACCCCAGACGATGCCGACATGACCACGGCCTCGATTCCCTACCGCCTGCTGCCCCACTGGCAGAAGCCGATCTATGACGCCATGCGGCTGGAGTATGCCGATCTCTACAAGCGACTCGCTGCTCGGGGCTTCCTGCTCGATTTCGGCGCCGATGACTCCGGTGTGTTCATGAAGTTCCTGCGGCGCGGCTCGGGTTACTACCTCGATGTCGGTGCCTCGGAGTTGGTGGCCGATGGACGTATCCAGCTGCGCAGCGGTGTCACGATCGAACGGCTCACCCCTCGCACGGTGGTGCTCAGCGATGGCCGCGAACTGGACGCCGACCTGGTGGTGTATGCGACCGGCTTCGGCTCGATGAACCGCTACCTGGCGGAGCTGATCTCGCCGGAGCTGGCCGACCGCCTCGGCAAGGTCTGGGGTCTGGGCTCGGAAACGCCCAAGGATCCCGGCCCCTGGGAAGGGGAACTGCGCAACATGTGGAAGCCCACCCAGGTGCCGAACCTCTGGATCCACGGCGGCAACCTGCACCAGTGCCGCCACTATTCGCTCTATCTGGCCCTGCAGCTCAAGGCACGTCAGGCGGGTCTGGACACACCGGTCTACGGGCTGGCGCCCCGCCATCACGAGGCCTGAGCAAGCGACCGACTGGATCGGCCTGGATTCAATGGGATGAGATGAGAAGAGATGAGATGAGATGAAAAGCGATTCTTGCCCAGGCCATCAGCGCAACAGCGCTAATCTAGTGATTGTCGCGAGGATGGGCCGTTGGTGATGATGAACCGCTTGCTGAACATTCTTGCCGGCAGTATCGGTGGCCCCAGGGTTGCGTGCACCGATCCAGCCAACATTCGCCGCAGGGCCCTGTTGACTGGCCTCGCCATCCTGCCGTTCCTGATCCTGCCCCTGCGCGTCGGCGCTGATGAGGTGCTCGGCAAGCCTGGTGATGGTGGCGTCGTCACCATTCGCCCCAGTGCCAGCACGCTCAGCAAGCAAAAGCTTCAGCAGTTTGTCGGTATTTCCGGCGCCAACAGTGGCGCCAGAGGGCTTTCCCTCAATCGCATCGTCATCCCCCCCGGGGCCAGCGCCAGGGCCCATCGTCACCTCGGCTCTGAATCGGCGATTTACCTGATCCAGGGCACGGTGCTGACCCGCTATGGCGACCATCTGCAGTACTCCGTGGTCAATCATGCCGGCGATTTTCTCTACATTCCCCCCGGCCTTGCCCATCAACCCACGAACCTCAGTGCCACCGAAGCCGCGATCGCCATCGTCAGCCGCAATGACGCCAATGAACAGGAGCATGTGGAGCTGATCGAGAGCTCCCGTTCCGCCCATCCCTGAACGGCTTTGATGGCATCAGGCCCTGCCCGGTTCTGATCGGGATTCTGCGACTAGTGGCAGCGCTGGGACAGCGCCTTCAGCAGCCGGGGAATGGCATCGGCCTGGCCCTGCAGGGCAAAAGCCTCCCGCTCCACCACCTGATTGCCATGTTGATAGTTGTTCACCAGAATGCCGCTGATTTCCTGGGAGACCACCGGCGCCAGCGGCAGTTTCCAACCCACCGGCGTCAGCACCCCATGGGGACAGCTCTGCACGGCATGGGTGGCTTCGTGCAGAAAAACCTGCATGCCGATCCCCAGCTCAAAACTCAGCGGTGCAATCCAGAGCGTTCGGGTGCGGAGCACGAACTCTCCATAACTGCGCTGATGGGGCGGCGGTGCCAGCCGAACTTTGAAGCCATGGCCCTGCAACGACTGCACCAAAGGCCGCAGACTCACAGGCAGCGCTGGAGCCGACAGGCCTGCGGGCGGTACACCCGCGGGCGGTACACCCGCAGGCGGCACGCCCGCAACTGGCAGGCCTGAAGCCATCAGAACCGCTGACGCTCTGGCAACGACTGTGATCGGTGGTGCAGCTGCCAGCATCACGCCAGTTTCGCCCAGCGCGACTTGTGCGGATCGGCCGGTTGCCTGCAAAGTCTGAGCATCCGATCGCGTCATGGCCGAAGGCACCGCCAGCCCTGGGCGCCGCTCCATTCCCCCTCTGCCCCTCCCACTCTGCCCCTCCTATGGACACCAATCCTTTCGCCGCTCAGGCCGATCTGGTGCTGCGGCCCGCCGCCGAACGCTTCCACAGCCAGCACGGCTGGCTCGACAGTTGGCACAGCTTCAGTTTTGCCGACCATGTCGACCCCGCCTGGATGGGCTTCGGGCCGCTGCGGGTGATCAATGACGACCGCATCGCCGCCGGTCGGGGCTTCGGCATGCACCCCCATCGCGAGATGGAGATCGTCACGGTGATGGTGGAGGGAGCCCTGGAACACCAGGATTCGATCGGCCATCGCCGCACGCTTGAGGCCGGTGAGGTGCAGCGCATGAGCGCCGGTACGGGCATCGTTCACAGCGAGATCAACAGCAGCGAGCAGAGCTGCCGTCTGCTGCAGATCTGGATCGAGCCCAGCGTCAGGGGCACCGCCCCCAGCTACGACCAGCGACCGTTCCCGAGCGATCCGGGCTGGACCCTGCTGCTTGATCCCAAGGGCCAGGGCGGCGCCATGGCGATCCAGCGGCCGCTGCGGCTCTGGCGGGGGCGGCCCCAGCCCGGCAGCAGCCTGGCGCTGCCCCAGGCCGCCGAAGCCCAGGGCTGGATCCAGATGATCGCCGGCGAGCTGGAGCTCAGCCTTGAAGGACGATCCGGCACTCGCAGCGGACGCCTGCACCAGGGCGATGGCCTGGGCCTGGCCACGGGTCTGAGCGCTTCGATCAGGGCTCTGGAAGCCGGCACTGACCTGCTCTGGTTTGAGTGGCGCTGAGGCGGCAGGACTGCCGATCGTCTTTGCCCACTGCACACACCACCATCGGGGTGATCGAATGGTCAACAGCATGGCCGCCGCCAACTGGTTCCTGGCCCTCGTGGTTCCCGAGCAGGCGGGCCTGAGCCGGCTGCTGGCGGATCTGCCCGATTCCGTTCGCCCGTTCGCCGCCGCCGATCTGCACATCACCGTGGCGTTTCTCGGACCCTGCGGGCAGGAACGGGCCCTGCGGGCCTGGCAGGCCATCGCCCCCCTGCGGCATCCGGCCATCGCCGTGGTCAGCGGCGGCTGGCGGGCCATGGGACCACCCGATAACCCGTCGGCCTATGCGCTCACTGTCGAGCCCGATCCAGAGCAGAACCAGAGCAAGGACGACAACCAGGCCAGGGACAGGGGGCGAAACCTCACCGCGGCGCTGATCGAGCGCTGGCGCCAACCGGCTCTGGAGGCTGCGGGGCTGCCGCCCGAGCGGCGAGCGGCCCTGCCCCACATCACCCTGGCCAGACCGCGGCGGCGCGGTCTTGAGCAGGAACGGGCCGGGATCGAGGCGTGGCTGCAGCAGGCATCAGGGCCGCAGGCGTCATCGCCACAGGCGCCACGCCCGCAGCATCACCTGATCCTGCGGGAGATCGCCCTGTACACCTGGGCCGACGATCGCCAGCACCAACTGTTCCGCCTGGAGACCCGACGCCCCCTCGACCAGGGCGGAAGCTGAGGATCATGGAATCCCTTGCCGAGACCCGACGTGCTGCCGTTTTCAGCCGCCTGTGAGCGCAACAAACAGCCGATCCTGGCGGTGCTGCGCCAGTGGCTGCCGCCGGCGGCCCGGGTGCTGGAGATCGGCTCCGGCACTGGCCAGCACGCCGTTTTCTTCGCCCAGGAGCTGGAGGGCCTGCACTGGCAGCCGAGCGATCGTGGCGCCGATCTGCGTGGACTGGCCGAGCGGATCGCCAGCGAAGCCGGGCCTGATCCGGGCCCCTGGCCGTGGCGCCCCCTGGCCGCCGGGGCCGTGGTGGCCGAGCCGCTGCAGCTGGATGTCGATCGCAAGGAGCACTGGCCGATGCAGCCCTTTGATGCGGTGTTCAGCGCCAACACCCTTCACATCATGGCGGCGACCTCGGTGCCCCAGCTGCTGGCGGGCGCGGCCCGGCTGCTGGAGGGCGGTGGCCTGCTGATCCTCTACGGACCTTTTCACGATGGCGGCGTCCACCATGCGGCCAGCAACGCGGCGTTTGATCGCCAGCTGCGCAGCGGCGATCCGCTGATGGGGATTCGCGATGCCCTGGCGATCAAGGAGCAGGCGCGCCGCCTGGGCCTGGAACCATTGGCCGATCTGGCGATGCCGGCCCACAACCGCAGCCTGGTGTTCCGTCGCCTGGAGGCAGCAAAAGCCAGTTCACCACAGGCGTGATCAGCCCTGCTGATCACAGGCAAAGGCAATGCCGAACAGTGGGGACACCCAGAAGCCGTCCGCAGCCCGTAAGCTTTTCTTTAGTTTCTACCCTTCACCCCCATGGCTGAATCTCCTTCCCGCTTCGGTTTCGTCGGTTTCGCCGAAACCTGGAATGGCCGCCTGGCCATGCTCGGCTTCGTGATCGGTCTGGCCACCGAAATCCTCACCGGCCAGGGCATTCTCGGCCAACTCGGCCTGGGCTGAACCGCGCCCGGCCTGTTCTCGACAACAACGTGGGTTTCCAGGCCCGGATGGTGGTGACCATCCGGGCCTTTTGCTGGGCCGTCAACGGCGGCTCTGCTCAGGCCGTGCGTGGCAGCACCCCGGCCAGCGAATCCACCGGTTCAACGGCAAAGGCAAGCGCCTCAACCTCCCGATCGCTGAGGCGCCGACTCCAGGCACCGCGGACCGGTTCATTCCAGCGGAAGCCGGCTTCCTTGGCCCGATGGCGCTCGGCATAGCCAATCTGGGCCCGGTAGAGGCGGCGGGGCTCCAGCGCCGCCTGCAGCAGCAGCTCGAGCTGGGAGCAACGCTCAAACACCTGAACCAGATAGATGCAGTCGGTGAGGGCCCGATGGGCCGCCCAGACCGGGATGCCATAGGCCAGGGCCAGATCCCGCACCGAGGGTGTGGCCCGCAGTTGGCGATCGGCGGGCCAGCGGATGTCCTCCATCGAGCAGATCCAGGGTTTGGAGAGGGTCGGCAACGGTGCCTGGCCGAACCACTGGCGATCGAAGGCGACGTTGTGGGCGACCAGCGCATCGGCCGCCGCCACCATCGCCTCGAAACAGGCCAGGCCGGCCTGCCAGGGCTGGCTCAGCCGACTCACCGGCGCCGGGATGCCATTGATGGCTTCAGCTGGATTGCTGGGACAGGGCAACAGAAACGACACCTGCAGCAGCACCGCCCGGGTGGGGACGTGAAACAGCACGGCCCCCACCTCAATGCACTGGCCGTGCTCAACGCTGAGGGCCGTGGTTTCAGTGTCGAGCACCAGCAGCCGCTCCGGGCAGCTGGGCAGGGGGCGACCTGGGGCCGACGCCAGCGGGGGCAGGGACACCACGGCTGCGGTGGAGGCTGCCGGCATCGATGCGGACACGGTGGCAGGGCCTGGTTCTGATGGCATCAAGGCAGCGGCTGACTCCTTCGCTGAAACCGTGTGTGCCCTGACCGCTGGCGCCGCCGCCGCCTCCGCGTCCGCGTCCGCTGCATCCAAGGGCGGGGGCTCCAGGGACAGGACGGGGGATTGAGGGTCGGCCGGGGCCGGTCGGGTCTGCAGCGATGGCGATGGCGATGGCGATGGCTCAGCTGCCGGAGGCAGCGGTTGATCGGCCGCCGGACCGGCAGGCGGGATCAGGGCCAGGAGGTCGCTTTGTTCCCAGAAGCTGGCTTGCTCCGTCATGGCCCACCGCCGTATGCACCCCCCATGCTCCCAGCTCATGCAAGTCACAGACCGCCAGCGCCGGCCCCTTCTTAGGCTTGAACCCTCCCGTTTCCATCCCATGCCCAGCCCCCTGGCCAGCGGCGATCGCGCCCCCCAGATCGCCCTGATCGATGCCCAGGGGGTGGAACGGCGCAGCGAGGCCCTGGTCGGCAAGGCCCTGGTGCTGTTCTTCTATCCCAAGGACGACACCCCCGGCTGCACGGCCGAGGCCTGCGCCTTCCGCGACAGCTACGCCGATCTCCAGGCCCTGGGGGCCGAGGTCTGGGGGGTGAGCGGCGATGACGCCGCCAGCCATCAACGCTTCGCCGCCAGGCACCAACTGCCCTTTCCGCTGCTGGTGGACCGGGGCAATGGCCTGCGCAAGGCCTTCGGTGTGCCCAGCGTGCTCGGCCTACTGCCCGGTCGGGTCACCTATGTGATCGACGGCTCCGGCGTGATCCGCCATGTGTTCAACAACCTGCTGGATGGGGCGGCCCATCGCCGCGAGGCCTTGGCGGTGCTCCAGCAGCTGCGCTCGGAGGCGGGCGGCGATGGCTGAGGCTGCGGCCTGGACTCAGCGGGGTCCGCTCTGGTGTCTCGAACCACCCAGCACGGAGCTCGGCGGCCGCGACCGGCTGGAGTTCATCGGTGGCAGCTATCTCGCCGCCACACCGCAGCTGAGTTACCGGCGCCTGCTGGAGGCCTTCAGCCAGCTGGGCTGGAGTGTGCGCGCCTGGAGCTATGTGCCGGGCTTTGACCATCAGAGTCAGGCCAATGAGGCCTGGCGCAGCCTGCGCCGCGATCGCCAGCAACTCGAGGCAACCTCACAGGCGTCTCAGCGGGTGCTGCGCCTGGGTCACAGCCTGGGCTGCAAGCTGCAGCTGCTCGCCCCCGATGGCGGCCGGGGTTGCGCCGCCCTGGCGGCCCTGAGTTTCAACAACTTCTCGGCCGAGCGTTCCGTGCCGCTGCTGGCGGAGATGGGTCAGCAATTCGGATTTCGCAGTGAATTCAGCCCCTCACCGCAGGAAACCCTGCGCCAGGTCGCCAGCGACTACCAGCAACCCCGCAACCTGCTGGTGCGCTTCCGCCGCGACGAGCTCGACCAGAGCCCCAGGCTGCTGGAGGCCCTGGGGCGCCGCCGCCAGGACGCCAGCGAACTGCTGGAGCTGCCCGGCGATCACCTCACCCCGGCCAGTGCCGGCCTGAGGCGCCAGCTGCTGGGTAGCTGGGCGGACGATCCCTCCAGACAGCGCCAGGTCGAACGGCTGGTGGAGACGATCAGCCGCTGGGGCCGAGAGCAGCCACCGGGGTGACGGCCCGGCGGAACAACAGCCGGCGTGACAGGCGCAGGCCCAAACCGACGGCGCCATATCAACGCGGCAACGCTTGATCGACAGGCTGCATACAGCCCACAGCAGCAGTCATCGACACAGCCGACAGGGATCAGAACCCCAGGAGCTGACGTTCCATTGACGTCACTGAGAGCTGGACCCACCCTGGGGATTCATCGCCGTTCACCATGAACCCCTTGATCGACGCCTTCACCAAGGCCTGGACCCGCTCATTTGACTACAGCGGCCGCTCCAACCGTGGCGATTACTGGTGGTTCGTGCTGGCCGATTTCATCGTGCTGCTGGTGCTCAACCTGGTGGGCACTTTCGTCGATTTCATTGGCGTGTTGGCCAATCTGTATTTCATCGCTCAGATCGTGCCCCACCTGCCGCTCACCGTCCGCCGCCTGCGCGATTCCGGCAAGGACTGGCCCTGGATCTTCATCGGTCTGATCCCGGTGATTGGTGCCATCTGGATGATCGTGCTGCTGGCGCAGCCGTCGCTGGTGGCCTGATCGAATCATGGCCATCGGGGCGCTGGCGTTCTGCGTGAGCCCCGATCCGGCCCGCTGTTCAGGGGGCCGAAACGGGCCCATTGGCCCTCACACCCGCAGGCTGTCCAGCACTGAGCGATCTTCCAGGGTGGAGGTGTCGCCGCTCACTTCCTGGCCCGCGGCCAGGGAGCGCAGGATGCGCCGCATGATCTTGCCGCTGCGGGTCTTGGGCAGGGAATCGGTGAACTTGATCAGATCGGGGCGGGCGATCGGACCGATCTCCTTGCCCACATGTTTCTTCAGTTCGGCGATCAGGGCGTCGTCGCCGCTGCGGCCCGTTTCGAGGGTAACGAAAGCCACGATTCCCTCGCCCTTGAGCTCATCGGGCCGGCCCACCACGGCGGCTTCGGCCACCGCCGCATGGCTGACCAAGGCACTTTCGATCTCCATCGTGCCGAGGCGATGACCTGAGACGTTGATCACGTCATCGACGCGGCCCATCACCCAGAAGTAGCCGTCGGCGTCGCGACGGGCGCCGTCGCCGGCGAAATAGAGCCAGCTGCCATCGGCGGGACGGATCTCCTCCCAGTAGCTCTTGCGGAAACGCTCCGGATCGCCGTGCACCGTGCGCATCATCCCCGGCCAGGGCCGGCGGATCACCAGATAGCCGCCCTGATCCGCCGCCTGGGAATGGCCCTCGTGGTCGACCACATCAGCGGCGATACCCGGCAGGGGCAGGGTGGCGGAACCGGGCTTGGTGGGGGTGGCGCCGGGCAGGGGGCTGATCATCACGCCACCGGTCTCGGTCTGCCACCAGGTGTCCACCACCGGGCAGCGGTTGCCGCCGATGACTTCGCGATACCACATCCAGGCCTCGGGATTGATCGGCTCGCCGACGGTGCCGAGAATGCGCAGCGTGCTCATGTCGTACTGATCGGGCACCGCAGAGCCGCTCTTCATGAAGGCGCGGATCGCCGTGGGCGCCGTGTAGAAGATCGTCACCCGATGCTTCTGGATCACCTCCCAGAAGGCTCCGGGTTTGGAGGGGCGCGGTGCACCCTCGTACATCACCGTGGTGGCCCCATTCGAGAGCGGCCCGTAGACGATGTAGCTGTGGCCGGTGATCCAGCCGACATCGGCGGTGCACCAGTGGATGTCGTCCTCGCGGATGTCGAAGATCCACTGGAAGGTGAGGTGGGCCCAGAGGTTGTAGCCGGCGGTGGTGTGCACCACCCCCTTGGGCTTGCCGGTGGAACCGGAGGTGTAGAGCACGAACAGGCGGTCTTCGCTGGCCATCGGCTCGGCCGGGCAGTCAGCGCTCTGGCTCTCCACCAGCTCATGCCACCACAGGTCACGGCCCTCTGCCATGGCGGTGGGCTCACCGGTGCGCCGCAGCACCAGCACGTGCTCCACCGTCGGGCAGGCGCCCTCAGCCAGGGCCGCATCCACGGCCGGCTTGAGGGCCACGGCCTTGTCCTTGCGGAAACCGCCATCGGCGGTGATCACCGCCTTCACGTCCCCGTCGATCAAGCGATCCCGCAGGGCCTCGGCCGAAAAGCCGCCGAACACCACCGAGTGGGGAGCGCCGATGCGGGCGCAGGCCAGCATGGCGATCGCCGCCTCCGGCACCATCGGCATGTAGAGGGCCACCAGGTCGCCTTTGCCGATGCCCAGGGCTTTGAGCGCATTGGCCGCCTTGCACACTTCGGTATGCAGCTGGCGATACGTGAAGCTGCGGCTGTCCCCCGGCTCACCTTCCCAGATCAGGGCCGTCTTGTCGGCCCGGGGGCCCTGCAGATGGCGATCGAGGCAGTTGTAGGCGAGGTTGGTGCTGCCGCCTTCAAACCAGCGGGCGAAGGGCGGCTGACTCCAGTCCAGCACCGTCTCGAAGGGCTTGAACCAGTGCAGCTCCCGGCGGGCCTGCTCACCCCAGAAGCCATCGGGATCGCTCTGGGCTCGATCCACCAGCTCCCGGTAGGCGGCCATCGAGGCAATGCGGGCGCCGGCAGCGAGGGCCGCTGGAGGGTCGAAACTGCGCTGCTCCTGCAGCACCGACTCGATGGTGTGGGCCGGATCGCCGCTGGGGACCTGGGTCATGGGAGAAACGGAAGCCAGGACATTCAAACCCAGCTACCGGCAGCAGCCCAAGCTGGCCGCAACGATCAGCAGCCCTGATCGAAGCGGCCATGGGGCCAGCTTGGCAAGCTGGCGCGGCGGCATTAGCAGGAAGATACAGACGGTGACTGAGGCGAACACCATGACGAACAAGCCCGTCACTCCCCATGCAGGCCCCACCGTCGATGGGGATGGCAATCTCACCTACATCGGCGATGACGGTCGCCGTTACGTCGTCGGGCTGCCACCGGAGATCGATGAAGACAGCGTCGAGCGGGTGATGACGATGCTGCGCGGCAGCAGCCCCCTGTTTCAGGACATCGAGCGACTCTGCCATCGCTGGATCTCGGCGGTGAGCTGCGAGGAACTGGATGCCCAGGCGGCGCTGGTGCTGCTGCTCACCACCCTGGAAACGGCCCTGGAGGACTCCTACCCGGAGATCACCCCGGACTAGCCCCCTGGGCGATGGGGTCGTTAGGGCAGGCTGGATCGATGCTTCGCCCCGCCGCCTGCCTCTTCGACCTTGACGGTCTGTTGCTGGACACCGAACCCAGCCATGCCGAGGCCTGGAGCCAGGCGGCGGCTCACTTCGGCCTGCAGCTCAGTGCAGCGCAGCTGCTGCAGCTGCGGGGTCGCCGGCGGCTGGACTGCGCCCGCATGGTTCAGGCCTGGATCGAGGCCGGCAGCTTCCGCCCGGTGGCCAGCGACGAGCTGCTGGCCCTGCGACAACCGATCGCCGAGAGACTGCTGGCCGAGGCCCCGGCGATGCCTGGGGCCGAGGCCCTGATCGGGCGCTGTCAGCAGCTGGGGATTCCGATGGCCCTGGCCACCAGCAGCAGCCGCGAAGCGGTGTCGCTCAAGGCTGCTCCCCATCCCTGGCTGGCGGCCATCCAGACCCGCGTCCACGGCGATGATCCCCAGCTGCAGCAGGGCAAGCCGGCGCCGGATGTGTTCCTGCTGGCGGCCGAGCGGCTGGGGGTGGAGGCCAGCCATTGCTGGGCCTTCGAGGATTCACCGGCTGGGGCCCAGGCGGCACGAGCCGCCGGCTGCCAGGTGCATGTGCTGCGGCCCGAAGGCATCGCACCAGCGCTCTATCCGCCCGGGGTGCTCTGGCTGAGCTCCCTGGCGGGCATGCCGCTGGACTGAGCCGGAACGGTGGGCTGAGCCCGACCTGTGGCCATGCCACCTGTGGCTATGCCACCTGTGTCCATGACGCCAACGGTTCAGAGCGACGACCAGCTCAGTAGAGGCGGCTGAGCACGAACTCCGGCAAGGCGCGCAGGGCACTGCGGGGTTCCGATGGGGGCAACCAGGCGATCGACCCATGGGCCTCGCGGGCAAATCCCTCGGCCAGGGCGCGGGAGCGGGGGATCGCTTCGCAGCCCCGGACCAGGGCCAGGGCCTGCTCCAGATCACCGGCTTCGCAGAACTCCCGCTCGATCAGGCCGGCCAGGGCAGGACGCTCCTCAAGGGCGTACAGCACCGGGGCGGTGAGATAGCCCGAAGCCAGATCACTGGCGGCGGGCTTGCCCAGCTGCTGATCACTGCCCGTGAAGTCGAGGATGTCGTCCACCACCTGAAAGGCCAGCCCCAGTTGGCGACCGAAGCTGTAGAGATCGTCGAGATGGGACTCGGGCTGGCCCGAGAGCACCCCTGCCGCGCGGGCGCTGTTGGCAATCAGGGAAGCGGTCTTGCAGTAGCTCTTTTCGAGGTACGTCTCGAAGCTCTGGCCGGTGTCGTAGCGGAACAGACCCTGCTTGACCTCGCCATCGGCGAGATCCATGATCACGCGCGAGAGCAGTTTCACCACCTGGAGATCGTCCAGGTTGGCGAGATGCCAACTGGCCTGGGCAAACAGAAAATCACCGGCCAGAACCGCCACCCGGTGGTTGAAACGGCTGTGCACCGTGGCCACACCGCGGCGGGTGTCGGCACCGTCGACCACGTCATCGTGGACCAGGGAAGCGGTGTGGATCATCTCGGTGATCTCCGCCAGGCGCCGATGGCGTGGGCTCAGCTCACCGCCCGGGTCCATCGCCCGCGATAACAGCAGCACGATGCCGGGGCGCAGCCGCTTGCCCCCGGCGGCGAACAGGTGTTCTGCAGCTGCCTGCAGAATCGGATGACCAGCGCCGATCAGACTGCGCAGATCAGCCAGCAGGGCATCGAGGTCGGCCTCGACCGGCTGGAGCAACTCTGCGACCGTCGACACGAGACCTCCTTGTTGCCGTGGATCCTAGGAGGGTCGCGGCTGCGATTGCAGGCAGGGGGGCGATTGCAGACAGGGGGGCGAGAGCTCACCATCGCTGCCGCCTTGCCGCTGCCAGGGAATCGAGCTGCTGACGGTATCCAGGGCAATCAACAGCTGGGCATCGCGATCGAACTGCGCCGCTGCGCCGGTGGTGAAGAAGCGATGGCTGGCGCCGCCCGGCGGAGCCTGCATGGCGTAGTGATGCAGCAGGGAGCCGAGATGGCGAGCCACCGCCGGTGCCGGATCGATCACGGCCACATCGGGGCCGACCAGGCGCCGGATCGCCTCAATCACAAAGGGATAGTGGGTGCAGCCCAACACGATCGTGTCGACGCCGGCCGCCAGCATCGGCTCCAGGAAGCTCAGCAGCAGGGCATCGGTGCGGGCTCCATCCAGGGCCCCCACCTCGACCAGATCGGCCAGGCCCAGGCAGACCTGCTCCACCACCTGAACACTGGCGGCATGGCGACCGACCGTGGCCCGGTACAGCCGGCCTTGGAAGGTGGCGGGGGTGGCCATCACGCCGACGACACCGCTGCGGGTGATCGCCACCGCCGGCTTGACCGCCGGCTCCAGCCCCAGGATCAGGGAGTCGGGGAACCGCTCACGCAGATGGTGCAGGGCCACAGCTGAGGCGGTGTTGCAGGCCACGACGATCACCTTGCAGCCAGCCTCGCTGAGGGCCGTGCAGATGCCCTCGCTGTAGGCACGGATCTCCTGGGGCTGGCGACAGCCATAGGGCACATGGGCCCGGTCGGCGAAATAAACGGTGGATTCATCGGGCAACTGCTGCACGATCTGCCGCCAGACACTCAGCCCACCCAGGCCGGAGTCGAAGATGCCAATCGGCGCGGGTGAGCCCTGGATCATCGGTTCAGATAGGCCAGGATGCCGCTGGTCACCGCCTGGGCCAGGCGGCGGCGGAAGTTGGGATCCGCCAGCCTGGGGGCATCGATCTGGCCGGTGACGAACCCCATTTCGGTGAGCACCGAGGGCATGGTGGTGCGGCGGATCACGTAGAAGCGGCCGGGTCGGGCGCCACGGTCAGGGGTGCCAGGGGAGACAGCCATCACCTGATCCTGAATGATCACCGCCAGATCCCGGGAGCTGCCCCCCTCAAAAAAGAACGTCTCCACCCCGTTCACATCCGGCCTGTCCATGCTCAGGGCATTGGCATGGAGGCTGACGAACACATTGGCGCCGATGCTGTTGGCGAGATTGACCCGGGGGGGCAGATCGACATCCACCTCCGAGGTGCGGGTCATCGACACGCCGACGCCGCGGGCCTGGAGCAGCTGGGCCACCTGCAGACCGACATCGAGCACGACATCGGTCTCCCTGAGGCCATCGATCCCCACGGCGCCAGGATCCGGCCCGCCATGGCCCGGGTCGATCACCACCCGGAAGCGGCCCCGGGGCACCACCGGCAGGCCCTCGGGATTGAGCGGCCGCCTGGACGTGGTGCGACCGCTGCTGGCGAAATCCGATCCGAAGCTACGGGCACTCCAGCGGCTCTGAGCGATCGCCGGGGCCCCATCCATATCCCCCTCGCCCACGGCCAGCAGAGTGCCGGGAGCGACGCCGGTGAGTTCCATACGCCAGCGATCGCGGGCGGTGCCGACCAGCCGCAGCTGGCGCGGATCGAGGCGAGTGCCGGGCTGGAACTCCAGCACCAGGCGGGTGGTGCCGTAGTCCGGCTTGCCGATGCGCACCTCCCGCACCGCACCGCCGGCCGGCACCACCCGGGTGTGTAACGGCGCCCCGGGCAGATCCACCCACACCCTGGGGCCGAGGCCATCGCGGCCCTCTTCGAAGAAGGCCTGCACCTGAATCCCAGGGCTGGTGCGCAATTCCAGATTGCCATCACGGCCGATACGCCAGGCCGAGAGGCTGCTGCCGGCCCAGGAGGGCAGCTCGGCCGCCAGCACCACAGCCAGCCCCAGCAGGACGCGGCAAGCCTGGCGGAGCGGCCGGGCGCGACGAACAGAAGAGCGAAAACCCATCAGGTCGCTCAGAACAGGGCCGGGCGCCGATGCTGCAGGCTCGGCATCTGGCTGCGGATGCGCAGGCCATGGGCATTGTCCACCGGAGCCATGGCCAGGCCAGGGCCCTGACCGGCATCGGCCAGCACCGTGCCCCAGGGATCGATCACCAGGGCATGGCCGTGGGTCTGGCGGCGGCCGTAGTGCAGACCGGTCTGGGCCGGAGCCACCACGTAGGTGGTGTTCTCGATCGCCCTGGCCTGCAGCAACACCTGCCAGTGGTCCTTGCCGGTGTAGGCCGTGAAGGCAGCCGGCACCATCAGCAGTTCGGCTCCGGCCGCCGCCAGGTAGCGATAGAGCTCGGGGAAGCGCACGTCGTAGCAGATCGAAAGGCCGATGCGGCAGAGGCCGGGCACATCGACCACCGGTGGCAATTCCTGACCCGGCTGCACCGTGGCCGATTCCCGATAGGTGGTGCCGTCGGGGATGTCGACATCGAACAGGTGGATCTTGTCGTAGCGGGCCAGCAACTGACCTTCGACCCCCACCAGCTCGGCGCGGTTGTAGGTGAGCGATTCACCTGCCGGCACCGGGAAGCCACCTCCCAACAAGGTGACCTGGTAGCGACGCGCCATGGTCACCAGGAAGCGGCTGCAGCGCTCGGCCAGGCTCGGGGCCAGCTCGATGCGCCGCAGATCGTCGCCCATGAAGGCGAAATTCTCCGGCAATCCCACCAGCTCAGCCCCACGCCGGGCCGCCAGCTCAATCTGCTCTTCGGCTGCCGCGAAGTTGGCGTCCGGATCCGGGGTGCTGGTCAGTTGCAGGGCTGCCGCCAGAAAACTGCTCACCGACTCACCCAAAGCGACCGGCGAACTGTAAGGGGAGAGGCATACCAGGGCCAGGGCTGCCCCCATGGGTCGATCAGCTGGCCCGCAGCACCCCGGGCTCGGCCTGGATCGGCACGATCTCGAGGCTGTCGACGGCGGCGCAACAGGCGAAATCGGCGTCGTGATCGCCCAGAGCCAGCAGCCGCTGGCCATGGCTGGCGGCCCGCAGGCAGGTTTCCGTGTCCAGGCGCCACCGCTGCCAGAGCGCCAGGGCCGCCAGCATCTCGTCGTTGCCGCAGCTCACCCCCACATGGGGCGCCACGGCCAGCTCCATCGCCGCCGAGGCCACGGCCCCGGCCGCCAGGCTGTCTTCCAGCGAGTAATCGCCCTCCCAGCCGCTGCCGACGATCCAGACCCGCTCACAGCCGCGCTCCAGCAACCGCCTGGCCACGGCCGTGCGATTGGGCAGGGCCGCCGTGACCAGCAGCGGCACCGCCCGCACCGCCGCCAGGGAACGGGTGCCGTTGGTGGTGCTCATGAAGATGCGCTTGCCCCCCACCACGTCCGGGGTCACCGCCAGGGGCGAGTTGCCCAGGTCGTAGCCCGCCACCCGCTGGCCGCCGCGCTCACCGGCCCGCAACCGCTGCTGGGCCGGCCAGGCGGCGGCGGCGGTCTCCAGGGATTCCAGGTCGGCGAAGGCCTCGATCGCCTCGGCGCCGTTCTGCAACGACCAGGCGATCGTGGTGGTGGCCCGCAACACATCGATCACCACCGCCGCATCGGGGCCGCCCTCCGCAGGACCCAGCACCGCAGGCACGGCCTCGGAGGTGTGGAAGTAGGAAATCAGCACGGGACGCGGCCAGCGAAGAGGTGCGTCACAGTAGGCAGCACCAGGTGGATCAAGGCGCGGTGGCGACCAGCAGCACAGGTGCAGGCGGCCCGATCGCCCCGTCTCCCGCCAAATCAGGTCGCCAGCGGGACCTGCGCGATTTTCTGCGGCTGCTGGAGCAGCGCGGCCAGCTGCGCCGCATCACCGCCCCGGTGGATCCCGACCTGGAGCTGGCGGCGATCGCCGACCGGGTGCTGGGGCTGGGCGGACCGGCGTTGCTGTTCGAGAACGTGATCGGCTCCTCGATGCCGGTGGCCGTGAACCTGCTCGGCACGGTGGAGCGGGTGGTGTGGAGCATGGGCATGGAGCGCCCTGAAGAGCTCGAAGGCCTGGGGGAACGGCTGGCCCTGCTGCAGCAGCCGCGTCCACCCAAGGGCCTGGGCGAACTGAAGATGTTCGCCGGCGTGCTCTGGGATCTGGTCAAAGCGCGGCCCGACCGCGATCTCACCCCCCCCTGCCACCAGGTGGTGCTGCAGGGGGAGCAGCTGAATCTCGATGCCCTGCCCCTGCTGCGGCCCTGGCCGGCGGATGCAGGCGGCGTGATCACCCTGGGGCTGGTGATCACCAAGGATCCGGAGACCGGCGTGCCGAATGTGGGCGTCTACCGATTGCAGAAACAATCGGCCACGACCATGACGGTGCACTGGCTGAGCGTGCGCGGCGGCGCCCGCCATCTGCGCAAGGCGGCGGCTCTGGGCAAAAAGCTGGAGATCGCCATTGCCATCGGCGTCCATCCGCTGCTGATCATGGCGGCGGCGACGCCGATCCCGGTGCAGCTGAGTGAATGGCTGTTCGCCGGGCTCTATGCCGGCGAAGGCGTGCGACTGGTGAAGTGCAAAACGCTGAACCTGGAGGTGCCCAGCCACAGCGAGATCGTGCTGGAGGGCACGATCACCCCCGGCGAGCAGCTGGCCGATGGCCCGTTCGGCGATCACATGGGCTTCTACGGCAACGCCGAGGAGTCGCCCCTGGTGCGCTTCCACTGCATCACCCACCGCCGTGATCCGGTGTTTCTGACCACCTTCAGCGGCCGGCCACCCAAGGAGGAAGCGATGCTCGCCATCGCCCTCAACCGCATCTACACGCCGATCCTGCGCCAGCAGATCCCGGAGATCGTCGATTTCTTCCTGCCGATGGAGGCCCTCAGCTACAAGCTGGCGGTGATCGCCATCGACAAGGCCTATCCGGGCCAGGCCAAGCGGGCGGCGATGGCCTTCTGGAGTGCCTTGCCCCAGTTCACCTACACCAAGTTCGTCGTGGTGGTGGACAAGGCGATCAACATCCGCGATCCCCGCCAGGTGATCTGGGCCCTGAGTGCCCAGGTCGATCCCCAGCGCGATCTGTTCGTGCTCGAGGACACCCCCTTTGATTCCCTCGATTTCGCCAGCGAGCGGCTGGGACTGGGGGGCCGGCTCGCCATCGATGCCACCACCAAGATCGGTCCGGAGAAACGCCACGACTGGGGTGAACCGCTGAGCCGGCCCGCCGCCCTCGAGGCCCGGGTGGACGGGCGCTGGGCCGAACTGGGCCTGGGGGATCTGGGCCAGGGGGAACCGGATCCGGCCCTGTTCGGCTACACCCTCGAGGCCCTGCTCACCAGGCTGGCGGCGGGGAGCAGGGGCTGAACGGGGCCGCCCCGATGCTGGGCCGCAGCGCCATCCACGCCATCCGCGCCCTGCTGGAGCTGGCGGAGGCGCCCCAGCGCTGGCGCTCGGTGCGGGACCTGGCCGAAACCCAGCAGTTGCCCGAACCCCTGCTCGAGCAGCTGCTGCTGCGGCTGCGCCGGAGCGGCCTGCTGGAGGCCCGCCGTGGTCGCCAGGGGGGCTACCGCCTGGCCCGGCCCGCCGCGGCGATTCCCCTGGCCGCCATCCTCGACGCCGTGACCAGCAGCAGCAGCGCGCCGCTGAAGGCCACGGCCCAGGCAGCTGGACTGAACCGTGATCGGGCGGAACCGGCCAGCCCCGATGCCTGCAACCGGGTGACGGCAGCCCTGGAACGGCGCCTGCGCCAGGCCCTGGAGCGGGAACTGGCCCGCTGCAGCCTCGAAGATCTCCACCACGATCTGCGCAGCGCCCGGGCTGCCCTCAGCGAGGACGGCGGCCTGCTGCTGGGCTGAACCCGGCGCGCCGGGTTGCTGAGCAAGATCCCGCCGCCGCTCGATGGGCGGGAGTCCCGCCGGCAACGTCAGGACAGGCCGAAACAGCCCCTCCAGAATCCCTAGAGTTGGCTGATGACAGGCGTTTACCCCAGCCCTGAATCCGCCGGAGAGCTGCTGGATCAGGTGCTCAATCCCCTGCTGGACGATTTCGCCGCCTCCTTCGAGCGCGGGCTGCTGTTGCTGCAGGATTGTCCCGAGAGCCTGGTGTCGCTGGCGGCCCAACTGAGCCTGGAGAGTCGCCTGCTGGAAGCGCGGGCCGAGCTGCGGGCCGCCCGGGCCCTGCGGGCCGCCACGCCGGCACCGATGGCCCTCGACATGGCCACGATCGCCCCCTGGCATCAACTGCTGGTGGAGGTGTGGTCTCTCTCGAGCAGCCTGCGGGCCGCCGGCATCAACCCCGAAACCCAGCGCAACGCCTGAAATCCGTGCCCTGCGGCTGGCCGTCGTTCAGTCCGGCCTGCACGCCGCGGCTCCCCAGGAGCGGCTCGTTGGAACCGGCTCCATAGGATCGGAGCTCTCCCTGCCGCTGCCGGCGTGCCCAGCCCTGAGATTGCACTTCCAGGCCCGAGTTCCAGTGCCGGCAGCGGCGGCTCCCTGCTGACGCCGGAGCTGCGCTTGCCGGCGGGATCCAGCCTGCGGGGCAGCGTCCGGGTGCCGGGGGACAAGTCGATCTCGCACCGGGCCCTGTTGTTCGGCGCCATCGCCGTGGGCGAAACCCGCATTGAAGGCCTGCTGCCGGCCGAGGATCCGCTCAGCACCGCCGCCTGCCTGCGGGCCATGGGGGTGGAAGTGTCGGCGATCGAGCCGGATCAGCCCGTGCTGGTGCAGGGCGTGGGCCTCGATGGCTTCCAGGAGCCGGCCGACATCCTCGACTGCGGCAACTCCGGCACCACGATGCGCCTGATGCTGGGCCTGCTGGCCGGTCGCCGGGATCGCCATTTCGTGCTCACGGGCGACGCCTCCCTGCGGCGGCGGCCGATGCGGCGGGTCGCCGACCCCTTGGCCCAGATGGGCGCCACGATCGCCGGGCGCCGCGGCGGTGAACTGGCGCCTCTGGCGATCCAGGGCCGGGCCCTGCAAGGCGCCGCGATCCGCACGCCGGTGGCCTCCGCCCAGGTGAAAAGCGCCCTGCTGCTGGCCGCTCTCACCGCCGAGGGTCCAAGCACGGTGATCGAACCGGCCCTCTCCCGCGATCACAGCGAGCGCATGTTGCGCGCCTTCGGCGCCGATCTCAGCGTCGACGGCCCCGGCGGCACGGAGGTGACGCTGCGGCCCGGCCCCGAGCTGCAGGGCCAGGCGGTGATCGTGCCGGGAGACATCAGTTCGGCCGCCTTCTGGCTGGTGGCGGCTGCGATCACCCCGGGGGCGGATCTGACGGTGCTGAACGTCGGTCTCAATCCCAGTCGCACCGGCATTCTCGAGGTGCTCGAGACCATGGGGGCCCGCCTGGAGGTGCTGGATCGCCGCGAGGTGGCCGGCGAGCCGGTGGGGGATCTGCGGGTCTGCCATGGCCCCCTGCGGGCCTTCTCGATCGGCGGCGATCTGATTCCGCGGCTGGTGGATGAAATCCCGGTGCTGGCGGTGGCGGCCTGCTGCGCTGACGGGGTCAGCCAGATCCGCGGCGCCGAGGAACTGCGGGTCAAGGAGACGGATCGGCTGGCGGTGATGGCCCGCCAGCTCAGCGCCATGGGGGCCCAGCTTGAGGAACACGCCGATGGGCTGACGATCTCGGGCGGGGTGCAACTGCACGGCGCCACCGTGAACAGCGAAACCGACCACCGGGTGGCGATGAGCCTGGCGGTGGCCTCCCTGGTGGCCCGCGGCGACACCTTCCTGCAGGATCCGGAGGCGGCGGCCGTCTCCTATCCGGGCTTCTGGGTGGATCTGGCACGGCTGCGGGCCTGAAGCTTGGGTCTTCCCGAAGGGTCGAGTCCCCGCCAGGCCGGTGCGGCAGCATCCAGTCCATCGCTGCTGCCGTCGCCCGCTCCAGCGTCCGCAACCCCGGCCGCGATCAAGCCGCACCCCAGCCGCGACGGTAGTTTCAGCCTCTACAGCCCGGAGTTCGGCGAAAGTTTCCACTGCGCCGACAGTGCCCTGGCCGAAGCCCGCCGGGTGTTCGTGGCGCCCGCCCAGCTGGAGCGGTTCCGCCCCGGCGGCACGCTGCGGGTGCTGGAGGTGGCCGTGGGCACGGGCACGAACACAGCCACCCTGCTGCAGGCCTGCCAGGAGCGGGGCCTGGAGCTGGACTGGTGGGGACTGGAGCTGGATCCCCTGCCCCTGCAGCTGGCCCTGGCCGATGGCGGGTTTCGCAGCCAGTGGCCCGGCCCCGTGCTGAAGGGTCTGGAACACCTGAGCGGTGGCGAGCGACTGCTCTGGGGCGATGGCCGCACCCACCTGCCCCAGCTGCTGGGTCCCCTCGGCGGTCGCTGCGACCTGGTGCTGCTTGACGCCTTCTCGCCGCGCCACTGCCCCCAGCTCTGGTCCCTGGAGTTTCTGGCGGACCTGGCCGGCCTGCTGAACTCCCAGGGACGGCTGCTCACCTATTGCTCCGCGGCAGCGGTGCGCCGGGCCCTGGCGCTCTGCCATCTGCAGCTGGCGGCCATCACCGGCCCAGGCCCGGCGATCGGCACGAACCCAGGGGCGAAAACAGATCCGGGAATCGTCAGCACAACCACCAAGGCCCAGGGGATCTGGAGCGCCGGCACCGTGGCCAGCCCCACAGCACTGCCGTTGGGAGGTGTGCTGCGGCCCCTCAGCCCGATGGAGCTGGAACACCTGGGCTGCCGGGCCGGCGAGCCCTATCGGGATCCAGCGCGCAACGGCACAGCCGCCGAAATCCTGGAGCGCCGCCAGCGGGATCAGAGCCTCAGCGCCGCCGAACCCAGCAGTCACTGGCAACGCCGCTGGGGTCTGGCGCGCCGCCATCACCAGCTGCCGGCGGCCGAACCAGGCCAGGACCACGGTCAGGACCGCGGCGAGCTGGGCGCCGCCGATCGGGCCCGGTAGATTCCGCCCCAGCCGTCCCGCTAGCCGATGCTCGCCGTTGCCGTCCTGGCTGCCGGAAAGGGAACCCGGATGAAAAGCGACCTGCCGAAGGTGCTCCAGCCCCTCGCAGGCTCCACCCTCGTCGAGCGGGTGCTGGCCAGCTGTGAGCATCTGCATCCCGAGCGGCGGCTGCTGATCGTCGGTCACCAGGCCGAACGGGTGGAGAGCACCCTGGCAGCGCATGGCGGACTGGAATTCGTGCTGCAACAGCCCCAGAACGGCACCGGCCACGCCGTGCAACAACTGCTGGAGCCCCTGCGGGGCTTCACGGGCCAGCTGCTGCTGCTGAACGGCGATGTGCCGCTGCTGCGCCCGGAAACCCTTGAGCACCTGCTGGAACAGCACCGCAACAGCGGTGCCGCCGTCACCCTGCTCAGTGCCCGCCTGGAAGATCCCAGCGGCTACGGGCGGGTGGTCGCCGATGCCAACGGTGCCGTCAGCGCCATCGTCGAGCATCGCGATTGCTCCGAGGAGCAGCGCCGCAACACCCTCACCAATGCCGGCATCTACTGCTTTGACTGGCCGAAGCTGGCGGCGGTCCTGCCGCTGCTGGCCAGCGACAACGACCAGGGGGAGCTCTATCTGACCGACACCGTCGCGATGCTCAGCCCCGCCATGCATCTGGAGGTGGCCGATGCCGATGAACTCATCGGCATCAACGACCGGCTGCAGCTGGCCCAATGCGAAGCGGTGCTGCAGGAGCGGCTCCGCCGTCACTGGATGGCGGAAGGGGTCAGCTTCAGTGATCCGTCCAGCTGCACCCTCAGCGAAGGCACCCGCTTCGGCCGCGATGTGGTGGTCGAACCCCAGTGCCATTTCCGCGGCGACAACCAGATCGCCTCCGGCTGCCGCATCGGCCCCGGCAGCCTGATCGAGAACAGCCGCCTGGGCGAGGCGGTGGAGGTGCTGTTCTCGGTGCTGCGCGACGCGGAAGTGGAACAGGGCTGCGTGATCGGCCCCTATGCCCAGCTGCGGGCCGGGGCCCACCTCGGTGCCGGCAGCCGTATCGGCAACTTCGTCGAAGTCAAAAACAGCCGCCTGGGGGAGGGAGTCAAGGCCAACCACCTCAGCTACCTGGGCGATGCCGATCTCGGCGACGGCGTCAATGTCGGTGCCGGCACCGTCACCGCCAACTACGACGGCGTGCGCAAACACCGCACGGCCATCGGCGCCGGCAGCAAGACCGGCGCCAACTCCACCCTGGTGGCCCCGATCCGCCTCGGCGAGCAGGTGACCGTGGCGGCGGGCTCCACCCTCACCGAGGATGTGCCCGCCGGAGCCCTGGCCTTCGGCCGGGCCCGCCAGGTGGTGAAGGAAGGGCGCGGCTGAGGGCAGGGCGAAGCGGCGAACCGCCACTTCAGGGGCAGGCACCATGCCGGCGCTGCCAGCGCCCCAGGACCTTGCCGGCATCGAAATAACGGCGCTGCTCCAGAGCCTGGTTGAACTGGCGCTGTTCAGCCGATTCAGCCCAGGACGGAGCCTGGGCCGGGCTGGGAACAGGGCAGGGTGGCGCCACAGCAGCGACATCAGCGCCACTGGCGCCGGGGGTGGGGGCGCTGGCCGCATCCACCCCCAGGCGCAAGCGAAACAGGGCGTCCTGGCCGTACTGGGCCCGGAAGCGTTCCACATCCAGCGGCGCCAGCGAGTCGGCCCGCAGCCGACCCCCTGGCGCCATCGCCAGCAACAGGCAGCCAAGGGCCAGGGGCCCAACCAGCCGGAGCGAGCCGCTCAAACCAGTGCCGCCTCCAGCAGGGGCATCAACTGCTCCAGAGCCACGCCACGGCTGGCCTTGAGCAACAGCAGGTCTCCCGGCGTCAACCAGAGCGCCAGGGGTTCGGCGGCCTGGGCGGGGGTGTCCACCCGCAGCAGCCTGGCCATACCAGCGGCGCCCGCCAGCATGGCCTGGCCCTCATCCCCCGCCGCCACGATCACCAGCCCATCGAGGCCCAGCTCCCGGGCCCGGCAGGCCACCTGGCGATGCAGCGCCAGACTCCGGTCGCCCAGCTCGAGCATGGTGCCGAGCACGGCGTAACGGCGGCGCGGCGGTGAACTGCCCCCTTCGAGGTCGGGGCTGGGAACGGCCGCGGCGTCAGCCAACAGCTCCAGGGCCGCCAGCATTGCCTCAGGGGACGCGTTGTAGGTCTCGTCGAGCACCTCGATGCCGCCAATCGTGAGCCGGCGGCTGCGCCCGCCGGGCACCGCCACAGCCAGGGCACAGAGAGCTTGCCGGGGCACCCCCAGCTCCTCGGCCACCGCCACAGCCAGCAACAGATTGCGCGCGTTGTGCCGGCCCTCCAGGGGAAGCTGCAGCACGCTGCCATCCTGCAGGCGCAACCGGGGTTGGCTGGCGCCAGTCGGCCCCTGCAGAACCGCTGGCCCCTGCGCCGCTGACGCATCAGCCGCTCCATCGGCCGCAGCCTCGCCCCCAGGCCCCTCCAGTGTTCCGATCAGATCGGCAGCCGGCAGGGCCTGATCCCAGCCCCCGAGCTCATCGGCCAGGCCGACCCGCCGCACCCGCCCGCTCCAGACGGCAGCCAGGGCCTGCTCCAGCAGCGGATCGCCGGCCGGGATCACCACCAGCCCATCGGGCCGCAGGGCCGTCGTGATCTCGCATTTGGCTCTGGCAATCGCCTCACGGCTGCCGAGGCGACCGATGTGGGCCGTGCCGATGTTGGTGATCACCGCCAGATCGGGCTGGGCGCAGAGGCTGAGCCGCTCGATCTCCCCCAGCCCCCGCATGCCCATCTCCACCACCAGGGCGGCCGTGCTTTCCCCGGCCCTGAGCAGGGTCAGGGGAACGCCGATGTCGTTGTTTTCATTGCCGCTGCTGGCCACCACCGGCCCCAGAGCGGCCAGGGCAGCGCGGATCAGTTCGCGCGTGGTGGTCTTGCCGGCCGATCCGGTCACCGCCACCACCGGGGCCGTGAGCCCCTGGCGCCAAAGGCGGGCGAGCTGTTGATAGGCCAGCTGGCTGTCGTCCACCGTCCAGATGGGCCGGCCCAGGCGCTCGGCCAGGGCCTGAACCACCGAGGGCTCGATGCGATCGCGCTGAACCACGGCCGCCGCCGCTCGCATCAGGGCCGCTTCGAGAAAGACATGACCGTCGAAGCGCTCCCCCACCAGGGGCACGAACAGGGCCCCGGCCAGATCGGCGCGGCTGTCGGTGCTGATCGCCCGGATCTCGACGGCGCCGGCGGCGTCAGCGATGGGTCCCCAGGGTTCACCCCAGAGCTCCAGCAACGGATCGAGGTGCACAGCCATCACAGCTTGGGCATGGAATCGAGCAGGATCATGCCGGATCCGACCAGGGCCTTACGCCCCAGCAGCCGCTGCTGGCCATCCACCAGCTCGAACCGCTCATAGCCGAGGTCGAGGGCCCGCTCACTCCAGCGATCAGCCCACAACAGGCGGCCGGCCGGCGCCAATTCGCCGTAGGCCGGCGCCAGGGTCAGACGCAGCAGGGACTGGGCGGGCTCGGGATGGGCCGAGACGATCAGATGCTGGGGATCGGCCTCGGCCAGCAGCAGCAGCAGCGGATCCAGGGCCAGCTCGGGCGGCGGCTCCAGAGGCACAGCAGGCGCCGAGTCGACCTCCCTGGCGCTGTCCCTGGCGAGATCCCCTGGCTGCGGGCGCGGGTCGCCGCTGCCTTCAGCCGACAAGGCGGCCAGGGATTGGGCTGGCCGGCTGCGCTCCGCCGCCGCAACGGGCCGGGACGGACCGGGAGTCGGCGGTGCCTTCGTCGGCAGCGCCGGGGCCGGCAAGGCCGGGGCCGTCAGAGCCGGGGCCTGGCCCCGCGGCAGCAGATGCCAGCCGATCCAGGGCAGGGCCAGCAGCAAAGCCAGCAAGAGTGCCAGCAACAGTGGCCAGAACAGGGCCTGCAGGGGGCGGGGCCAGAAGCCAGGCACCGACAGATCCCCTTCGCGATTGCGGCGCCAGAGGGCCCGCAACTGCAGGCCAAGATCGGCCACCACGGCCCTGAGATCCTGGCCGAGCAGGCCCCAGGGGTTCTGGTAGCTGGCCGGCAGATCGGCTGAGCGCAGGCGCTCCGGCGGTTCAGCCGTCACCACGGCGCAGCAACTGGGCCAGGGGGTTGCGAGATTTGGGTTGGGGCTGGGGCTCGGCGCTACGGATCGCTGCGGAGGAGGCCACTGCAGCCTCCCGTTCAGCGGCACTGTGCAGGCTCGGATCGGCCCCCTGGCCCTGGGAGAAGCGCTCCACCTGGGCGGCGTCGGGGCTCGGCATCTTCACCCCGCAGACCTCGCTGTACATGGCCTCGTACTCCCGGGCCGAGCGCTCCCAGCTGTAGTCCTGGCCCATGGCCCGACCCTGCAGCTCACGCCAACTGTCGGCATGGCGATAGGCCTCCCAGGAGCGCACGATCGTGGTGTAGAAGTCCACCGGCTCGTAGCGATCGAAGCAGAAGCCGCTGCCGGTGTGGGCGCGGGGATTATGGGGTGGAACGGTATCCACCAGTCCACCCACCTTGCGCACCACCGGAATCGAGCCATAGCGCATCGCCAGCAACTGGCTGATGCCGCAGGGCTCAAAGCGACTCGGCATCAGGAAGGCGTCCGTGCCGGCATAGATCAGCCGCGACAGGGCGTCGTCGTAGGTGAGGAAGACGGCGAAGCGACCGGGATGGCGAGCGGCCAGCTGCCACAACCCCGACTCATAGCCGCGATCGCCGGTGCCCAGCACCACAATCTGACTATCGGTGTAGGCCAGCACGCGATCCGCCACCTGCAGCAGCAGATCCACGCCCTTCTGATCCACCAGTCGGCTCACCATGCCCATCAGGTAGGTGTCGGGATTGACCGTGAGACCCATGCGCTCCTGCAGGGCGCGCTTGTTGATGGCTTTGCCGCTCAGGTCAGTGGCGCTGAAGTTGGCGGGCAGGGCCTGATCGGTGGCGGGGTTCCAGTCTTCGGTGTCGATGCCGTTGAGGATGCCGCGCAGCTTGCCGCTGATGTAGTTGAGCAATCCCTCCAGCCGTTCGCCATATTCAGCCGTACGAATTTCGGCCGCATAGGTGGGTGAAACCGCATTGACCCCATCGGCATAGAGCAGGGCCGCCGCCATCGTGTGATCGCCCTGCATGTACCAGGGACACCAGGTCATGCGATCCAGCTTCCAGCGCCAGGGACCCTGGTATTTGAGGTTGTGGATTGTGAAGACCGTGCTGATCTCCGGGTCCTGGTGCATCCAGACCGGAATCATGCCGGTGTGCCAGTCATGGCAATGAAGCACCTGGGGCTTCCAGACATTCCAGGCGAATTCTGCCGTGGCGCTGGCGAAGAACGTGAAGCGCCAATCCTCATCTTCGCCGCCGTAGATGCGTTCCGCATCAAAGACGGGATGGCCGACCAGATAGATCGGCAGCCCATTGCTGGGATGGCGCGTCTCGAAGATCGAAAAGTCGGTGCCCATCGTGTGGCCGCGCCACAGCGGTTCGGCGGGAATCTGCAGGCGGCTCCAGAGCTTGCCGTAGCCCGGCAGGATCAGCCGCACGTCGTGGCCGAGGGCGGCAAGGGCCGGTGGCAGGGAACCCACCACATCGCCCATCCCCCCCACCTTGATCATCGGGGCACATTCGGCCGCGGCGAACAGGATCCGCATGGGGTTCAGGCGCCGTACGGCGGGATGGTCTGGCGGGCGCAACTCTACGGGTCACATCAGAGCCGCCCCTGCATCCGAGACACCGGCATTCAGGGCAGCACGGTCACCGGGGTACCGATCCGCACGAGATCAAACAGTTCCTGCACGTTCTCGTCATAGAGACGCACACAGCCATGGGAGACGGCTCGGCCGATGCTGGAACGGTTGGGAGTGCCATGGAAGCCGGCGATCACACAGCCCTTGAGCTCCAGCTGCTCCAACCCATTGAAGCCCTTGCGCCCGCGGCAATCGCGATGGAATCCAATCCAACGACTGCCGAGGGGATTATCAGGTCCGGGCTTGATCTTGAGGCCGGTGGCCGGATGTTCCCAGACAGGATTGGCGGTCTTCTCAATGACCTCAAACCGACCGACAGGGGTCTCCCAGCCCGGCATGCCCACCGCCACCGGATAGCGATGGCGCTCCTGGCCGTTGTCCAGCACCAGCAGCAGGCGGTGCTGGCGATCGAGCACCAGCTGGCGCCTCGGATCGGCAGCGGCGCCCTCGGGCGGGGGCCCGGTGCTGCCGGCAGCAGGGGGGGCCACAGCTGGGGCGGTGCCGGTGAAGGCCGGAGTGTCAGCGACTGGCCGTGGGCCTGGCCGCCCATGGGCCGTCGCTGGAGTGAAGCTGGCAGCCGGCGGCTGGATCGGGGCTTCACCGGGCCATTGCAGGGGTCCTGAGACCATCGGCAGATCCAGGGGCCCTGGTTCTGACAGGCGCAGGGTGGGTCCAAGGCCGCCGGTCGCCGGCGTCGGCGTCACGAGCGATTGGGGCGGCACCAGGGGGTGGGCCTGCTCAGGCAGCGGTGTCTCGGCCCTCGCCGTCCCAGCGGTGAGCAGCAGCGCCATTCCCATCCCAACAGCAGCGCTGTAGTGGCGACGACCAGGAGTCACGGGGGCGGGCCTGGAGGTCACGAACCCGACGCTGACGGAAACGACATGGCCAAGATTAGGCAGCCGGTCCGCTCAAGGAAGCCAGTTCACTCAAGGCAGCCATGGCGAGCCGGAAAAATCGGGATCGCGCTTTTCGAGGAAGGCGTTGCGGCCCTCCTGGCCCTCCGCCGTTCGATAGAAGAGATGGGTGGCCTGACCCGCCAGCTCCTGCAGGCCCGCCAGTCCATCGGTTTCAGCATTGAAAGCCGCCTTGAGACAGCGGATCGCCGTGGGACTGTGGGCCAGGATCTCCCGGGCCCACTGCACCCCTTCCGCCTCCAGCCCCTCAAGCGGCACCACCCGGTTGACCAGTCCCATGGCCAGAGCTTCTTCGGCGCTGTAGCGGCGGCAGAGGAACCAGATCTCGCGCGCCTTGCGCTGGCCCACCACCCGGGCCAGATAGCCGGCACCGAAGCCACCGTCGAAGCTGCCGACCCGCGGTCCGGTCTGGCCGAAGACGGCATTGTCCGCCGCCAGGCTGAGATCGCAGAGCAGGTGCAACACCTGGCCGCCACCGATGGCGTAGCCCGCCACCAGGGCAATCACCACCTTCGGCAAACTGCGGATCAGGCGCTGCAGATCCAGCACATTCAGCCGCGGCAGGCCGTCTTCATCCACATAGCCACCATCACCGCGCACGCTCTGATCGCCGCCGGCACAGAAGGCCCAGGCGCCATCGGCGGCTGGGCCGGCACCGGTGAACAGCACCACACCGATGGCCGTGTCATCGCGCACCCTGGAAAAGGCATCGCAGAGCTCCTGCACGGTGCGCGGACGGAAGGCATTGCGCTTCTCCGGGCGATTGATCGTGATGCGGGCGATGCCTTCATCACTGCGCTCGAAGCGGATGTCCTGGTAACGGCCGACGCTCTGCCAGCTCACCGCCGGGAGCGGCTGGGGGGTCTCAGCCGAGCTGCTGCGGGAACGGGCGCTGGTGGGGGTCATGGAAGCAGGAGCTGCCTGGACGCCATTGTGCGCAGCCGGCAACGCAGCTCGGCATCGGCGCGGCGATCCGTGCGCACCTCCACCAGGGCCAGCGGTTGCGCCAGGGCCCAGTCCAGGGCCGCCGCCAGCTGCTCGGGGCGCTCCAGCCGGCGGCCAGGGACGCCATAAGCGGCGGCCAGGGCCAGCTGGTCGAGGGACTGGGGCATGGCGAACAGCCGTTCGAAATCCAGGGCCGCCGCCGGCTCGGTGCGGATCGGCAGCTGCTCGAAGATGCCGCCACCACCGTTCTCGATCAGCACCACGGTCAACCGTCCGCGCAACTGCCGTTGCCAAAGCCAGCCATTGGCATCGTGGAGCAGGGCCAGATCGCCGCTGATCAGCACAAGCTGCCCATGGGCCTCGGCCAGCCCACAGGCCATCGACAGGGTGCCATCGATCCCGGAAGCGCCGCGGAAGCCGTGGATCAGGCGATGGGGCGCCGACGGATCGCCGAAGCTCTCCCAATCCCGGACTGGACTGCTGCTGGCCAGCATCAACGGCAGATCCGCTGGCAACAGCCGGCTCAGGCTCCGCGCCAACCAGACCTCCCCCAGCCGATCCGGGGCCTCGAGCTGCTGATCGAGCAGGCCCTGCACGGCCGCATCGGCGCGGCACCAACGCCGCTGCAGGTCCAGGCAAGCGGCGGCGGGCGACGCGCCCTCCTCCAGGCCGGGCAGGGCCGCCAGCCAGCGAGCCAGCCCAGCGCTCCACTGCCTGTGGGCGGGCACCGTGCCGAGGGGATCGAGGCGGCGGCCATCTCCCTGGCTCACCAGCACCTGATCGCCGCCCAGGGCCTGCAGCCATTGCTGCAGGCGACGGCTGGCGGGCAAGGAGCCGAGGCGCAGCACCTGGCCCGCCGCCAGTTCTGCCGGCGGAGCGGCCAGGATCAGGTCATAGGCCGCCACCAGCGGTAAACCCTTGAGGCCGCGCAAGCCCGAGAGCGGATCCGCCAGCAGCGGCCAGCCACTGCGCCGCAGCCAGATCTGCAGGGCCTCCACATGGCCGGACCAATCGGCCGGATCGCCGCGCCAGGGGCCCGCCACCACCACCCCGGGCCGATCGGGATCGAGCGCGGCTGCGCCGCCCCCTGAATCCAGGCCGGCGCCAGCGCCAGAAGCGCCAGCGCCAGCGCCTCTGGAGTCAACGAGGGCAGGAAGCGGTGCTGACACCGATGCCTGGGACAGCCATAGCGACGGCTCCAGGGCCAGGGCCGCGAGGGCGGGGCCCTCGATATGGAGCGGCTCTTCGAAGGGCAGATTGAGGTGGACCGCACCGGCCGGGGCCCCCAGGCCATCGCCGCGGGCCGCGCCCATCGCCCGGGCCGCCATCGCCTGCAGCTCGGCAACGGTCATCGCCGCCAGACCGTCGCCGCAGCCCAGGCCCACCCAGCGGCAACAGACCGCCAGGAACTGCTCCTGGGGCACGGATTGATTGGCACCACAGTTTTTGAGCCGCTCCGGTCGATCAGCGCTGAGCAGCAGCAGCGGCACGGTGCCGAGGTCCGCTTCCACCGCCGCCGCCAGCAGCTGGGCCACCGCCGTTCCCGAGGTGGTGATCACGGCCGCCGGCCGGCCCGTGGCCTTGCCATGGCCGAGGGCGAAGAAGGCGGCGGAGCGCTCATCGATCGCCGTCAGCAACCGCAGGCCCCTGGCTTCCAGCAGGGCGGCGGCCTGGGCCAGGGGCGCCGAGCGACTGCCGGGGCAGAGCACCACCAGCTCCAGTCCCTGGCTGGCCAGGGCCGACAGCAGCCCCAGGGCCGCCCTGACATTGGCGGCGGCCCGTTCAGGCGGCTTCGAACCGGGCGACGGTGACAGAAGATCGCGCTGGGTCACCGGCGAGGAACCTCGGCTGGTCAGGATGGAGCGATCATCCCTGCTCCGGCTCCTGCCGGCGAGGCCTCCCCAGCCCATGCTCCCTGAGTCGCCAGTTCCCGTATCCAGCGGTGCCCGTCCCTCCAGCCCAGGCGGCGGCCAGGAGCCGGTCGGCCTGATGCGGCAGCTGCGCTCGCTGGCCCTGTGGCTGCTGCTGGCCCTGCTGCTGCGCTGGATCGTGGTCGAGCCGCGCTGGATCCCTTCGGGCTCGATGCTGCCCACCCTGCAGCTGCAGGACCGGATCCTGGTCGAAAAAGTGAGACCCAGGTTCCGGCAACCTCTGACCACCGGCACGATCGTGGTCTTTCACCCGCCCGCGGCTCTGCGGGCGGCCGGCTACGACCCCGGGGCAGCCCTGATCAAGCGGGTGGTGGCGGTCGGCGGCGATCGGGTCGCCGTCAGTGCCGGCCAGCTGCGCCGCAACGACATCCCCGTCCAGGAAAGCTGGAGAAGCGAACCGATGGACTACGAACTGGCGCCGCTGACCGTGCCGCCGGACCACGTGCTGGTGCTCGGGGACAACCGCAACGCCAGCCTCGACTCCCATCTGTGGGGGCCCCTGCCCGTGGAGGATGTGATCGGAACCGCCATCTGGCGCTACTGGCCCCTGGAACGTTTCGGTCCGATTCGGTTCTCCGCCAACGCCCCGGCTGGGTGAACTGAAGAGCTGGGTTAAGGTTTGGGTCGTGTCGCGAGGCACACTCGTCGACATGCTCGGGAGATCCACATGTTCAACCCGGAGTTCCTGACCAGCGACAACGAGGCGATCAGCGGCAACTCGCTGATCCAATACCTGCAGGATCAATCCCCCGATGTGCTGCAACGGGTAGCCCGTTCGGCCAGCGGCGACATCCAGGACATCATTCGCCACAACGTCCAGGGCCTGCTGGGCATGCTCCCCGGCGAACAGTTCGAAGTGAAGATCCAGGCCAGCCGCGACAGCCTGGCCGGCCTGCTGGCCTCTGCGATGATGACTGGCTACTTCCTGCGCCAGATGGAGCAGCGCATGGAGCTGGAAACCACCCTTCTCGGCAGCGGCGGCCTCGGGGATGGCCCCATTGACGATCCGGGCGAGCTCCACCTCTGAGTCCCTGCGGCACTGCTCGATCCACCCCGATCCCAGTCTGGATCCGGCACCAGACCTGCCCAAGCCACCCCTGGTGTTTCGGCCTCAGCTTCAAGGCAAGGACGCTGAGACCATGTCGGTGAGACCATGTCGGCTTGCTGGCAACCGCCGGACCGCAGCTGAGGCGCCTCAGCTGCGGTCCGGCGTTGGCGCCGCCAGCCCCGGAGGTTCGCTCGGCACCAGGCCGTAGCGCAGCAGGGTCCGATCGATGCCAGCCAGAAAGGCCCAGTTCCCCTCACTCGGTGCCCAGGGCCTGGCCTCCAACTCGTTCGCCAAGGCCTCCAGCTGGGCGCTGGAGCAGGCCACCGGGGCCTCGTAGTGGGCTGGAATCAGCCAGGCCAGATTCTCGAGGCTGGCCAGCTGCCGCAGCCAGGCCAGCAGGGCCGGCCGGGCCCTGGGAAACACGAGCCGCTCCAATACGGCGGCCACCTGGATGCGGGGAGGCCCCGGTGGCAGCAGGGCCCCCACATCCGCTTGCCAATCGCCGCGCCAGCGGAACGGGTAGACACCGAAGTGGGCGCGACTGTGGCGGCAACCCGGCGCCAGGCTGGTGCGCAGCACTTCCGCCAGGGAGGCCACATCCAGGGGCGCCGGCCGCAGGTAGTTGGCGAACAGCACCAGCCGCTGCCAGCCGCGGCGGCGGCGCTCCACACTGTCGAGCAGCGGTTCATCGCCCCGATCGCGGGCGTGAAACAGCAGTGGCGTCGGATCGGCATCGAACAACGGCGGCGGCTCCGAAGACATCGCCACCAGGGCATCGGTGAGCAGCAGGGCACCGGTGGCCTGGTCAAAGCAGCCGTACTCCAGGAAGGTACCCAGGCCCAGATCCAGCGGACCCAGAGGCAGCCAGCGCAACTGGTCCGCATGGGGCAGACCGTCCTGGCCGAGCACCCTGGTGCGGCCGGCCGGGAAGCCCAGCAGCCGCGGTGGCAGCGCCACCGGGAAGCTCCACTGGTGCGGAGTGATCCACACCTCGGCTTCGGGAAAGGCCCTGGCCATCGCCGGCACCGGCAGCTTGTGCTCCAGACCCGAGGCCGTCGGCAGCACGATCGTGCGCACCGGACCATGCAGGGCCACCAGCTGCTGCAACTGGTGCCGGACCTCTGCGGTCACCGCCACCGGGGCGTAGAGCATCAGGCCATCGGCCACCTTGAGCACGGTCATGCGGATCGGCACCGCGACGTACCAGACCCCCTGCAGCTGCTCGAAACTCCAGATCCTGCCGGGCAGCAACTCCCGCACCAGGGTGCGGCGACAGCCATAGGGATAGAGGGGTAAAAGGGGCCACCAGGGCCAGCGCTGGTCCTGGGACGGCGCGTCCACACTCATGGCAGCGATGCGGCGCGCCAGCAGGCGCGGGCAGGCGCCGGCATCGCCGACTGCAGGACCAGGACCAGCCTCTGGCTCAACACGCTCTGCTGACCGCCCCCATGGCCCCTCCATCGAGCAGATCGGCGAATAGGTTATGGCCGCGGTCCACCCGGCGGCGCCCTTTCGGCAGCGCAACCAGGTCCGAATGTGGCAAACCGCCTGCCAGCCAGCGTCCCAGGGCGAGTTGGCACAAGGCCTTCCCTAGCGTTGTCAGGCCCGATTCCCCTGCCCTTGCCCGCAAGACCCCCAGTGGCTGCAGCGAGCCAGTCCCGAGCTGTGTCCGTCTGGGTTCCAGCCGAGGGCTCGGGCCTGACGACCTTCCTGCGGGTGCTGGGCCCCGGCTATCTGGTGGCCGTCGGCTACATGGACCCGGGCAACTGGGCCACCGATCTGGCCGCCGGTTCCAGCTACGGCTTTCAGCTGCTCTGGGTGGTGGCCCTCTCCAGCCTGATGGCGATGCTGCTGCAATCGCTCTGCTGCCGCCTGGGCATCGCCTCCGGCCTCGATCTGGCCCAGGCCTGCGCCAGGGAGTTGCCTGCGCGCCTGCGCCTGCCCCTGTGGCTGCTCGCCGAGCTGGCGATCGTGGCCTGCGACATCGCCGAGTTGGTGGGCAGTGCCATCGCCCTGCATCTGCTGCTGGCGCTTCCCTTGCCCTGGGGCGTGGCCCTGACAGCCCTGGACACGCTCTTGCTGCTGTTGCTGCAGCAATGGGGCGTCAGACGGCTGGAGGCGGTGGTGATCGCCCTGGTGGCTCTGATCGGCGCCTGCTTTGCCGTGGAGCTGATCTTGTTGCAGCCGCCCTGGGGGGAGGTGGCCCAGGGGTTAATCCCCCAGCTCAACAGCTTCGGTGACGGCCGCAGGCTGTTTCTGGCGGCGGGGATTCTCGGCGCCACCGTGATGCCCCACAACCTCTATCTCCATTCCGCCCTGGTGAAGACCCGCCGCTGGGAAGGGGAGCACCAGGCGCGCCACCAGGCCCTGTGGTTCAGCACCCTCGACACGATGGTGGCCCTGGCCCTGGCCTTCGTCGTCAATGCGGCGATCCTGGTGCTGGCCGGCGGCAGCTTTCATGGACGCTCAGGAGCGCCGGTGGCGGATCTGAGCCAGGCGTATCACCTGCTGACGCCGATCCTGGGCACTTCGATCGCCAGCCTGTTGTTTGGCGTGGCCCTGCTGGCCGCCGGCCAGAGCTCCACGCTCACAGCGACCATGGCGGGCCAGGTGGTGATGGAGGGATTTCTGCAGATCCGGCTGCCGCCCTGGCAGCGGCGCCTGCTGACCCGTGCCCTTGCCCTGATCCCAGCCATGGTGACGGTGATCCTGCTGGGGGATCAGGGCATCAATCAGCTCCTGGTGCTCAGCCAGGTGTTGCTCAGCCTGCAACTCCCCTTTGCCGCCATCCCTCTGGTCTGGCTCTGTGGTCGGCCGGAGCTGATGGGCGACCTGGTGGCACCACGCTATCTGCAGGCTCTCGGCTGGAGCTGTGCCGCCGTGATCGTGGTGATCAACGCTGGGCTGATCTTCTCCAGCGCCGCGGCCTGGCTGCAGGGCTGAGCAGCCGCTGGCTGGTTCGACGCCAGCACACCCACGACCAGCATCAAAAAGCCCCCTGCGGCGAGGGGGCTCTGGGGACTGGATGCACTCCACGGCCGGGGGCTCTGGAGCCACAGGCTGGGTGGGGCAGATTCAGCCGATCGCCGGAGCGCTGAGGGCCACCGGAGTGGAACCAACGCTGGCCAGATCGAGGGGGAAGTTATGAGCATTGCGCTCGTGCATCACTTCGATGCCCAGGTTGGCGCGGTTGATCAGATCGGCCCAGGTGTTCACCACACGGCCCTGGGCATCCAGGATCGACTGGTTGAAGTTGAAACCGTTGAGGTTGAAGGCCATGGTGCTGATGCCCATGGAGGTGAACCAGATGCCGACCACCGGC
>CAIJRN010000031.1 GCA_903823115.1 uncultured cyanobacterium
CATGAAGCTGGCGGAGAAGCTCCCATAGTTCATACGATCTCGTCAATGGTTGAGATAAGATTCTCCTGCTCTGCCGCCTCTTCGGCGGCTTTTTCATGCCCGCAGCGACCCTGCAAATTGCTGATTATTCGAGGTGCCCTGTTATCTCTGATGGGAGGCATGCGGCTGGCGTGCTGATGGAGACGTGCCTAATCCTGTCTGGAACCTGTAAGTTTTTTGAGGGTACCACCCTTTGGGTTGGCGCTTCGCCCATTCGTGAGTTCTTAATGATTCTTACATCTCGCCGGCTGGTCTTCGGCGCACCTTGCGCCCTTGTGAAAAATTTGCACTTTTTGTTTGTCGACTTGGTATTTTGATTATTATTGTATTTCCAGTCCAGGCCCGGTGGTGGCAAAGTCAATCGACAAGAAGGCAGAGGTGGAGCTCCCGGTCCAGCTCGATCAGGTGGTGGCGATCGGTGCGTCCGCTGGAGGGCTGGATGCGATTCAGGCGTTGGCTCGTCATTTGACGCTGCCTGGTCACTTCGCTTACGTCATCGCCCAGCATCTGTCGCCCGAGCACCCCAGCCAGCTGGTCGATATCGTTGCCCGGTCCACCGGCTTGAAGGTGATCACGGCCGTTGATGGCGCCGCTCTGGAGCCAGGTGTGATCGTGATCGGTCCGCCCAATCGCGACCTTGTGCTGGAGAATGGTCGCCTGCGAGTTCGTGAACCGCTGCCACGCTTCGGGCCCAGCCCCTGCGTCGATCTTCTGTTTGAATCGCTGGCCGAGCAGTGGGGTGAGAAGGGGATTGCGGTGGTGCTCTCCGGCACCGGTTCCGATGGTGCCCGAGGCATGCGGGCCGTCTGGGCCGCCGGCGGCCTCACCATTGCCCAGTCACCTCAGGAGGCCAAGTTCGACGGTATGCCCAAGGCGGCCATTGGCCTGGGGGGCGCCGACCTCGTTCTTGACGCCGCCGACATCGGCGAACGGCTGAGTGAGTTGATCCGGGCCGGGGGGGCAGGGGTGAGTGGGGCGTTGCCTGAACCGGAGTTGGTGCTGCTCAACACCCTCACAACCAGACTGAAGCAGCTCAGTGGTATTGATTTTTCCAAATATAAGGAATCAACCCTGCGCCGGCAGTTGCAGCGGCGCATGGCGACTCAAGGCATCAGTAGCCTCAACGATTACATACCCCTGCTCAGTGCTCAGGGGCTGGAAGCCCGGGAACTGGTGCATAACCTGCTGGTCTGCGTCACCTCGTTCTTCCGCGATCCCAAGGCTTTCGAGGCCCTGCGGCAGCAGCTGCGCAGCCAGTTGGGAGATTCGTTTCCGTCGCAGCGGCTGCGCGTCTGGGTTGCTGGCTGCGCCAGTGGTGAGGAGGCCTACTCCGTCGCCATGCTGGTCAGTGAGGTGCTCGGCCATCCTGCGGAACTGGCGATGCACCTGCGCATCTTCGCCACTGATCTCGATGAGCAGAGCCTGGCAATCGCTCGCCGTGGCCTCTATCCAGCTTCAGCTGCCGCATCGATTCCTGACGAGTTGCGCAGCCGTTTCCTCAAGGAAAAAGACGGCGAGGTTGAAGTTGTCAAAGCCTTGCGCAGTTGCATTGTCTTTGCCCGCCATAACATCTGCGAAGATCCCCCATTTCCCAATCTCGATCTGATCACCTGCCGCTACACATTGATCTATTTCACGCTACCCGTGCAGGTACGGGTGCTTGATCAATTTGCCTATGCCCTGCGGCCCGGTGGTCTGTTGTTTCTGGGAAGTGCCGAGGCCATTGGCAGTCGCAGCCCCGGTTTTACCATCATCAACGCCGCCCAGCGCCTTTATCAGCGCACCCAGGAGGCCGCCAGACGTCCGCCCGTGCTCCCCTTGGCGCCCTCCCAGCCGTTGTCTCAGTCCACCGGCCTCTCTCGTCGGACACCCACGCAGCGACCGTCCGTGCCGGAGCAACACATCGCCCTGCTGGAGGCGCTGGTTCACCAGCTCTGTGCGCCGGCGCTGGTGCTCGATCAGGCCCACGAGCTGGTGGAGGTGATCGGCGATGTCAGTCCTTACTGTCGCCTGCCTCAGGGCAGGATGTCGGCCAAAGTTGCTGCTTTCCTGCGCCCCGAGCTGCAGGCGGAGGCGCGAGTGCTGTTGCTGTTGGTGCGTGCTGAGTGCAGCCGGGCCAGCAGCGGGCTCTTGCACCTCGATGACATCGACAGCCCGATCCGGTTGCTGGCCTCGCCTCTGACGGTGGGAGATTGCAGCCTGATCTTGCTGTCCTTCCACAAGGAGTCTCAGGTGATCGCCAGCGGGGGCGACGCCAGTGAAGGGGGCGAACGGGATGAAAGCTTCGGTCGGGAAATTGAACGACTGGAGCAGGAGCTGCTCGCCAACCAGGACAGCCTGCGCCACTCCCTGAGTGAACTGGAGCAGGCCAATGAGGAGCTGGAAGCCTCTTCCGAAGAACTGCAGGCCTCCTCTGAGGAACTGCAGGCGTCGAATGAAGAACTGGAGGCATCCAATGAGGAACTCCAGGCCACCAACGAAGAATTGGCCACGCTCAATCAGCAGCTGCGCAGCCGCAGTGATGAGCTGGAGCAGCTCAATAACGACCTCGAAAATATCCAGGCTTCCCTGAGCCAGGGCATGGTGATCCTGGATTGCCATCTGCGGATCACGCGCTTCTCTCCCCTGGCGGTGCGGGTGTTCGGGCTCGTCGCCAGTGATATCGGCCAGTCGCTGATCGGGGTGCCAACCACCGTGCCCCTGCCGGACCTGCGCGAAACGCTGATGGCTGTCATGGAGAACGGTCATCGCCGCAGCGTCGAAGCCAGCAGCGAGGAGGTGTCCTACCTGGTGCAGTTCATGCCGTACCAGCAACGGGATGGCATGCGCCTGGGGGTGATCATCTCCCTGACGGATGTGTCGGAATTAGTGGCCCTGCGCCGCGCTGCGGAGGCGGCGCTGAGCGAGTTCACCTGCCTCACCATTGCCCTCGAGGTGGCTGTCTGGAAGAAGGATCTCCCGTTGCAGAAGCTGCTGTTCATGAGTGAGCGCATCCGGGCGATCATCGGCTGGACACCTGCCGAGCTGTGCCAGCAGCCCCAACTGCTGCAGGAGGCGATTGATCCCGCCGACAGCGCCTTGGTGCAGGCTGCCCGCAATGTGCAGCAGGGGGCCTGGTCGGTGGCCTACCGGCTGCAGAGCCGGGATGGCCGCAAGCACTGGGTGCAGGAATCAGCGAAGGTGATGCAGGAGGGCAGCGAGCCTGTCGTGGTGGGCACCCTCACCGATATCACCGAACTGCGCGCCCTCGAAGAGCAGGCCCGCCAGCAACTGGCCACGTTGGAGGCCATTTTCGACAACAACCTGTTCGCCCTGGCCGGGCTGGACGCGGATCTGCGGTTGGTGTTGGCCAATGACAGCTTCTGCAGCTTGGTGGGCTTCAGCCGCGAGTCGATTCAAGGCATGCCCGCGGCCGCCTTTGCCGCTGCACCCGTTGAGCAGGCTGCCGATGGTTCCTCCAGGCCGGGCGAAGACCTGGTGGATGCGCTGCAGGCGGTGCTGGCCGGGGCGGATCAGCCACGGCGGCGCCAACTGGCGATTCGCAGCCAGGACGGCAGCATCCATGCGGTGGAGGCCGAAATCGTGGCGGTTGGCCAGCAAGGCCTCCAGCCGCCAGATCAGCCCGCAGGCCAGGTGAAGCTGCTGCTGATCGCTCAGGAGCGGGCGGCAGGATCGACCTGATCGCCAGCTTCGCCGTCAAGCCTGCCCGGCAGGGCAGGACCCTGCTGCAATGACTGGCTGATCAAGTGTTCCGCCAGTTCGCCGGGGGAGCGGCCGCACTAGGCCGCCAGCCGCAGCAGCTGTTCGTGGGCCTCGGTCGACAGCTGCAGTTCAAGGCGCCTGGGGAAGACGGCTGGGTCGAGCCGCAGGGGTTCAGCTTCGACTGCGGGAGAGTCAGGCAGGCCGCAGGAGCTGGTGGGGGAAGGAGAGCAATCCCGAAAATCTTTGACCAAGGGAGAATTTGCCGAACAGCAGAGGCGAAACTTTTCAAAAACATACACCCCTGCTCCCATCCCTTGAAGCTGGAGCAGATGTTGGCGCCACCGTATTCTTTGATCTGCTGCCTGTTCTTGTGTTATGGGATACATCGACCCTTGCAGATCAATCAATCAAAAGTTGGATAACTTCCGTCATCTAGCTGCCGTGGCTGATGCATTTGGCCGGCTCGCGCTGAATGGCTCGTGGTTGGCGACTGCCAGGCAGCTCATGCTGACAGGACGTCGTCGGAGTCTTGTTGTCGGTGATCGCGAGGGTATGGACATGAGGTTGATTCAGGCTGTCGGCTGATCTGGCCGGGCAGCCTGAATCCCTGATGGAAGGTCCTGGTCGACCTTTAATTTCCCCGAAGGTGACCGTTGCCCTGGATCTTCCTGTCGATCGCCAGGGGTATGGGTACGCCCAGGAAATCCTGGTTGACAGGGGCAGCGGGAACTGGCAATCTCGCGTGATTGCGCAATGAATCCTCCAGTAGATAAGCGCAGAGATTGGAGACTGAGCGTCCTTCTTCCTCGGATCGCATCAGCAGGGCTTCATGGACGTGATAGCTGAGGGTGATCGTGATTCGCCTGGGCTGGCGTTGCAACATCCGGAGTCTTTCATTCATGGCTGGCTTCTCCTTGAAAGGGTCGGAAAGATCCGGGGATTGGATCTGGGATGCATCCAGGAATCGGGATGGTTCCAAAAATGCTGTTGTTTTGCGGTTTTTGTGCTATGCTCGCTGGGCTATAGCTGTTTGGCTGCAAGCCTGTCTCTCTTTTCTGCATGCTACGCGCTGTGTTTCGCAGTCGCGAATTCTTAGTAAAACTATGCATCCTTTTCGGCGTCGCCGGATGCTGAAGCGGATAAGGGGGTAATGGATGGCTTGATCTCCCCCTCACTGTTGTGTTCTGGACGATATTGCCTCTTCCAACGCTATCCCCAAAAGGTTTGGCAGCGCCCTATCACGCGGCGCCATGACTTGCGCTTCTCGCAGGCTCGCGCTCAAGCGCTCACGGCCGGCGACGCCAAAGAGAAGTTGCAGAAAAAAGGTGACGGCATTCCAAATCCCCGGCCTCACCCAAGAGTGGCCGACTCGTCTAGGGCTGCCAAGCAGCCCATGCTGACGGGGCATTGATGGAACCTTGCTGTCGGTGCTGCCGACGGTATGGCTACGAGGTTGGTTCAGGCTATCGACTGATCTGGCCGGGAAGCCTGAATCCCAGATTGAAGATCTTGGTCGACCCTCAACTCCCCCGAAGATGACCGTTGCTCGGAATCTTCCTATCCATCGACTGGGGAATGGCTACGCCCAGGAGTTCCTGGTGGATGGGAATACCGGGTACCGGCAATCTTGCGGGATTGCGCAATGCATCCTCCAGAAGATAAGCGCAGAGATTGGAGACTGAGCGCCCCTCTTCCTCGGATCGGGTCAGCAGAGCCTCGTGGACGTGATAGCTGAGGGTGATCGTGATTCGCCTGGGCTGACGTTGCAGCATCCGGAGTCTGTCGTTCATGGCTGGATTCTCCTTAAATCGTGGTGAATAGGGCGGGATTCGGAACTGGGACGGATCCAGGAATGCTGTGGTCGTATTGCTGTTCTGCTGCAACTCTATCCCTCTTTGCTGCATGCCACATGATGTATTCTGCCGCAGATTTACCGTGTCGAGACGGCGCAGAAGGCCCCATCTCTTGCTGCACCTGGGCGATTCGCTGGCTTCGGCTGAGGGTGCATTCAGCGGGAGCCTGCCTATCCCGGGGTTGGCTGTCTTGTCCATTCAGTGGCCCAGCCGACGAGCTGCCATTGCGCCTGTGCTTGCCGATGGGTGGGCGCCGAATTCTGTTGCGAATCTGCCTCATGGCTTGGGTGGAGATCTTTGCCTTCTTGCTCTTGATTGTGTGTCTCCTGACCCGGTTTCTCGCTCTCTCCCTCCCCCCTGTGGCAGGGAGAGGGCGAATGTGAGTTCGAGCCGAGTGTTCGGTGGTGGTGCGGGAGCCATCCAGTGGCAACGGTGAATTGATGGTGAAACTCCATCGTGTTGGCGATTGCATGGACGGCTGCTTTCCGAAGCGTGGACATGATTGAGGCGAGCCTAAGTGGCTTGGCCCAAGACTTAGGCGATGTTGGTTTAGAGCGTAAATCGAATTACAAAATGTCTTTCCGCTTTGGACTAATCGGCAATATTTCATTTTTTGGTTCTGAACCTGGCTGCCGCCGCTCGTTGGTTTCGGTCGCTCACCGCGGGCGACGGCGTCAGTCGGCCGCGGTGAGCATCAGGTCAGCGGCCAGTCGGCCTTGCCGTCACCGTCCTGGGCCAGTGCTGCCGCGTCAGTGCTGCTGCGTCAGTCCTGCGCGTTCCCCTCAGGCAGGCCGCGGGATGATCGGGGCCGATCGCATGGAACGTCGATGGGCAGTGGCCGGCTGCGGGTCTGGCGGGACTGGGATGGGCGCCTGGCCGCGGGACTGCTGCTGCTCTGGATCCTGGCCGTGATCCTGGCGATCACGGGCCTCGGCGGCGTGCCTCTGGTGGACTGGGATGAGGGCATCGTTGCCCGGGTCGCCCTGGAGACCAGCCAGGCACCCTGGCCCCAGCGGCTCTGGCCCAGCTACTGGGGCGAGCCCTATCTCAACAAGCCGCCGTTGATCCACTGGCTGATCGCGGCCTGCATCGATGTCTGGCGTCTGGTCAGTCTGGCGCCCACGCCCACCGATCCGGCTGCGGCCCTGCCGCCGGAATGGCTGCTGCGCCTCGGCCCTTCGCTGCTGTCGTCCCTGCTCGTGCCGCTGCTGGGCTTGACCCAGTGGCGCCTGCGGCCCGGCGAGCGCAGCGCGGCCCTGGCCAGCGCCGCGATCGCCCTCACCCTGATGCCCCTGGCCCGCCATGGCCACCGGGTGATGCTCGACGGCAGCCAGCTGGTGGCGATCGCCCTGCTCTGGTGGGCTCTGCTCGGCCCGATGGGCTCCTGGCGGCGGATTCTCGGTTGGGGTGTTCTGGCGGGCCTGGCCAGTAGTGCCCTGCTGCTGCTCAAGGCCCCCACCGCCCTGCCGGTCCTGATCTCGGCCCTGGCCTTGAGGGGCCTGGAGCGGGATCTGCGGCCCTTGCAGTGGCTGCTGCTGCTTCTGGCTCTGCTGGTTGGCCTGGTACCCGGCCTGGCCTGGCATCTGGGCCATTGGTGGCAGCGGGGCGACGGGGCGTTGCAGATGTGGCTCGGCCAGGGCTATGCCCGCATCGGCAACGCCATCGAGGGGCATCAGGACGGCCCTTTCACCGTGGTTCTGGAGATGCTCGAGGGGGGGTGGCCGTGGCTGCCCCTCTGGCCCTTCGGCCTGGCCCTGGCCTGGCGGGCGCGGCGCCGTCGGGCCGGGCTCTGGTGCCTGGGGCTCACCCTGGCGATGAGCCTGATGGTGCTGCCCCTGCGCACCCAGTTGCCCTGGTACAGCCTGCTGCTCTGGCCCCCCTTCGTCCTGGTCTGCGGGCCGGTGCTGGCCTCGATGCTGGATCACCGACCTCCGGATCGGGGCGCCGGTCTCGGCCTGGTGGCCCGACTGCCGCGCCTGTGGAGCCTGCTCGGCATCCTTGTCGTCGCCCTGGCGCTGTTGTCGCTGGCGGGAGTTCTGCCGCCGCTGCGTCCCGCCGCTGCCATCACCCTGGTGTTCGGCAGCGGTTTGATTGCAGGGGCCTGGTTGCTGGGCCGGCCCGATCGCCGGCAACGGCGTCTGGGGGGGCTGGTGATGGTGCTCGGCACCTGGTTGGCCCTGCTGCTGTTACTGGCCAGTCCCCTGTGGTTGTGGGAACTGCATGAACGCTGGCCCGTGCCCCGGCTGGCCCAGCTGCTGGCGGGCCAGGGCGCCAATGAGGTGCGTCTCTGGCAAGAAGAGGAGCGGCCCAGTCTCAATTGGTATGCAGGCCGGCGCCTGCGCGGCGAAGACCATCTCCAGCTGGCTCCTGGGGAGTCGATCCTGCTGCTCAGCCTCAAGCGGCCCCAGGTGGCCGATCTGAGCTGTCAGGCTCTCGCCCACCCAGCTCCGCTCACCCTTTATCGCTGCAGACTGGCATCGGCAGCTGCCAAGCCCTGAACCAGGAACGGACAACGACGGCCCCAGCTGCTCCCGCGGGGAGCGGCAGCCTCTGATGGCTTCGGCGGCGAAGCCATTCCAGCCGCGATATCGGCTAACTCAGGCCTTGGGGCCTTTGCCGACGAAGAGTGTTTCCTTGCTGTCCTTGAGCTCCTTCCAGATCGCCCGGATCTGGGCATAGGCCTGCTCCTGGCTGAGTTTGCCATTGGCTTGCAGGCCCACAATCAACCCCACCCGCTCGGCGAAGGATTCCAGGTTCTGATGGAACAGCAGTCGCTCCGGTGACCAGTCATTGCCGCGGTATCCGGCATGGGCCTCCATCGGCGACCTGACCCCATTGTCATCACTTGCCACGTCAGGCTCAATACCGTTGGATCAGGCTAGATCGCAGTTCTGGGTCACGGGGTTAAGGGCAGTTCAAGCCCCGCTTCAAAGGTTGCGGACAATCTCCTCCCAGCCCCCGGTCGCGGCGGCGGGCGCAGAGCCCATTCAATCGGCAGATCTTGGCGATGGCACGGGCTGGGAGGGTCCCCGTCGCGGCCTGGACCCTCACCAACGGCGCATTCGCTCCGGCGCTTGTCTTGCCGGAAGCGCTGCGGGATCAGCGCATCGCCCGCGTGGCGCGGTGGCTGGGTCTGGCCCGGGATCTCGATGTCCTGCGGGACCATCTCGAGGGCAGCGTGCTGCTGAGGTTGGCGGACCAGTTGGAGCAGGACCGCTCAGCGCTGTCAGCAGCGCTGGTGAGATCTGCTGTGGGAGTCCGGCTCTGGCGTCATCGGGCCCAGGCTGGTGTCAGGGCTGCTGACTCGAGTGGGCGGGACGGGCCTGCTGAACCCTTTTGAGCGGATCTTGAGCCGTTCTTAAACAACCCATAACGATTCAGGGGTCGGCTGCAAGCTAACCAGGTATGGCTCCACTCCTGGCATTGCAATGACCTTCGCGAAGAAGGCCCTGATCCTCGCCACCACCGCCAGCTTCGGCGGCGGCCTGGCCATCACCGCTGCAGCTCTGGCCGCCGGCACCATCAACGGTGCAGGGGCCACCTTCCCAGCCCCCTTCTATCAGGCCTCGTTTGCCGGCCTTGCCAGCAAGGGCATCAAGGTCAACTACCAGTCGGTGGGTTCGGGCGCCGGGGTTCGGCAGTTCGTCGCCGGCACCGTTGATTTCGGCGCCACTGACGAGCCGATCAAGCCCGCCGAGGCGGCCAAGGTGAAGCGGGGCGTGGTTCAGTTCCCTGCCACCGGCGGCACGATCGCCGTCGCCTTCAACAATCCCAGCTGCCCGGCCCTCAAGCTCACCCAGATGCAGGTGGTCGGCATCTTCCTTGGCCAGATCAACACCTGGGAAGAGCTCAAGTGCGGCAGTGGCCCCATCAAGGTGGTGCACCGTTCGGATGGTTCCGGCACCACCTTTGCCTTCACCAATTCCCTTTCGGCCTTCTCTTCCGAGTGGAAGAGCAAGGTGGGCGAGGGCAAGAGCGTCAAGTGGCCCGTGGGCGTTGGCGGCAAGGGCAATGAGGGTGTGGCCGGCACGATCAGCAACACCCCCGGCGCGATCGGCTATCTCAGTGATGCCTTCGTGAAAGGCAAGATCAAGTCAGCCGCCGTTCAGAACAAGGCCGGTCGCTTCATCAAGCCCAATGCCAAAAGCGGTGCCGCTGCGCTGAACAACATCCAGCTCAACAGCATGCTGGCCGGTGAAGATCCCAATCCCGCTGGCGAGGCCAGCTACCCCATCTCCACCCTCTCCTGGATCCTGGCCTATAAAACCGGCAACGGTGAAAAGGCTGAAGTGATTCAGCAGGCGATGGAGCATCTGCTCGCCAACACCACCCAGTTCCGCGGTGAAGTTCTGGGTTTCATCCCCCTCAAGGGCTCGATCCTCAGCCAGTCCCGCAACGCCATCAACAGCATCGGCAAGTAAGTCGAACCCCTTTCCATCACAACAATCGGGCCCCCTTTTCAGGGGGCCTTTTTTATGGGAGCTTCTGGATTGGGCGCCGCTGGCTCATGGTCCCTCCATGGGAGGCTTCGCCGCGATCCAGCACCACGGAGCGTTGTTCGAGTTGGAGCCGATCGCTGGCCAATCCAGAGGGGATCAGCTCCTGATCTCGAGGTGCTCTGCGCCTCAAACCGTTCTGCTGATGGGCCTGTCGCTGGCTGACTGTGGCCTTCAGCCAGCCGTGCCCTGGGGCGTTGGCCTCGGGTCCTGAGTCATCGTGACGCCTCCTGAGGGACGCCAATGGGAACAGCAACGCCAGGCTGAAGCTGCAGAGCGGCAGCCCGCTCTGCAGTGGTCGGGGCCCACCAGATGGCGCCGATCTGCTGAACCAGCAGCAGCAGCGCCTGCCAACCCTCCAGCAGGCTCACCAAAGCGAAGATCAGCACCCCGATCAGCTGCCGGAGCTGGTTGACCTGGGCCACTTGGATCTGGCTCAATGCGGCCTGCCCCGGGCCAGGAACGGCCAGCCCAAGGGAGCTGGCTGTCCCCAAGGGGCCGGCGACTTCATCCCTGGTGACGGCCCCATGGTTCAGCGCAGCCTGCGAATGAGCCGGTGCTGCCTCGACGTCCATGGAACGTGCCGCTTCCCTGGACAGTCCCGCTGCCTGGAGTACAACGTCCTGACCAATAACGGCCTGATCAACAACGCTCTGATCAGCCAACGCCTGCCAGTGAGCCAGCTGGTCATCGGCCGGTGTGCGGTCGGCCCTGGGGGGCCCAGCTGTGGCGGCAACAGCCAGCTGAAAACCAGCCGGCTGTGCCTTTTCTGTCTGGGACCCAGCTGTCTGGGACCCAGCTGTGTGGGGAACAGCTGGTTCAGTGCCGGCTGCCTGGGAATCAGCTGGCACCGAACCCTGATGGAGCAGGGCCGTGGCGGGTTCCACCGCCACCAGCCACGGGGCCGCTGGATGCACGCGCCAATACGGATCGCGCTGCCAGTCCCTCAGACGCGCGGAGAGGGTGGGGTTCATGGCGCCACAGCCCTGGGGGTCATTCCTCAGCTCACCACGACGTCAATCACCCGGCCGCCCAGGCGACTGACCCGTTGCAGGGCCTCATTCATGCGGCTGAAGGGCACCCGCAGCACATAGGAACCACTGCGCACATAACTGTTGTCGGCGATGCCGGTGGCCTTGATCGTCACCAGCCTGCCGGCGCTGCTGTTGGTGCCACGCAGGGCCGGTGAGACCCGCAGAGCCTCCTGGCGATGGTCCTGGGCGGCGCTGCGCGGTGCCGCCCCGGGGGTTACGCCGCCATAGAGGCCATCCTGGCCGGAGATCGTGGCCCTGAAGGGCCCGTCGGTGCTGATGCCGCTGTAGTCGCGGCGCACGGGCACGTTGCGGATGATCACCGCAGGGGATGCACCGCGAACGGCCACCGGTTGGTTCTGGTGCAGCGGGCGGTTGAGGGCGGCCTGGATGCCGCTGCGGTCGCCTTTGACGGAGGCTGCGGCGCCGGCGGCCAGTTGCATCAGCCAGGAAAATTGCCGGCCCTGATGGCCCTTGGAGTAGTCCCAGCCGTGCAGGTAGGGCACCACATCCTGACCGAAGCGCTCCTGATATTCAGTGCTGTCGACGTAGGAATCGATTTCGGCTTCCACACCCTGCTCCTGCAGGATCGTGAAGTGATGGAGCATTTCGGCCTTGTTCTGAGGGGCTCGACCGAGCAGATGCTTGAAGTTGAGCTCGATGAAGCGATAGGAGTTGCAGTTATCGAAGAAACGGGAGCGATAGAGGCCACTTTTGGCAACGGTTCGCACGAACTCACGCACGCTCAGGGCCCCGTCCTTGAACAGAGATTCGGCGCCACTCAGGCGCTCGTTATCCATCAGGTACTGCTGGCCCAGCACCTGTCTGTAAACCGCCCGGATGATCACGTTCTTATCGGTATCCGAGGCATGGGACCAGCTTTCCTTCTGACGATCATTGGCGTAACGCGCAATGCCGAGAACGGGCGCCTGCACAAGGGTCATGGCGGGGATGGCAAGGGAGGAAGGGGGGCCAGCGGTTCCGGTCAGAGCCCGGATCCCACTGATCACCGTTGAACCGTACGGCGATTTCCCTGGCTCACCTGGTGACCTCAAGAAAATTTAGATGGCATCAGGCGCCGGGTCGCTGCTGCCTGCCAAGCACCGGGATGTGCTGATCGCGACCGGCAGCTGGCGGCTTTCGCCGTTGGAATGATCTCCTCCCACCATCTCCTGCTTCCGTCGTGCTGAACAACGGAGAACCTCTGCTGGCTTCAATCGCCACCTGTCTGCTGCTGCAGGCCTCGATTCTTGGCACCGGTTGGCTGCTTCAGGGCTGGTGCTCCCGTCAGGAACCCTTGCAGGGGCATGACCTCAGCTCCGCCCAGCCCTGGCTGGGCGCCGGCCTTGACTTCCGCCGCGGCTTCGAAATCAGCTGAACCCGGCCCTAACGATTGGCCATCGAGCTGAGTCTTTGGTGCGCAAGCCAGCAGTCCGAACGCCGAACGCCCGCTGCGCCATCGCCGAGGGTGATCGGGCCGGGTGATTCTCAATCCTCCGCACTGATCAACAAGCCTGGTTGGCTCCGCTCAGCCCTGGCGCTTGATCTGGTGCTGCAGCTGACGACGCTGGTATTCCACTGCCAGGGAGGCCAGATGCTGCTTGGCCTGGTCCTGCAAGGCCGGATCCACCTGCTCCAGCACCAACCCCTGGGGGACCTGCATCCTCATCACCAGGGCCAGGGCATCAAACAACCGCACCTGGTCGTTCTGCCAGCCCTGATAGTCGGCGGCCAGGGCCTTGAGTGCCTCGGCGGGCACCTCTCCCTTCTCCACCAGCGGCCGCAGGTGCTGCACCTGGGCCAGGCGGGCGGAGGTGACCAGGGCATGGGCGGCCCCGAGGGCGGCGAGGGCATCGGCGGCCTCCCGCTTCAGCAGGGTCATGTCCCTGGCCAGCACGGCCTGCTCCACACTCAGAGGTTCCCGCAGACCCGGACACAGGGCGGCTCGATCGGCGACAAACCGCAGGCCCCCCCCGGTCGGGACCACCGAGGGCAGGGGCATCGGCAGTGCCGGAGCGATCTCGACGGCCTCTCGCACCTCAACCGACCCGTCAGGCGCCAGTGCCCCGAGAGCCTTGGCGGCGGCAACAGCCTTGGTGGTGGCGGCAGCTGTGGCTGCAGCGGCAGCTGTGGCGTCGGCCGCAAGGGACGGGGCCGTCTGGAGCGGGGCTGGGGCCAGGCGTTGGATCCAGATCGATAGGTGCTGATGGAGCCAGCTACGTAGCTGCTGCAGAGATTGCGTCCTCACCACGTTGAAATCCCCTTCCATCCTTCGACCTCCACTCTGGGGGAGGACGTGGGTTGGCCGCTGGCGGATATCCCGCGACCGACCGACGGAGAACCGGCGATCGCTGAGGGCGTGCCCCAGGCCCAGGCGGCCAGGCCCAGGCGGCCAGGCCCGGGACCGTGAACCAGGGCGACTGGCGCAGCTGCGCAGGGCACCGTCTTCGCCGCTGCCATCACCCCCCTCTCCCCCAGCAGCCGCAGCGATGAAGGCGCCAGGCCTCCTGCCAGCGAGATCCAGAGCGCAGGCCAGAACCAAGGACAACGATCCCGACGCAGCGGGCTCGCCTTAGCCAGCTCTTAACCGAATGATGATCACCCCTTTGCCAGGGCCCCGTTCGCGCTCCATACAGTTCTGCGAACCCGCTTGCCCGGCTCTTCATGGTGTACACGCCGTCCCGTGGCGCTGCCGGCAACGGTGCTTTCCGCGAATTCCTGGAAGCCAGCTACCGCAAGCGCACCCTGGTGCATCTGGCGGCTGGCAGCCAGGTACCGATGCTGCGCAACAGCATCTGGTTGGTGGTGCGCGGCATGGTCAAGCTCGGCGCGATCACCATCCACGGCGACGATCTGCTGTTGGGTCTGGCTGGGCCCAGTGAGCCCTTCGGCGAGCCGCTCACCGATGTGGAGGCCTTCGAGTCCCGCACCCTCTGTGACACCGACCTGCTGTGTCTCACCCTGGAGGAAATCTGCTCCGAACCCAGCCTCTCGGTGGCGATGTTGCAGGCGGTGACCAAGCGCTATCGCCAGTCCCAGTCGCTGTTGGCCCTGATGGGCCTGCGCCGGGTGGAGGAACGGGTGCGCGGTTTTCTGGAGCTCCTGGCCACCGAATACGGCCAGGCCTGCGAGCAGGGGTTGCGGCTGGACCTGCGACTCACGCACCAGGAAGTGGCCAGTGCCCTGGGCACCACCCGGGTCACGGTCACCCGTGTGATCGGGCTGCTGCGCCAGGAAGGCTGGCTGACGCTCGATGGTCAGCGCCGGCTGGTGATCAGCCATCTGCCGCCGCGGTGATCCCTCTCTTCTGGACGGACCATCTCCCGGTCAACAATGGGGGGATGCAACCCTCCCTGCTGGTCGTCGAAGATGACGACACGATCCGCGAGACGATCCGCGACGCTCTGTCCTTGGAAGGCTTTGCGGTCACGGCCTTCGGCAATGGCCGCGATGCCCTGGAAACTCTTCAACGGGCTCCCGCCGAGGGCGGCTTCGCCCTGGTGGTGCTGGACCTGATGCTGCCCGGCCTGGGGGGGCTCGATCTCTGTCGCCAGTTGCGCAACTCTGGTGATCGCACGCCGATCCTGGTGGTCAGTGCCCGCGACAGCGAGACCGACCGGGTGCTGGGCCTTGAGGTGGGTGCCGATGATTACCTGATCAAGCCTTTCGGCATGCGCGAGTTGGTGGCCCGTTGCCGGGCCTTGCTGCGTCGCAGCCAGCCGGCTGCTGAGGCGGGACCGACGGTGCTTGAACATGCCAACCTGCGCCTCTTCCCGGATGAATGTCGTGTTACCCGCGATGGGTTGGAGGTGAATCTTTCTCCCAAGGAGTACAGGTTGCTGGAGCTGTTCATGCAGCATCCCCGTCGGGTGTGGAGCCGCGACAAATTGCTGGAGCAGGTCTGGGGCATGGATTACTTCGGCGATAGCAAGACCGTCGATGTCCATATCCGCTGGTTGCGCGAAAAACTGGAAGCCAGCCCATCGGCCCCCATTCACCTGATCACGGTGCGGGGCTTCGGCTACCGCTTCGGTTGAGTGGGTTTCCTGCTGGCGGCGCTGCTGGGGCTGGGTATCGGTCTGTTGTTGCCCCGCCCGCGCGGCCCGGGTGATCGTCCCTTCAGCCGGCTGGAGCGCACCCAACTGATCCGCTGGCTCAACGCCAGTCCCAGCGGCTGGCTGATCGTCGATCCTGCCGATCAGGTGTTTCTGATCAACCACCGGGCCGAGCGGTTGCTCGATGTGCTCGGGGCGGCGTTGCTGCACACCCCGCCGTTGCAGCGGGTCTGCCCGGCACCGGAACTGACCCAGTTGATTGGCGATGCCCGCCTGCGCCAACGCACCCAGCGCCTGGAATGGCAGCGCTCCGGCCAGGAGCTGGTGCTGTTTGCCCTGCCCGGCGAAGGGGGCTGGGTGGCGCTGGTGCTGCAGAGCCGTCGCTCACTGGAAGCCCAGCTGGAGCAACAGGAGCGCTGGGTGAGTGATGTGGCCCATGAGCTCAAGACCCCCCTGACCGCTCTGCTGCTGGTGGGCGACAGCCTGGCCGCCCAGGTCAACAGCGGCAATGCGGTGCTGGTGGAGCGCCTGCAGAAGGAGTTGCTGCGGCTGCAGGAGCTGGTCGGCGACCTGCTGCAGCTGTCCCGCCTGGAGAACACCCTGCCCCGCGATGGCCTGCGGCGCTCCGACATCGACCTGCCCCAGCTGGTGGAGCAGGTGTGGGCCGGGCTGAGGCCCCTGGCGGAGGAGCGCCGGATCCGGCTCGATCTGCAGGTGATCGCCAATGGCCAGTCCCATACGCCCCCCCCCGACGCCAGTGACGACGGCCTGTGGATTCAGGGGGATGGGTCGCTGCTGCATCGGGCACTGCTCAACCTGATCGATAACGCCTTGCGTTACAGCCCCGACGAAGGCTGCATCGGAGTGCGGGTTCAACGGACGGACCAGTGGTGTCTGCTGACGGTGCGGGATCAGGGGCCGGGCCTGAGCGAAGAGGACCAGGAGCGCCTGTTCGAGCGCTTCTACCGGGGTGATCCCTCCCGGGTGCGCAGTCCTCGCGGCGGCAGTGGCCTCGGGCTGGCGATCGTTCAGCAGATCGCCCTCACCCACGGCGGACGTGTCCAGGCCGGAAACCATCCTGCCGGTGGCGCCTTGCTGGAGCTGTTGCTGCCGGTGGGAGGCTAAGCCGATCGCTTCGCCCGCTGCTGTTCAGCCCCATGGCCCCATCCGGCTTCACTTCTGCTGACTCTGGGCCTGCAGCTCAGCTCAGGAACTTGCGGGCGGCCGAGCGTCTGGACGCCGTGCTGACGCCCGTGATCCCTCAGGTGGGCCAGCTGATGGCCCGCCGGCCGGGTTGCCTGTCCCTGGCCCAGGGCATGGTGGGCTGGGGGCCTCCGCCCGAGGTGCGGCTGGCGCTGCTGCGGGCCCTGGAGTCGGCGGTGGCCGATCCCGACCACGCCGCAGTCCTCGATCGCTATGGTCCCGTGGCGGGCGATCCGGCGCTGCTCGCCGCCATTGCCACCGAGCTGGAAGGCCATTGGGGTCTGGATCTCGAAGGCAGCTCTCTGCTGGTCACAGCCGGCAGCAACATGGCCTTCAACGCCCTGGCCCAGGTGATCTGCGATCCGGGCGATGAGGTGATCCTGCCGGCTCCCTATTACTTCAACCATGTGATGGCGGTTCAGCTGGCCGGGGGGCGGCCCGTCACGCCCGTGGCCAGCCTGATCCCCGATCCGGCCCTGTTGGCGGCCGCGATCACCCCCCGCACCCGGGCGATCGTGACGATCTCCCCCAACAATCCCAGTGGCGTGGTCATGCCGCCGGCTGTCCTGGCCGAGATCAATGCCCTGTGTGCCCGCCACGGCCTCTTTCACATCAGCGATGAGGCCTATGCCGTGTTCGTTCATGGCGAGGTGCCCCACTGGAGCCCCGGATCGCTGGCCGGGGCTGGGGCCCACACGATCACACTGCAATCGCTCTCGAAGTCCCATGGCATGGCCGGCTGGCGCCTTGGCTACGCCGCCGTACCGACGTCCTTGATGGCCGCTCTGGCCAAGGTGCAGGACACCATTCTGATCTGCCCGCCAAGGATCGTGCAGCAGGCCGCCATTGCCGCGCTCCATGGCGAGCCCGGCTGGTTGGCCGAGCAGCTCACCGCCCTGCGCCAACGCCGCCGCCAGCTGCTGAAGGCCCTCGAGGCCGCTCAGCACCGGGGCCTGGCCGCCCGCCTGCTGGCCCAGCCCGATGGTGCCTTTTATGCGTTGCTGGCGGTGGAGTCATCCCTCAGTGCTGAAGCCCTGGTGGAGCGCCTGGTGCTCGATCACGGTGTGGCTGCCCTGCCCGGAGCGTGTTTCGGGCTGGTGGACGAGGGGGGGCAGGTGGCTCTGCGGCTGAGTTACGGCCTGCTCGATCAGGCCACCCTGGCGCAGGCTCTGGAGCGGTTGGTTGAAGGCTTGATGGCCTTCTCGCCGAGCTGAGGTTCAAGGCACCGGACCCATGGCGATCCTGCCGTCCTGATCGCTGTCTCGATCGGGATGGCAACCCCGATGGGACGACAACCTCGATGGGAGGAGAATTGTGGCCACAGCCGTCGCCTCAAGCGGATGACGGTCGAGGTCTAGATCTTCGTGGCGGCAGGCCTGGCACTGCTGCGCAGGGGGGCGCGCCAGATCCACAGGGTCTGGCCCTCGGGCCAGAGGAGCAGCAGTCGCTCATCCACGACCAGCGCCATCGGCTCGTCGGCGTTCAGGCCATCCACACCGGCCTCGGCCAGGAGCAGGCGCCGGAGTTCAATGCCCTCGCTGGCCGGGGCCTGGCCCAACACGGAGGCAGGAATCACGGTGGCGCCTTTCCAGAGGCGTCGCCAGCCGGCAGCCCGATCCCCGTCAGGGTGTTGCAGCTCAGGCTCAGACGGCTGTTCTGAATCACCGGGTTTCAGGGGCTCAGTGACTGCGCTGCGTCCCTGCAGGCGGCGGAGCAAGGACAGGGCGGAATCGGCGCTGCTCGGACTCAGGCCACGGCTGCTCTCCCGGCCCCTTTCCCCGGGACTGAAAGGACGCTGGCTGAGGAGAGAGGCCTTGGCGCCCGGGCTTCTGCTGGCCGGCCGGGTGCGGGACGGCGGGGTGGACCTCTGGGCCCTGAGCGGTTCGGGAGGCTTCAAGCCGGCGGGGGCCGGCGGCAGGCTCAGCGCCGGCAGGTTGCCAGGTCCGGGCAAGGCTGCGCTTTGCAGTGTTTCCTCCAGGGGTTGGCGGCGACTGAACAGCAGCAGTTCGGGGCTGTCATCCGCCAGCTGGGGCTGGGCCGGCTCGGGTTGCCGCTGGGCACGCAATTGGCGGTAAGAGAGCGCCAGCAGATGCAGCGCCATCGCGGCCAGCAGAGCGATCAGCAGGGGTGAGGGTTGGCGCAGCCCCCGCAGCTGCCGTGACCCCAACGGCGCTGGCAGGCCAAGGACTCTGGGCCGTTTCAGTTCCCCAGGCCATTTCGTGCTCAGGCGCTGCAAGGCTTTCATGGCAGTTGCAGCTCCACGGGCAGCGGACTGGTGTTCAACCGTGCCACCAGGTGCTGCACCGTCCCCCAGGGCACCTGGGGATCGCTCACCACGCGCAGCCGCAGATCGCTGCGCCCGGTGGCGAGACGCTGCAGCAGGGCGTTCAGCTCCTGGGGCGCAACGGCATGGTTCCAGAGCCGCAGCTGTCCGCGGCTATCCAGGCGCAGCAGGATCACCCCGGAGCTGGCGGGGCGCTGGGCGATGCGTTGGGGGATCAGCGTCAGGGCCAGGGCCGCGAGGGCCAGGGCGGCGGCCATCAGACCCAGAGCGAGCCCCTCGCTGGCCGGCAGCCCCAAGGGCGCACGGGGGCCGCTGGCCTGGAAGGGGGGGAAGCCGTCGATCATGGCCTTGATCGCGGCGGTTGTTCCAGCAGCACCGGCCCGGATCCCAGTGAGCGCAACCAGTGCAACGAGCTGGAGATCTCCCCGATCGGCAGGGCCGCCGAAGGCAGATAGTGCACCGCCGCCCTGCTGCCCTCGTGGCGCAGCAGGGCGGCGAGTCGCCCGCTTTCGATCGCCTGGCCGCCCAGATACCAGTGCTGGCCAGGGGCCTGAACCAGCCATAGCGAGGCCGCCCCCTGGACGCTGCTCAGGGGCCGCGGCCGCGGCAGCCGCTCGCGGGCGATCTCCGGCAGCGCGGCCACGGCCCCGCAGATCAGCAGGGTGAGTCCCACCAGACATTGCAGCGCCAGGCTCATGGATGGGCCAACTCCCTTTGCCGGGCCAGCTGCCGGTGCAGCTGGCCGATCTGCCAGTGACGCAGTCCCTGGTTGAGCGCCAGGCCGGTGCTGGCCACCAGGCTGATGATCAGGCCCAGGGCCGTGCTCATCAACACCTGGCCGTAGCCCTGCAGGCTGGCTCCGGCGGGCAGGACGAGCTGGGAGCCCAGGCTGGAGAGCACCTGCATCAGGCCGATCACCGTGCCGATCAGTCCCAGCAGGGGGGCGATCAGGAGGGCGGCCTGCAGCAGCGGCTCCCCGAAGCCGATGGCCAGATCCCAGTCCTCGAGCTGATGGCGGGCCTCGCTGGCGCCAGCCTCCAGCAGACGCCTCCACAGTTGCCGGCGGGACTGGCGCTGGCGCCACCATTGCAGCCACCAGCGGCAGCGGTCGAAACACACCGTCAGCACAGCGATCGACACCAACAGCAGCAAGATGCCGATCGGGCCGCTCACCCCGGGGATCAGTTCATGGGAGGCGCTGTTCAAGGGTGATCGCGCCTGAGCGAACTGGCATGGATGGTATGGGTTCGGAGGCCTGCGGACCTGTGTCGCCATCGCTTGACAGCCTGGAGTTCCTGGCATTTCTTCTGTCGCTGACTAGGGTGCCGGCAGGATTGCTCCCACTTCTGCGTCCCCCCGTGACCCGATGAGCTCGATCTATAACGACAACAGCCTCAGCATCGGCCGTACGCCTCTGGTGCAACTCAACAGGGTGACCGAGGGCTGCGGGGCGCGGGTGCTGGCCAAGATCGAGGGGCGCAATCCCGCCTACTCCGTCAAGTGCCGCATCGGTGCGGCGATGATCTGGCAGGCGGAGAAGGATGGCCTGCTGGGACCAGGCAAGGAACTGATCGAGCCCACCAGCGGCAACACCGGTATTGCCCTGGCCTTCGTGGCGGCGGCCCGGGGTCTGCCGGTGACGCTGACCATGCCCGAGACGATGAGCCTGGAGAGGCGCAAGCTGCTCACCGCCTACGGGGCCCAGCTGGTGCTCACCGAAGGACGGCTGGGCATGAGCGGCGCGATCGCCGCCGCCCGGGAGCTGGCCGATTCCGATCCGAAGCGCTATGTGCTGCTGCAGCAGTTCATGAATCCAGCCAATCCCCGCATCCATCACGACACCACCGGCCCTGAAATCTGGCAGGACACCGATGGGCAGGTGGACGTGCTGGTGTCCGGGGTGGGCACCGGCGGCACGATCACCGGCGTCAGCCGCTACATCAAGACCACTCTGGGCCAACCCCTGGTGTCCGTGGCGGTGGAACCGACCAACAGCCCCGTGATCCACCAGACGATCAGCGGTGAAGCGCTCAAACCCGGCCCTCACAAAATCCAGGGCATCGGTGCCGGCTTCGTGCCGCAGAACCTCGATCTGACCCTGCTGGATCGGGTCGAGAGCGCCAGCGATGAGGAGGCGGTGACGATGGCCAGGCGGTTGATGAAGGAGGAGGGCATCCTGGCGGGCATCTCCTGCGGCGCCGCCACTGCCGTGGCCGTGCGCCTGGCCCGGGAGGAGGCCTACCGCGGCAAGACGATCGTGGTGGTGCTGCCCGACTCCGGCGAGCGCTATCTGAGTTCCGTGCTGTTTGAGGGGGTCTTCAACGAGCGCGGCCTGGCCGCTGTGTGAGAGCCGGGCGGTGGCCGCCGGCTGGCCGTGGTTTTGTCGGCAGCCGCTACCCGTCAGCCTGTCAGCAGCTGATGACCCAGTGATCGGCGATACAGATAGGGCGGCAGGACTGAACTGGCATGGGTTTGACAACCAATGAATCCCCCATGGCCAGCTACACCATCAGCCTCAAAGACGGCGTCAGTTTCAGCTGCGCTGATGACACCTATATCCTCGATGCCGCCGAGGAACAGGGTATCGACTTGCCCTATTCCTGCCGCGCCGGAGCCTGCAGCACCTGCGCTGGCAAGATTCTGGCAGGCAGTGTGGATCAATCGGATCAGAGTTTCCTCGACGATGATCAGATCGCCGAAGGATTTGCCTTGCTCTGCGTTAGCTACCCCACATCCGACTGCAGCATTCAGGCTGAGGTGGAAGACGAGCTCTGAAGGGCTTCAATTCGGCATGGTCACGAACTCCTCGGCCACCGAGGGATGCAGGGCCATGGTGCGATCGAAATCGGCCTTGGTGGCCCCCATGCCCAGGGCGATCGCAGCCATCTGAATGATCTCAGCACTGTGTTCGCCCACCATGTGGACGCCGAGAATCCGGCCGCTCCGGGCCTCGGTGATCAACTTGAGCAGCACCTTCTCGCCCCGCTTCGGCAAGGCCTGGGCCATGGAACGGAACCGGGCCCTGTGCAGCTTCACTCCTTCGCTGCCAAAGCGTTCCAGGGCCTCTTCCTCCGTCAGTCCTACGGAGGCCAGCTCCGGTTGGGTGAACACGGCGCTGGCCACCAGGCTGTAATCCACCTGCCGCGGACGGTTGCCGTAGACGCTGTCGGCGAAGGCCCTGCCCTCGTCCACCGCCACCGGCGTCAGGTTGATCCTGTCGGTGACATCGCCCAGGGCGTGAATGTGGGGCACGTTGGTGCGCAGCTCAGCATCCACGGGGAGGCGTCCGCCCTGCTGCTCAACGCCGGCCGCCTCCAGGTTGAGGCCCTCGAGAAAGGGCCGGCGACCGGTGGCGAGCAACACGCCACAGCCGCCGAACACCTCGCCGGCTTCGGTCCGCAGCCGCAGGTTGCCGGGCTCGCCTTCAATTGCCGCCGGGCTCTGGCCGAAGCGGATGTCGATGCCCGCAGCCACCATGCCCTCCTGAACCGCCGCGGAGGCTTCGCGGTCGAAGCCCCGCAACAGGTGATCGCCCCGCACCAGCTGGGTGACGGCCACCCCCAGGCCGCGCAGAATCCCGGCGAACTCACAGGCGATGTACCCGGCTCCCACCACCACCATGCTCTCGGGGAAGGTCGTCAGCTCGAACAGGTCGTCACTGACCCAGCCCAGCTCCGCCCCCGGGATCGCCGGCCGCTGGGGGCGGCCACCCACGGCGATCAGAATGCGCTCACCCTTGAGCTGCCTGGTCTGGCCGTGGCTCTCCGTGATCAGGAGCTGGTGGGGCGTTTCAAAGCGTCCCCAGCCACTGATCAGCTGCACACCGGCCTTTTCCAGTGAACCGGTGTGAAGTTGGTTGAGGCGATCCACCTCGGCGCGCACGTTGGCCAGCAACAGCGAGGGATCACAGCGCCAATGGGCCCCGGCTCCCTCCAGAATCCAGCCGTAGCTGGCGGCATCGGCCAGCTGCTGGCCGATGGCCGAGCCGTACACCAACAGTTTCTTGGGAACGCAGCCCCGGATGACGCAGGTGCCGCCGACCCGGTCCCCCTCCAGGATCGCCACTCTGGCGCCATGGGATGCCGCCCGCTTGGCGGCTGCAAGGCCCCCAGAGCCGGCGCCGATCACGATCAGATCGAAGCTGTCTTCCATGGCGTGCATACGGGCGGCGTGGGACGGGAGGACGCGAAAACAGGCGGCGCGGGCGAAAACATCCTGCGCAGGGAGCACAGAGTTGATTGTGCTCCCTCTTCGCGACTGAACGAGGTCCCACTGTCGATCTCAGTTTGAGACAAGGATGGGTCGCGTCAGGCGTCAACGCGCACTGGATGAGGTGACAGGAATGATGACCCCCAGGACGGCAACAGTCGGACAGGCTGGGCAGTGAACTCGGCATCCTCAAGATCTGGAAGAGTCCGTCCTGGAGCTGGGTTCGTCTTGAGTGCCGAGATTCCGTCGGGCCCTTTGGGTGTCGGTCGGATCGCCGCCAGCAAAAAAGCCTCCCAGGAAACCTGGGAGGCTGGCAGAAAGGGAGCTGGTCTTCGTTGTCGATGACCAGCTACTCAAAGGGAACCGTTCAGAGGGCGATTTCGCCGCTCTCGCCGGTGCGGATACGGATCGTGTCTTCCACGGGGGTGACAAAGATCTTGCCGTCACCAATCTCGCCGGTGCGGGCGGCCTTGGTGATCGCCTCAATCGCTGGTGTGACCTTGTCGTCGGTGACGACGACAACGATTTTGGATTTGGGCAGGAAATCCACGGTGAACTCGTTGCCGCGATAGCGCTCAACCTGTCCCTTCTGGCGGCCGAAGCCGCGGGCGTCTGAGACGGTCATGCCGATGATTTCAAGGGCCACAAGGGCTGTCTTGACGGCATCAACCTTGGAAGGACGGACTAAAGCTGTGATCATTTTCATTGTTCGTCAGCCTCAGTTGGTCATGGGATCGTAAGCCTCTTCGCCATGGCAGACGAAGTCAAGACCACGCTCTTCATCCTCAGGGGTGACGCGCAGCCCAACTGTTGCCTTGACGATCAGGAGAATGACAGCGGTGCCAATGCCTACGAAGCCGTAGGTCACCAGCACGGCCTTGAGTTGCACAATGAACAGGCCGAAGTTGCCGCTTTCCTCCAGAATCTTGGCGGAGTTGGGGAAGTAATCAGCAGGCACCAGCTCCTTCACCGCCAACAGGCCTGTCAGCAGGGCACCGATGGTGCCACCGACTCCGTGAACGGAGAAGGCATCAAGCGATTCATCCAAGGTGGTCTTGTTGGTACCGCCAGAACCACCAGCACCGGAGAATTGGACAGCGATGTAGCAGCCGACGGCGACGACGGCACCGATCAGAATCGAGGATCCGATCGAGACAAAACCAGCGGCCGGCGTGATGCCAACCAGGCCAGCAACGGCACCGGTGGCCGCACCCACGGCTGTGGGCTTGCCATCTTTGAACCACTCAATCAGGCACCAGGTGAGCATGGCAGCCGAGGCCGCCGTGGAGGTGGTGATGAAGGAGAAACCGGCACCTTTGGCGGCGAAGTAGCTGGCGCCGTTGAAGCCGAACCAGCCGAACCAGAGCAGACCGGCGCCCAGCAGGATGAAGGGCACGTTGTGGGGCGGCCGCACGCTCTCCGGATAACCGGTACGAGGGCCGACGATGGCGGCAGAAACCAGAGCAGCCACGCCGGAGGCGATGTGGACCACCGTGCCACCGGCAAAGTCAATGGCACCAAGACCAAGGGGGCCGAGGAAACCGCCGCCCCAGACCATGTGGGCCATCGGGCAATAGATGAAAACGCTCCAGAGCAGGCAGAACCAGAACCAGGCCTTGAAGTTGATGCGCTCCACCAGGGCGCCGGAAATCAGCGCCGGGGTGATGATCGCGAACATGCCCTGGAACAGGGCAAAGGAGGTGGCGGAGATCGAGAAGCCGTCGGCCAGAGGCGCATCCCCCAACGGACCGCCGACCCCGTTGAGCCACATGGCCTCAAGGCCACCGATGAAGGGGCTCTTGAAGCCGACCCCGAAGGAGAGGCTGTAACCGATCACCACCCAGAGGACGCCGATCAGCCCCATCAGGAAGAAGCTCATCATCATCGTGTTGAGCACGTTCTTGGCGCGGGTGAAGCCGCCGTAGAAGAACGCCAGACCTGGGGTCATCAGCAAGACCAGGGCTGATCCCATCAGCATCAGCAGGGTGTCGGCGCCATCGGTGGGCACCTTCTGCAGAGCGGCATGGGCGGAGCCGGCCATCAGGGGCAGCAGGCCGGCGCCGGCAGCCAGCAGGATCAGGGCGTAGTAGCGCAGCTGGGTGTCCTGGACACCCGCCAGCACCTTGAGGCGGAAGCGATCGAAGGTTGTCTCAACGGACGGTGGTCCGTCGGACAGGAAGGTCGGTGGCATGAGGGGGAAGACCTCTCAAGAGTTCACCCGGTTACGGTGCGCCCCAACGGGGGGCTCCCTCTGTAACAAGGGAAACAATTCCGCCCATCGCTCCGGGATCCTGACCTGGTTCTGTTTTGCGCAACCCCAGCGTCATATCACGCCAGCCGAAACGAATTGGGAGGATCCGTACCTCAATCAGTCAGAAGTCCTGTGGCTGAAGCTTTTCTGTTAATCCCCGTTCTACGGCTATTTTCTGTAAGGCTGGCCACAGATTGTTCTGGAGGACTCTTGGATGCAGAGCCCCCGTCGTTGGCTGCCTTGTTTCATCGCATCTGGTCAGGAGAGCACTCTCATCGCAAGACGAGGCTTCAAGATCGAGAAACATCGTCCCAGGGATGTGGTGAGATCTGTTGCGGTCCCGTGGGTTTGAGATGTCGCGATGGTTGCACGATCCCATCAATGCCATGGCAGCCAGAGAGTCTGAATTCCTCAATCTGAAGCGCTGAAAATGTCACTCAGGGCTCTGGCTGAGAGCCCGGTTTGGCTCTGCGCAGCAGCCTTGCCCGTGGGCCGTCAGCAGCGTTCGCCCCAGGAGTGTCCCGGAGCGTCTGGAGCCAATCCCAATCCCATGCCCATCGGCAGGCAGGCCTGTCCCACCGTTTGAGAGCAGAGTGGGGCCCCGGCGCCTTCCCGGTTGCGCCAGGATCGCTGGCGATCAACGTTGCCTTCTGTCTTGGAGAGCCGTCAGTCACCTGAGCCCCTGAGCTTTGAGGCCCTGGAGAGGCTGGCGGCGCCGGAACCTGACCTGGTTCAGGGCCCCACCAGCGCTCGGGCGCTTCTGCGTCTGTTCGGCCAGTCGGAGCAGGCGGTGCGCGTCACCCTCTACCGCGATCACCACGCCTGGTGTCCCTATTGCCAGAAGGTGTGGCTGTGGCTGGAGGAGCGGCGCATTCCCTATCGGATCCGCAAGGTCACGATGTTCTGCTACGGCGAGAAGGAACGCTGGTTCACCCGGCTGGTTCCCTCCGGCATGTTGCCGGCGCTGGAGCTGGATGGTCGCCTGATCACCGAGAGCGATCGCATTCTGGAGGCCCTGGAGCGGGCCTTCGGCAGCCTTGGACCTTCCATGCAGGAGCCGCGGGTGATGCAGCTGCGGCAGCTGGAGCGCCTGCTGTTCAGGGCCTGGTGCCAGTGGTTGTGCGTGCCTGGCCTGGGCGAAGCAGCAGAGCGGCGTGCCAGAGAGAACTTCGATCGCTACGCGGCGGCGATGGACGAGGCGATCGAGACGGGTCCGGGTCCATTTCTGCTGGGGGATCTGAGCAGCGCCGATGTGGTGTTCGTGCCCTATGTGGAACGGATGAATGCCAGCCTGGCCTATGAGAAGGGTTATCTGCTGCGGCGCCAGCATCGGGGGATCGATCAGTGGCTCACCGCCCTGGAGCAGCGGTCGACCTATCTGGGCACTCAGAGCGATTTCCACACCCACGCCCACGACCTGCCGCCTCAGATGGGGGGCTGCTATCCCAACGGCAGTGTTGAGCAGCGGCTCCTGGCCGCCCGCATCGACCAGGGCCCCTGGCCGATCGTGGCCGGCGACCAGCCGGATCCGGAAACCAGCCAGGCCGAACCAGCGGAGGCCGCGGCCCTGGCCCTGGCCAGGGTGCTGAAGCATCGCTCCACTCTGTTGCAGCGCAATCCCCTGGGCCAGGCCTTTGCGTTGCCCCTGCGCTGTGCCCTCACGGCCCTGATCAACGGCTGTCACTGTCCACCACCGGCGGGGTCAGCCCCGGCGCTGCGCTACTTGCGCGATCGCATCAGCGTGCCCCGGGACATGCCCCTGCACGCGGCGCGTCGCCTGCGAAGTGCGCTCGAGGCCACCGCCTGTCTGGATCCGGAGGGGGCAGCAGGCCAGGGAGCATCCCTGCCGCGCCAGCATCGGCGCGATCAGGATCCGGTGCCGTTCCTGAGCCAGCAGCCCGCTGGAACTTCGGCCGGGATTTTGGCCTGAAGCGGCAGCAGGCCAGTCTTAGTCTGAAGGGGATCGTGGTGATGGGTTGGCCATGAATGGATCACCCTGGGCGTTAACCGTGGTCGCTGCTCTGGTGACGGGCTCGCTCGCCATCCCGGCGGCTCCTGGCCTTGCACCGGCTCGCTCCATGGAGTTGCGCGGCTCCACCTACTTCGTCAAGGCTCCGTGGAAAGCCGAGCTGATCACCTATGACGACAACGCCGGTGATCCATCGGCGCTGTACTACCTCACCATCAGCCTCGATCCCCAGGCTGGCGCTTCGCTCGAGCGGCTCACCATCCAGCAGACCCGAGGTGCCGACTGGAATTTCCCCTTTGCTCCCGAGCGAACCCGTGCCTTTCTGGGGCGTCCGCGCCGGGAGGGGACAGCGGTGCCGGTTCAAGCCACGTTTTCGCAGCGGGAGCGGCTGATCACCGTCGATTTTCTTGAGCCGGTGGCTCCAGGGAGCACGGTCACCGTGGTGCTCAAGCCCTGGACCAACCCGGTCACATCGGACACCTATCTGTTTCAGGTCACCGCCTGGCCGGCAGGTCCCCAGCCGGTGGCCAGCCCGATCGGTCCGGCCACCCTGCGCATTTACGACCGTTTCCCCTGGTGAGCTCAGGGCCAGAGGGCCTGCTCAACGGGCCTGGTTTGCTGGCCAACGGTGCCGGCGAAACCGGATCACCTGCAAACCCGCCGTTCAGTGGCTCTAACCGTCAGGATGGACTCTCTCCAGAGATGAATGACGATGCAGGCTCGGTGGAACGGCCAAGTGCTGGCCAGCAGTGATGACATCGTCACGGTGGAGGGCAATGCCTACTTCCCTGCCTCAGCTCTCGACCCAAGCTTTTTCCGGCCTTCGGATCACCGCACGGTCTGCGGCTGGAAGGGAGAAGCCCACTACTACGACGTGCTGGCTGGCGGCGAGGTGAATGCCAATGCGGCCTGGACCTACCCGGAGCCCAAGCAAGCAGCGGAGCAGATCAAGGGACGGGTGGCGTTCTGGAAGGGCGTTCAGGTGAGCTGAAGCGGATTTCGACGCACAAGCGAACCAGCCTGGCCAGGCCATGGCCAGGGGCCTGAGAGGGACCATCATCAGCAGATTGTTGGTCCAGCACAGTCCGATGTTGGGAAGGAGGCCAGACATGCACAAGGAAGGGTCGAAACCTCAGCCTTCGCTGATTCCCGCAGGGTTTGATGACCTGAACCCTGGTCTCAGCGAGAGGTCCATTCCCAAGGGCCACTCATGTCGAATAATGAATCGAAGCACTCAGTTGTTGGCTGAAATTCAATCGAGCACGATTCCAGTGTCAAACGGTTGGTCCTGAGTGTTGGACTCAGCTGTACGCCTGTTCCCGCAATAATGTTGATTGATCTGCTTCATTGTCTTGGAATCCCGCCAATGGTTGGGGCACTGGCTTGAGCGAGGTGTTCGCAGGGCAGGCGATGACTGTGGCGAAGCCTGGAAGTCTCAGCCAGTCGTCCGCCTCTCGCTCAGACACCTGGGTGGCGCAACGTGCGCCATTCACCACTGGCGGTGCTGACCTCAACGCCAATACCTACAGGGGTTTGATCTGCACCGCCATGCTCATTCCACCAGCTCTTGGCTTCAGCCCAGGCCGAATCCAGGGAGTCGTAGTGGTCATCGAGCACGGGATGGGGGTCGCCCTGCTGATCGACAAGCCGGAAGCGACGGCTGATCGAGCTGGAGGCGGCACGCTGTGAACTGGCCGCGATGGTCGTGGCCCGGATGGAGCCAGCGGTGGTGGGGTAGGAAACGGACATGACGGAACAGCATCTCAATGACAGAATCCTGGCCCCTGTGCCAGATCCTGACTGTCACTATTGCGACATTGGCGCGTGCTCCCGGGGCTGACTGCTCCAGGACAGGCGAGACGCATCGGCCTGGCGGCCCTGTGAAGGCCTCCCGCCCGCCAGCCCCTGCCTGCGATACCGATGGTTGGATGGCTGCTGTTGAAGCAGATCAGTGCCTCAAGTCAATGCAACCAACTTAGAGATACAGGTCGATCGGGGCTTCTCACAATTGTCAGACGAGATCGTGCCCTGGATCATCGTGACTCTCGAGCTGCGTTGAGCTTGAGAGATTTCAAGGACTGTGGCGACACGTTGTTGGATCTGATCAGGAGGTGGATTTCGAGATGGCAACGATTCGATCGTCTTATTCAAGCTTGTTCATGGGCCGTACTGGTGGCCATTCATTGCCGCGATCCTGGCTATCGAATCCACCTTGAACCGCCACAAGTGTGATCAGGCCTCGCAGGTCTGATGACCCTTCATGGCCCTGGCCTCGGCGAGGGCCTGTTCGGCCCGGAGCATCAGCCCGCTCGCTTCATCCTTGATTGGCCCGGCCAAGGTTGAGGTGGTAGCAAGGCCAATACTGCAGCCCAGGAACGGTCCTGAAGCCAAGGGGTGGGCGATTCGCAGATCTCGTACGGCCTGGCCCAGCTCTTTAGCCATCATCTGCAGCTGGCTATCGTGCACGCCCGGTAACAACAGTCCGAAGGCATCGGAGCCGATGCGGGCGAGCACCCCGGTTCTGGAAGCAAACCGTCCGGTCAGCAGACGTGAAACGGCCAACAGGGCATCATCGGCACAGAAATGACCGAAGACAGAGTTGTAATCGCCGAAACCATCGAGATCGAGCAACAGCAAACTCAGGGGCAGGGGAGTTTGCTCAAGCCTGCGAAAGGCTATCTCCAACTGCTCTTCGAAGCGATGACGACTGATCAGGCCGGTGAGCGGATCCTTGGACTGCCAATCCCCTCTCCCGAAGTGACGGGTTGCCTTCAACACCTGTGCCAAGGGATTGACCAGACGGTAGAGACCACGGAGTTGACTGGCCCGGAAGCCATCGCGACTACGGGTGGCGATGGTGATCACCACCCGGTGAGAACCATGCAAAGGCAAGGGATAGGCCAGGTAGTCGCTGAAGCGATCGCGATGTAATTCTGCCAACAACGGAAACTCTACCTCGTCGACTGACAGTTGCATCAGCCTCACCCGTTTGGGATACTCAGTGCTACAAACATGATGTAAAATGCTGGTGCGATGGTCCTGACCATCAAAGAACTCGGCCATGCGCAGGAACGAGCGAATCGTGTCCGGCTCCTCAAGGCACCACCAGTATTGGATGCCGTTGCAACCTTGCTCCACCGGCACCAAGGCAAGCGAGAGTCGCTCAATCGGCAACATGGCGGTGCGCAGTTGCTGAATGGCTCTCACCAGAAAATCCGAGGGAATCGCCAACGGGGCCGACCCGCCCGTGTCGATGATCGCCCACTCCAGCGACACCCTTTTTAATGCAATTCTCAGGGGATCCACGCGGGGGCGAGGCGGAGCGACGCGGTAATGAATCCTAATCTAAGCCCATGGGCTTGATTCCCCAACGATAAAATTGGGCAGCGATCCAGGTGCCTTGATTAAGGGATACAAGTGTGATCAATTTTTTTGAGGTGGGCAAATCCAGCCGAATCAGGTTGGCAAAGATTTTAGTCCTCAATTTTAAGTGAACTAATGATGACAGTCTTCTGATCGTTGCCAGTGGGAGATCTGAGTGGCTATAGGGCTAATGCCATGGTCTGGCGCCAGTTGATTCAACCATGCTGATCGCCAGGGAATGTGAAAAGAAAGAGCGCAGATATGAGTTGTAGCCAATGGCTGAACTCCTGAAGTTCCTGATACCAATCTTAAGTTGCTTGCTTCCTTCCTCCACTTTGGCCTGGGTAGCCTGCAGCTCTGCCCGTTGGTTCGTGCCAGTTTGTGGCCATGATCTCCTGCAGCTACAGAGCACTGCTGGCAGGTCTGAGCATTCAGGAATGGTTTTGCCACCAACCAGTGCTCTGAATCCACGCAAGGTGAAAAAACTGATCTGCCACTATTTCGTAGTTGAATTGACCCGTTGCAATAAATCCAGCTACTAGTGCTGGTTGGGGATATTCTTCTCGATGAATAAATCGTGATTTGGATGTGTCTTGCGGTGGTCGGGTGGCTTAAGTTTTCTGAGTGGCTGACTTGAAAGGGAGGGCTGCAAGTCCGTATTGCAGTCATGGTCTGTGCTCTGGGCCAGAATGAATTCGCCAGGCTGCTCGTAACTGGCAGGTTTTGACCTTTGATTCCGCATGGCGCAGTATCGAGTGAAATTCAGGTTGAATACGCGGCTGTTGATGGTTGGATTTCGCAATTGTATGGGCGGACGTGCTGTGCCCAGTCACTCAGTTGTGGGGCAATTGCTGTATTGGTGGTCGAGGACTTTTCTCGTGGTGCTGTCAGAACGCTATAGGGAGATTTGTTGGTATTGATTGGTCTATGGGAATTCGAACAGGGGATTCTGTTTCTTGATGGGCGAGCTGTCCATTGCGGCTTGGTCTGTCCCTGGATTGATCCGGAGTCAGGAGCACCCAGCGATGCCTGCTGGTTCATCGAGAGCGTTCTGGATTGAGCCTCGATGGGGCGGATCGCCTGTTGCCAGGAACGTGCATTGGCAGGGTTTGATGTGTAGATTGTACGAGCGGAGCCGGTGGCTTTGAAACGATTGCCAAGACTGTATGTAGGAGTTGATACCAGAGTTCTGTGATGTTGAACTCAACTGAGAGTAGAAGCCAACGATATCGCGGCAGTTGCAAGCCAAAGCCGGACTCTGCTTGATCGCTGATGATCTCTCCTCGCACTAGGGGCAGCTGACCTCCAGCCTCTGACGCTAAGATGGTTTCAGTGATGAGCTTGGTCACAGGGATCCGATGAACACTGGCCCCAGACATGTCAATGGGGCAGGTTCAAGAACTGCAATCCGATCGCTTAGACAACGTTTGAACTTGATCAGCGATGTGCTGATTGCTCTCAATGATCAGGCGGTTGAATCCTGTGCCACAGCGATCGGACACATCACCCAGGCACTGAATGCGGATCTGGGCGTCTTGCTGAATGGCAGCAGGGTGGAGGTGATCGTCGGTCTGCAGGCGATCGCCCCAGATGGTCTCAGCCAGGCTGCTCTCAGCCAGGCCGAAACGCTGCGTCTGGACAACGGCCTGGAGCTGCAGGTCCACTGGCAACATCTCGGGGCAGGTCCGATCCTGATGATCGGCCGCCACCAGGATTCCTTCAATCCTGAGGAACGGCAACTGCTGCAAACCATCGCTCAGGCCTTTGAGCTCTACTTCCAAACCAGCCAATTTTTGCTCGAGGAGAGACGGGCCAGGCATGAAGCCATCGAGGAAGCGCGCCGGGATACCCTCACCGGTCTGCCGAACCGGGCTCGGGCTATGGAGCAGTTGCGGCATCAGCTTGCTGATGCTGGTGGTGGTTCAGGAGCTGGTCCAATGGCGGTGCTGTTCATTGATCTTGATAACTTCAAGCAGATCAATGATGCCCATGGTCATGCGGTCGGTGACCACTTTCTGATTACGGTCAGCAAGATTCTGTTGGGTTTAGTTGAAGCTAATGATTTGGTGGCTCGGTTGGCCGGTGATGAATTCATCATCATCACCGAAGAATCTCATGATGGTGAGGCGCGGAAACTGGCCGACAGCATCATTGCGGAGATCTCCAAGCCGATGCTGATTGGCTCTATTGTCCTCAGTCATTCTGCCTCCATTGGTATCGCGATTGCCGGCGCGATGGACCGGGCTGAAACGCTGATTGAAAATGCGGATCTGGCCATGTATCAATCCAAGCAACTTGGCCGAGGGCGCTCCACCAACTTTGATCATCAATTGCGTACCACGGCGAAAACCAGGGCCCATCTCGAAGAAGCCCTTAAGCAGGCTGTCATCAACGGCCAGATCCGATGTCACTTGCAATCCATCGTCAGCCTGCCTGATCATGAAATCATCGGCTTTGAGGCCCTGGCCCGCTGGTATGACCCCAAGCGGGGATTGATCTCGCCGGCGGATTTCATCCCGATTGCCGAAACCAGCAGCTTGATCACCGAGATTGATGCTCTGATCATTCACCAGGCCTGCCAGACCTTGGCGGGTTGGCAGGCTATGGGCCTGGCAGCAGGTCTGCATGTTTCCGCCAATCTTTCCGCCAGAAGCCTGAACGATCAACGGATCGCCAGCCAGATCGAAGCCTCCCTTGCCAGCACTGGCATGCCCAGTGATCTGCTCTATATCGAGATTACGGAAACCATGCTGGTCGAAAATTTGGATACTGCCGCCAGGACTTTAGAGAAACTTCGTCGCCTTGGTATTCGTCTGGCCATTGATGATTTTGGCACTGGCTACTCCTCCCTGCGCTATCTGAAGCAGCTTCCGGTTGGTTTCCTGAAGATTGATCAATCGTTCATCTCGGGACTGGGTGAAAATCAGCAAGATGATGTGATCGTGGCAGCCGTGATCCGTATGGCGATGGCGCTCGGTTTGCAGGTGATTGCTGAAGGGGTCGAGACTGAAGATCAGTCGCGACTATTGAGCGAACTCGGTTGTCATTTTGCCCAGGGTTTTCTCTTTGGACGTCCCAGTGATCCCTCCATCATGGAGAAGCTGCTTAGGGATGAGATGGCCACCAGGATTGGAGATCCAGCCCAGTCAAGACCGGCCTGAAATCCCCGTCAATGCCTGGCTGGTCTCTCAGCTGATCAGCGCTTGGGAATGCGGATCTTCTGGCCCGGGAAGATCAGATCCGGATCCTCAATCACCTCACGGTTGGCCGCAAAGATTTCGGTATAACGCGCTCCGCTGCCCAGCTCCCGCTCAGCGATCCCCCAGAGTGTGTCACCGGACTCAACCAGGACGAAGCTGGAATCACCGGCAGCTCCAAGGGCTGCGGCCTCAACGCGAGCAACTCCCTCGACATTGCCAGCGATCAACACTGCTTTTTCAAAGGCAGCAGTATCTTTGGCTTTGCCAGAGATCGTGACCGTTTCATCCTGGACCGCGACGGCAAGATCACTGACTCCAGGATTGTTCTTTTCAATGTGTTGTTTGAGCTTGTCGGCGGCCTTGTCCTCGCCGCGATGAAAAACCTTCTTACCGATGTTGGCAGCGAAGTCGAAGAGGGGAACACCCATGGCAGAGAGATGGTGAATCAAGCGCCCCAGCCTAGGCAGAATCTGCTGAAGGAACCATGAAATCCTGCTGCTGGTTCAGGCCACCAGCTCAAGCATCCCCATCAATCCGCCGGCCAGGGGCCGGTGCGAGCCCTGCCGGAAACCGGCCTGGTGGGCCAGCTGCAGTTGCTCGGCCGCCAGAGGGAAGGTCGCCAGGCTGGCCTCCAGATAGGCGTAGTGCTCCGGCAGGCCCACCAGGCGGGCTGTGGGCACCACCAGCTGACGCAGGTAGAAGCGTTGAAAGGCTGCCACCGCCTGGGCGGACCTGCCCGCGGCAGGGTCCGGCCGGTTGAAATCGAGCACCGCCGCTCTGGCACCGGGTCGCAACAACCGGTGCAACTCCCGCAGAGCCATCGCTGGATCTGCCAGGTTGCGCAGTCCGTAGGCCATCACCGCCCCATCGTGGGAGGCGTCAGCCAGGCCCGTGGCCAGGGCATCCCCCTGCTGCCACTGCAAGGCAAGCCAAGGATTGGCTGCCGCCCTGCGGCTGGCTACCTCCAGGGGCGCCTGGGCTGCATCCAGGCCCAGAACGCACCCGCCGGGCCGCACCTTCTCAGCCAGGATCAGGGCCAGATCACCGGTGCCGCAGCAAAGATCGAGCAGGCGTTGGCCAGGTCGGGGCTGCAGCCAGGCCACGGCCTGGCGTTTCCAGAGGCGGTGTTGCCCCAGGCTGAGCAGGTCGTTGAGTTGGTCGTAGCGGGGGGCGATGCGCTCGAACAGCTCACGCACGGCCTCCGGATCACCGGGTTTCAAGAGGGGGAGCCTGGCTGAGGGCGGGATAGTCGTCCCAGGGCAGCACGATTGCATCAAGACTGATGCCGCTGTCCCGATCCGGCCCGATCAGCATCGCGCCGTGGGCTGCCTCCAGCCGCGTTGGGCTGGTGATCGTCAGCACCATCACCGTGGCCAGTCCCACAGCAGCGGAGCAGACCATGCAGCCCGCCAGCATCAGGGAGAACTCCTGGCGATCACTGGCGCTCTGCATCAGTTGCAAAGCCCAGGCGACCAAGGCCACCACCGCTGCCACCATCACCAGAGCGATGACGCTGAGAAGCGTTCCAGGCAGGGCGAATAGAGCGGTCAATGCTGGGCTTCGGCGAATGTGAACACTTTTCTACGAATGTAACGATAGGCCCGCAGCTACCGCGAGTCGTCTTCAGGCAGGAGTGGCCGCACGGGCAGACCCCGCTTCAGCAGCTCCCGCTTGATCTCCTCCACGGTCAGCACTCCATCGTGGAGCAGGGAGGCCAGCAGGGCTGCCGCCGCCTTGCCCTCCTCCAGCGCCGCGGCAATGTGGTCAATGCAACCGGCCCCGCCTGAAGCGATCACCGGCACGTCCACTGCTTCGGCCACGGCCCGAGTCAGAGCCAGATCGTAGCCGGCCTGGGTGCCGTCGCCATCCATTGAGGTGAGCAGGATCTCGCCGGCCCCCAGCTCCACCACCCGGCGGGCCCAGGTCAGGGCGTCGAGTCCGGTGTTGTCGCGCCCGCCTTTGACATACACATCCCAGCCGGGGCTGCCCCCCTCGCGCCGCCTGGCATCAATGGCCACCACGATGCACTGGTTGCCGAAGCGGCTGGCCCCGGCAGCGATCAGCTCGGGGCTGCGCACGGCCGCCGAGTTGAGGCTCACCTTGTCGGCGCCGGCCCGCAGCAGCTCGGTGATGCCCTCGACGCTGCCGATGCCGCCCCCCACCGTGAACGGGATGGTCACGGCCTCGGCGGTGCGACGCACCAGATCCACCAGGGTGCTGCGTCCCTGGTGGCTGGCGGCGATGTCGAGGAACACCAGTTCATCGGCGCCGGAGGCGCTGTAGCGGCAGGCCAGCTCCACCGGATCGCCGGCGTCGCGCAGGCCGACAAAGTTGATTCCCTTCACCACGCGGCCATCGGCCACGTCGAGGCAGGGGATGATGCGCTTGGCGACCATGGGCTCACTGGTAAGGTTGCGCCACCAAAGACGACGCGTCGGCCATGTCCCAGGCTGCCATCACGATCGGCTCCAAGGTGCGGGTCACCCGGGTGCGTGATCGCATCCCCGCCGACCTCGTCGCTGCCCTCAAGGCTGATGCGACCGGTACCGTGAAGGATTTCCGCGTCACCGACGGCAAGGGCATCGGCGTCGTCGTTGAACTCAGTGCTGGCGTTACCAGCTGGTTCTTCGACGATGAGATCACCCCTGCCTGAGCCCAGCCCCCAGCACCCGACTGTTGTGGTGAACGAGATGGCTCCAGACAGTGATAAAGCGGCTGTTTCGAAATCGGGTGGCGCCCGTCAGCTCCTGGGCATGAAGGATGGGGGCAGCAGCGCCAACATCTGGGCGATCCGGCTGCAGCTGATGAAGCCCGTCACCTGGATTCCCTTGATCTGGGGCGTCATCTGCGGTGCGGCGGCTTCGGGCAACTATCACTGGCGCCTGGGTGATCTGCTGGCAGCCCTGGCCTGCATGGTGATGAGCGGCCCATTGCTGGCGGGCTACACCCAGACGATCAACGACTACTACGACCGCGAGATCGACGCGATCAACGAGCCTTACCGTCCGATCCCCTCGGGGGCCATTCCCCTGGGACAGGTCCGGCTGCAGATTGTCGTCCTGCTGCTCGCCGGCCTGGGAGTGGCCTACGGCCTCGATCTCTGGGCCGGCCACAGCCGGCCCGTGCTGCTGCTGTTGGCTCTGGGTGGCTCTTTCGTCAGCTACATCTACTCGGCGCCGCCGCTGAAGCTCAAGCAGAATGGCTGGCTCGGCAACTATGCGCTCGGTGCCAGCTACATCGCCCTGCCGTGGTGGGCGGGCCAGGCACTTTTCGGCCAGCTCACCTGGACCACGGCCCTGCTGACCCTGGCTTACAGCCTGGCCGGGCTCGGCATCGCCGTGGTCAACGACTTCAAGAGTGTGGAAGGCGATCGGGCTCTGGGGCTGCAATCGCTGCCGGTGGTCTTCGGGATCGAGCGGGCCAGCTGGATCAGTGCCGCGATGATCGATGTCTTCCAGCTGGCGATGGTGGCGGTGCTGATCGCCATCGGGCAGAATTTCGCAGCTGTCCTCCTGGTGCTGTTGATCCTTCCCCAGATCACGTTTCAGGACATCTGGTTGCTGCGCGATCCCGTGGCTTTTGATGTCAAATACCAGGCCAGCGCCCAGCCCTTTCTGGTGCTTGGCATGCTGGTCACGGCCCTCGCCATCGGCCACAGCGATCTGATCCGACTCGGCGGTGAAGCCGCCCAGGCACTTTGAGCCAGGGAATCGCTGCCGGCGGCTCGGGTCCCTCGCCTGAAGGCCAGCCAAGCCGACGTCGCGGCGGCATCCCCCGGCGCCTGATTGCCCCGGCCCTGGTGGCGGCGGCCATCGGCGGCGGTGTGGCCCTGGGCCAGTCGGCCCTGGTGGCCGGCATCGACAGCCTGCTCCCTGACGCCGATCGCATCAGCGCCTTCAACCGCCCTGGCACCATCACCATTCTCGACACCAACGGCAAGGTGGTGGTCAAGGAGGGACCGGCCACCCGCGAGAAGCTCAGCAGCGGCAAGATGCCTCTGCTGATTCAAAGGGCCTTCGTCGCCGCCGAAGACCGCCGTTTTTATCAACACGACGGTGTCGATCTGTTGGGCATCAGCCGCGCCATGCTGCGCAACCTGCGCCAGGGATCGGTCGAGGAGGGTGCCAGCACCATCACCCAGCAGCTGGCCCGCACGGTCTTCCTCAGCCAGGACCGCACCTTGATGCGCAAGCTCAAGGAAGCCCTGCTCGCCGGCAAGATCGAACGGCAGCTGAGCAAGGAGCAGATCCTTGAGCAGTACCTCAACTTCGTCTATCTGGGTTCAAGCGCCTACGGCGTGGCCGATGCGGCCTGGGTCTATTTTTCCAAGACTCCGGATCAGCTGACTCTGCCGGAGGCGGCCCTGATCGCCGGCCTGCCGCCGGCGCCTTCGGTCTATTCGCCGCTCGTCAATCCCGATCTCGCCCTCAGTCGACGTCACACCGTGTTGCGGCGGATGCGCGAGGCGGGGTACATCGATGACATCCAGCTCGAACGGGCCGATGCGGCACCGCTGGGTCTCAAGCCCGCCGAGCCCAAGTATTTCGCCAACCCAGCCCCCTGGTTCACCAGTTGGCTGGAGCAGGAACTCCCCGGGGTGCTCACCAAGGAGCAGCTGGAGGTGGGCGGTCTGACGATCCGCACCGGCCTCAACAAGGATTGGCAGGACAAGGCCCAGGCCACGATCAACAGCCATGCGGGCAGCATGCAGGGGGCCCTGGTGTCGATGGAGCCGGGCACCGGCCTGGTGCGGGCGATGGTGGGGGGCAAGGACTGGAACAAGAGCCAGTTCAACCGCGCGACCCAGGCCCTGCGCTCCCCCGGCTCCACCTTCAAGTTGTTCACGTATTCCGCCGCGATCAAGTACGGCATGCGCCCCGAGGACACGATCTCGGCGCGGGAACGCTGTTATCAGGAGGGCTGGCCACCAAAACGCTTCTGCATTCCCGGCACGGCCGGCAGCATCACCCTCCTCCAGGCGATCACCGGCTCGATCAACCCCGCCGCCGTGGCCACCGCCGAGAAGGTGGGTTTCCCCCGGGTGATCGGAGTGGCACGGGATCTCGGCATCACCGGCGAGATCGGCAACTATCCGGCCATGGTGCTGGGGGCCAATGAAAAAACCATGCTGGAGATGGTCGCTGCCTACGCCGCCGTCAACAACCGCGGCGTCTGGGTGAAACCGGTGCCGTTTGAGGAGATCTACGGCCCCGATGGTGAGCTGCTGTGGAGTCGCCGCGTTGATGCTCCCAAGCCGAAGCGGGCCCTCAGCAGCGATGTGGCGGACACCGTGATGTGGATGCTGCAGAGCGTGGTGCGTAACGGCACCGGCTATGCGGCCTCACTTCCCGATCGTCCGGTGGCCGGCAAGACCGGCACGGCCGAGGGTGCCCGCGATCTCTGGTTCATCGGCTCGATCCCCCAGCTCACCACAGCTGTCTGGTTGGGCTACGACGAAAACTTCAAGACCGGCAGCAGCAGTGCCCAGGCCGCTGCCACCTGGTCCAGCTTCATGGCTGAGGTCACCAAGGGCATGCCGGTGCAGAAGTTCCCCCCCAAGCCCACCTTGACGGGCTCCTTCATTCCCTACGTGCCCCCGAAGCACAAGCCAAAGCCGGCCCAGGGCCAGGCCGTACGCCAGGAGAACACGGAGATCTCGCCGTTACCTGAGGCCGGTGACAACCGCTGGCAGCCGCCGCCGGAACGCACAGGCAGTCTCACGAAGCCGCCAGCGCCGGAGCCCAGCAGCTGGCAGGCGCCCGTCGCCCCGGCGCCCAGCAGGGCGCCTGAGCCTGCCCTGGCTCCTCGCCCGGTCGAGCAGACGCCAGCGGCCGCATCGCCTCCCCCAGCGCCAGCGGTCGCACCGCCACCGCCGCCTGCGGCAGCTCCCGTCAGTCCTCCCCCTCCGGTGACGGCGCCGCCACCTGTTCCCTGAACGCTGTGGTCGGGACCAGGGGCTTCTGCCGCTCGAGCACGGCGACGAAGAAGCCATCTCCGGCGCAGGATCCATCCGCCTCCTGAGCAGGCCACCACTGCTGCTCCTGCACCAGCCGCACCTCTGGATGGTGCGCCAGCAGCCAGGCGATGCACTCGCTGGTCTCCCTGGGATGCACCGTGCAGGTGGCATACACCAGACGGCCGGCGGGGGCCAGCAACGGCAGGAGCCGCTCCAGCAGGTTCTGTTGCAGAGCTGCCAGGGGCTCGATGGCCTCGTTCTGCATGCGCCAGCGGGCGTCGGCATGGCGGCTGAGGGTGCCAAGCCCGGAGCAGGGAGCATCCAGCAGGATGCGATCAAACCAACCGATCCAGTGCGGGCGCAGGCTGGCCAGATCGGCTGCATCGGCGCAGAACCGCTGGATCGAAGTCAGTCCAAGGCGTTCGGCGTTGATTGCAACCCGCCGCAGCCGGGCTTCGGAGCGATCCACCGCCCAGATCTCACCCTGGTCTGCCATCCACTCAGCGATCTGGGTGCACTTGCCCCCGGGGGCCGCACAGGCATCCAGCACCCGCTGCCCTGGCTGGGGATCAAGCAGGGGCACGATGCGCTGGGCACTGCGGTCCTGGACGGACCAGAGGCCTTCGCCGTAACCCGGCAGGCCGCGCAGGTCACCGCAGCGATCCAGGAGGGTGAGGCCGTCGCCTGATTCCGCCAGCGGCTCGGTGCGGATGCCGGCGGCGCTGAAAGCTGCCGCCAGGCTGTCGCGATCGCAACGGCAGCGATTGACCCGTAGATCCAACGGTGGCGAGCTGTTGCAGGCCCGTGCGAAGGCCTCGGCCCGATCGGCGCTCAGCCAACGCAGCAGATCGACGGCCAGCCATTCGGGCAGGGAGTGGCGCAGTCCAAAACTGGCGAGCGGATCCTCGCCCAGCGTCAGGCCCAGCCAGGGCTCCGCTGCCGGTTCGGCGGCGGCGGCCGTCGCTTTGGCGTCAGCAGGGGCCTCAGGGAGAGGCCCGGCCGTGGTCCCGGCACCGACCTGCTCGCGGCGACGCAGAACCGAGCGCAGCAGCCCGTTGGCCACCGGCGCCAGGCGCCCCAGGCCGCCCTGCTTGGCCAGGTCGACCGTGGTGCTGACGGCGGCGGAAGCGGGCACCCGGGCTGTGAACAGCAGTTGATACAGCCCCACATGCAGCAGCCAGCGCAGCTTTGGGGGTTGCTGTTCGGCCCTCACCCGGCCATGGGCATCCACCCAGGCATCGAGAAGGCGGCGTTGGCGGATGGCGCCATAGGCGAGTTCGGTGGCCAGGGCCCGATCGGCGCCGCTGAGCGAGGTCCGATTCAGTTCCCGTTCCAGGGCGGCATCGGCATAGGCCCCGGCCGCCACCGCCAGCAGCACCTTCCAGGCCACCTCCCTCGCCGGCAGGCCGTTGGATCGCACGGGGTCAGGCAAAGGGAGAGTCCAGCAGCGGTACAGGCTCGATTTGAGCAGGCTCCAGATGTACTGGAGCATCGGGACACCAGCGATGGAGCACCAGGGGCAGACGACCCTGACCATCCACGGGAATCCCCTCGGCGATCAACAGCTGGCGCTGGATCCAGTCACTGCCTTCGCGCCCGGGGCTCAGGCTGATGCGCCCGGTGGCGTTCACGACCCGATGCCAGGGCAGTTCCGAGGGCAGCGGCAAACGCCGCAGGGCCCAGCCCACCTGGCGGGCGCAACCCCAGGCCCCGATCAGTTCGGCGATCTGACCGTAGGTGGCAAGCCGGGCGGGGGGGATGCGGGCCACCATGGCGTAGACCTGGCGATCGAAGCTGGACGTGGGAGGCACCTGGGTCATGGCGGGGAGGGCCGGGAGGGTTGTGGTCCCGATCTCCGCCCCGATCCTGGCTGAATCCACCCCCTGGCCACGCCTGCTCCACCAACCCCAAGCCACCGTCACTGATGCCTCTGCTGCCCCGCCGCTTCGAGCGCCTCAAGGCCGTACTCGATCGGCGCATGGGTGATCTCACCGTGCTGCTGGAGCATGTGGACAAACCCCACAATCTCTCGGCCATCCTGCGCAGCTGCGATGCCGTGGGGGTGATGGAGGCCCATGTGGTGAGCCTGGCCGGGCGCCCTCGCACCCTCAACGACACCGCCAAAGGCAGTCAGAAGTGGGTGGAGCTGCTGGCCCATCCCGATGGAGCCACCGCCCTGGGCCTGCTCAAGCAGCGGGGCCTGCGCATCTTTGGTACCCATCTGGGGGTGGCGGCGAGGGATTACCGGGAATGCGATTACACCGGCCCCTGCGCCTTCGTTCTGGGGGCCGAGAAGTGGGGACTGAGCGAGGCCACCACCCAGCTGGTGGATCAGCCGATCTTCATCCCGATGCAGGGCATGGTGCAGTCGTTGAACGTGTCGGTGGCGGCGGCCACCCTGCTGTTCGAAGCCCTGCGTCAGCGCCAGCAGGCCGGCCTGGTGCCCGATCAGGGCGAAGGCATCACCGCCGAGCGCTATCGGCTCACCCTGTTCGAGTGGGCCTATCCGGACGTGGCCCGCTGGTGTCGTCAGCAGGGGCGCGCCTACCCCGAACTGGATGGGGAAGGCACCATCCTTGAGGAGCTGCCTCGCACGCTCAGGCTGCGTTGCTGATTCGTTCCGGGCCTCCATACTAGGGACCTTCGAGTTTCGACGGCGTCGTTGCAAGCCCCTGAACGCTTCCCAGCGCCTGCGGTGATCCTGGCCCGAATCCCAGCCAGCATCTGGGCCGTCCTGGTCGCGAGCCTGGCAGCGCTGGCCTGGATTCCCACCCTGCTGGTGCTGGCCAGGCCCAGCTCCGACCAGGTCTGGGAGCGTTTCGGCCTGACCATGGCCTGCCAGTCGCAGCAGTTCCACCTCGGCTGGCTCGGCGAAACGGCCAGCCAGCAATCCCTTGGTGCCTTCACCAGCTCCCTGGCGGCCATCCCGCCGCAGTGGATCGGCTGCAAACTTGCCCTTCTCACCGGGCTGGATCCGCTGCAGGCTTTTTTGATCCCCGGCCTGCTGCTCACCTTCGTCCTGGCCGACCTCAGCTGCCGGCTGGCGGGCTTCCGCCGCTTCACAGCTCTGGCCACCGCCTTCTTGATCACCACCGCCCCCTGCTCCTTGTCGCGGGTGGGTCACCTCTCCCTGGCGATGCTGTGGACCGTGATTCCAGGGCTGCTGGCCTGCCATGCGCTCTGGCGGGCGATGGCCTGCCGCAGACGGCCACTGCCGCTTCTGGGCGCCGGGGCCCTGGCCAGTCTGCTGTGCCTGCCAAGCCAGGAGTACTACGTGTTCTTTGTGCTGCTGCTGCTGGCAAGCAGCTTCGCCCTGTTGCTTGTGCTCGCCAGCTTGCGCGTCACAACCATCGCAGCTCTGGCCGCGATCGTCGCCCGCGGGGTGCTGTTCGGCATCGGTTTCCTGGCTGTGATCCTGGTGCTCTATGCCGGCAAGCTGGCCGCTGTGGGCCTGGGCCCCAGCCAGCCACCGGCGTTCTGGTCTGCCCCCCGCTACGCCATTGAGCAATTCCAGTACGGCTTGTTGCCGTTCACCTGGATCATTCCTACCCCCTGGGTGGCGATGGTGCGTGAGGGTCTGGAGAACGCCGGCATCACGACCGTCTCGGAGTCGTATTTCTGGTCCACCGGCAGCTTCCTGATCCCGATCGCCTGGATCGTTGCGATCCGCACCATCGCCGGCGATCCGAGCAGCGTCCCGGCTCCGAGACCCCAAGGTCTCGGCCGCAGTGATCTGAGGTTTTTCGCCCTGCTGCTTACGCTCACCACGTTTTTGGGCCTGTTCTGGATGACGATGGGCGGTGCGGGCACCCTGCTGGCCATCCTCAATCCCACCCTGCGTTCACTCAATCGCTTCACGGCCTTTGAATATGGCGCCAGCGTGTTGATGCTCACGGCCCTGTTGGATCGGGTCATCAGCCGACGTCAGCTTGAGCCCTGGCAAGCCGATGGGGGGGCAACGTGAAGCAGGAAAGGCGGCGGCAATCCATCGATCCCCTGGTGGCCGGTTTCGGCCTGCTGGCGCTCTGGATCATCATCGAACTGCTCTACGGCAGTGGCTGGCTGCGGATGCCAGCGATCCTCGAGATCTGGCAGAGGCAGCTTCGCAGTCAGGCCCAACAGCGCGCCGAGCCGAAACTGATCAACCTGCTTGAAACCCTGCCCGCCGGGGACCGACGTGTTTGGTTTGCGCCTTACACCACCTTTCCGGAAACCGGCATCATCGAAAGCCGCAATCGCCGAGGCATTTACGACACCTTCCTCAGCTTCCCAAGCTCGGGTATCAGCAGCAACTACGGCGCCATCAATCTCTCAGCGGCAGACAGCTTGTTCGCCCAGGCCTCCAGCCAGGGGCTGGTGGCGGAAGCCAGGCTGGCCCAGGAGCTGGGCTACCACAGCTTCGCCCTTGATCTCGGCGCCATCGCTGATCCCCTGGCCGCCGATCGGCTCTGCAGGCGCACCAAGGGCTGTCAGCTGAGCGCCGATGCTTACGCCCTCTTCCCCCTGGGCCAAGCTGAGGCTGGTTGGATCGGTCAGCTCAAGGGGCTGGAGCGCAATCTGCCCCTGATACCTCAGATCAGCGCCGCGCCGCGCTGGGGAGGCCTGGTTGGCCATCCCAACCAGTGGTGGCAGAGCACGATCGCTTCGCTCGCCCCCGGCGACGGCCGTCTGCGACTGCGGGCCCGGCCGCTCTGGAGTCTGCTGCTGTACCGCTATCCCATCCAGGGGCTGCCGCCGGCAACCCGGCGCCGGCTGAATCCTCAGGGTCTGCGGGTGCGGGTGGTGCTGGATCCAGGGCTTGGTGGCGTCAATCTCTGCCTTCGCTCCGAAGCGACCAAAGCCACGGGACAAGCCTGCCATCCGGTGAATCTCACGGCCCAGGATCCGGCCGTCGACGTCACCCGCTGGATCCAGCCTGGAGGCCTGACCCAGATTGAAGTGACCACGGTGCTCGACCGCGATGGACTGCCGACCACCATGAACCAGATTGTGCAGCCAACCGACAGGCCAACCGAGCCTTCCCCGTTCACCCTTGAGATCATCCCCCCGCCAGCCAGCACCCACAGCTGAGTGGCTCAGCGCGTCGGCGGGGCTGAAGGTGTCGAACGAACGTGGGCAGGATTGTTGAACTCCTGAATCAGGGGAAAGGTGATCGCCATGGCCCCCACCACGCCGGTGACGATCAGCAGCATCCGAAACACCCGGAAGAGCAGGTTCGACACCAGGCCCGGGCTCATGATTCCAGGCTTCCGCCGCCGCCTTGCCGCTCGCATTGAAGGGCGCTGGGCAGCCACAGGGCCAAGGCCAGCAAGGCAAGCTCAAGCAGCAGGGGCTGGCCCGCCACCACCACCACCACCAGCACCAGCACGGCCAGAAACTTGGTGAACAGACCGATCACGTCGTCGCGATCGGAGCGGCCCCGCATCCAGAGCAGCAGCGAGAGGGCAAGAAACAGCAGAACCGACCACCAGGGCATGACGGATCAGAAGCCAGATCGTGAAGACCTGCCAACCCTAATGAGATCTGGGCACATCGACCGACATCGCCGGCCAACCGGACCCCATTGGGCTGTCCGAGCCGAACTGCTCTGCCCGGATCGGCTGCATCGGGTTCAGCTGCTGCGCTCAGGCTGACCCGAAAGCCAGCTCTCCAGGCCCTCGCCGAGAAACGACAGCCCCAGCACCAAGATGAACATCGCCAGGCCGGGATAGAGCGCTGTCCACCAGATGCCCGTCGGCACCGCGGTCAGGGCCTGCTGCAGATCACCCCCCCATTCGGGGATCGTTTCCGGCAGGCCCAGGCCCAGAAAGCCCAGGCCACCCAACACCAGAACCGCATCGGCGGCATTGAGGGTGAGCAGCACCGGCACCGAGGTGATCACATTGCGCAACAGGTATCGGCGCAGGATCCAGACGGGGCCGGCACCGAGGGAACGGGCCGCCTCCACGAACAGTTCCGCTTTGACCTGGGCGGTCTGGTTGCGCACCACCCGGAAGTACTGGGGCACGTAAACCACACAGAGGGCCGCGGCGGCATTGGGCAGCCCTCGACCGAGCAGAAAGGCCAGCACGACGGAAAGCAGCAGCACCGGCAGGGTGTAGAGGGTGTCCATCAGCAGCACCAGGGTGCGATCCACGCCGCCGCCGAGGTAACCACTCACCATGCCCAGCGGCACGCCGACCGCCAGGGCCAGGACCAGGGCGATCGACACCACTTGGAGAGCCACGCCACTGCCCGCCAGCGTTCTCACGCAGACATCCCGGCCGAGCCGATCAGTTCCGCACCAGTGGAGCAGCGAAGGTGATGCATAAATCGGGTTGTCCAGTCCGGTATTGGGATCGCTGAGCAGCCCGAGATGAATCAGCAGGGGCGTCAGCAGGGCCGTGGCGGCATAGATCAGCACGATGGCCATGCCCCAGAAGGCCATGCGGCCCGAGAGATTGGCCGATGACCAGCGCGTGAACACCAGGGGAAGAAAACGGTTGTCCCATTCAACCCCCCTTTGGCCTGGTTTCAGGGAGCGCGCCTAGACTGAAGGGCGTCACGACTCCAGCGGGCCGCAGCTGTGAAAGGCCCCGAGCTGACAGACACCATGAACGCCTACCGCCTGTTGATCGTCGATGACGACCCGGAACTTCGCAATTTCCTGGTCACCGAGCTCTCGGTGGAGGGCTATTGCTGCAAAGAAGCGGCCACTGGCCAGCAGGCCCTCGGCCAGATTCGCGCGGAACCCTGGGATCTCGTGCTGCTGGACTGGACCTTGCCGGATTTCAATGGTGTCGAAGTGTGCCGGCGCATGCGCCAGGGGGGCATCGGCACGCCTGTGCTGATGATCACGGCGCGCGATGAGGTGCGCGAGCGCGTCGAGGCGCTGGACTCCGGCGCTGATGACTACCTCACCAAGCCGTTTTCGATCGAAGAGCTGCTCGCCCGGGTCAGGGCCAGGCTGCGGCGCACAGGGCTGAACGACCCTGAAGACGGCCTGCTGCGGGTGGGCGATCTGGTGGTCAACCCCGCCAGCCGCGAAGTCAGCAGGGAGGGGGTGTTCATTCACCTCACCGCCAGGGAGTTCGACTTGCTGCTGCATCTGATCCGCCAGCCCAACCAGGTGCATGAACGGCGCAGCATTTTGGATGCTCTCTGGGGTGAAAACTGGATGGGCGACGACAACCTGCTCGATGTCTATGTGCGCTATCTGCGCAAGAAACTTGAACCCGCTGGCAAGCCCACCGTGATTCAAACCGTGCGAGGGGTTGGATTCATGGTCAAGGAAGGACCACCCCGCTGAGATTTTCAGCAACTCTTACAGCGTTGAGGTGGGGTTCGCTCACCTCAAACAGCGGCAGTTGCAACTGGAAATCGGCTCCGCCGCCAGGAGCATCCGACACCAGAACCATCCCTCCCATCGCCTCCATCAGCAGCTGGACCACCGCCAGACCGATGCCGCTTCCCCGGGTATTGACGGCAGCCTGACCGCGCACGAAGCGCCTGAAGATCGCCTCGCGCTCCGTCGGCGCCACCCCAGGGCCGCGATCCACCACATGGAGCACCAGGGACACCGCCGTGGCTTCCACGGACAACCGCACCGGGGCCGGCGATGGCGAATAGCGCAAGGCATTGTCGATCAACACCACCAGGCACTGGGCCAACCGCTCCGGATCGCCGGCCGCCAGGGGCAAGGATCCCTCCTCCTGGGGAGGTTGCAGTCGCAGGCGTCCGTCGGCGCCACCGGCCAGCCGTTCGAAGGACTCCAGCACGATGTCCTCCACGTCAATGGCTTGCCGCCTCAGTTCAAGCCGGCCCGCATCATTGCGGGCCAGATCAAGCATGTCGCTGACCATCGCTCCCATGCGGCGGGCCTCGGCACTGATCAACGCCAGCGAGGGTCCGAGCGCTGCGGCGGCGGGCTGGCGCTGCAGGCTCTGGGCATGGCCCGAGATCAGCGTGATCGGTGTGCGCAACTCATGGGCGACGCCATCAACGAAGGTGCGTTGCCGCTCCCAGGAGGAGGCCAGTCGTTCCTGCATGGCGTTGAAGGTGACGGCAATCGGTTGCAGCTCCTCTGGCTGGCTCGCCACATCCAGCGGTGGCGGCGGCGCCGAGGGTGAGCGATAGGAGGAGATCTGTCGGCCAAGGGTCTCCAGGGGCTTCACCAGCCCGTAGGTCATCACTGGCCGCAGCAGGAGTCCCGTCAACATGGCCGAGGCTCCTGCGGCAGCCGCCAGCAGCTGCAGAGAGAGGTTCTGCTGTGCAATCGAATCGGTCACGTCCTGGCGCAGCAGCAGGGAGCGCAGCTGGCCATCCCGCAGGATCAGCGGGCTGGCACTTTCGAGAATCACCCCATCAGCGTGCCACTGGAGCCGCGGCTCAAACTCCGATCCTGTGGGCAGCAGCTTCACCGCCAGACCGGGCATCAACATCTCCGCCACGACGGGGGTGAATTGATTGGCGGTGCGGACACGCTGGAGCAGGGCCGTGCTGATTCGATCGATCAGTTGTTGGTGTGCCTGGAGCCGCTCAATGCGATTGAGGCTCAAGGTGAGCACCACCAGAATCGTGTAGCCGGCCAGTACGGCCATGATCGTGGTCGATTGCAGCCATAGCCGCAGCGATGCAGCCGGCCTGGCCGGAAGCATCCAATGCAATGAAGGTAAATCGACTCTCACGTCTTTGTTGTGCTCCTGTTTGTGACTCTGCTAGGGAAGTGAGGTTTCGAATCTAGTCCCATGCCAAAAGAGTGAGCGAGTCATGGGGAGGTGGGCAGCGTTTCGCTGAAAACGCCTCGCCTGGCTCAGGTTGCCTCCTGGCAAGCGACCACCGATCAGGCTGGTGATCCGCCACTCTTGAGCTGCGCCGTTGAGCTGCACTCTTGAGGTCAGGTCAAGGTGGCGGCATGAAGCCAGTCCAGGCAACGCTTCGCCAGTGCAGCCAAGACTGATTCGGATTCCTGGTTCAACCTTTCTGTTAGCAGCGGACTTCCTTGTGCGCCAACAATGTCTGATGCATATCAGAGGCAAAGTTGCCAAGATATTTTAAGATCTATGCCCGTAGCTTGAGAGGGAATTTATGCTCTTAGGAGGGAGCGGGAAATGTACGCAGATCCTTGTCTCCCATGAATGGATACCTTGTCCCTGTTATTGATTCCAAGGGCCAGTTTATCCGTTGCATTAAATCTCATGTCCCCAGCACAAGCTCGTTCTCGCGTTTCATTCCAGACACGTCTGCTGCTCCACCTTGCCAAGCGCAAGTCGGGCTTGAGCGCCGCGCAGCAAGGCTTCACCTTGGTGGAGTTGATGATTGTGGTGGCGATCATCGGGATTCTCACGGCTGTCGCTCTGCCCAACTTCATCGCCGCCCGCAATGCCGCCAAGATCGGCTCGCGTGTTGGTGAGGCCATCGGCTTTGCTAAAGAGTGTGCTGTTTTCATCGCCACCGATATCGGCACCTCTCAGCCATCTGGCACTTATCGGACTGGAACTACCAGCGATGGCGTTGCCGAAACTTGCACAACCACTGGCGACGGCACACTCGTCGCTACCTGGGGATCAGTGACCGCTGCTGGTGTCAAG
>CAIJRN010000032.1 GCA_903823115.1 uncultured cyanobacterium
CGTTCTGCGTTCTGCGGCTTGCCCGGGTTGCTTGGGCCAGGGGACGGGGCTCAGGGACGGAACAGGGCCGCCTCGATGTAGGCATGGGGCCGCTCGTCGGTGGCCAGGTAATAGATCAGCACCAGCTCACCGCGCTCGTTCTGGCGCAGCTGCGGGTAGCCCATGTCGAAGCTGTGGGGATTGCTGCGGATCAGCCGCTGCGGCCCCCAGCTGCGGCCGCCGTCGTCACTGAGTCGCAACAGCATCCGCTGGCCGTCGCGATCGGCCCAGGCACAGGCGAGCCGACCGTCCCGCAGGTGGGTCAGGGCCGGTGGATTGCCGTTGTGCTGGCCCGTTTCGCCCACCCGCGACAGAAAGCTCCAGCTGCGTCCGTCATCGCTGGAGCCATAGGCATCGATCCAGTTGGACTCCTGTTCGCCAGTCCGGGGGTCGCGCCGTCGCAGGGCGGTGACGAGTCCCGCCTCCCCCAGATCGACGCTGGAGGGCATCACCGCCCGCCTGCCGTCGCTCCAGGGCACCACCCAGCTCAGGAAGCGGAAATGGAGGCCGCCGTCGAGGCTTTCGGCCACGAAGGTTTTATCCAGGCGCGTGTTGAACTTGCCGAGCCGGGGATTGCGCGCCGACAGAAACATCAGGATCGAGGCGGGGCCCCGCACCAGGTAGGAGGTGCGGGAGGTGAGGATCAGGCCGCGCAGGCTTTTCTCCCGCTCCAGGCCCTGGAAACGGTACGGCCCCTGCCAGTGATGTCCACGGTCCTCGGAGACGTAGAACCGGCCCAGGCGCTGATCGGCGTCCTTGCCCCCATCGGCCAGCACCCGTAAAGCGAGATCCGGATCGTCGAAGTGGATCGGCTGGGCTGGACTGCCGGCCTTCCCCTCCAGACTGAAGGGGGGATCGGCTGCCTGCCGGCTCCAGCTCCTGCCGCCATCGAGGGAGCGGGCCAGCTGAAACGTCTGGGGACTGCCGATCTTGTGGCCCTCCTCCTTGTCGACCCAGGGCCCATTGACGTAGCCGACGAGCAGTTCGCGGCCGTTATCCCAGCTCCACAGGCCCTGATTGGCGGGCCAGGCCAGAAATCGCCCCTCCTCCGCCACCACGATCTGCAGCGAGGCCGGATTCGCTGCTGGGCGCAGCGTTCGGCTGCTGGCCGGGGCTGAACGGGGGATTGGCACTGGGCTTGGCCGTGGTGGCGGACTTGCCGTTGGGCTCAGGCGTGGCTGTTGACCTGGGGATGAGGTTGCCGCCGGGCTGGGCAGCGCCGCCGCCGCCCGCCCCGGCAAGGGCAGCAGCAGTGGAGACGGGAGCAGCAGGGCATGACCCAGCAGGACAGGTCCCAGCAGGACGGACCCCAGCCCCCGGCCCCTGGCCCTCATCCCTGGATCAGCGCTTCCAGCGCCGCCGTCACATCGGCCTGGCGCATCAGCGCTTCACCGACCAGCACCGCATCGGCACCCGCCTGCATGACGCGATCGAGATCCTCGCGGCTGAACAGGCCCGATTCGCTCACCAGCAGGCAGCCCTTGGCCCGGATCTGCTCGCCGTAGCGGGCCATCAGGCGCTCGCTGATGGCCAGGTCGACCTCGAAGCTGCTCAGATCGCGGTTGTTGATGCCGATCAGGTTCACCCCGTCCAGGGCCAGCACCCGCTCCAGTTCGGCCTCGTCGTGCACCTCCACCAGCACTGCCAGTCCCAGGCTGCGGGCCACCTTGAGCAGGTAGGCCAGATCCACATCGGTGAGAATCGCCGCGATCAGCAGGGCCGCATCGGCGCCGGCGGCCCGGGCCTGATACAGCTGGTAGGGCGAAAGGATGAAGTCCTTGCAGAGTAGGGGCAGCTCCACCGCCTGGCGCACCTCCACCAGCACCTCAAAGCCCCCCTGGAAGAACTGCTTGTCTGTCAGCACCGACAGGCAGCTGGCACCGCCGGCGGCGTAGCCGCGGGCGATCGCCACCGGATCGAAGTCCTCGCGGATCACCCCCTTGCTGGGGCTGGCTTTCTTCACCTCGGCGATCACCGCCGGCTTGCGGCAACTGGCCTTCAGCGCCGCAACGAAGTCACGCGCTGCCGGCAGCTCCGCCACCTGGCTCTGCAACTTCACCAGCGGCACCCGCTCGCGGGCACTGGCCACCTCCCGATCCTTCGCCCAGACGATCTCCTCGAGGATGTGGCGCGGCTTTTCCTCCGGGTGAGGAATGCCGAATTCAAGATGGACCACCTTCACCGAGGGGTTGGGCGGCCGGCGACGGATCTCCATCTCAGGACCTCACGGGCGCGATCGCCATGGCGGCCTGCTTGTAGGCCACTTCCACCACCTCGCTGAGGGTGGGGTGGGTGTGCACCTCGTTGGCCAGTTGCTGGACGCTCTGACGCCGGGCCACGGCGTTGGCCACCTCCTGGATCAGATCGGCGGCATGGAGGCCAAAGATGTGGGCCCCGAGCACTTCACCGGTGTCCTTGCGGAACAGCAGCTTCATCAGGCCATCGCTGTCCAGTTCGGCCAGGGCCTTGGAGTTGGCCTTGAAGTAGCTGCGCACCGAGCCGAGCTCAAAGCCTTCACTGCTCGCCAGCTGTTTGGCCTCGGCTTCACTGAGCCCCACCGAGCTGATCTCCGGATGGGTGAAGGTGGCGGCGGGGATCGAGCGGTAATCGATGCGGCGCGGATGGCCGAGGATGTTGTCCACGGCCACGGCCCCCTGGGCGGCGGCGGTGTGGGCCAGCATCATCTTGCCGGTCACGTCACCCACGGCCCACAGATGGGGCACCGCCGGCGCGCCGGCCTCACTGCTGGCCAGCACCCGCATCGTGTCGTCGACGGGGATGAAGCCGCGGTTGGTTTCGACGCCCACTGAGGCCAGGTTGAGCTCCTTGCTCACCGGCACCCGACCGGTGGCCACCAGCACCGCATCCACCTCCAGGGTTTCCACCGGCTCGCGCGTTTTCATGTCCACCAGCTCGATCAGCACCGGGCAGCCCGGGGTGATCGTCTTGGCCAGGACGCCGGCGCGGGCGTCGATCTCGCGGCCTTCAATCAGCTTGCGGGCCGCCAGCTTGGCGATGTCGGGATCGAAGGTGGGCATCACCCGATCGAGGGCCTCGATCATCGTCACCTCGCAGCCCAGGGCTGTGTACACATCGGCGAACTCCAGGCCGATGTAGCCGCTGCCGATGATCGTGATCCAGCGGGGCAGCCATTCCAGGTTGATCGCCTCGTCGCTGGTGAACACGGTGCGGCCATCGGTTTCGATGCCGGGGGGCACGAAGGGGTCGGAGCCGGTGGCCAGGATCACCTCCCGGGCCCCGTAAACCCGCTCCACACCACTGGCCTCGCGCACCGCCACCCGCTGGGGCCCGTCCAGCCGGCCCTTGCCCCGCAGGATCGTGGCGCCGCAGCGCTCCAGGCTCTTGGTGAGATTGGTGCGGATCGTGGCCACCAGCTGGGCGGCGTGATCGGCGATTTTCTGGCGCTCGAAGCGCACCGGGGCGGCATGGATGCCGAAGCCCTTCAGGTGCTCGGCATCGGCCAGTTCCCGCACCCGGCCGCTGGCCGCCAGCAGGGCCTTGGAGGGCACGCAGCCGCGGTTGACGCAGGTGCCGCCCATGTCGCGCGATTCGACGATCGCCACCTTGAGGCCGTGGTCCGCCGCGTGCTTGGCGGCATCAAAACCGCCGTAGCCGGCGCCGATGACGATCACGTCGAAATCGAAGGAACCAGGGGCTGCCGTCACCGAGGGTTGCTGCGCTTGTTTGGAGGGCATTCTCTCCCCTCAGGTGGCCGTTGCCGTGGCGCCGCCGACCTGGCACTGACGCCAGCGCTCCAGCAGCAGCGGTGCCGCCGCCACCGCCACGTTCAGGGATTCCACCGCGGCGCTGTGGGGAATGGTCACGCCGTGATCGGCCAGGGCCAGCAACTCCGCCGCCAGGCCGGCTCCCTCATTGCCCAGCAACAGCACGGTGGGCTGGGTCCAGTCCAGCTCCCAGTAGGGCTGCCCCTTGCCCGCCCGGGTGGCCAGCCGCTGCAGCCCGGCCGCGCCGGCTTGCAGGAGACGTTGCCGCAGCCCTTCGCCATCGAGGCGCTCCACCGCCAGGGCCAGGGCGGCGCCGCTCGAGGCCCGCAGCACCTTGGGGGCGTAGGGATCGGCGCCATCGGCCAGCCACACCTGCTCGACGCCGGCGGCCAGGGCCGTGCGCAGCAGGGTGCCGAGATTGCCAGGGTCCTGCAGCCGATCGAGAGCAAGCACAAAATTGGGCTTCTGGTTGATCGGCAGGCAGGGGGGCTCGGCGGTGGCCACCACCCCATCGGGGCTGTGGGTGGTGGCCACCGCCGCCAGCACCTCGGCCGTTGCTGGCTGCAGGCGGGTCCGGCGCGGCAGGGTCGCCAGCAGCTGGCCATGGCCGGCAAGCCATTCGGGCGTGGCCAGCACCACCTCCAGCGTGAGCTCCAGTCGCAGGGCTTCCTGCAGCAGGTGGGTACCTTCCAGCAGCAGCAGCTGCTGCTGACGGCGTCCGCGGGCTTCCTGCAGATCGCGCAGCCGAGCGACCAAGGGGTTTCGGCGGCTGCTGATCAGCTCAGGTTCAGAAGCTCTGCTGGGAGCGAACATGCAGCTTGTCCTGAAGGATCAGCTCCTTGTCCTTGAGATCGAGGCCTTTGACGACAGCAACCTCTCCCTCAAGGCCCTGAGCGCGAAGGTTTTCAATCAGCTTGCGAATTAAAATATCCTCAACTGCGGTCAGGTCGAAGGCGTCAGGTGTCAGGCTCTCGAGGAACTTGCCCACCTTGGCCGCCATGAACTCTGAGGCGTTGGTGATCTTGAGAACGATCATTGAGAAAAGTGATGCGGATGGGGAGACTTGAACTCCCACGACATTGCTGCCACTAGTACCTGAAACTAGCGCGTCTACCAATTCCGCCACATCCGCGGGCGTATCGCCGCTGCGGGAACCGCCGCGACCCAGCCACCATAAAACACCGTGGTGCCCCAGCCCGTACCGCCGTCCCTCGGCATCGAGCCAGGAGTCCCTGATCCGGCCGCGCTCAGCACAAGCCAGTTTGAGTGGCGGCCACCTAGACGGTGTGTACTTTCATTGTCAAGATCTCCGAACCAGACGATCTGTGTGGACAGCCGACCATGACCAGCACCGCCGTCCCCACATCTTCAACAATTCCCAGCGCTCTCTCCCTGGCCGACATGGCTCCGGTCGCCTCCCTGGGGCAGCCCCGGCTTGAAATCCTCGGCGGTCGCCCCCTCTCCGGTGAAATCCTGGTCAGTGGCGCCAAGAATTCGGCCCTGGTGTTGATGGCCGCCTGCCTGCTCACCCGTGACACCCTGCGCCTGCGCAATGTGCCGCCGCTCACCGACATCACCGGCATGGGTGAAATCCTCGGCGCCCTGGGCGTGGCCGTGAAGCGCAGTGGCGACAGCATCGAGCTCAACGGCGATCACCTCACCAAGGCCGCCCCGCCCTATGAGCTGGTCAACAGCCTGCGGGCCAGCTTTTTCTGCATCGGCCCCCTGGTGGCTCGCATGGGCATGGCCCAGGTGCCCCTGCCAGGCGGTTGCCAGATCGGCTCCCGTCCGGTGGTCGAGCACGTCAAGGGGCTCAAGGCCCTCGGTGCCCAGGTCACGATCGAGCACGGGGTGGTCACCGCGGTGGTGCCGGGCCGTGGCCATCGCCTCACGGGCGGCCACATCCATCTCGATTGCCCCAGCGTCGGAGCCACCGAAACGCTGATGATGGCGGCGGCCCTGGCCGATGGTGAAACCACCATTGACAACGCTGCCCAGGAGCCCGAGGTGATCGACCTGGCCCGGCTGCTGATTGCGATGGGGGCCAGGATCCGCGGTGCCGGCAGCCCCACGATCACGATCGTCGGCGTCGAGCGCCTCCACGGTGCCGACTACGCCGTGATCCCCGATCGCATCGAGGCGGGCACCTTCCTGCTGGCCGCCGCCATCACCCGCTCCCTGCTTCGGGTTGCCCCCGTGGTGCCCGAGCATCTCGGTGCCGTGCTCACCAAGCTCGAAGAGGTCGGCTGCCGCATTCAGCACGACGGCCTCGGCGTGGTGATCGACGCTCAGCGCATCACCGCCGTCGATCTGCGCACCCAGCCCTTTCCCGGTTTTCCCACCGATCTGCAGGCGCCGTTCATGAGCCTGCTGGCCACGGCGGAAGGCACCAGCATGATCGTCGAGAACATCTTTGAGAACCGGCTCCAGCACGTCGCTGAGCTGCAGCGCATGGGGGCCTCGATCCGCATGCAGGGCAACACCGCCTTCATCGAGGGGGTGGCCCGCCTCAGCGGTGCCCCGGTGCACGGCACCGACCTGCGGGCCTCGGCGGCCATGGTGCTGGCTGGTCTGGCCGCTGAGGGCACCACCACCGTGCGCGGCCTGGAGTTCCTCGATCGCGGCTACGCCGATCTGGAAGGCAAGCTCAATGGCGTGGGCGCCGTGATCCGTCGTCTCCATGACGAACCTGTCAGCCTGCCCCTGGCGGTCTGAACCTGGCGGGGCCGCCCGGCATCGGCCCCGTCGTCACCCGGCTGAGGATTAAGATCCCCACATGGGAGCGTGCCGGAATTGGTAGACGGACTCGACTCAAAATCGAGCGCCTTCGGGTTTGTGGGTTCGAGTCCCACCGCTCCCATCCACTCCTCGGAGTCCCCTGCAGCACCCCTGGTTGCTGCCGCATCGTCGTCACGTCCTGCCTGATCCAAGGTGTCCGCGGTCCCAACCAGTCCCGATGCTTCGGCGGTGATGGGCACTTACGCCCGTTATCCGCTCGAGTTGGTGCGCGGCAAGGGCGTCTGGCTTTATGACAGAAACGGCCGCCGCTACCTCGATGCGGTGGCTGGCATCGCTGTCTGCACCCTGGGCCACAGCGATCCGGTCTTGCGCCGTGCCCTCTGCCGTCAGCTCGGCAAGCTCCAGCACGTCTCCAACCTCTACCGGATTCCCGAGCAGGAAGCCCTGGCCCGGGCCATCTGTGAGCGCAGCGCTGCTGAGGCGGTGTTCTTCTGTAACTCGGGCGCCGAGGCCAACGAGGCCGCCATCAAGCTGGCCCGCAAGCACGGTCACCTGGTGCGCGGCATCGAGCGGCCGGTGATCCTGTCGGCCGAGGCCAGCTTCCACGGCCGCACCCTGGCCGCCGTCACCGCCACGGGCCAGCCGAAATATCACCAGGGCTTCGAGCCGATGGTGGAGGGCTTCCGCTATTTCCCCTACAACGACATCAGCGCCTTCGAAGCGCTGCTGGCTGAGTGCGAGGCCGCGGGGCCGCGGGTGGCCGCCGTGCTGCTCGAACCGATTCAGGGTGAGGGAGGCGTGATCCCCGGCGATGCGGCTTTCTTCCGCCGGGTGCGCGAGCTCTGTGATCAACGGCAGATTCTGCTGATCTTCGATGAGGTTCAGATCGGTGTCGGCCGCAGTGGCCACTGGTGGGGTCACGGACGGCTTGGCGTTGAACCCGATGCTTTCACCATGGCCAAGGGCCTGGGTGGCGGCATCCCCATCGGTGCCCTGGCGGTGAAGGCCGCCGTGGATCACTTCCGTCCCGGCGACCATGCCAGCACCTTCGGGGGCAATCCCTTCGTCTGCCGTGCCGCGCTCACGGTGATCGCCGAAATCGAGCGCCGCCGGTTGCTGGACCACGTCCAGGCCATGGAGCGGTTCCTGATCGAGCAACTCGCCGAACTGGCCGGCCGCCATCCTGGACATATCGAGATGGTGCGGGGCTGGGGTCTCCTGCAGGGTGTGGTGCTCTCCGAGCAGGGCCCCACGGCAGCGGAGCTGGTCAAGGCGGCGATGGCGGAGGGGCTGCTGCTGGTGCCCGCCGGACCCAGGGTGGTGCGGATCGTCCCCCCCCTGGTGATCCGCCGCCGCCATCTGCGCAAGCTGATCCAGCGCCTGGAGAAAGCCCTGATCAGCCTCTCCTGAGGTGTCAGCTCCGGTCTTTGAAGGCGCCGCGGCCACTCCGCCACCGACTGCCGAGGCTTCGCTACGGGCTGCTGGCGAGCGGGGGCCGGCGGGGCCGCCGATCGCCCTCGGCCTGCCGGCCGCCGTCGATCTCGATGACCTGCTGGAGCCCTTCTCCCGGCGCGGCGTCGATCTGGGGCTGGAGCGCCTGCAGGCCGCCCTCGGCGACGGCGGCCATCCCGAGCGCCGCTTTGCCGCCGTGCAGGTGGCCGGCACCAATGGCAAGGGCTCGATCTGCACGCTGCTGCACGCGATGCTGCGGGCCGCCGGCCTGAAGTGCGCCAGCTACCGCTCCCCCCATCTGGTGAGCTGGTGTGAGCGCATCCAGCTCGATGATGCCTGGATCAGTGCCGAGCAGCTGCGCGCCGACCTGGCCCGCTGGCAGCCGATCGGCTGTCGCCACCAGCTCACCCCCTTCGAGCTGCTGACCGCGGCCGCTTTCGATCGCTTCGCCAGCGAGGCCCCTGATCTGGTGATTCTGGAGGTGGGCCTCGGTGGCCGCCTTGATGCCACCACGGTCCATCCGCAGCGCGCCTTGATCGGCTTCGGCAACATCGGCCTCGACCATTGCGAGCATCTGGGCTCCACCCTGACGGCGATCGCCCACGAAAAAGCGGCGGTGATGGGGCCAGGCAGCCTGGCGTTCAGCGCCCCTCAGCATCCCGAGGTGGCGGCCGTGCTCAACGCGGAAGCCCGTCGTCTGGACTGTGAGCTGCATTGGCTCGAACCTCTGGCGGCCCCGCAGCAAGGCGGACCGCTGCTGGGATTGGCCGGGGTCTGGCAGCGCAGCAACGCCGCTGTGGCCGTGGCCATGGCCCAGGCTCTGGCGCAGCGCGGCTGGCCCGTGGACGCCGCCGCCATCAGCCGCGGTCTGGCCGTCGCCCGTTGGCCCGGCCGCCTGGAGCGCCGCTTTTGGCAGGGCCGCGAGCTGCTGCTGGACGGTGCCCATAACCCTCCGGCGGCGCTGGCCCTGCGCCAGGAGCTCGACCGTCAGCAGGGGCGCCGCTGGCTGTTGGGGATCCAGCGCCACAAGCAGGCCCCGGAGCTGCTCGATGCCCTGCTGGCTCCAGGGGATCGGCTGGCCGTCGTTGCCATCGCCGATCACCTCAGCTGGAGTGCCGCCGAGCTTGTGGCCGAGCGACCCGCCCTGGCCGCGCAGATCGAAACGGCCAGCGATCTGGTGGCGGGGCTGGACTGGCTCACGGCCCCAGGCCCTCTGCCCGTGGTGTGCGGCTCCCTGCATCTTCTGGGCAGCGTGATGCCGCTGCTGGATCCCCTGGAGGGAGTGCGGAATCTCTCGGATCAGCAGCTCGCCCCTCCAGGAGACTGATGTGCTCAGCTCAGGCTCTGCAAGCTCTGATGCCGAACTTGTCTGGTCTCAATTGTTCGTGGCGACCATCGACATCAGGCCAGGCAGTGGGCTCAAAGCTGACTGTTTCTGCGTTGGTACCGGCTGAGGCAGAGGACCATGGGCAAGGCTTCAAGCTGAACACGAGTCCTGCAGCTGCAGGGCCTCAGCCGAGCCGGAGTCCTTCCACTCCCTGCCAGCCGAAGTAGACGGCCAGCAGCAGGCTCGCCCCGCCAACAATCAGGTCGGCGTTGCTGAACAGCCACTCCTTGCTGCCTTGCAGGGCCGGCTGCACCCGCTGCTGGCCGAGCAGCAGCACCGCCAGTAACGGCACCAGCAGCAGCGACCCGGTGGCGAGGCTGAACAGACCGCCACTCAGCAACTCCTGGCCCGTTCCAAGGTCAGCCGCCAGCAGTTCGCCGCTGGCCTTGGCATAGAGAAAAACATCATCGGGGCTGATCACCTGAACCAGGGCGCTCAGGCCCAGCAACGGCAGCAGTGGCATGGCACAGAAACGATCCAGCTGGCCGGCCCAGGCCGGAGTCCCAGAGCCTTCCTTGCGGTCGAGCAGTTGTTTCATGCCCACCCCGATCAACACGCCGGCCGCCAGCAGATCGAGGCCGGTGCGATGGGAGGTGCCTTTGTCCATGCTCAGCAGCAGGCCATGGCCCACGGTCAGCAGCAGGGTCACCTCCAGGATGGAGATCAGCAGCCAGCCGGCGACGAACCAGCCGCCGCGGCGCAGGGGATCGGCGCCCACCAGCAACAGCAGCAACAGGGCGATATGCAGGGGGCTGAAGCCGATCGCCAGGGCAAAGCCGAGCAGTTCGCTCCAGAGGGTCGCAAGGTTCAGGGCCTGGTTACAGCTCAGGCGCCATTCTGGCGGTTGCGGTGATCGCCAGGGTCAGAGCGGTCGGCGCCTGCGAACTGTCGTCAGGGCCGGCTGAGGCCAGGTCTGTCTGAGATGCAGGGAGCTGGGTTCAGGAACGATCGGGGCGTCGCTTGTCCTGCCTGGGGCAACGTTGGAACAGCTGGCGGTGAAGGTGTTGTCTGGCAAGGGAAGCAGGACCTTCCGACCAAGCGCGGGATTCAGGGGATCGTCACGTTCCAGTGCAGCACCGCCCGCTGGTCTCGCTCGTGGCCCAGCACGCTGAAGCCGCCGGTGCCGAGCACGAACAGGGCCCCGCCGCGGGCACCGAGGCCGAGCCAGGTGGCGGCCAGGCTGCGCAGCAGATGGCCATGGGCAAACAGGGCGATTCGGCAGGGTGCAGCGCTACTCGCCACTGGGCTCCCTCCGCAGGGCTGGTTCGCCAGGGCCAGGGCGCGAGCGATCACGCGCTCGCAGCGGATCTGCACAGCTGCGCCATCTTCCCCGGCCGGGCAGCCGTGGCTCCAGATCGTCCAATCGCTCTGGCTGCAGCGGATCTCGGCGGTGGTGATGCCCTCATAGGCGCCGTAATCCCATTCGCGCAGATCGTCCCAGATCTGGGCGCTCTCGCCCAGTCCCGCCAGTTCGCAGGTGCGGCGGGCCCGCTGCAGCGGGCTGGTGGCCACGGCCGTGAACGCCACCCCCTGGAGCAACGCTGCCAGGGCCCTGGCCTCGGCCTCTCCCTCGGCCAACAGGGGCAGATCACTGCGACCCGTATGGCGGCCGTTGCGGGACCATTCGGTGGCGCCATGGCGCAGCAGCCAGAGCTCCAGGCCGCTGCTGGGCCTGGGGTCAGCGGCGGATATCAAACCAGTCCGATCCGGTGGGGGGGACGCGGCTGCTGGCCACACTGCTCACCTGGGCGCCCTGGGGGCCCTTCTCGCACCACAGCTGCAGTTCGCTGAGCACCAAGGGGACACCCTCGGCTTCCACCTCCACCGAGCCATCGGCGAGATTGCGCACCCAGCCACTGAGGCCCAGCTCGTTGGCGCGCTTGAGGCAGCCGGCCCGATAGCCCACGCCCTGCACCTGGCCGCGCACGTTCAGCCGCCAGCGCTCACTGGGAGGGCTGAAGCGGTGTTCGGAGGGTTGCAGAAAGCGGCGTTCGGCGGCTGCAGCCCGAATTGCCCGGCTGCGGCGGCCAGCCTCCGGGGAATCCCCGGACACCCAGCCCAGTGGAGATGTAGCCAGCTTGCGTGAATGTTCGCGCTCGTCCATCCTTCCGCCCTCCGTGGAGAACCCCAGCCTTCAAGCTGCCACATGCTTGCCGCCGTTGACAACGCCGGATCGGCATCTAGTTGCCAACGGTGAAATTCGTGACCCATCAGGCGTTCGCCGCGGCGTACCAGCAGGCCGTCGACACTGGCCTGAGCCTCGCGGTAGCCAAGGCTCAGGGGGCCGCGCCGTGCGGTCAGCGGCAGCACTCCCGCCATCGGATGGCTGCGGCCCTCGCCATCCTCCAGCTGCCGGCCGAGCAGCAGCAGGCCGCCACATTCGGCCACGATCGGCAGGCCGGCGCTGGCGGCCTGGGCCAGCTGGCTGAGGCTGCGCCGGCTGGCCGCCAGGTTTTCGGCATGCAGTTCCGGGTAGCCCCCGGGCAGCAGCACCGCCCGGCAATCGGCGGGCAGGGGATCGTCGGCTAGGGGGCTCCAGGTCTGGGGCTCCAGACCCACGGCCCGCAGCAATTCGGCGGCCTCGGGGTAGCGGAAGTGGAAGGCGGCATCCGTGGCGATCGCCACCGGCAGGGATGTCCGGCCCGGGGTGCCGGCCTCCATCCGGGGCTGGGGATCCAGGGTTGAGAGGGTCCAGGTGATCGGGTCCGTGGTCTGTTGCGGTGGCGCTGGCGGCTCCAGCAGGGGCCAGAGCCGCTCCAGATCCAGGTGGTCCTCGGCCAGCTGCGCCCAGAGGAGCTGCCGCTCCCCCAGATCATCGAGTTCCTGGGGGGGCAGCAGGCCGAGGTGGCGCGAGGGCAGATCCAGGCTGGGGTGCTGGGGGAGAACGCCCAGCAATGGCACCGAAATCGACGCCAGGGCTTCGGCCAGCAGGGCCCGATGGCGCTCGCTGCCCACCCGGTTGAGCACCACCCCCGCCAGGGTCACGGCAGGCGGGCCGTGATCGCGGAAGCCACGCACCAGGGCGGCCAGGGAGCCGGCCTGGCGGGAGGCCTCCACCACCAGCACCACGGGCAGATCGAGCAGGGCCGCCACCGCCGCCGAGCTGCCCTCGCTGCTGGGGCCGCGCCCGTCGAACAGGCCCATCACCCCTTCCACCAGCACCCGATCGGCCCGGCTGCCATGCCAGCTGTAGCAGCGCCGCACCCATTCGGGCCCGCAGAGCAGGGGATCGAGATTGCGGCAGGGCCGCTGGGCGACCGCCGCCAGCAACTGGGGATCGAGATAGTCGGGGCCCACCTTGAAGGGCTGGATGCTCTGGCCCCGCTGGCGGGCGCTGGCACTCAGGCAGAGGCTCAGCAGGGTCTTGCCGCTGCCGCTGCAGGGGGCGGCGATCAGGCAGCCCAAGGGATCAGCGCGGCAGGATCGTGGCCGCCAGTGGTGCGGAGGCCGCCAGCAGGGGATTGGTGGTGTCGTGGCCGCCGCCGAGCAGGCGCGCCATTTCCATTTCTTCGTTCTCCTCGGGCAGGGGAACGACCTCCTCCACCAGCTCCATCGCCGCCATGCCGCCCGATTCGAGCCGCATGCAGCCCCCCGATTCTGAGCAGAGGATGACGCATAGGGGCGGACGGTCGGGCGGTTCGCAGATGAGGCGAAGGCCCACGATCGCACCCGGGTGGGCCTTGGGAACGCCGACGGGAACCGGCATCTGGCGGAAGCGCACGGTGGTGCCATCGGTGCGTTGGAACTCGGCGTTGATGCCGCCGGGCTCCTCGGTCGTGGAGCTGTCGATCAGGTGCCAGCCGAGCCGGTCGGCCATCCAGGCGGTCAGCAGCAGCCCCTTCACCGGATGGTCTCCTTCGACGTCGATGTCGAGCTGGACCACGTGGGCCAGGGCGTCGCGACGGGAGGGAGGATCGAACACCATCGCCAGCGACTCGCGCCAGCTGCGCAGCCGCAGCCAGTTGAGATCGTTGACGGCCTGCCCCGCCTCGATCCGCGCCACCAGCACATCCAGGCAGCGGGCCGGGTGCCCGAGGGAGGTGTCGATCACCAGTCGCCGCGGCGGCGGGGCCAGGGCCTCCAGCATCTCCGGCGGTTCATCGAGGCTGCTGTTCCACCAGACCCAGCAGGGCAGGTCATCACCGATCAACGGCTGGATCAGGGGCAGGCCCTGGCGCAGGGCCTCCATGCCGCCGCGCAGCACGATCGCATCGCCGCAGGCGGCGCCGGCCCCGCCCTCATCCGGCAGGGGGCAGTACGCAGCCACCATGGTTTCGAGTGGCCGACCGGCATCGAGGGTGGGCACCAGGGTGATCAGCCGCCGGGGGGTATGGACACTGATGGCGTTCGGCACGAACTGCCCGCGCAGATCCTGGGCCTCGTGCTGACCGGCCAGTTGCCCCACCTTCCAGGCCAGGCGCGGATCCATCGGCGCGGTGCTGAAAGGCAGATCACAGTCGGCGGTGATCAACCGGGCCGCTTCGAGCAGATCGTTGCGCTCCAGTCCCCGGATCGGCCCGTCGATCCGGCCGATGCGCACCATCTGCTGCTCCAGCCAGGAGGGCTCCCAGATCAGCAGCGTGAAGGTGGCGGCCCCGGTGGAGCCCTCCAGCCCGTGATCCCACAGCCGGTCGAGATACGGATACACCTCGGCGGGAGGCACGTCCAGGGGGGCCTGAAGGGTCAGCTGGGTGGACATGGTGGGTGACGGGAGGAACGGGAAGGGCTGAACGGAAGGGAGCGGGGGGCGCCGGGGCCGGGATCAGGGCCGGCGCCAGCCCAGGCCGTCATCGCCCAGCAAGCTGTCGGCGGCGGCCGGGCCCCAGGTGCGGGCCTCGTAGGGATGCACCGGCAGCTGCCAGGGGGCCTCCTCGATCAGCTCCAGCAGCGGGGTGTACAGGCGCCAGGCGGCCTCCACTTCGTCGCTGCGGGTGTACAGGGTCGGATCGCCGAGCATGGCGTCGGCCAGCAGGCGCACATAGCCCTCATCGGAGGGTTCGCCAAAGGAATCGTCATAGGAGAAGCCCATGTCGACAGGCCGGCTGCGCATGCCGGAGCCGGGAGCCTTCACCTCGAATTTGATCTCGGCCCCCTCATCGGGCTGGATGCGCAGGATCAGCTGGTTGGGGGTGGGGGCACCGCCGGCCGCGTCGAACAGGTGCACCGGCGCCTGGCGGAAGGTGAGCACCACCTCCGAGAGCCGCTTCGGCAGACGCTTGCCGGTGCGCAGGTAGAAGGGCACCCCCTGCCAGCGCCAGTTGTTGATGAACAGCTTCATCGCCACGTAGGTCTCCGTGGTGCTGTTGGCGTTGACGCCCGGCTCCTGCCGATAGCCACTCAGGGGCCGGGCGCGGGAGCCACCGCTGCTGTACTGGCCCCGCACACAGCACTTCCAGGGCTCCTCCTCGTTGGCCAGGCGGGCCGCCTGCAGCACCTTGGCCTTCTCGTTGCGGATCGCCTCGGCGTCAAAACGACCCGGAGGTTCCATCGCCGTCAGGGCCAGGATCTGGGTGAGGTGGTTCTGCACCATGTCCCGCAGGGCGCCGGAGCCCTCGTAGTAGCCGGCCCGGTCTTCGACTCCCACCGTTTCAGCGGCCGTGATCTGGACGTTGGCGATGTAGTTGCGGTTCCAGATCGGCTCGAAGATCGTGTTGGCGAAGCGCATCACCAGGATGTTCTGGACCGTCTCCTTGCCCAGGTAGTGGTCGATGCGGAAGACCTGGCTCTCCTTGGCGCAGGCCTGCACCACCTTGTTGAGCTGCTGGGCGCTGCCGTAGTCCCGACCGAAGGGCTTCTCGATCACCACCCGGCTGCGCTCGGCGTCGGCCAGCAGGCCCGCCGCCGCCAGGGCGCGGCAGCCGCTGCCATAGAACTCCGGCGACACCGACAGGTAGAAGGTGCGATTGCCGCGGGTGGCCCGCAGCCGATCAATGCCTTCAAGGCGCTGACCCAGCCGCACCAGGTGATCGGCTTGCTGCAGATCCACCGGCTCATAGAACAGGCCCTGGGAGAACTGCTCCCAGGCGCTGGGGTGGTCGGCGATCTCGTCGGCGAGCGCTGCGCCCATCTTCGAGCGGAATTCCTCGTCGCTCCAGGGCCGGCGCGCGCAGCCGAGCACGGCGAACTCACTCGGCAGGCGCCGCTGCCGGAAGAGCTCGAACAGGGCCGGCACCAGCTTGCGGTGGGTGAGATCGCCGCTGGCTCCGAAGATGACGATGCACTGGGGCGTGATCACCCGCTCCTGGCGCAGACCCACCCGCAGCGGATTGGTGAGCAGCGTGGTCATGGGGCAAAGGGCACCGGATTCACTCTGGTTTAACGGCTGGGGGCTCCCTTGGCCTGCTCCAACCCAGTCGGGGCACGGCTCTGTGAGCGTTCGCCCATCCGCCCGGGGAGCGCTGGCCAGCAAAAAGGCCCGCCAGGGCGGGCCTCTGAGCCAGTGCTGAGCCGGAGCTCAGTAGGTCTCCACGTGCCAGCGCTCGGCCTTCTTGAGCTGGGGACGCAGTTCCGACCAGGTGAGTCCCTTGGCGGCGGCGGCAGCGGTCATGGCCTCGTCGATGCCGGGTTCCATGCCCCGCAGACCGCACATGTAGACGTGGGTCTTGGGGTTCTCGATCCAGGAGAAGATCTCCTCGGCGTTTTCGAGCACCCGGTCCTGAATGTACATACGGCCGCCCTTGGCGTTCTCCTGCTCGCGGCTGATCGCCTTGGTGTAGCGGAAGTTCTCGGGGAAGTCGGCCAGGTACTGCTGCAGGTCGTCCTCGTAGAGGAGGTTGGCGGTCTTGGGGGCGCCCATGAACAGCCAGGCCTTGCCGCGGAACTGGTATTCAGGGTTCTTCGCCCGCTCGCCGTGATCGAACATGCGGCGCAGGTAAGCGCGCATCGGCGCGATGCCGGTGCCGGTGGCCAGCATGATCACGTTGGCGTCCTCGTCCGGCGGCAGGAGCATCTCCTTGCCAACAGGCCCGGTGATCTTGACCTGGGCGCCGGGCTCGATGTCGCAGAGGAAGGTGGAGCACACGCCGTTGATGGTTTCGCCGTCCTTCTCGTACTGCAGCTGGCGCACGCAGAGGGAGACGGTGTGATCGGCGAGGTCGTCGCCGTGGCGGGTGCTGGCGATCGAATACAGGCGCAGCTTGTGGGGTTTGCCGTTGGCGTCGTTGCCGTCGGGAATGATGCCGATCGACTGACCTTCGACGTAGTGCAGCAGGGGATCGCCGCCGCTGAGGTCGAAGCTGATGTGGTTCACCCGGCCGATGGCACCATCGGTGAGCAGGCTGTAGTTACCGGTGACGGTGCCGATAAAGGGATTCTTCGGCTTGTAGAGGTTGACCGGTACGACGGCGTGAGTCACGGCTGCTGGGGCGGACGGTTGCGGAGCGGTTTCGGACTTGATCGGGGCGGCGGCCTCGACCCGGGTGTTGACCTCCCCGGAGCCGATGACCCTGATCCGACCACCCTTGAGGGCGATCGTCTGCATCAGGGATTGCAGTTGGGCAAAGGGCACGGTGAGCTGCCGCTCGGCCCGGCGTTGACGGCCGACACCGAAACTCTCGACCACCACCGTGAACATGCGGCTGTCGGAAACGGTGGCCTTGCCAGTGGAAACACGCATCAGAAAGCCGCCCTCTTCAAAGCGCGCCGATCATAGGGACTGCGCCCGCCCAGGCCGAGGATCCGCCGCAACCGCTGGCCAGCGGTCGGTCAGGGGTCGCTCAGCGGTCCTGGCCCAAAGCGGTTAAGTTGTGACCTTCCACACTCCGTCAAGGTGTCTTCGGATGCCTGTTCTGTGCGGTTCTTGACGAGGCCTGAATGGTCCTGGCGCAGTTTCTTGCCACCGATCGTCCCGCTGGGGAGCCGCTGACACCTGGCAGCGAGAGCTGCTCCCTTGACACGATTCAGCAGGAGATGGAGCGATTGCCGCTGGGGGCCCGCCGACTGGCGGTGCAACTGCGCATGGCGCTCGATCCCCACTGGATCTGGGCCGTGCTCACCGATTACGAAAACCTCGATCGCTTCATCCCGAACCTGGCCAGTTCCCGCCAGCTGTGGCGCCGCTCCAACCGAGTGGCGGTGGAGCAGGTGGGCACCCAGCAATTCTGCGGGCTGCGCTTCAGTGCCCGGGTGAAGCTGGAGCTGGAGGAGGACACCGATCAGGGACGGTTGAACTTCCGCATGCTCGAGGGGGATTTCCGCTGCTTCGAGGGGGCCTGGGTCGTCGGCCGTGATGACACCAGCAGCTGGCTCCTCTATGACCTCACCGTCCAGGGCAAGCCGGGAATGCCGATCGGCCTGATCGAGCAACGTCTCAAGGACGACCTGGCCAACAACCTGCGCGGTGTGCAGAAGGAAGCGATGCGCCGGGCCACGACGGCCTGAATCCAGGCCACTTGGATCCCTCCTCTGCGGCCCACCTCGCCGCTGACACCCCAGGGGCAACCAGCTACCGCTCCTGAGCCAAGCCGGTGGACGGGGCCAGGCGTCTGATCGCCATCAAGCCTGCTGCGGTGGATCCAGGGACCGGATCTTCAGTGCCTTGCCGCTGCTCCAGAGGTTCGGAACGGCATCAGGCGGAGAAGGCCTTCGTCGCAAGAGTCGATTCTTCCCAGCCAGTTTCGATCTCTTGAGGGGCCATCGGACTGGAGCCGGAGGCGCCACAACAAGGCGTCACAAGAATGTTGAAGCCCACCATTCCAGATCTGGATTCAGGCTGAATACAGAAGCAACGGCTCTGCCTGCGGCAGGCCGCAAAGCAGACGCTGTCCTCAGAGCAGCCTGTTTCAAAACAAGTGATCGTCCAACCCGGTCAGGGTTGGATCACGCATACCCCCAAGGGGATTCGAACCCCTGTCGCCTCCGTGAAAAGGAGGTGTCCTAGGCCTCTAGACGATGGGGGCGAGGCCACAGCTCAAATGAGAGGCGTAAGCCTCAGATGGCCCCGGTGGAACCGGAATGCCCCGGTAGAACCGGTTTCGCTGATGGGATGGACCGTACGGGGCGAAGGGACCCTTCGTCAAGGAGCCGAAACCCTGAGCCGGGTCTGGCTCAGGGTTTCTTGTCTGTCTTGCGTTCTTCGGGGGAAATCTGTCCCCTCCAGATCGGCACGGTGAAGTGGAAGCAGGCCCCCTCCCCCGGCTCCGACACCACCCAGATGCGGCCACCGTGCACATCGGCGATGCGCCGACACACCGACAGGCCAACGCCGTAGCCCGAGGTGGTGCCCGAGGTCTGGGGCAGCCGCACCCGATCCAGGAAGATGCGCTCCTGCTCCTCGATCGGGATGCCGGGGCCGCTGTCGCAGATGCTGGCCTGCAGCCACTGGCTGGTGCGGTGCAGCAGGCGCAGGGTGACCCGGCCACCTTCCGGGGTGAATTTGAGGGCGTTCTCCAGCAGGTTGAGCAGCACCTGGCGCATGCGCCGCTGGTCGCCGTAGACGTCGGGCAGATCGCCCGGGATGTCGGTCACCAGTTCGAGATCCCGGCCCACCCAGAGCTTTTCCAGCTCCAGGATCGATTCGGCCGCCACCTGGCCCAGGGACAGGCGTTGGGGGTTGAACAGGGCCTCCCAGCGGGTGGTGCCGACCTCCAGCAAGTCCCGGGAGAGTTCCTGGATGTCGTCGAGGCGGCGCTTGAGGACATCGCGGAAGCGGGGCTCGTCGATCTGGCCAAGGCTGTGGCTCTGCAGGGCCAGCTTCGCGGCCGTCAGGGGCGTGCGCAGCTCGTGGGCCACCATGCGCAGCAGACGCTCCTGCACACTCAGGCGCTCGATCAGGGTTTCGTTCTCCTGGCGCAGCACCAGCAGCTGGTCTTCCAGTTGCACCTCCCGCTGGGTGCGGCTGCCGTCCTGTTCGGCGGGGCGCAGGCTCAGCCCCAGGCTGCTGACCACCTCCATCTGCTGCCAGCGGGGCAGCCAGCTGCGCAGCTGCATCCCCAGGGTGTTGCCGGCGAACACCTGTTTCGGCAGCGGCGCCAGCTTGATCAGGGCCGGCGTGGCCACCAGGCGATGCAGCTCGAGCAGTTCCGGATGCTGGGAGGGATCGGCCACCTCCAGGGAGACTTTGAAGCCGCTCTCCTCGGCGCGCAAGGCATGCATCAGGCCGCGCAGGTCGGAGCTGGCCAGGTGCTGTTTGGTGGCCACCAGCAGCAGTTGCAGGGTCTGGCACGGGGGCGCCTCAGCTCCGGCAGGCTCCGGTCTGGCCTGCCCGGGCCTGGGCAGGCCCTTCGGCGATGGCGATTGCTCCGCTGATGGCAAGCGGATCCCTGCGGCGACACTCCAACCTTATGGGTTTCGGTGCTTTTGGGGCGCAGGACCACCATGCCGCAAGGTCCTGGCTAAGACAGAGCTGACGACCGACCCGATCACGGCTCCTCGACCGGACCCTTCCTTCGACCCCATGCTGTCCGGACCTTTCTCCGCTTCATCCCCGAGTCGCATCAAGCTCGACAGCAATCTGCGCCGCTGGTTTTCGCGCAATCTCGGGCTGTGGCGCTCCCGCCGCCTCTACTTCTTCTCTGATGAGGAGCCGATGCGGGTGGACATGTTCCTGCGGGTCGAGAGCTTCAGTGAGCCGGTCGAGGGGGATGCGGCTTACCTCTTCACTTGGTGGCCGGAGAAGGAGTACGACTTCTTCGAGAAGAAGCCCGGCTTCGCACGCGAGGGCACGATGAAGGCCTATCTCTGTGGTCACCAGCTGCGCCGCAGCCAGAGCAATCTGTTCGCCTTTCCCTGCAAAAGTCAGATCCGCCAGGTGGATGAGCACGAACTGGTGTTTGAAACTCACCACCAGGAATGGGACGTGCTGGAGCACATCCGGCTGGTGGACCAGGATCGCTACCGCTCGCGCTCGATCTATTCCTGGTGCAACGGTGAGCTGGAGCTGGCGGAGGTGCACCACGAAATCCGGGCCGAAGGGCCTGGTGCGCCGCTGCAGGAACCGTCCTGAAAGGGGCAGGGGGGACGGGCAGAGCTGCCGCCCATGCGAGAACATGGCGTTGTCCGGATCCCACCTTGCTCTTGGCTTCCCTGTCTCGCCGCACCAGGGCCCTCCTGGCGGCTCCTCTGCTGGTCATGCCCCTGCTGCTGGCCCCCGCTGCAGCCCTTGCCGCTCCAGCCACCCCTGCGGAGATGAATCTCTACACCCGCATTGCCGCCGTCAACGCCTGCATCTCCCGCTCGGCGGGCATCGACTTCGACAAGGCGGTGGGCATCGCCGGCGAAACCATCGCCCAGTTGATCCTCGGCCAGCATCAGGGCCTGATCCAGCAGGTCGGCGCCAAGCCACTCACCCTTGAGGAGCTGCGCAAAGGATCGATCAACTCCGCCGTGATCGGCGCCTATGAAATCTGCCCCAAGCAGGTGCCGCCTGAGGTGGCTAAAAAGGTCCAGGAGGCCTTGAGTAAGAAACCAGCTCAACCACCGGCTCCTCCCGCCACCAAGTAGAGCGTCTCTCCCATGGCCGTCGTGCGTCTCTCTGACTACCGGCCGGCGGCCTATCTGCTGGAGCGCACCGACCTGACGGTGCGCCTCTTCGCAGACCATGCCCAGGTGTCGGCGCGGCTGGCCTTCGTTCCCAACCCCGCCGCCTCCGGCCCCGACGCCCGCCTGGCTCCGGGGCCGCTGGAGCTCCAAGGGGTGGATCTGGAGCTGCAGGCCCTGTCTCTGGACGGGGCTCCCCTGCCTGCGGCTGGCTTCAGTCTCAGCCCCGATGGCCTGGTGATTCACCAGCCGCCTGAGGGGCCGTTTGTGCTCAACAGTGAGGTACGGATCAATCCGTACAGCAACACCGCGCTTGAGGGGCTCTATGCCAGTGGTGGCATGGTCACCACCCAGTGCGAGGCGGAGGGCTTCCGGCGCATCACCTTCCACCCGGACCGGCCCGATCTGCTCAGTCGCTTCCGCGTGCGCATCGAGGCTGATCGCCGGCCCTTCCCGGTGTTGCTCTGCAACGGCAACTGTCTGGAAACCGGTGAGCTGGAGCCCGATGGCGACTCCGCCTCCGGTGCCGCTGCCTCCGGTGCCCCTGCCTCCGGTGCCGCTGCCCAGCCGGCGCGCCATTACGCCGTCTGGGACGATCCCTTCCCCAAGCCCTCCTACCTGTTCGCCCTGGTGGCGGGTCGATTGGAGGAGGTGAGCGACAGCTTCACCACGGCCAGTGGCCGGCAGGTGAAGCTGCGCATCCATGTGGAACCAGGCGATCGGGCCTACACCGCCCATGCGATGGCCTCGCTGAAGCGCAGCATGGCCTGGGATGAACGGGTCTATGGCCTGGAATACGATCTCGATGAATTTAATATCGTCGCCGTGCGCCATTTCAATATGGGCGCCATGGAGAACAAGAGCCTCAATATCTTCAACTCCAAGCTGGTGCTCGCCGATGCGGCCACCGCCACTGACGGCGAGCTGGAGCGGATCGAGAGTGTGATTGCCCATGAATATTTTCACAATTGGACCGGCAATCGCATCACCTGTCGCGATTGGTTTCAGCTCTCGCTCAAGGAGGGATTGACGGTTTTTCGGGATCAATGTTTCAGCGCTGATCTGCACGGCCAGTCGTTGAATCGGATTGAGAATGTGGCGATGTTGCGCAATACGCAGTTTCGCGAGGATGCGGGGCCTACGGCCCATCCAGTGCAGCCGGATCAGTATCAGGCTATTGATAACTTCTATACCACCACCATCTATGAAAAGGGTTCGGAACTGATTCGCATGCTCCACACCCTGCTGGGTGAGGAAACCTTTTTCAGGGGCATGGCGCTGTATGTGAAACGCCATGACGGCACCGCCGCCACCTGTGATGAGTTCCTCGAGGCGATGCGGGAGGCGGCCGAAGCCAGCTGGGCAGCCCGGGGCCTCGATGGCAGGTTGTCGCCACCTCCCTTTGACTTTGCCGAATTCCGCCGCTGGTACCACCAGGCCGGCACGCCGGTCCTGCAGGTGCAGCGTCACTGGGATGGCCAGGCCGGAGTCCTGGAGCTCACCATCCGTCAGAGCACCCCTGCCACCCCCGGCCAGAGCCTCAAGCAACCCCTGGTGATTCCCCTGGCCATCGGCCTGGTCGGCCAGGCCGGCGAGGCCCTGCCCCTGCGCCTGACGAGCGAGGCCGGCGGCCATCGCCACCTGCCCCTGTTGCCCTCGGGCTGGGGGGGCGGCAGCCGGTTGCTGGTGCTGGATCGGGCCGAGCATCACCTGCGTTTCGAGGGCCTCCCCCCCCATCCCCATCCGCCGGCCCTGTCGCTGCTGCGCCATTTCTCGGCGCCGGTGAAGCTGGAGATGGGCCGGCCCACCAGCGAACTGGTGCATCTCTTTGCCTGTGACAGCGACCCCTTCGCCCGCTGGGATGCCGGCCAGACCCTGCTGCGTCAGGCGGTGCTGGCCAGGGTGATCAGCTCGGAAGAGGCACCGGGCGATCCCCACCTCAAGCAGCTCGATGAGCAGTTGATCGAGGCCTGTGGTCGCATCCTGGCCGATCCCAGCCTGTCGGAGTCCAGCCGTTGTGCCCTGATGGCCCTGCCCGGATTGGCGGAGCTGGAGGACGCCATGGCCGAGCCCGATCCGCCGGCGCTGTTCCTGGCGCTGCGCAGCCTGGAGCTTCGTTTTGGCAGCGCCCTGGCCGAGCCGCTGCAGGCGGCCCTGGAGCGCTGCACCCCCCAGTGGCCCCTGGCCTGGCCGGAGGGCCTGGGCGATCGCATGCTCACCGGTCTGATCTGGAGCTGGCGGGCGGCGGCGGGGGATCCGGCGGCGATCGCCTCAGCCCGGGCCGCGGTTGACGGTGGTTCGATGACCCTGGCCCGTGCCGGTCTGCGGGCCCTGCAGAACCAGCAGGGTGTGGCGCGCGCTGAGGCGATGGCGGCGTTCTACCAGCGCTGGCAGGACAAACCGGTGATCCTCGATGCCTGGTTTGCCCTGGAGGCCGCAGCCCCGTTCAGCGATGGACTCGAGCGGGTGGCCCAGTTGCTGGCTCATCCGCGTTTTGATCCCAATGCCCCCAATTCGGTGCGGGCGGTGCTGGGCGGTCTGGCCGGTAACCCGCTTGTCTTCCACGCGGCCGATGGCCGCGGCTATCGCTTCATGGCCGAGCAGATCGCCTGGCTCGATGGCCGCAATCCGATCACCGCCTCCCGCCTGGCCAAGGTGTTCAGCCGCTGGCGCAGCTATGGATCTCAGCGAAGCCAGGCCATGCATGGGGCCCTCGAGCAGCTGGCCGCTGCCCAGCTTTCCACCAACACCCGCGAGGTGGTGGAGCAGTGCCTGGGCTGAGCCCCAGGGAGCCTGGCTTTGCAATGCTGCAGAACGCAGCACCATGCCGTCATGGCCAGAATCGATACAGATGCATTCCTGGCAAACAGATTCATTGCTAAAAACCCCTCTTCGCTTGGTTCGGCTCCTGCTGGTTGGGGGGTTGCTCGCCTTGGGCCATGGGTTGATGCCCCTGGCAGCCCTGGCCGAGGCGGCAGTGCCGCCCTCCCGGCTTCGCCCCGGCTGGGGCTTTGACTGGCGCCATCCGGATCGCTCCAGCTGCCGGGAGATCACGCCGGCGGTGCTGCCCTATTGCTCCCGCTGCCGAGAGGTGCCCAATGCCTACGACAGCGGCATCGATGCCCAGTCCTGTTATCTGGTGCCGAAATTTGAATACATGATCTTTCCCACCGCCGAGGGCTGTGAAACAGGGCTGGGAAAATTCAAGGCCAATGGTGGCCACTGAGCGGTTCAGGGCAAGGGTGGTGGTGGTTGCAGGCGGCCGGGAGTGCTGCGTGCCGGCAGGCTGAAGGCCTGGCCGCTGCGCTCTGGCCCGAAGGTCTGGCGATGGAGCGAGGCGAAGGCCTCCTTGCGGTAGGCACCGCCTTCGGGGCCAGCGAACTGACCCCAGAGTCCCTCCCAGTAGAAATAGATCACGCCATGGCCCCGGTCGGCCGCGAGGCGCACTTTCTCGCTGATGGTGGCCATGTCCGGCGTGCGGCCGCCGAAGCCGGCCAGGATGCCGATTTCCACCGGCATGCCCCAGCCGCGGGCCTTGAGCAGGGCCGGTTGGTCGAGATCTTTGGCGAATCCCTTGACGGAATAGGCATAGTTCTGAACCACCAGATCGTCGACCAGTTCCCCCAGGGCCCACAGCTCCCAGTCCTGCAGCCACTGGTTGTAGGCGAAGCGAAAGGGACCCGGAGAGAGGCTGATCACGGTGCGCTTTGCTCCGGAGGCCTGCTGCAGGCCGCCCCGCAGCTCCCGCAGCAGGCCGGTGAGCTGCTGGCGCCGCCAGCGCATCCAGGCGCGGTCCGTGAAGCTGGCGGGGGGTTCGCGGCCGGTCTGGCTCAAGTAGAGATTGCGGGTGTAGTCGTCGTAGCCCAGCTCCACCGGCCAGGCGAAGTGGTCATCCAGCTGGATGCCATCAACGCCGCAGCGCTGCACGATCTCGGTGATCAGGCCGATGAAGCGGGCCCTCACCCCTGGATGGGCCGGATTCAGCCACACCCGCAGATCCTTCAGCGGTGAGCTCTGCAGGCTGGCGCCGTGCAGGGCATAGAGGCTGCTGCCATCGGCGCGGCGCAGCACCCACTCCGGGTGCTGACGCACCACCTCGGCATCGGCCGGCTCCATCAGGCCGTATTCGAACCAGGGGATCACCTGCATGCCGCGGCGCTGGGCAGCCCGGGTCAGCCGGCAGATCGGATCGAGATCGGGGTTCACGGCCGCCAGTGCCGGTTCCAGCGGCGCATGGCGACTGCGATGGAAGGTGGTGCCCCGGCTCCAGACATTGGGATAGAGGGTGTTGAAGCCCGTTTCCGAGAGCTGTTGCACCGCGATCTCGATCCGCTGCGGGTCGTAGTACAGCGGGCTGGGGCTGTTGGTCAGCCAGACCCCCACCCGGCGCCCGAGGGGCTGGGGCAGGCGGTTGAGGCCCCCTGGCGGCAGGGCCCGGCCTGGCAGAGCTCCGGCGAGCTGCAGGACTCCCGTCAGCAGCAGGGTGAGTCCAAGGGGCAAGCGGCGCTTGAGGTGGGCCCGGCGTGTCAGGGGTGCCAGGGGTGCCGTCGAGGGTCTCTCAGTCGTGGCGGGACGGAAACGGGCCATGACAGGGGCAGCTTGGGGATCGAGGGGCTGGAGAGCGGTGCGTAGACGGCGTCGGCGGGCAGGATCCGGGGCTGGATCGTCGCTGCCGGAGCCTGGCTGAACCTGGACGGAGCCGGTGCCATCAGGACTCCAGAGTCCCTCAGCCTGCCATCCTTCCCAGAGGGGAAGCCAGCGGCAACGCCACGGGGCCGATGCGGTGTGAGTCGGGCAGCGGCCTGGGCTTCAGCGGAACATCGAGCTCACCGAGCTCTCCTGGTGAATGCGCCAGATCGCTTCGCCCAGCATGTTCGCCACCGAGAGCACCTGCAGCTGGGGGAAATGGCGATCGGGTCCGAGGGGGATGCTGTTGGTGACGACCACCTCCTCGAACAGGCCCGGTTCGGAGAGGCGCTCGCTGGCCGGTGGCGAGAACACCGCATGGGTGGCGCAGCACAGCACCCGGGCGGCGCCCCGTTGGCGCAGCAGCCGGGCGCCGGCACAGATGGTGCCGCCGGTGTCGATCATGTCGTCGATCAGGACGGCGGTCTTGCCGGCGACATCGCCGATCACGGTGAGACTTTCGGCCACGTTGTGGCCGGAGCGGCGCTTGTCGATGATCGCCAGGGGGGCGTCGTTCATCTGTTTGGCGAAGGCCCGCGCCCGGGCCACGCCGCCAACATCGGGGGAGACCACCACCACTTCGCCGAGGTTGCGGGTGCGCAGATAGTCCACCAGCACCGGCGAGCCGTAGATGTGATCGCAGGGAATGTCGAAGTAGCCCTGGATCTGGGAGGAATGCAGGTCCATGGCCAGCACCCGGTCCACTCCGGACTTGACCAGCAGGTTGGCCACCAGCTTGGCGGTGATCGATTCGCGGCCCGCGGTCTTGCGGTCGGCCCGGGCGTAGCCGTAGTAGGGCACCACGGCGGTGATCTGCCGGGCGGAGGCCCGCCGGCAGGCATCCACCATGATCAGCAGCTCCATCAGGTGGTCGTTGACCGGCGCACAGGTGGGCTGAATCAGGAAGACGTCGCAGCCACGGATCGACTCCTGGATCTGGATGTAGAGCTCGCCGTCGGCGAAGCGCTTGATCACCCTGGGGCCATCAGGGACGCCCAGATAGGCGCCGATTTCCCGGGCCAGCTCTGGGTTGGAGTTGCCACTGAACAACCGCAACCGGCGGTTGTCCTGCTGGGCCTGGGCAGGAACCCCGCTCGGTTCCAGCCGTTGGGTGGGGGCCGTGGTCGAGAAACTGGTCACGGCGTGGTGAGCGGTCCTGCGCAGTCCTGATGGTAGAAGCGTGTCGGCCCTCCAGGCACCATCTGCGATGACGGCTTCAGATTCCAGGGCGGAGCATCAGCCGACCTCCAGAGGTCTGGCTCCGTCAGAACGGGCTCTGGTTCTGGTGGGTTTCGGACTGGCTGGGCCTGTGGCAGCCGGGGGATTGCCGCCCCTTCAGGCGGTGGCGCAACGGCTGGCCACGCTGCTCGCGGTGCCGACACAGCGCCTGAGCCCGTTGTCTGATCCCAACGCCGCCCTGACGGCCTTGCGGGCTGCTGCGGATGGCAAGGCCGCAGACGGCGAGACCGCAGACGGCGAGGTGGCTGCCATCGAGGTCTTGGCCGCTGCTCCTCGCGGGTCAAATGGCCCTGGCGGGCTGGTGGCGCTGGAGATGGATCCCGGCCTGGCGCTGCCGGTCGGGGGCAGCTGGGTCGAGGCGCTGGGAGCCTGGCGTCAGCCCTGTGTGCTGGTGATCGGCGCTGACCAGCTGGCCTGTGGCTGGCCGGCCGCCGGAACAGCCTTGCTGCAGCGCTGGGGGGTGCCGCTGCTGGGGTTGGTGCAATGGGGTGGTGCCTGGGATCGGGCGGCGCGGCGCGGCGATGGTTTGCCCTGGCTGGGGATCGCCGCTGGGGTTGGCCGCGGCGGCGATGGCGGTGATGGCGGGGCTGAACCGGAGGCGGCCCTGGCGGCGGTGCTGGCCCTGCGCTGGCAGCTCCTCGATCTGGGCTGAGCTCCGTTGGTGGCTGGCCCGCTTCAGTTGTTGCTCCAGATCGGCTTGGTCGCGTCCTTGCTGAGCTGACGCAGTTTGCCGTGGCTGGGCTTGGCCGGATCCAGGGGCAGGCTGGCGAATTGGAGCGGACGATCGCTGTCCAGGCCGGCCGCCAGCAGGCTGAGGGCCTCCCGTGGGCTGAGGTTGGTGTCGACCTTGCTTTGCAGCCTCTGCAGCAGATAGTCCAAGCTGGCCAGTTGCTCCGGCTGGCGCAGGCGTTCATACAGCGCCGCTTCCACCGCTTGGTGGTCGAGGCGGCGGCCGGACTCACCCAGCCATTTTTCCTGAAAGCGCACCAGCTGCTCCACCTGGGCGCCGCCCAGGTCCTGCAGTCCACCCTGGAGGTCGATCTTCAGCTTCTGGGCTTTGTCCTGATACCGCATCGTGCGGGGCGGATCGATTTCCAGTCCGCCGATGCCGTTGATCAGATCCCGCAGGGCACCACGGGGCAGCACCAGGTAGCGGTCGGGTCGGGGCGGCTCCAGGCCGGTGAGTTCCCGCACGGCCCCGGCGGTCAGGGCCACCCCACCGCGCCGGTACAGCTCGCCCAGGGCGATCGGTTGGCTGCTGCCCGGGATGGTCACCGCCAGTTCCCTGGGCAGGTTGAGCACCTGCAGCGGACCCTTGGGATCGACCCGGATCAACAGCAGGGCGTCGGCATTGGCCGGGCCTGCGGGTGCTGCTCCGTTGCTGGCATCGCCGAGCTGGTCGCTGTCGCTGCCGATCACCAGCAGGGTGATCGGTCGCCGGGGTTTTTCCGCCAGGCTGGCGGGGGTGAGATCGGCCTTGGGTTGAAGGGCCTTGTCCTGGGGATGCCAGATCACACCCAGGGCCGTGGTCCCCGCGAGTGCACCGAGCGCCACCAGGGTGCCGCTGATCATCTGGCTCATGGTCAGCTGCGGCAGCCTCAGCCGGGGCCGCTGGCGCTGGGATCTGGGCTGCTCGTCGCGGCCGCGCCGCTGGGAGTGCCGGGAGGCTGGCTGACCCTGGCCGGAGGGCTGAGACGATGGGGGGGATGGAGGATCCCGGCGAGCTGGCATCGGGCCGTTGAAGAGGCGGATGTCAACCCACTCTCGCCCACTTGCGCCCGAGGGACGATTGCAGCCGGCTCGGGCGGGGATGGTGACCGATAGCTTGAGCGGCAGGAACCAGCCCCGCATCGCTTGACTGCCGCCCAGCCCGCGAGCCCAGCCAACCCCCCTCAGGGCGCTCCAGGGGTCGATCCCGAGCCACTGCCGCTGCGCTCAGGCGAGCGGCTCGCCCCCCATGACCGGGCCCGGCCGCTGGCACCTGGCAGCGTCTACCCCGCCAGGGATCTCTGTAGCCAGTGCGGGCTCTGTGACAGCCGCTGGGTGGCCTACGTGCGTGGTGCCTGCGCTTTTCTGGAGCAGCGTTTCGAGCTGATGGAGCAGCGGGCCCACGGCCGCAGCCGTGACCTTGACAACGAAGACGAGCTCTATTTCGGGGTGCAGCAGCGCATGCTCAGCGCCCGCCTGCAAGCGCCGATTCCCGGGGCCCAGTGGACGGGCATCGTCTCGCGCATCGGCGTGCGGGCCCTGGAAACCGGCCTGGTCGATGCCGTGCTCTGCGTGCAGCAGAGCGAGGAGGATCGCTTCACTCCCGTGCCCGTTCTGGCGCGAACACCCGAGCAGGTGCTGGCCGCCCGCGTCAACAAGCCCACCCTCAGCCCGAATCTGAAGGTGCTCGAGCAATTGCCTGGCAGTGGTATCCGGCGGCTGCTGGTGATCGGTGTGGGTTGCCAGATCCAGGCGCTGCGGGCGGTGCAGGACAGCCTGCCGCTGGACAAGCTGTATGTGCTTGGCCTGCCCTGTGTGGATAACGTCTCCCGCCAGGGCCTGCAGACTTTTCTCGAGAGTGCCAGTGATTCGCCGGCCACGGTGGTGCACTACGAGTTCATGCAGGACTTCCGCATCCACTTCCGTCATCAGGACGGCCACGAAGAGACCGTGCCCTTCTTCGGTCTCGACACCCCGAAACTGAAGGATGTGTTCGCCCCCAGTTGTCTGAGCTGCTTTGACTACACCAACGCCGGTGCCGATCTGGTCGTGGGCTACATGGGTGCCGGCTTCGGTCGCCAGTGGATCACGGTGCGCAATGACACCGGTGCCGAGCTGCTCGCCCTGGTGGAAGACGAACTCGAAGTGGCGCCGGTGACCAGCAGCGGCAACCGGCGCCAGGCGGTGCAGCAGGGCATCGAGGCCTATGACAAGGCCCTGCGCCTGCCGATGTGGCTGGCGGAAATGGTGGGCTGGCTGGTGCAACGGGTGGGCCCCAAGGGCCTGGAGTACGGGCGCTTCTCAATCGATTCCCACTTCACCCGTAATGCGCTGTGGGTGCGCCGCCACCACCCCGCCATGGCGGAGCGCCACATCCCTGCCTTTGCCCGCCGGATCATCAGCCGTTATCGGCTGCCCGCCTCATGAGCGGCTCCGACCGCAGTTGCGGCGTGCTGCTGCACCTCACCTCCCTTCCCGGCACGGCGGCCTGCGGCAGCTTCGGCGCCGCCGCCCGCGACTGGATCGATCTGCTGGTGCGTCAGGGCGTGGGGGTGTGGCAGCTGCTGCCCCTGGCCCCCACCGATGGCACCGGCTCCCCCTACAGCTCACCCAGCGGTTCGGCTCTCAATCCCTGGTTGATCGATGCCGATGACCTGCTGGCCGACGGCCTGATCAGCGCTGCCGATCACCGGATGCTGCCGGGTGGTGGTTTCGATCGCCTGGACCCGGCGACGGCCTCCGCAAGGGCGGCGGCGGTGGCGGTGTCGCTCGGGCGTCATTGGAGCGAACAGCCCCTGGAGCGCCAGCAGGCCTTTGCACGCTGGCGGCGCTCCCAGGCCTTCTGGCTGGAGGATCACTGCTGCTTCATGGTGCTGCGCCGTCTGCAGCAGGGCAGGCCCTGGTGGGAGTGGCCCGGCCCCCTGGCCCAGCGCCAGGGCCGGGCCCTGCGTCAGCTGGCGGCCGAGCACGGGGAGGAATTGCTGGATGAGGCCCTGCTGCAATGGCAGCTGCGCCAGCAGTGGGCCCAGCTGCAGCGGCGGGCGCGGGCCGGAGGCCTGAGGCTGCTGGGTGATCTGCCCTTCTATGTGGCCCACGACAGCGTTGATGTCTGGTGCCGGCGCCAGCTCTTCTCCCTGGGTCTCGACGGCCAGCTGCTCCAACAGAGTGGCGTGCCCCCCGATTACTTCGCCGCCACCGGCCAGCTCTGGGGAACCCCTGTCTACCGCTGGTGGCGCCATCGGCTCAGCGGCTTCCGCTGGTGGTTGAAGCGACTGGAGTTGCAGCTGGAGCTCTTTGATCTGCTGCGGCTTGATCATTTCCGGGCTCTGGACTCCTACTGGAGCGTGCCGGGTGCCGATGGCACGGCGGAGCACGGCCGCTGGTGTCCGTCGCCGGGCTCGGCCCTGTTGGCCAGGCTCCAGCGGCGCTGCCGGCGCCAGGGCCGCCTGCTGCCCGATGGCCGCCTGCCGTTGATCGCTGAGGATCTGGGCGTGATCACACCAGGGGTGGAGCATCTGCGGGATCACTTCCTGCTTCCGGGCATGAAGATCCTGCATTTCGCCTTCGATGGCAATGAGGACAACGCCTATCTGCCCGCCAACTACCAAGGCGAGCGCTGGGTCGTCTACACCGGCACCCACGACAATGCCACCACCGAGGGCTGGTGGCAGAGCCTCAACGAGGAGGCTCGCGGCCGCATCGGCAGCTTGGTGGGCCATCCGGTGACCTCCCCCAGCTGGCAGCTGCTGGAACTGGCGCTGGCCTCCAGGGCCGAGCTGGCAGTGGTGCCCCTGCAGGATCTGCTGCATCTCGATGACCGGGCTCGCTTCAACACCCCCGGCACGCTGGCGGGTAACTGGAGCTGGCGGTTGCTGGGCCCGATCTCAGAGCTGGAAGGGGCAGTCCACGGCTATGGCGCCATGGCCGGCCGCTATGGCCGTGGCGTCGGGTAACGGAAGCTGCCCGACCCGTTCTGCGCCTTGGCGGCGGGCAGGGGCCGGCCGTTCCAGCGCACCGCAGTCGCGTTGGTCGGGGCTGGCTCCAGTCGCAATTGGAAGGGCGGCAACACCGGCAGGCTGAGGGCACCGCTGACCTGAGTGAGGTTGGTGGTGCCGCTGCGCTCACTGTGGAGTTCCACCCGGCTGGGGGCGCTCAGCTCCAGGTTCAATCGGCCCAGGGAGAGGTCAGATTCAGGACCCTGACTCTCCTGGCGCAGGCGGCCCAGGGCCTGGCCCCGGGAGGCCCGTTTCAGCGGAGCCAGATCGGGGTAGGCCGTCAGCAGGCTGCCCTCCTGGCGGGGTTGGCTGTCACGGCTGGCCTCGAGGGGGGCGATCGGTGTGGTGCTGAGCAGGCCCTGGCGGGCGAGCTGCCGTTGCTGCAGGTTGAGGGCGTAGATCAGGCCCAGGGTCACCAGGCCGTAGAGCAAGGTGCCCTGCCAGGTGGTGAAGACATCGATGGAGCCCGGCGTGAAGCGCAGCAGCAGGCTTTCCGGCTTGTGGCCCGGCAGGTTGATCGCCCGCGCTGACGGCAGGGCCCCGATCAGGCTGTCGGGGGCCAGCTCCAGGCGATGTTCCAGCAGGGGCAGCATCGTGCGCAGGTAGGCCGGCTCCGGCAACCGCTCGCGCCAGCCGCGCTCCAGGGCCTCCAGCACCGGCGTGCTGATGCGGGTTTCCATGGCCAGCTGACGCAGCCCCAGGCCCCTGCTCTCCCGCGCCTGGCGCAACAGCAGACCGGCGTTCTGGAGGGGATCCTGGGCCAGGGACGGCTGCCCTCCGACCTTGGCAGGGGAGCGGTGGCGCAGGGCCTGGCGCAGGCGCTGCAACAGGCGTGGTCTGGGCAGCTGGGATGCTGCTGCAGGCAGGGGCAAGGTAGGGGGAGCAGGCACGCTCAGGAGCGGTGGACCCGCCCGATGTCGGGAGCGTTGCCATCTTCGTGGACGAGCTCGCCGGCCTGCAGCCGCCGCCAGCGCCCTTCCGGCAGGTCCGCCAGGGCCAGGGGGCCAATGGCGATCCGTTGCAGATCCAGGACCGGGTGGCCCAGCAGGCCGGCGGTGCGCCGGATCTGGCGATTGCGACCCTCCCGCAGCACCAGCTCCAGCAGCGTGGCGTCGCCGTCGTGCTCCAGCACGGACAGTTGCACCGATTGACTGGCTTCGCCATCGAGGGGCACGCCGGCGCGCCACTGGTCCAGCACCGGCCGCTCCGGCCGGCCCCGCACCCAGGTTCGGTAGGTGCGGCTGTGGCCGTAGCGGGGATGGGTCAGCCGCAGGGTCAGGTCGCCGTCGTTGCTGAGCAGCAGGGCGCCGCGGCTGTCGGCATCCAGCCGGCCCACCGGGTGCAACCCCAGGCCCCGGCGCAGTTCGGCGGGCAGCAGATCGATGACCGTGGTGCGGCCGTGGGGGTCATGGCAGGTGCTCAGCACCCCCAGCGGCTTGTTGAGCAGCAGGGTGAGCGCGGCGGCAGGGGGGGCGAGCGGCCGGCCATCGATTTCGATGCGGTCCGCGCTCAGATCGGCCTGATCGCCCAGGTTGACCGGCAGGCCGTTGACCCGCACCCGCCCCTGGCGCAGCAGCTCCTCGCCGCGACGCCTGGAGCAGAACCCCGCAGCGGCCATCAATTTCTGCAGGCGCTCCCTGGCCATCGCCTTCAGGCATGGTGCCGCCCCATTCTCTCGCTCAGGCAGCCCGTCAGCCGCTCAGGGCTGCCGAAGCCCGGGCCGACTGGCTGCTCCGAGACGCGTCGGCAGGACGTCCAAGGCCAGGGCGGCTGCACGGGGGCGGAACCAGCCCGTCAAATCATGGTACCTTTGCGAAACATTATGGTTTCGTAACTCGGAACGATGCCTTCGATCCCCATCGCCGCATCCGCTTCGGCCCTGGCTCCCACCACCGATCTGCTGCGTTCCTACCTGCGGGACATCGGCCGGGTGCCGCTGCTCAGCCATGAGCAGGAGATCACCCTGGGCCGGCAGGTGCAGGAGCTGATGCAGCTCGATGAGCTGCGCGAGGAGTTGAAGCTGCGGGCCGGCGGTGAGGAGC
>CAIJRN010000033.1 GCA_903823115.1 uncultured cyanobacterium
CCGAACAGGCGCGGCTTGGCCCATTCGATGTACTGATCGCAGAGATCGTTCCAGGCGAACTCATAGAGCAGCTTGGCGGCTTCACCGAGGCGATAGCTGCCGTAAAGCTCGGCGGCCTGGCTGCTGGTACGCGCCAGGCGCGAGAGGATCCAGCGGTCCTCGCTCTCGAGTTCGGCCAACTGCGGCTCACCCAGGGAGGCGGGCGTTTCACCGCCGAGATTCATCAGGGCGAAGCGGGTGGCATTGAACAGCTTGTTGGCGAAGTTGCGCGCGGCCTCCACCGTGGCGGAGGTGTCGGATTGGCGGTCGTAGTCGAGGCGGATGTCCTGGCCGGCGCCGGCCACCTCACGCACCAGGGCGAAGCGCAGGGCGTCGGCGCCATAGCGCTCGATCAGCAGCAGGGGATCGATGCCGTTGCCTGCCGATTTGCTCATCTTGCGGTTGTTCTCATCGCGCACCAGGCCGTGGATGTAGACATCCCGGAACGGCATCCAGCTGTCGCGGCCGCCGCTGGGCCGTTCAACGCCATCGGCATCGCTCTCCTGCAGAAAGGCGCCGGCCAGCATCGTCATGCGGGCCACCCAGAAGAAGATGATGTCGAAGCCGGTCACCAGCACGCTGGTGGGATACCAGGTGGCCAGATCGGCCGCCTCGGGATCGGGCCAGCCGAGGGTGGAGAAGGGCCAGAGACCGCTGGAGAACCAGGTGTCGAGCACGTCCGGGTCCTGCTCCAGCTGAGCGCCTGAGCCGAACAGCGCCTGCGCCTTCTCCCAGGCCTCGGCCTCATCGCGGGCCACCACATAGGGCGTGGCCTCGCTGATCACGCCGCCGGTTTCGCTGACCACGAACCAGGCGGGGATGCGATGGCCCCACCAGAGCTGGCGGCTGATGCACCAGTCGCGGATGTCGGTGAGCCAGTCGCGATAGACCTTGCTCCAGCGCTCCGGCACGAAGCGGGGCTCACCCCGCTCCAGCGCCTCGCGGCAGCGGGCGGCCAACGGCTCGGCCTGCACGAACCACTGGGTCGAGAGCAGCGGCTCCACCGGCACCTTGCCGCGATCGGAATAGGGCACGCTGTGGCGATGGGGCTCGGTTTTCACCAGCAGCCCCTCGGCCGCCATCGCCGCCACCACCTGCTGGCGGGCCTCGAAGCGATCCAGGCCGGCGAAGCGGCCGGCGGCGGCGTTCATCGTGCCGTCCTTGGCCATCACCGTGATCTGGGGCAGGCCGTGGCGCTGCCCGATCGCGAAGTCGTTGGGGTCGTGGGCGGGGGTGACCTTGACGCAGCCCGTGCCGAAGGCCGGATCGACGTGCTCGTCGGCCACGATCGGAATCTGGCGGCCCACCAGGGGCAGGGTGATGCTGCGGCCCACCAGATGGGCGTAGCGGGGATCGGCCGGATTCACGGCCACGGCGGTGTCGCCCAGCATCGTTTCCGGGCGGGTGGTGGCCACCACCAGGTGATCGATCGGGTGCTCGTCGGCGGCCGGAGCCGCAGGTGAGGCGTCCGCCGCCAAGGGCGTGAGCGGATAGCGCAGATGCCAGAGGGAGCCGTCCACCTCCTTCATCTCCACCTCCAGATCGCTCACCGCCGAACCGGAGGCGGGGCACCAGTTCACCAGGTATTCGCCCCGGTAGATCAGCCCCTGCTCATGCAGGCGCACAAAGGCCTCGACCACCGCCTTGTTGAGGCCGGGATCGAGGGTGAAGCGCTCCCGCTGCCAGTCGACGGAATAGCCCAGGCGCCGCAACTGGCCGACGATCGTGCCGCCGCTCTCGGCCTTCCAGGCCCAGGCGCGCTCAAAGAAGGCATCGCGACCGAGGTGATCCTTGCTGGTGCCTTCGGCCTTGAGCTGCTTCTCCAGCAGGGTCTGCACAGCGATCGAGGCATGGTCGGTGCCGGGCAGGCACAGCACGTTCTTGCCCTGCAGGCGCTGAAACCGCACCACCGTGTCGATCAGGGCTGTGTTGAAGGCATGGCCCATGTGCAGGCTGCCGGTGACATTCGGCGGTGGGATCACCACGGCGAACGGTTCCCCCGCTGCCGCCGGATCGGGATGGAAGGCGCCGCTTGCCTCCCAGGCGGCCTGCCAGCGGGCCTCGGTGCCGGCCGGGTCGTAGGTCTTGGCAAGACCTTCAGGGGCCGCAGGCGTAGGCAGAACGTCGGACACGGCGGGGGCTCAGGCGCGGCCCCATCGTCTCAAAGCGGTGGCGCCGGGTGGCGAACCCTGCGGTCCCGAGGACTGGTGCCAGGCCGATACGCCGGACTACAGGCGGATGGGATGGAGCATTTCCGACAGTGATTGAAGGCGGGATGCCGCCGCCTGCAAGACATCAAGGCTGACATCCTCCGCCGAGTTGGGATCAGAAAAACCAAAGGGGTTGTCGATATCGCTGATCAGATTCAGCAGAAAAATCAACAGGAAGGCAATCACAAACAGGAAGAAAATTGACTCGCTCACCGAGGAACCTTTCATCAGCACCAGCCCGCCACAGAGCAGGGCGGCGCCGGCATTGGCCAACCAGTACACCAGCGGCACGAAGGAGGTTTCACGGATCGTTTCGACCCGGTTGAGGCTGCGCAGCACCGAAGCCATCTCAGCCATCAGCCGTCCCTGCAGGGTCGATTCACCTCGCAGCAGCACGGCGGCGCCAACAACATGGCCATGACAACTCCTGTACATGAACATCAACTCTTCGGTGCCGAGTCGCTGGCGGACCCAGGCCAGAATTCCCTGGGCCAGATCGGCAACGGCGGCCAACGGAACCGTCACATCGGCTCCATGATGGTGGGCGGGAATGCCATGAATCTCCAGGCCCAGGGCCTCCAGAGCCGAAGCAAGTTCGCCGGGGAGTTTCTCACTGTCCTTGAAATCCGTGAGGACGCCGTTGAGCAAAAAGCCCAGCAGAAACACGGTGGAAGCCACCAGGGCCGAAAACAGCGGATTGACCGTGATCACCTCCAGGTCGAACTGGTGAACAAGGAGCTTGAGCAGCGACAGGCCCGTGACGATCAACAGCACACGGACCAATAGCCGTAAGCGGCGGCGGTGCGATGGATGCCTGAAGATCGAGGGCAAGGACGACAACGGTGCGATCGAAGATCGGGGATGACAATCAAACACGCACCGCCACAGGTGGTCCCCTGACCCAGGCCGGTCAGCACTCCCCAACACCGGCTCATGTTACGGAGAACACAGATCAGCGTGATGAGCGCTACTTTCCCCCCGCTTCTGCATAGGGTGACAGTCCCCCCCCTGAATGGCCCGCACCCTCCCAGGGAGCCAGTCGCTTCTCAGGAGCGTGAATCAAAACTATCCATCATCAGCCCATGACGACGCCCCAGGAGAATCACGCCAATGTCAATGAGTTTCTGCTGCGTCTGCGCAGCGAAGCGGAACTCCAGCAGGCGATGAAGCCGGTCACCAACGCGGCCGGCGTGGCAGCGGTGGCCGAGGCGGCCGGTTTTGAGCTCAGCTCCGCCGCCCTGGTGAAGGATTTCGCCCAGCGCCTGCTGGCCGCCGACGACGAGCTGGCCGTGCGCCTGTTCGACAACTGCGGCTGGGACCACGGCGAGATCGCCTGGGTGCTGAAGACCTGGGAACAGCAAGAAGCCTGAACATCGGCCCCGGCAGCGGCTGAAGCGTGAGGTCGTGCTGCCAGCTAGGCCCTGGCCAGGGGGCCCTGGCCGGGGGGGCCTGGCCGGGGATGATGGCCACGGACCACAGGACTCCAAGGTTCTGAACAACAGCCACCGAGGCCGATTTCAACGCCCGCTGGGCTGGCTGCTGGGGCTGTTCGGAGCCCTGACGGCAGGCTTCAGCTTGGGGGGCTGCGCGGAGCTGCGGCGTCAACTGCCTGTGGTGGTTTACGTGGCCGTGGGCCTCCAGGAAGGTCACCTCCTCGACCGTGACACGGCGGACAGCTTCGCCAGCCACATCCGACAATTCGTGCACGAGTTCGGCAGGCTTCACCCGAATGTGCTGGTGCAGACGGCCCTGTATCCCGAAACCGAGCTGCGCGAACAGATCCGGAGGCGCAACGCCAGTGGCCTGGGACCCGACCTGATCCTCACCTCCGCCGACCTCGCCAACGCGCTGCTGCAGCAAGGGCTGGTGTCGGCGATGCCCCTGGATCAGGAGGAACGGAATCAGATCGATCCCGCCCTGCTCGATCAGGTCATCGATTCCCATGGCCACCAGGCCGGCCAACCGCTGGTGCTCTTCACCCAGCTGGCCTGCTTCGATCGCCGCCGCGTCCCGACGCCGCCAGCCACCCTGAAGGAGCTGCTGGCTCAGACCGCCACAGGAACGCAAGTCGGGCTTTCCCTGGAACTGGGCGGCCTGCTCTGGAGCGCCGGCAGCCTGGGCGGACTCCCAGGGATCAACGCCGCCGCCCGAGGCCTGCAGCCCAGCCCCGAACAGAAGCAGGGCCTCGTGCGCTGGCTGCGCTGGCTGCAGGAGGCCAACAACCAGCAGCGGGTGACCTTTCTGGGCGACCAGGCCTCCCTGCGCCAACGCCTCGCCGCCGGCTCCCTCGACTGGATCAGTTGCCAGAGTTCCGATCTCGATGGGCTGCGGCGCTCGCTCGGATCCCATCTGGGCATTTCCACCCTGCCCGATGGCGAGGGGCAGCGGGCTTCGCCGTTGAACAACCTGCGGGTGCTGGCCCTGGGCCGCAACTCCAGCCGACATCAACGGGCCATGGCCATCGCCCTGGCCCGGTACAGCCTCAAGCCCCTGGTGCAGAAGACGCTGACGCTTGACAACCGCAGCTTCCTGCCGGCCAACCGCTACGTGAATGTGCCGGTGCAGAGCTCCCAGGTTCTGGCCACGATGGTGGGAGCCAGGCAGCGAGGAGAAAGCAGCGAAGCGCTGGTGCGCTGGTTCCAACTCGGCGATCCCAGGGTGAAAGAGCTGGAGGCGGTGCTGGTGCCCCTGGTCTTCGGGGTCATCGAACCCGAGGCCGCCACGGAAGCGTTCGTGACCATTCTGCAGAAGCGGCGATGAGAGAACTCATCGCCGAGATTCTGGGCTGGCTGGGCTACCTCGAGCGCGGCTCGATTCAGCTTCAACTCCTGCTTCTGGCCGCGGTGCTGCTGGGCCTGCAGCTGCACTGGACGCGGCGCTGGCTGCGGCGCTGGCCCCGGGCCGTGGCTCCCCTGCTGGGCAGCGTGGCGACGCTCCTGCTCAGTCTGGCGCTGCAGAACCGCAGCATCCCGGCCGGTCTGCTGCAGTTCCTGGGCCTGAGCTGGCTGGGCTGGACCCTGCTGGATCTGCTGAGGATGCCGTTCCTGCGCTGGCTGCCAGAGCAACGGGTGCAACAGCTGTTCAGCCGGATTTTTCGCCCTCTCTATCTCCTGCTGGCAATCCTGGCCCTGATCAATCAACTGGACAGCAGCCGGGACCTGGCCGTGATCGGCATCGGCAAACTGTTCGGCATTGCGCTCACCATCGGCAACATCAGCACGGCCGTGCTGGTGATCTATGGGCTGCTGGTGGCCTCCGGACCGCCGGCCGCCGCCCTGGCCTGGTTGCTGCATCGCCTGATCGGCATCAGCGATGGCAGCCGCAAGGCTCTGGAAATCATCCTGAGCTACGCCGTGGTGGGTCTGGGGATCACGGCTGTCTGCTTTCAGCTGGGGCTCAACAGCACGGCCTTGCTGGCGATCGCCGGCGGCCTGTCGGTGGGCCTGGGCTTCGGCATCAAGGAGGTCTTTTCCAACTTCATCAGTGGCATCTGGCTGCTGTTTGAAGGCTCCGTGCGCCCTGGCGAGGTGCTGATGCTGGATGGCGATTCCTGCGAGGTGCGCAAGCTGGGCCTGAGGGCGACGCTGCTCTGGCGCGACCGCGACAACGCCGAATTGCTGATTCCCAATCAGACGTTCTTCACCGAAGCGGCAACCAGCTACACCGCCAGCGATCGCATGCGGCGCAGCCAGGTGAATGTCGGGGCCGCCTATCACCACGATCCCGCCACCGTGATCGCCCTGCTGGAGGCCACGGCCCTGCAGGTGCCACTGGTGCTCAAGCAGCCCGCCCCCAAGGCGCTGCTGCTCAGCTACGGCGACTTCGCCATCAACTACGCCCTGCGCTTCTGGATCGCCAACCCGATGGACAACGTGACGATCTGCAGTGATGTGAACCAGGCCATCTGGCAGACCTTCCAGGAGCACCAGATCGAGATTCCTTTCCCCCAACAGGTGGAATATGCGATGACCTGGCCGCCACAGGCTCACGAGCCCAATCTGGAGCATCCCAGGCCCAGAAGCTGAGAGGGTGTGGGGCGAGCCTCAGCCGCGAGCCAGCCTTGCCAGATAGGCCTCAGGCCGACCGGCATTGATCCAGCCGGTGGCAATCGTCTTGCTGTGCTCGTGGTTCACCCGGCCCCGGTGAATGTGGGAGAGCCCGGCCGGAAAGATCAGCAGCTTGCCCCGCTCGGCCTGCTCGTGGTGCTCCTGCCAATGGAACTCCGTGCCCCCCTCCGCCAGGTCATTGCAATAGAGAATCCAGGCCAGCACCCGGCGGATCGGTTCGGTGGCCTCCTCACTCGTGGTCCAGTCGCAGTGCCAGCTCCTGAATCCTTCACCCGGCGCATAGCGCTGCAGATTGAAGATCGGATTGACGAACAGGGCCTGCTCCGGAGCGCACTGCCGCAGCATGGGGCGCTCCTGCAGGTAGCGATTCAGGCCTGCGGTGACGCCACGCACGATCACCTCCGCCAGGGCATAGGCCTCGGGATCGGAACGGTCGATCGCCACCAGGCTGATGTCCGTCGAAACCTTGTCGAGGCCGCGCTCATCGCCAGCCCCCCCCGTGACGCCCGTGCCCCCGAAGGCCACTCCGCGGCGCTGCAGATCCTGGCGGCGATCAAAAAACGCCATGACGCCGTCGGCCAGGGCCGCATAGCCGGCGTTCTGGTAGCCGCCGATCAACCGCATCCGCCAACCCAATCCCAGGCCAAGCCTAAGTGGCGCTTCCCGGCGAACCCAGCCGAAACCTCCATCAGCCCGGGCCATCAGCCCCCGCCTCAGGCGCCCGGAGAAGACGGCGCCGGATCAGCCCAGGGCAGCGACAACAGGGCCTCGTGCGACTGCCAGCGATGGCGATCGGCCAGAACCCGATCGGCCAGACCCACCCGCTCCAGAGCCTGGGCCACCTGCTCGGGATCGGGGGCGGCGCTGGCGAGCAGGGAATCGATCGGCAGAGCCAGCACCTGCTGTTCCGCCGGATCAGCCATCAGTTGCAGGTTGAGATCGGGCAGCTCGCGCTCGAAGTACACGCGGCGCATGCGCCGGGTCAGGGCCGGGCCAAGGGCCTGGGCGAAGGCTTCCAGCGCCGCCGGATCGCTGCTGCAGCCGCAGTTGAGGGCCAGCCAGATCAGCAGCTTGGCCCAGCTCCCGGCGGTCCACAGGGGCGGGAAACTGTCGCGGTGCTGGCGCACCAGCTCGGTGATGGCGAAGTCCACCAGGGTGGCCTGGAGGGCGGCGGGATCTGTCATGGAGAAAGCACGCACCAGCCGCCGGCGGCGGCAACGGGCAAACTGCAGAGACATCCTCCTGGACAGCCCCGATGGCCCTGGACCTGAACGACCCGGAGCTCGAGTTCAACGACCTCGTCACCGCTTATCAGAGCTGGGTGATGGCGGTGATCAACGACGAGAAGCTGGGGGGGGAAACCCTGCTCACCGAAGAGATCGCCGATGACGCCATCAATGCCATGCGCTTCCTGCCCGATGTGGTGACCAGCGCGATCGAGACCACCCTCGCCCGCGTCTACGACGTCGATCCCGAGGAACTGGCCGAACTGCTCTATCCGGAAGCCTGAGGCCCCGGGCAGGGCGGCGCCGACGAGGGCCAACAGGGCCCGGGCCAACCAGCGACGTCGAGACCGGACTAAGTTGGGATCTTCTCCTGGACGGCTTCCTTGACCCATGGACCGGCCCAGCCCGCTCTCCTGAGCCCCATCGCCTCCCCAGGAGGTGATGATGGCCCAGTGCCGAGCAGATCCGCAGTCGTTCGCAACGATTTCGAGCTCAAGCCGTACATGGCCAGCTCCGACTGGATCGGAGCCTGGCAGCTCGTCAACACCCTGGTGCCCTACGCAGCCCTGTGGTGGCTGGCGCTGTGGAGCCTGCATGCGGCCCCCTGGCTCCTGCCACCGGTGCTGGCCCTGATGGTGCTGTTCCTGGCGCGCTGCTTCTCGCTGATGCACGACTGCGGCCATTATTCGCTGTTCCGCAGCCGCCAGGCCAACCGTTGGCTGGGCTTCCTGCTGGGCGTCGTGGCGGCCATCCCCCAGCTGCCCTGGTCGCGGGGCCATGAGTTTCACCATCGCCACAACGGCAACTGGGAGCGCTACAAGGGGCCCTCTGCTCTGGTGAGCGTGGAGCGCTATCAGCAGATGAAACCCGGAGCCCAGCGGCTGTATCGCTGGTTGCGGCATCCGCTGATGCTGTTCCCCGGGGGCTTCTTCTATCTGGTGATCAAGCCTCGGGTGGAGCTGCTGCTTGGCCTCTGGGGCTTCATTCCGGACGCCATCGAGCAGCTGCAGGCCAATCCCCAGACTCCCTGGAGCGAGTTGCTGGCCAGGCACAAGAGCCGCTTCTGGCACAGTCCGGAGGAAGCCGTTGATCTGCTGCTCAACAATCTGGCGGTGGTTGCCCTGTGGTGGCTGATGGCAACCGTCGCAGGAGCCGGCAACTTCTGGCTGATCTATGCACCCGTGATGACCTGCGGAGCCGCAATTTTCATCTGCATCTTCTTCGTCCAACACAACTTCCCGGGCTCCTATGCCCACAGCAACGCCGACTGGGATGCGATGGAGGGCACGCTGGAGGGCACCAGTGATCTCCGGCTTCCGGCCATCCTGGACTGGTTTTCAGCTGATATCGGCTGCCACGCCATCCACCATCTCTGCGCAGCAATCCCTAACTACAGATTGAGGGACTGCCAGAAACAGAACAGCCAGATGCTGACCGGCATCACCCAATTGAGTCTTCGCGATATACCCAGTTGCTTCAACTACATCCTCTGGAATCAACAGGCTGGTCGCCTGACCACAGCCGACGGCCTGCTGCCTGAGCGCAAGACCCGACTGAGCACCTAGACAGTCTCCGCTTCAACCCAGGCAGCAGTCGGGTTAATTTTTTGAGGCCATCATGATCACGATCATCAACATCACCACGATGCTCAGCACAGCCAGATTCCCTGCCGTATCCACGCGACCAGCCCAGATCCAGGCACCGTTCTAGTGCAGTCAGCGCTGGGCGGGCTCAACCGGCATCTAGGATAAAAGCCATGCCCGCTGCGAATCAGGGCAGAGCAGCACCAAAGCGACCCTTGGCGGCACCCCGCGCCAGGCACCATGCGACCCGACACATACCGGCGCAGGCATCCAACCCGTTGCATGGACGTCGTTTCAGAGAAGCAGGCGCATCCGAGCCGTTACATCCGAGCTAGAGACATTGGATCATGCCCTTATCCCAGCGAGCAATGACATGACAACAGAATCAACAACCCCTGGCCTCACCATCGGTCAACTGGAAGCTAAATATCCGATGTACTGCAAAGCGATGCGTTTGCTCCTGCGCGAAGGTTGCACCCTCAAGCAGATTCAGCGCACCGTCTGCTGGGACAGGCTTGAGATTCTGCATAACAGTCTGCCCAAGAGCTACAAATCTCCCGAGTATCTTTTCCTGCTGTTTCGGCGTGAATGGGAACAGCACAAGGCCTCCCTCGCCTGACATCCACAGCGCGCCAGCAACTCCCCTGAGCCGCCGGTTTCGGCAGTACAACCGTGCTTGATGCGGGCTTGCGTAGCAACCCAACAGTGCCGCCGCTGCTGGTGCTGAGATCCCCAGGTCCAACCGCAGCAGCAGTCTTCCAACAGCCCCCTGGGGCTGCTTTTGGCTGTACCAGCAGCCACTGGGTTGCCGAGGCCAACGTCGTTGCCGAGGCGATCATCGCCCGACCAGGCAGGCAGGCACGACATCTGGCCTGAGCAGGCAATCTCCACGCGTGACCAGCGGCCTGGCTTGCCAACAAAAAAACCGTCCCCGATCAGGGGACGGTTGCCAAGGAATCAGCCTTCAGGCTGATTCCGACCATCAAAGCAATGGATTCAGTAGCGGCCGCGGCCACCGCCGCCACCACCACCGTAGCCACCACCACCACCGCCGCCGCCGCCGTAGCCGCCGCCGCC